>CALXOJ010000004.1 GCA_944390005.1 uncultured Spirochaetota bacterium
AAACTCCGACAGCAGAAACTCCGACAGCAGAAACTCCGACAGCAGAAACTCCGACAGCAGAAACTCCGACAGCAGAAACTCCGACAGCAGAAGTTCTTTAGCTGTCCGCGAGGCGCTGACGCTTAAAAATACAGCGCCGTGGAGGAGGGAAAAATAGCGCTCACGGACGATGGGCAACGGCAACCGAGGCGCGCCTGAAAGGAGATCATGGGGCGACAAGGCGCAGGGTGTGATTGTTACGATGCGGCGATTTGCACCGCGTTTTCGCGGATCTGGTTGATCGCCGCCAGTAGGGCGCTTCGGGTGTTCGCGTCAAACAGCTTGATAAAGCTGACCGGTTTGTCAAACGGCGGCTTGGTCAGCTCCGCGGCGTTTTCCATATATCCATTCAGTTCTATATGATGGATGATCTTATGGACAAAGGCGATCTGCTTTTGATTTAAAGATTGATCATTGATAAAAGCAGAAAACGCCTGCATCGCCGCGTCGTGATCTAATTTGGCAATTTTTCGCACCAATAATCCGAACGGCGTCTCTCCGAATTCCCGTTTGTAATCTTCTTCGCTTCCAAGCTCGCTGGTCAGCACGCGCTCCAACTCCCGATAATCGTTCCTTGTCAGCGGAATATTGTGGGTCAGTTTGTAAATCGCAAGCGTATTTCCGTGCTCGTTGACGTAGCGGTTGACTTTCGCGCGGTAATCCTCAAAACCGGCGTACGGCGGAACGGGTTCCCCGGCGACATCGGCGGTCACCGGATCGGTCAGGTTCGTGACAATGGTTTTTTGCCCGCCGCCGCTTTCATCCAAAAAGCGGATCAAATCCCGAAGCTGCCGCCGGGTTCGTTCAAACTGCAGAATGCCGTTGGCGTCCCAAAACGCGTCCGTCTGGATTTCTTTTAAAAGCGGCAGCTTCGCCTTAATTTGCGGAATGTTCGCCTTCCGTTCCAACAGGGCAGCGGTTTCGCAAAGCTGTTTCCTTGCGGTTTGAAAAGCGGGCGTTTGCCCGATGTGCGCGAGAATCAGCCCGTATAGAAAATTGTCAAACCGCTTGGCAAATTCGTCCGTTTCTTCAAATTGAACGAGCGGCGCGATTTGCGAAAGGAGCTCTGTTTTTCCGCTTTCGCTGATTGATTGAAACGCTTCTTTGTGTTTGTATTTTTCTACGGCTTGCAGCTTGAGCTTGACGGAAATCAACTCCGGATTCAGCGCCGCGACCAGCTGGCGGCAGGTTTCGGTGATTTCGCCTCTCCACGCCTGATATTCGTCCGCGGCGAAGGCGCTTTCCTGCAAGGCCGCCGCGATTTGAACCAGCTTGCCAAATAGATTCTCCGACAGCGTTTTGGTCTCTTTTGCTTCATAGCCTTCTTGGTGCGCGCGGAAATATTCAAAATTGCCGCAGTAATCGAAAATCAAAAAGCGCCGCTTGTCCGTGTACAAGCCGTCAATCTGATCGACGCACGCCAATCCCTTGCACAACCGCGTGCCGCGGCCAATCATCTGCCAGAACTTCGCTTTGGAACGCACTTTTTTGAAGAACACCAGATTGACGCACTCGGGCACGTCGATGCCGGTGTCCATCATATCCACCGACACGGCGATTTGCGGTTCCTTTTCCGGCTGCTTGAAATCGTCGATAACAGTCTGCGCGTAGGCGTCGTCGCAGATGACGCGCTGGGCGAAGGTTCCGCGGTACTGCGGGTAGAGCTTGTTGAATCGCTCCAGAATGAACTCGGCGTGGCGCTTGTTTTGCGCGAAAACAATGGTTTTGCCCAGACGGTCGCCGCCTTCGATTTTGATGCCGCGTTCCATTAAATCCTGCAAAACCAGATCCGCTGTTTTTTCGTTGAACACAAACTTGTTGAGCTTCTCCGACGGAATCCAATCCGGCAGAACGCCGTCTTCGATAAAATCGTCCTCGTAGCGTTCTTTGTCTTCATCGGACAATTCGTCGTAGGCGATGCCTTCGTCCAGGAATTTGGTTTTCACCTCGTAATTGTAATACGGCACCAGCACATGATCCTGCCGCACAGCCGTTTCGTAATCGTAAGCGTAGGTGGGCACGCCGTGCTCCATTTCGAAGAAATCATAGGTGTTGCGGTCCACGTCGGTTTTCGGCGTGGCGGTGAGCCCCACCATCAGCGCGTCAAAGTACTCAAAAATCGCCCGGTATTTTTTGAAAATGCTCCGGTGGCTTTCATCAATGATGATCAGATCGAAATGCGCCGGGGTGAACAGCCGGCGGCCGTCTTTGGACTTGGTGTCGTCGATGGCGTTGAGGATGGTCGGGTAGGTGGAGAACACGATGCGGGCGTTCCGGTCGTCTTTGTTGGAGCAGAGATTGCACAGGGACAGATCCGGCAGATAATTCTTAAAATCGTCTTTTGCCTGTTTGACCAGCGCGGTGCGGTCGGCTAAAAAGAGGATGTTCGTGATCCACTTGCCGCGGCTGAGCACGTCTGCCAGGCTGGAAGCGGTTCTGGTTTTGCCGGTGCCGGTCGCCATGACCAGCAGGTGTTTGCGGAAGCCGTTCGCGATTTGATCGCAGACCGCCCGGATCGCCTCTTTTTGGTAATACCGGTCAGTGATGCGGTCGTCGATGGAAACGCGCGTTAAATCCATCCGTTCAGCGCGGCGGTTCATCAGTTTTTGTAAATCGTCCTTGCTGAACACGCCGCTGACTTTCCGCTGCGGGCCGGTCCGGTCATCCCAAAAATACGTTTCAAAGCCGTTGGTGGTGAACATCATCGGACGGCGGCCGAATTGACGCTCCAAACAATCCGCGTACAGGACAGCCTGCTTGCGGCCAATGTTGGGATCTTTGCCGGTTCGCTTGGCTTCAATGACCGCGAGCGGAAGACCGTCCTTGCCGAACAGCACATAATCGCAAAAGCCCGGCTGTCCGTCCGCGCCGCTCATGCCTTGCACGGGGAACTCTTCCCGGACGTCCGCGTCCGGTCCGGTGAATTTCCAGCCCATGAGCTTTAAGTCCACATCGATGTAGATTTTGCGCGTTTGGAATTCGGAGAGGTCTTCCGGCTGGAAGACGCGTTCCTTTTGATGCTGTTCTTTTCCGGCAGTGTATTGCGCCGCCAGTTCTTCAATCTGTTTGCGAAGCGCCTCGATCTCCGCTTCTTTTTCGTCCAGCAGCCTTTCCTGCTCTTTGATTTTCCGAGTATCAACCGCCGCCTTTTCGGCGGGGATTAGGCTTTCATCAAACGCGCGCTCCGCGTACTCCGCGCCGTAGCAGTAGTCAATCCACTGGATGAACTCAAACAAGCCTTTCAGCGAAGCGAGCGCGTCTCCGGGCTGTACGCTTCGTTCCGTGTGCACCGCCAGATTGCCGAGTTTGACGATGAAGGGCAGTTTGCTCCACGTTCGGGAGTCCAGCGCGAAGCGGAAGGTCGGGTCGTGGATGAGGGATTGCAGGTTGTCTTTGTAGGGCATTTCCATGGAAGTGTCGGCGGAATAGACCCATTTGACTGCCAACTCCAAAGCCTTCCGGCAGCCCACCGCGCACAGGGCGGGAGAGGAGGCATAGATTTTTTCCGCCTCGGTGCACGCCGGAGCAAAAAGCGCGTATTGGGGTTGTGTCTGAAGAAATGTAAAATTGGCCAAAGAGAAATGCCTCCGAACAATTATCCGAAAATATTATACCCTATGCCCCGGATTTTTTCTACTTGCGGTTTGAGGAAACAGAATATATTTTTGCCGACAAGAATCCGCAGAGAGGAAAATAATTTCAACCCGCTAAAATAAATTTTATCATCTACAAAATCTTTCACTGCAAATCAAGCACCCTTTCAATTTTATTTTTCTTTTTATCAATCAGTGTAGCAATAAATTGCTCGTAAGATTCTTCGGGGTATAAAGGATTTTTTTCTGTTTCGTATTCATGTCCGAAACTAAATTTTTTTGCTAACTCTGTAAATTTCCTAAAATGTTTCATAAATAGAGGGATATCCTCGGTTTCCTTAATGGTGGAAACTGTCGGCTTGATATTGGCGTATAAAATTTGAAGTTGTTCTAGATGTTTTTTCAAATCCAACGGTTTTCCGGTTACAGGAAAAATATGTTTCATTCGGCGTTCAAGAATATGAGATAATTCTTCTTCTGTAACTTGCTCATTGGCTGTTCCACGTCGTATATAAATAGTTGCGGGCTTAATATTGCCCCCTTCTTTTCGAGAAATGAAGGGCAAAAATTCCGGAGTGTCTTCGATAACAAGAATCTGGAATAATTTTCCGTTCAATACCTCGTACTCCGATGTTTTGTAGTTAAAATCATAAATATCATATTTGAGATTGGAAGAAATGTATGGTTTTATCCATTCTCCTATCTGCTCTTTGGCTTGTAATTCTTTCAACCCATCACGTGAAAATGTATTATCCTTGTTTTCGTGTACTCCAAAAACAACAATCCCGCCACCGTAATTGGATAGGGCGAGCATCAATTTTGCCAGTTTATCTTTCTCAATCCACTCTTGTTTAAAATCGATGGCATTATGTTCACCGGTTTCACTCCGTAAAAATTCTCGAAAACGATCCAATGTCGGTTCCTGAAGAAGCTCATATACAATATCTTTCATTTGTTTAGGGAATTCCATATGTATTACCTCATCCAAAGTATTCCTGCATCAGCGCCTTTTTAAGCGTTTCCAGCTTTTCGAGGCTGCGGTTGATGGTGGTTTTTGATTTTTCAGTTTGTTCGACAAAAGCTGCAAATTGATTTTGCAATGCCATTGGTGGAACATAAATTGACGTTGTATTTATTTTTGATAAAAGCAAATTAGGCTGTGCAGATGCACTTTCGACCTTATACATGGTTTCATTTACTCTATAACAGTACTTTAAGAATACAGGATTAATCAATTCACTTTTCACTTTGAGTAGTGCCACACTTTTTTGTAATAATGTGTGTTGTGTTCTGCAATCACAAGCTATTGCTGATTTTCCAATAGTCGCACCTGTATTTACGATTAATAAATCCCCAATTTCTAAATTGCACCGTTTGTAATCTTTTTCAAATTCATCAATAGCTATTTCCGGTGCAGTTTCATAATGCACAGAATCGTCAAATATTTCCCTAGCACCAACAAAATATCTCCCCGATCCTAATTGCGGAGTACATCCTCCATGCTTTCCGTCTGTTATCTTTCTACATAAATTTTTGAGTATATCATATTTGAATTTCTGCGAAGGATGTGATAATGTCCCAAACATCTCCACAAACCTTGCCTTGACCATCTCATCCAGCTTATCCAATTGCTGGCGGCGTTTTGCAATCAGGTCGCTAACCTTGTCCAGCACTGCTGCAATTTTGTGCTGTTCTGTCAAGTCTATCAAAGGAAGATGCATTTTTTTTAAATGACTGGGACCGAAGTTCAATTGTGCAGATCCAGTGATTTCTCTTGATAACTGTTGTTTAAATTGGTCCGTTTTAAGGAAATACATAAAGTAACGAATATCTAAAATGTTTTTATCTAAAACCTTAAAACGAATTGTACTTGTATTCATGCATAATGGTAACTGTGCCTCTGAAACAAACCCCATTTTTTTATCAAAATATTCTACTTTAATCCCTGAAGACGCAATGATGAAATCACCATCATCCACTAAAAAATGTTTGTATTTCCCATACGCTTCTTCTTCAGAAATATATCGGTCTGTGTTTGAAAGATCAACTCTGCCATCAACCAAGTTTGCAACATTTAATAACTTCACACCTGAATCTGTGTATTGAGTGTTCCTTACACCTGGACCTTCTTGAAACCATACTACTTCTGGAAAAAGGACTTGTTTCATCACAGCATCCCCTCCAGTTCTTTCAGTCCTGCGGTGATTTCTTCTTCCAGTGTGTGCAGTTCCGCCATGATGTGGGAGGTGGGAGGATATTCCACCGGTACATAGTCTGTCTTTTTGTACTTGTTAATGGAAAGGTCGTAGCCGTTGCCCACGATTTCTTCTTTCGGCACAAAAAAGCTCTGTTCGGTCCGTTTTCGGGAAGTCTCGTTATCAGGATTATGAAAGCGGCTGATAATATCGGGAATATCGTTCTCCGCGATTTCGCCGCGCTTGTCATCAAGAGAAAAGCCGTCGGCCTTCATGTCGTAAAACCACACGTTGTCCGTGCCGCCCGCGCCGGTTTTGGTAAACACCAGCACCGCCGTAGAAACTCCCGCATAAGGTTTGAACACGCCGGAAGGCATGGAAATCACTGCCCGCAGCTGGTGGTGTTCCACCAGCTCCTTGCGGATCGCCTTGTGCGCGTTGGAAGAACCGAACAGCACGCCGTCCGGCACGATGCAGGCGCATTGCCCGCCTTTTTTCAGCATCCGCAGAAACAGCGCCAGGAACAGCAGCTCGGTCTTTTTGGTGTTGGTGACCGCTTTCAGGTTGTCGTTGATGCTCTCCGCGTCGATGGTGCCCTTAAACGGCGGATTTGCCAGGCAGATGGTGTACCGGTCGCGGATTTGGTTCTGCTTGGAAACGCTGTCCTGATAGTCAATTTCGGGATGCGTAATTGAATGGAGCATCAGGTTCATCGCCGATAACCGCAGCATGGTGCGGTCTGTGTCAAAGCCGGTAAACATCGGCCCGGAAAAATGCTCCCATTGTTCGCTTGTCATCGCGTCTTCGTAATGCGCGCGGATGTACTCCGCGGCTGCCACCAAAAAGCCCGCCGTGCCGCAGGCAGGATCGCAGATGGCGTCCTCCGGGGTGGGCTGCAAAAGCTCCACCATCATTTTGATGATGTGGCGCGGCGTGCGGAACTGGCCGTTCTGGCCGGCGGTGGAAAGTTTTCCCAGCATGTATTCATACAAGTCGCCCTGCATATCCAAATCGGAAATGTCATGCTCATACAGGTCGTCCAGTCCGGTGATGATTTTTTGTAGCACCTGCGGCGTGGGAATCAGGAACATCGCGTCGCTCATGTACCGGGCGAACGCGCTTTCTTCTCCGTCCGCCGCGCTGCCGTCCGCGATTTCCTCCAACTCGCCCTGTTCCGTAAAATCCGGCAGGCGTCCGTGCTTCATGTTTTTGATGGCGGGGAAGACCCGCTGGGAAATCACGTCGTAAATGTCGCGCGGGTCGTTGTTCTTGAACTTGCTCCAGCGCATGGACTGTCCGATCGGGGATTGCGGGAAGATTTTTTGCATCTTCTCGCCGCTCATCTGTTCAAACGCTTCGGTTTCCAGCTCTTTTTCGTCTAGCGAGCGGATGAACATCAAATAGGTCAGCTGTTCGATGACCGTCAGGGGATTGGTAATGCCGCCCGCCCAGATGTCCGTCCAGATTTTATCTACTTTATTTTTGATGGCGCCCGTAATCATGCGTTCTTTCCTCCGTTTTGGTATCAGAAACAAAATCTCTTATTTTTACCGATATCACAGTTTGATAATTTAGACAAAAGAACCACCATCTCGATTTTTGAGGTTTGGGGAAACATATCAAAGGCGGCGGCAGCTTTGATTTCATAGCGCCGCGTTAAAACCGTCAGATCGCGCATCAGATCCGGCGGCGAACAAGAGACGTAAACGACAGTCGGCAAGCCGCTTTCAGCCAAAACGGAGGCGCCTGCTTTTAACCCTGCGGCCGGCGGATCGACAATACAAAAATCAAAATCATCGGCGATTTTCTTTTTCCCTAAAACATGGTAGAGATTTTCGCGGCGGTAACGGATTTTCGTCTCATGCAGCAAGACAGCCGAACGGTTGGCGGATTCGATGGCAGCTGCATTCAAATCAAAACCGTCAATGCGTTCGGCAATATCGGCCAACGGCAGCGAAAAATTGCCGTTGCCGCAAAATAGATCCAATAGGCGAATCTTTTGACCTTTTCGTTCGGATTCGGCAAATTGACGAATGAAAGTTCGAATTTTTTCATTGATTTCATCATTGACTTGAGAGAAAGTCGGCATTGCTTCCGCGCCGAAGCCCAGAACGGCGGTTGAACGGCAGACTCCTTTCGAATCGATGCTTAATTGAATTTCTTCACCCGAAGATTCCGGACGCGGATTTTCCGTCATTTCTTTCAGTTTGTGATTGATTGTTTCACATGCGCATAAACACTGTTCAATCGGTTGCGGTGTGCGGCTGCCTCTTTTGAAAAACGAAGGCACTCCGTCGCCGTTAAGGCGGACACGCAGGCGGTTTCTGTATCCGAACGGAGAGGAGGGCAGCAAGGCCAACGGCGGCAATCGAACGCCTGCGCGGTCGGCGCATTCGTTAATCATCGCCTGTTTTAGTTCCAGTTGAAGATCATAAGAGGCGTGCTGCAAATCGCATCCGCCGCAGAGGCAAAAATAAGGACACGGCGGTTTGATCCTGCGCGGATGAGGGGAGAGAATACGGGCGGTGTCGGCAAAAATCACCGACTTTGATTTTTTTTCATTTGCGGTTTCAACCGTTTCTCCCGGAAGCGCACCGAAAACCAACCGCACGGCGCCTCCTTCTCTCGTCAAACCGTAACCGCCGTAAACTACCTTCTCAATCGTAACAATCACAGCTTATTTTAACACATTCGTTTTTTTTGGTAAAGGTTGAAAAAACAGGGCAAAAACAGTATAATGCGTCAATGAAAACGTTGTCTTTTCTTCTGTCGTTTTTTGTGCTACTGTTTGCGGGGAAAGAACCGGCGGTTTCCGTTTCCGACACGCGGGTCGATTATCGGTTAAACGGAGCGGTGCGTTTTGAAAAGAACCGCTATTTTTTATATTCCGACTGTTACGGCGTGGCTTACTTCGATTCGAGAAGCGGCCGCTCTCCCGAATACCGAAATAACGGTTTGCCGACAAAGGTGGTTTATCCGTTTTCGGAGCAAAACGCTTACCGTCCGGTTACGGGAATGTCTGTTTTGAATGGAGAGAGGGCGGCGGCGTTGTTCAGTCTCGGTCTGTATGTGACCGGCGACGGTGGTTTGTCTTGGCGGCAAATCCCGACAGCCGCTTCCAACGGATTGAAAAGCAGCAACTATTTTTCGTCGGTGGCGCTTTCACCGACCGATGACAAACATATTTTGCTCGGAACTTCCTTTAACGGAATTTTTGAGACCAAAGACGGCGGTTTGACTTGGAATCCGATTAATAAAACTTTGAACGGTTTCAACAGCACTTTTTACCGCGGCGCCGACTTTTACGAAGAGATTTCCGCACTCTGTTACGGTTCCCGACCGGGCGTTTTTTACATTGCCGGGGGGTACGGAGACGGGATTTATGAAGCCGATCGTTTTTCATCCCGATTGACAAAGATTCCCGCTCCGTTTACCGAGGAGATTATCAGTCTGCGGATTCAGACCGAAAATCCCGCTGTTCTGGAAATTTATACGCGTGAAAACATCCGTTTCTATCATACGGCGGAGCGGCGTTGGATTGAAAGGGTTGACAAACTGCCGCGGTTTGTCCCTCCGAAAGATCCTGAGGCAGAGGAACGGCTGCGCAAAGCTGCCGACAAAACCGGTATTTATATCAATGCCAACCACGCTTCCGGCGCCCGCCTTCAAACGCATCTGACGACCATTGCCGCAAAAAATTTGAATTCATTTGTAGTTGATGCCAAAAACGATCAGGGACTGGTGGTTTACGATTCCGCTCTTGATCTTCCGAAAGCGGTTGGCGCGCTTTATCCCCGTTACCGACTGGAAGAACTGATTGAAACTGCCGACAACCGCAACCTTTACGTCATCGCTCGCATTGTGGTGTTTAAAGATCCGAAACTGTACCGTTATGAAAAAAACCGTTTTGCGGTTTGGGACAGCCGCAGCAATGAGCCGTGGGGACAGAAATTCAAAGAAGTCGACGAGGAGACCGGTGAAGAGCGGTGGGTTCAGAGGGAATTCTGGGTTGATCCTTACAACGAAGAGGTGTGGGATTACAATATTGCGCTGGCGGAAGAGCTGCAAGCGCGCGGTGTCGATGAAATTCAGTTTGATTACATTCGTTTTCCGACCGACGGTCCTGTAGAACGCTGTTATTACCGTCATAAAAGACAGGGAATGCAAAACATTGATGCGTTGGAGTCTTTTTTGAAAAAAGCACGATCGAAAATTTCGATTCCGATCAGCACCGATTTATACGGCTATAACTGTTATTACAAAATGGGAAATTGGATGGGCCAGGGAATAGAAATGTTTTCCGAATACGTCGACGTCATTTCTCCGATGTACTATCCGTCGCATTTTCCCCGTTCGTTTGTTTATGATGAAGATTATTTGCGATGGAGTCATACGATATACAAAGAAGGAACCGAAAGGGCGAAATCTTCCGTCCGCAATCGCTGTTTGATTCGGCCGTATGTGCAGGCGTTCCGTCTTCCTCAGGAATTTTGGATGGAAAAGGCGCAATATGACCGTTATGTCGTTGAGCAAGTCAGCGGACTGAAGGAAGCGGATGCCTCCGGATATACTTTGTGGAATAATTCCAACCAATATTATATGCTTGACGCATTGCCTCCGGAACAAAATCTCTTATCGGAATAAAATCAATTTGCTTTTCCCTCTTTTTCATGGTAAGATATCAAGATACGGAGGTTTTTATGTCCGCGAAATATGTCGGGGCCATCGATCAGGGGACAACCAGTACGCGGTTTATTTTGTTTGATAAAGAGGGTAAACCGTGTTTTTCGGCGCAAAAAGAACATAAACAAATTTATCCGAGACCGGGTTGGGTCGAACACTCTCCGGAAGAGATTCTGGAAAACACGGTTTTCTGCATCCGCGAGACTTTAAAGCAGGCGGAAATTGTCAATCCGCAGGAGGAGATTGCCGCCGTCGGTATTACCAATCAGCGTGAAACCGTCATCGCCTGGAACCGGCAGACCGGAAAGCCTTATGCCAATGCCGCCGTGTGGCAGGATTTACGCGGAGAGGATTTCATCAATGAACTTCTCTCCGCCGGCGGTAAATATCGATTTTTGGAAAAAACCGGACTCATGCTCTCTCCGTATTTTTCAGGATCAAAAATCAAATGGTTTTTGGATAACGTTTCCGGATTAAGAGAGGAGACGGAAGCCGGCCGCGCTGTTTTCGGAACAATCGATACGTGGATTTTATGGAATTTAACCGGAGGAGCGAACGGCGGTCTTTTGAAGACGGATGTGACCAACGCATGCCGAACTTTTTTAATGGACTTACAGACGCTCACCTGGGACGAAGATTTGCTGAATCTCTTCGGCTGTCCCGAACGGACTCTTCCCCAAATCGTACCTTCCATTCCTGAATCACCTTACGGATATTCATCTGCCGATTCTCCGTTCGGTGAAGGCGTTCCGTTTGCCGGCATTTTAGGAGATCAACAGGCGGCGCTTTTCGGTCAAACCTGTTTTAAAGCCGGAATGTCGAAGTCCACTTACGGAACCGGCGGATTTTTGTTGATGAATGTCGGTCCCCGAATCGTCTATTCCGATTCCGGACTTCTGACGACGGTTGCTTATCAGAAAGGCAAGGAAAAACCGATGTATGCGTTGGAAGGTTCCGTGGCGGTTGCCGGCTCTCTGATTCAGTGGGTGAGGGACAACTTAGGACTGATAAAAAATTCAAAAGAGATTGACGCTTTGGCGGCAGAAGTCGAAGATAACGGCGGGGTCTATTTTGTTCCGGCTTTTGCAGGGCTTTTTGCCCCTTACTGGCGCAGCCGGGCCCGCGGAGTCATTTGCGGGCTGACCGGATACGCTGACCGCCGACACATCGCGCGGGCTGTTTTGGAGGCCACGGCGTTTCAAACTTACGACATTTTTCAGGCTATGAGCCGCGACGCCGATATCCGCATTCCCGAATTGAAAGTCGACGGAGGTATGACCAACAGCGAACCGTTAATGCAGTTTCAATCCGATTTACTGAAAATTCCTGTTATTCGGCCGATTGTCACAGAGACGACCGCTCTCGGAGCAGCTTACGCGGCCGGTCTTTCCGTCGGTTTTTGGCAGTCGTTTGACGATTTGAAGAAAAACTGGAGCGTCGATAAAGTTTGGAAGCCTCAAATGGATGCGGGGCGTCGGTTGGCGTTGCTGGCAGATTGGAAAAAAGCGCTCGAACGCAGTTACGGTTGGTTGGATTAGTCGACAATCACTTCTTTAACCAAATCTTCCAATCCGGTTTGCGTCTCTTCCAATTCCTGTAAATTTCGGATTTTTTCTTCGAGAATATACTGTTGGTTGCGGTATTTTCGGTACGGAAACTGAAAACCGATTGAAGCGCCCGTTCCGACGACGGCGACAACGGCTCCGGCAATGCTGAGATTTCCAAACGCCGTAGTGACAGGCGACGGATCGGGATTGGTGTCCGACGGAATCGGTGTAAATGGATATTCGCTCCCCGTATCGATAAAAGCGTCCAGAATCACCAACAGTAACCCGATTCCTGCGACAGTGACCGATGTATACTGAAAGGCTTTGTACATTTTGTATGTCTTTGTATTTTTTTCTAACTGGAGCTGCAGATCTTCGATTGTCTCCGGTGCTTTGTCGGGCGGCGCAGGAATATCAAATTCCGGTTCTTCATCAATGCGCTCATTGATAACAACGGGAGCTTCCGGGGCAAGTTCTTGAATTTCTTCTCCCTCGCTTTCATTTGACTGAAGAGGTTCGATGGGGGCTGTTATCTCTTCGTCTGACTGAGCGGCGGCAGTTGTCGTTGCAATGGCAGTGAAGAGTAAAATTAACCATTTTTTCATGAGTGCAGTGCCAACCTATTTTTTAACTCATATCATCACAGAAATCAATTCTCGGATATGATTTTTCACTATGAAAGAGCGGCAGAGCCGTTTGCCGCCCTGTAAAAATTCATTTGCCTGTTGCTTCATTGTCAATTTCCGGACGGTTTTTATGGATGCAGTAATTGTTTACCGCATTTAAATACGCTTTGGCTGTCGCTTCCAGAATATCGGTGGAACTGCCGCGGCCGCTGTAGTTTTTCCCGTCTATCAATACGCTGACGCCGGCTTCTCCGAGAGCGTTTTTATTCGGTGTGACAGCCTGTAAATTGAACTCTGTCAGGCGTGTTTTTAATCCGGTAATGCGGTCGATGGCGCGGATAACGGCCGCAACCGGACCGTCGCCGACCGCCGCTTCTCGGTACGACTCTCCGTTGTATTTAAGTTCAACCGTAGCAGTCGGAATCAGCGGCGCATTTCCGGAAATGATGTTGAAATAATCCATTGTGTAAAACGAGTTTTGGCGTCCGAGTTCGTCATTGACAATGGAAAAGAGATCTTCATCGTAAACCTCTTTTTTCTTGTCTGCCACTTTCAGAAAACGGTTGTACACCAATTCGGTCTCTTCGGGTGATAAAGAGATTCCCAGTTCTTTGATTCTGGTGAGAATGGCGTTGCGTCCGGAGTGACGACCGAGAACGATGTTGTTGACTTCTCGCCCGACGTCTTCAGGGCGCATGATTTCGTAAGTCTGTTTGTATTTGAGGACTCCGTCCTGATGAATGCCCGATTCGTGAAGAAAGGTGTTTTCTCCGACTACCGCTTTGTTTTTCGGCAGCGGATAGGCGATGGTGTTGGCAACTAAACGCGAAGTTTTGTAAATTTGCCGGGTATCGATCTTCATTTCAAAAGGAAAGAGATCTTTGCGGACTTTCATCGCCATCACAATCTCTTCCATGGCAGCGTTTCCGGCGCGTTCGCCGATTCCGTTGACAGTGCATTCGATTTGCCGAGCGCCGTTTTGGACTCCTGCAAGGCTGGTTGCAACTCCCATCCCCAAATCGTTGTGGTTGTGCACCGACAAAATTGCTTTATCGATGTTGGGTACACGGTTGCGGATAGCGGCAATCAGCGCGCCGTACTCTTCCGGTGTTGAATAACCGACCGTATCGGGAATATTGACGATGCGGGCGCCGGCGTCAATCACTTTTTCAGTGATGCGGCAGAGAAAATCAACGTCGCTGCGGGTGCCGTCTTCGGCAGAAAATTCCACTTCACTGCAAAGGTTGCGCGCATAGCGAACGGCTTCAACCGCCATTGTCAACACTTCGTCCGGTGTTTTTTTCAACTTGTATTCCATATGAATGGGACTGGTCGCGATAAACGTATGAATGCGTCCCGAAGCGGCTTTCCGAATCGATTCGGCTGCCTTGTCAATATCGTTGCGGACAGCCCGTGCCAGAGCGGCAATTGTCGCCTCTCGTATCTCCCCGGCAACCGCTCGTACCGTTTCAAATTGATACGGTGAAGAGACGGGAAATCCCGCTTCGATAATGTCAACGCCGAGAATTTCCAGCTGTTTGGCAACTGCCAGCTTTTGATCAAGAGTCATCGACGCGCCGGGAGCCTGTTCGCCGTCGCGCAGCGTCGTATCAAAAATAAAGATTCGCTCCATAACTTTTCTCTCGTAAATTTAGTTAATTCGATTATAGAAAAAAAAAGTTTTTTTGGCAACAACAGTAAAAAGATTTGACTGTTCGTTATTTTTCGGTATAATAAATCTATGGATGATCGGACGTTGTTGAGTGAATTGGCACAGGAAGTAAAAGAGGCTGAACGGGAAGAGCTTTTGAAAAAGCTAAAAAGCAGGCAGCAGCATTCCTCAGCCGAATCATCAACACGCGAAGAGGTACTGAAGGAAATTCAAGAATCCGAAGAGAAAGAAAAAAAAACTGAGAGACGAGGACTGATTCTCAAGCAAAAATATGAAAAATTTTCGTTGATGCAGAAATTTTTTGTTTTTTGTAAACAGCTTTTTAAGAGAATTGATTTTACACAAGCCGTTGAAATGACTTTGCTTGATAATTTGAACCGTTCGCTGTCGGCTCCGCCTCGCCCTGTTATCACTTTCGATGGATTAAAAGTAACCAATGTCTTTGTTGATCAAGTAGCGCTTTTACAGGAAAGTTTGAATCAATTAAAAGGGTTTTTAACATCTTTTGACGGATCGGATGAGCCCGGAGAATTTTATTTTTTTGCGTTCGGAGAGCTTTTCCCTGATACGGCGCTGAAATTCAGAGATTCTGTCACTTTAAGTCATTTTTTGACCGAAGAGATTAGCGATGTTTCGGTTATTCGCCGTCAGCTGAACGATGAATTTAATCAGTTTGTGACAAAATTTCCGCGTCCTATCAGAGAGCGTCTTGATGTTGTCAGCAAAGATTTAAAGGCGTGTCGAGCTTTATGCGCTTATCCTTTCCGAAATTTGATCAATAAATTGATATTGAATACGAGCGTTTCCTCTGTCGCCGATGAATTGAAAGATCTGGCAGTTGTTTTTTCCGGTTTTAATGTTCGGCAAAATTGCGATTTTTTTGTTTTATTGATTTCTTATAATATAAAAAAAGCGGAAAATCGGGATCGGTTTAATCGGAAAGAAATGATGGGATATTTAAATTCTCTTTTAAACTCGATTTATAACTTTCGAAAAATCATTCCGATAGAAGATTTGGCTGCATTTGCTCTCAAAGATACATCTTTTTTGAACCGAAGTTCCGCAAACTCTTCCGATGACTGGTTTTTCGAATTCAGAAATCATGTTTTTCGTTATCGGGACCGTTTGATCGATAAATACTCGCACTTGATTCAATTAAACAATCTGACTTTGAAAATGAAGGAAATTTACGGACTTGATTCTTTTCCGTATTTGAAAGGATACGTCAACGAGGTTTGGTCGGATGTCAATGTTACCGTTGTCTTTGAAAAAACTCTGGCGTTTTGTAAATTTTTCATTTCATCCCAGATGAACGGAATTTCCGCCGTTGTTAAGCCGATGCTGGCGGAAGGTCTTTTCTACAAGCAGGAAAACAAAACAGCGCTTTCCAATGTTTACAACAAAACCCGTTCGACACTTGAATACATCAACGAAATCGAAAAGATGTTTTCAAAAAACGGGTCTATTTTTAAAAATCTGAAAGCGGCGTGTTCGCTGACCGACGCCGAGGTGCTCAATTCCAACTCCGGTTTTCTGCACAATATTATCGATATGAAAGAAGTGGATATTTCCCGGGAGATCCAAGAGTTTATCGTCAATATCGACGTCCTGGAAAAATTGTTCACCGGTTTTTTGTACGGAGAATCATCCGAAAGTTACGATACCGTTTCCAATTTGAAATCATTTAAAACCGTCAACAACAAAGAATTTATAGAAAATTCAAAGAAGCTCATCGAATCGGTTCGCGAAGCCAAAACGGTTCTCTCCGATTTTTACAACATCGAAAAACTTGCTTTAAAATCGTAATCTCAAGGAGTTTGTATGGAAAGTGAAGCGAAAAAAGCGGCGCAAGCCGTGGCGGCCGCCTTAAAACGGTTGGCGGAAGAGCGTCAAACGGATGCGGGAAATTTTCCCGAACCGATTCCGGGACTGCCGCCTCAAGAGGAGTTGGGCGATGCGGCCTTTCCGATGTTTCCTTACGCTAAAGTCTTCAAAACCAATCCGGCGGAAATTGCTGCGGCTGTTGCTCCGCTTGTACAAGAAATTTCCGGCTGCCGAACGGAAGCTGCCGGCGCATATGTCAACCTCTTTTACAATCTTCCCGATTTAGCGCGAATGGCGGCGGAGAGCGCTGAAAATCCCGATTTCGGAAAAACCGATGGAGGAAAAGGAAAGCGGGTTATGATTGAGTTTTCCTGTCCCAACACCAATAAGCCGCTTCACTTGGGACACATGCGCAACGATTCGCTTGGAGAAAGCGTTTCGCGGATTCTGAAAGCCGACGGAGCTGAAGTTCTCAAAGTCAATTTGATTAACGACCGCGGCGTTCACATCTGCAAATCGATGCTGGCTTACAAAGAATTCGGCGAAGGGAAAACCCCGGAAGCTGTCGGAGTCAAAAGCGATCGTTTTGTTGGAGATTGGTATGTCCGTTTTGAACAGTGGTCGAAAGCCGATCCGTCGGCAATGGAACGGGTTCGGAAAATGTTGATTGACTGGGAGAGCGGCGACGAAGAGGTGCGTGCTTTGTGGAAAAAGATGAACGATTGGGCGGTTTCCGGCATCAAAGAGACGTACCGGCGCACCGATGTCTCTTTCGACCGCTTTTACTTTGAAAGTGAAACTTATTTACAGGGGAAGGCCGATATCCTTCGCGGATTGGAAGAGGGGATTTTCTACAAAGAAAGCGACGGTTCGGTTTGGGTCGATTTAGCTCCGATCGGTCTGGATAAAAAAGTTCTTCTGCGCGCGGACGGAACCAGCCTCTACATTACACAGGATCTGGGAACAGCTGTCGCCCGACACAAAGATTGGCCGTTTGATCAGATGATTTACGTCGTAGCCAGCGAACAGCAGTATCATTTTAAAGTTCTGTTTTATGTTCTCGAAAAGTTGGGGTACAGCTGGGCGAAGAATCTTCGCCACCTTTCTTACGGAATGGTCAATCTTCCCGAAGGACGGATGAAAAGCCGGGAAGGGACGGTTGTTGATGCCGATGACTTGCTGAACGAGCTGGCTCAGATGGCAAAAGAAGAGATGAAAAATAAAGAAAAGAGTGCAGAAGTAGAAAACGTTGATGAAACGGCGGAAAAGATCGCTCTCGGTGCGCTCAATTACTTTTTGCTTTCAAAATCTCCGACGAAAGACATGGTTTTCAATCCAAAAGAATCTCTCTCTTTTAACGGGGAAACCGGTCCTTACTTGCAATACATGGCGACCCGCATTACCGCTATCCTTTCCAAATTCGAAGAACGAAAGGAGGAATTCAGCGGAATCGAATTTGTGCCCGAAAAATTGAGCTCGGCTCAGGAGCGGCGGCTGATTAAATCGGTTCTTGCTTATCCTGATCGAGTGCGCAAAGCTGCCGTCGAAATGGATCCTTCGGTTTTAACCGAATATCTTTATGATTTGGCAAAAACTTTCAGCCGCTTTTATCATGATTACCCGGTTTTAAATGCCGAAGACAAAGAAACAGGTGTTGCCCGTCTGAAATTGGTAAAGGCTGTTTTAGAGGTTATGAAGAAGGCTTTTTATCTGACAGGAATTCCATATTTAAAAAAGATGTAAAAACCTCTTGTTATTTTTCTTTGAATATGATATAGAAGAACGAAGATTTGTTTCCGAGGGATAGTTATGTACGCTTTGGTTGAAATTAAAGGCAAACAGTATAAGGCGGAAAAAGATGCCGTTTTGAAGGTTGATAAATTGGACAATGAAACGGGCGATAAAATCGAATTCGATTCGGTTTTATTGGTCAGCGACGGCGATAAAGTTTCCGTCGGACAGCCTTATGTTCAAAATGCAAAAGTCGTTGTCTCTGTTCAAGATTTGAAGAAAGACAAGAAAGTGACGACTGTTAAATTCAAAAAACGGAAAGGTTATATGCGGACCATCGGTCACCGTCAGCCGTATTCGTTTGTCAAAGTCGAAGAAGTTGTCGGCTGATGATTGACGTTTCCGCCCGCGTTCGGGGCGGTTGCCTTTACGGGTTGTCGGTAACCGGTCACGCCGGCCGCCGGCTGAAACTCGGAGATCCGGTGTGCGCTGCCGTTTCGGTTCTGGTGAGAAGTTTGTTTTTCTATTTGGAAAATCATCCGGCGATCGAATACAGTTTTGCGTTTCCGGAAAGAGGCGAAGCTTTTCTTGAAGTGACCGGTTTGCCGGCAGAAGAATTTGAATCATGGAAAGGAGTTTGCGAATTTTTCCTTTTGGGAATTACATCCGTCAAGGCGGATGTTCCCCGATCGGTCGATTTGCAGATTTGTGAAATAGAGAGGTAAGACTATGGCACATAAAAAAGGGGGCGGAAGCTCTAAAAACGGCCGCGATTCTCAATCAAAACGTTTGGGAGTGAAACGCTTCGGCGGTCAAACCGTAAAAGCGGGTGAAATCATTGTCCGTCAAAGAGGAACCCGTTTCCATCCCGGTGTTTGCGCCGGTTTGGGCAAAGATTTTACAATTTTTGCGACTTCTGACGGCGTTGTCGAATTCAAAAAAAGAGCCGGTCGCCATTACATTAACATCATTGCTCAATAATCGCCGGAGTGTCCGTGCGCGGGTTTATTGACGAAACCGTCCTCGTTGTTTCTTCGGGGAACGGAGGAGCCGGTGCCGTCTCTTTCCGACGGGAGAAATTTGTTCCGAAAGGAGGTCCCGACGGCGGAGACGGAGGGCGAGGCGGTGATGTTCTCTTCCGGGTCAAACAAAATGTGAAAACACTTTCTCATTTGACGATGAAGCACGCATGGCGTGCGGAAAACGGTGAACCAGGAAAGGGAGGGAACCGCTTCGGAAAAGACGGAGCGCCCGTTGTCATCGAAGTTCCTCCGGGAACGGTTATTAAAGATCCCGATACGGGAGAAATTTTGGCGGATTTGACACAATCGGAAGGTGATTTTGTCTTTTTAAGAGGGGGAATCGGCGGAAAAGGAAACCGCAATTTCAAATCTTCCGTCAATCAGGCGCCGCGTTATGCTCAGAGCGGTAAACCCGGAGAAGAGCGGCGCATCAAAGTGGAAATCAATTTAATCGCGGACATCGGGTTTGTCGGTTTTCCCAACGCCGGAAAGTCAAGTCTTTTGGATGTCTTGACGAACGCTCGTCCGGAGATTGCCCCTTATCCGTTTACGACGAAAATTCCGAATTTGGGAGTCCTTTCTGTTCGGGGAGAAACGCTTGTGTTGGCCGATATTCCCGGAATCATTGAAGGAGCAGGAGAGGGCGCCGGGCTCGGTTTTAAATTCCTTAAGCACATTTCCCGAACCAAAGCGTTGGCATTTTTGATTGACGGAAGCGATTCCCGAGCGTCAGAGGCATTTCCGTTGCTTTTAAACGAATTGCGCCGTTACGGAGCGGGACTGAGCGAAAAACCGCGTGTCGTTATCGTCACCAAAATCGACTTGCCGGAATCCGCTGCCGTGTTCAAAGAGTTGAAAAATTCTTTACCCGAGGAAACGGTTCTTCCCCTTTCTTCATTTACCCGAGAGGGTTTGGATACGGTTGCTGTCGCATTTTTAAAATTGGCAGAGGGACAACCGTTGTGAAAATTGCGCTTTTCGGCGGTTCGTTTGATCCTGTACACAAAGGACATTTGGCGATTGCGGAAGAAGCATGCCGTTGCTGCCGCTTTGACCGTTTCTTTTTCGTTCCGGCTGCACTTTCACCTTTTAAACATCTGGGCACTGTTTCTGCTGATTTTCGCTTGAAGATGCTTGAAGATGCACTGAAAGGAGTGCCCGATTTACCTGTCGAAATCGATCGGAGCGAAATCGATCGAGGCGGTTTATCGTTTTCGATTGACACCATTCGCAGCGTTCGGAATCGTTTCCCGGAAGCCTCCGTCACTTGGATTGCGGGTGATGACATTTTACCCGATTTGCCTCGCTGGAAGGAGGCCGATGAACTGAGTCGGGTAAGTGATTTTTTGGTTTTTCGCCGCACTGAAGGGAAAATCCCGGTTTTTCCGAACGGTTTTCGCATTCGATTTTTGGAAATTGCGCCGGTTCCGTATTCATCGTCGGAGATCCGTCGTCAAATTGCAGCCGGCATACCGCCGACGGCAATCTCCGGACTTCTCCCCGTAACGGCCGCATTCATTGAAAAAGAGGGGCTTTACCGATGACATTAACGGAAATTACGGCTGAAGTCGCCAATCGATTATCTCGAAAACGGTACGCGCATTCATTGGCAGTTGCCACTCAAGCGGTGAAATTGGCGGCGCTTCATGGAGAAAATCCGCGGCGCGCTTATACGGCTGCCGTTCTTCATGACATCGCACGTGAATTGAGCGCCGACCGATGGAACGACATTCTTCCGGAAAGCCGCTTTGATCTTTACAGAAATCCACCTGTTCTGCTTCACGGTTTTGCCGGAGAGAGGATTGCTGCCGTTGAATTTTCGATCGATGATCTTGAAGTTTTGGAAGCAATCCGTTATCATACATTGGGCTTTCCTGGTATGGGTAAAACGGCTCAGATTGTGTTTGTTTCGGATTACATTTCGAGAGATCGAACCTTTGTCGGAGAAGATTTTCGCTGTCGTATTGCATCGCTTTCGTTGGAGGAGGCTGTACTTGCGGTCATCGATGCGACTGCGGACTATTTTATGAAAACGGGACGATCGCTTCATCCCGATACGGAAAATGAAGCGGCTTTTTTAAGGAGAAAATGGAAATGAGAAATCCTTTCAAAAAGTTAGATCGCGGTTTTTTCCTGATCGCTTTTATTGTTTTGCTTTTTCTTGTCGGTGCGGTTGTGTTATACATTCTTTTTCACTCCGACAGTGTCAGCGATTTGGTCAATCGCAATGAATCTTTTTCTGTCTTAACCGTTGTTCACGACGGCGATACCGAAGAGATCGTTTTTTCCAATATAATGTTTTACAGTCCTGTTACGCAGCGCGCCGGTTTTTTGGATATTCCGAAAAACGCCGGTGAACTGCTGCCGTCTTTGAAACGAATTGATCGGATAGACGCTGTCTACAAACCGGGAAATCCAGGGAAATATAAAGAAGCAGTTGAGCATCTCATCAACGACGAAATCGAATTTACCGTCGATATGGAAATTGACGATTTGGGCCGCCTTGTCGATTTGCTCGGCGGAATTGAAGTTTTCGTCCTCAATCCGAAAGACATTCCGGGAGACGACGGCATGATATACTCCATTCCGTTGGGAAGTTATCGAATCGACGGGTTTAAAACGCCTTTTTATCTGAAAGACTGCATGAGCGGAGAGCTGCAGAACGAGGTAATGGTCTTTACCAACGATCTCTATGCGGAAATGGGGCTGCAATCCGAATTTATTGCCAAAAAATCGGTTTTTAGAAAGATTTTTTCCCTTATGGAAACCAATTGGGACAAAACAGCCTTTAAATCCTTTTTAAAAGAAATGAAGCGCCTCAAAAGTGAAGAAACGGATTATAAATTGACTTATGGAACAACAGAAAAGCTCGACAACGAAACGGAAGTCTTTTTCCCGCAGCAAAACGGAGCGGCGTTAAAAAATTTGGTAAGAAATATCAATAATGCCATCTCCAATTCTGAACTCTCTCAGGAAAATTTATTGAACATTAATTTGGAAATTTTGAACGGAACAACGGTCAACGGCTTAGCTCGGCAGACGGGAGAGCTCTACAAAAGCTTCGGGTATAATATTATCAATATCAGAAATAACGAAAATACCGATGTGGAGAAGACTCAAATCATTGACTGCATCGGGCGCTCCGATATTCTGAAGTTAATCGGAGATGTTATCGGGTGCAGTAATTTCCGGGTTTTGGACAAACCGATAAATCAAAGCGAATCGGAAATTTTGCTGCCGCACTTTATTATTATTTTGGGGAAAGATTTTGATGGAAAAGTCTGTCGATAAGCTTGCCGAAGAAGCATTGAATTTGTTGATTGAAAACAAGTGTCTCGATTGTAAAATTTACGATTTACGCGGATTCAATCGATTCGTCGATTTTGCTGTCATCGGTACTTATACGAGCCGCAGCCATTTAAACGGCGTTTCCCGTTATTTGGAAGAGTGGTTATATGAAAACAGTATACACCCTCTAAACAGAAGACCGTTGAACAGCGAAAAGTGGTTTTATTGGGATTGCGGAACTTTTACCGTCAATCTTATGGATAAAGAGTCGAGAGATTTTTATCGATTGGAAGATTTGTGGTCATACCGTGAGAATCAAAACTCATCGCCGGAATCTTCATCTTCGTCAAACTCAATCTGATCGTCATCTAAATCTGCATCGTCGTCTTCATACTCATCAAGAATGGTATTTCGATACGGAAAGTGCTCTTCAAAATCGTCATTTTCATCATCATCGAAATCATCATCTTCTTCTTCGCGCAAATCTTCTATAGACTGAAATCTGGATTCATCTTCTCCGTCAAACTGATCATAATCAAAGTCATCGTCATCAAATTCCGACATCTTGCTTCCGTCCTCCGCGATAAATACTTTAAATCTGCCGGCAAAGATTGTCAACCGTTTTTTTATTTTTTACTTTCCGATTGGAAGAATTTGTGTCATAATCATTCTATGAGATTTCTGAAAACCCGGGCTTATGCAAAATTGAACTTATCTTTGGAAGCAGGAGTGCGGCGAGATGACGGTTTTCATCCGCTATCGTCGATTTTTACGAAAATTTCTTTGCACGATACGCTTTATTTCTGTTTTCACAGTTTCGGAAAGCAAAGAATTAAAGTGCTGATGGACGGTAAAGAGGCGGACGCTTCCAATACGATGAGAAAAGCCGTTTTACTCTATCGGGATCGGTTTTGTCCCGAACTTTCTGTGACGATTCGCTGCCGCAAACGGATTCCGGCAGGCGGCGGTCTCGGCGGCGGATCCTCCGATGCAGCCGTTGTTCTCGAAACTTTGAATCGCGTGTACAAAAAAACCAACAGCCGCCTTTTATCCGAAGCGGCGGCCGAAATTGGAAGCGATGTCCCGTTTTTTCTTTGCAAGTCGGCTGCTTACGTTTCCGGTCGGGGAGAGATTGTTCGTCCGATTGCGAAACGGTCTGCAACTTACGGAGTTTTGATTTTGCCGGATTGTTTCAGTTCAACAGCCGAAGCTTACCGTCTTTTGGATGAAAGCGGAGGGGCAAAATCGGTTTTTCGCGATCCGGAAAATGAAATTGCGGATTTTTACAAACCGTTAAGAGCATGGCAATATGAAAATGTTTTTTTACCGGTTTTGGAAAAATCATCTTCCGAAATAGCTGCCGCTGCAGAGGCGCTGCGAAGAGCGGAGCCTCCGTATTGGAATTTGTCAGGAAGCGGCAGTTCTCTTTATGCCTTATTTGAAAAGAAAAGTGAAAGAAATCGATTTTATCGGAAATTTAATAAAAAAAATATTGCTAAAAAGAATTTTTTTCTTGTGTAATGACGGAACTCGTTTTACAATACTTTCAGAAAGAAAGTTTTTCGGAGGAAGTTATGGAAATTACCGATGTCCGTGTCAGAAAAGTCAGGGGCGACGGAAAACTGAAAGCTTATGCAACCGTCACCTTTGACCATGCTTTTGTGATTCACAATGTCAAAATCATTGAAGGAAAAAACGGTTATTTTATAGCCATGCCGAGTCGAAAAATCAAAAGCGGTGAGTATAAAGATGTTGCACATCCGATCCGCTCCGATTTTCGAAATCTGATGAAAGAGGTTCTTTTAGAGGCATATGAAAAGGCATCTGACGAAGACAGCATCGCGTCGGATGAAGTCGATGATTTCAACGATAATGCAGATTGACAGCGTTTTATAAAATTTATAATTGACTACTTGATTTTTTTCAAGAAACGGGATATTCTGTAAAAGAAATTTGGGTCGTCGCCAAGAGGTAAGGCAACGGGTTTTGGTTCCGTCATTCGTAGGTTCGAATCCTTCCGGCCCAAATTTTATTTTACTTTTGAGGTTTGGTAGATGGATAAAGTGACTTTAAAAGCTCTTGCGCGCGAAAAAACCGGAAAATGCGCATTAAAAAAATTGCGTACGGAAGGGCAAATTCCCGGGATCGTTTACGGTCACGGCGATGAACCTGTGATGATTTCCGTTTCGGTTGCCGAATTCAACAAAAAATTCACTCACATTTCCGAGAACATCATGATTTCTTTGGAATTGGGAAACGAGGAACTGACCGTTTTGATCAAAGATTATCAGTTTTCTCCGATTAACCGGCGTATTACTCACCTTGATTTTATTCAGGTACACAAAGGTGTTGAAATCACCACGAAAGTTCCTGTTAAATTGATGGGACGTTCGAAAGGAGAGGCTGACGGCGGAGTTATGGAACAGCTGCTGAATGAATTGAGAATCACCTGTCTGCCGCGCCATTTACCGGCTGAAATCGCAATTGATGTCACTGCTATGGAAATTGATTCCTCGTTTCACGTTAGTGAAATCACAGGCTATGATAACATTAAATTTCTAAATGCTCCTGACGAAGTTGTCGCACAGGTCTACGGAAAATCAGCTATGAGCTCCGTCGACGATGTCGCTCCCGCTGCGGAGAGCGGCGAAGCCACAGCATCTTCCGAATCGGCCGGCTGAAAATCCGAATCGGAGGCTTTATGAGCTTTTTGATTGCGGGACTGGGAAATCCCGGTACCCGCTATGAAAAAACCCGTCACAACGCGGGTTTTCTTTTTATCGATCGGTTGGCGCTTGATTACGGTATTCAGTTAAAACGCAAGATTTTCGATTCGCTTTCCGTCGGATCAGGCATGGTGTGCGGAGAACGCGTGGTTTTGGTCAAACCGGAAACCTTTATGAACCTCAGCGGAAAAGTGTTTCCGAAGTTATTCCGTGTCAACGGGATTGATGCGCAGCGGTGTTTGGTGATTGTCGATAACATGGATTTGCCATTCGGAGCGCTTCGTTTGAAAAAGGGAGGCTCTTCTGCCGGACACAACGGACTGAAATCCGTCATCTCCGCAATTGGGACTTCATTTTACCGGCTTTATATCGGCGTCGGTCGTCCTGAAGCGTCGGAACGCGACACCGTCTCCCATGTTTTGGCGCCGCTGACTGAAGAGGAGATGTCGATTCTGTCGGAAACGGCAGTAAAAATTGCGGAACCGTTGAAAAATCTCTTTGCCGGCAATTTCGAGAAGGCGTGTCATGAAATCAATACGCTCGGTAAATCCGGAAAAACTTCTTCTTGAATTTTTTAAGAGCGAAAATATTTCTCTGAAAGCGAACGGCTGGGTTTTTGCCGTCTGTTTTTCGGGAGGTCCGGATTCAACGGCACTTTTGCTGCTCATGCATCGACTTTCGATCCGTTATCAATTTCCTTTAAAAGCGGTTCATGTCCGTCATAATATCAGAAGCGAGGCGGAGAGCTGCGCAGAGGAGGAGTTTGTTCGCCGCTTTTGTCGGGAACGGAATATCGAAATTCACAGTGAATCTCTTCCGCCCGGGTTTCTTTCTCAGAAGCTTCGCGAATGCAAGCGTTCTCCGGAGGAAGCTGCCCGTATTGAACGTTATCGCATTTTTTGCAAATTAAAACAGGAAGGTTTTGCCGACTGGTTTTTGACTGCGCATCATGCCGATGATAATCGGGAAACGGTTGTTCAGCGGATTTTTGAAGGTGCCGGTCTTTTCGGATTGAAAGGAATTCCAAGGAGAAACGGTTTTTTCTTGCGACCGCTGCTGACAGTCTCCAAGCAGACGCTGATCGAATTGCTTTCCGAAAATCATTTGACCGGAATTTTCGATTCAACAAACGACGATTTATCGATATCAAGGAACCGGTTCAGGTCAACGATTGCCCCGTTTTTGGACAGAGAAGTTCCCGGCTGGAAAAGCGGTATCGACCGCCTGATTGAAAAAGTGAATGCAGCGGCGCAGGCGCTTTTACGTCTGCCGATCGAAACAGTGATAGAAAAAGACGGAGACGGTGCTGTTTTTATTAGGCGGGAGCGGTGGAATTTATTACTGAAACAAGAGCGGTACGCAGTCGTTTATGCGGCGCTTCAAAGCCTTCTGACCGGGAGAGACCGCGAACGGATTTCGTTTGACTTTGTCAGGGAAACGGCAGAGTGTTTGTGCGGAGAAAAATTTTACCGCGGTGTTCGAATCAGATGCGATTCTGATCGAATTCTTTTTTCTCCGCCGGCGTCTTTCTTTTTACGGTACGCATTCTGTTTCGATGTTTCCGAGCCCGGATGTTACCGATTTCCCGGCGGTGTTGTGACCGTTCGGAAGGATCCGTTTCGCGATATTAATGCGGATTTTTCGATTTCCGTAAGTGAAGCAGTGCTGCCGCTCTTTCTTCGATCTTTTCGATTTGGAGACAACAGTTCTGCAGAAAAAACGGAAGTGCCGGCAAACGACCGTTTTTCATCTGCGGTTTTATGCGACCGAACGGGAGTGAAGGCCGTTTTGCCCGTTGCTAAACGCGTGACAAAAAATTCGGCGGATCTTGAAAAAAATCTTTTTTTTAACTATTATATGGAAATAAGGACTGAACATGGCAGATAACAAGAAACAAGATAAAAAAGGTCCGTTACCTCAAAACGAAGGTAATTTCTTTAAACCGAACCGTTTTGCGCTCATATTCTTACTCATCATCATTTTATCGGCACTTTATCTGGTTTTTACGAAAGATCGTCCGGTTATCGAATCCCGTAAATACTCCCAATTTCTGGAACGATTGGAAGCCGGTGATGTGGCTTCTGTCAGTATCATCGACGACCGCGAAATTCGCTACACATTGACAACCGATCCTTCTGTTGCGTACAAAACTTTGATTCCATATTTCGATGATCAGCTGCTCATTCGTCTTCAAGAAAAAGGAATTCAGTACGACGGACAAAAAAGCGATTCAAATCTTCTGCAGATTTTTCTGAGTTTTTTCCCCATGCTGCTGCTGTTGATTTTTTTCATCATCATGATGAGAGGACCAATGGGCGCATCTGGAAAGAGCGGAATGAGCTTCGGGCGCAGCAATGCGCGGCGTTACGGTGAAGGCGAAGTGAAGGTTCGATTTAAAGATGTCGCCGGACAGGCAGAAGCTAAATCCGATTTGGCGGAAGTTGTCGATTTTTTGAAAAACAAGCAGAAATTTATCAAACTGGGAGCTAAAATTCCTAAAGGAATTTTGTTAGTCGGTCCTCCGGGAACAGGAAAAACGCTGTTGGCGAAAGCTGTTGCCGGCGAGGCAAAAGTTCCGTTTTTTTCCATGTCCGGTTCCGATTTTGTTGAAATGTTTGTCGGAGTCGGAGCCAGCCGCGTCAGGGATTTGTTTGATCAAGGGCGTAAAAATGCGCCATGTATCATTTTCATCGATGAGTTGGATGCTGTCGGACGCAAGCGGGGCGCCGGTTACGGAGGCGGTCATGATGAACGGGAACAGACCTTGAATCAAATGCTGGTTGAGATGGATGGTTTCGGAACGCAGGAGGGAATCATTATTCTGGCGGCAACTAACCGTCCCGACGTTTTGGACCCTGCACTGCTGCGTCCCGGTCGATTTGATCGTCAGGTGGTTGTTGGGCTGCCGGATGTTGCTGAACGGGAAGCGATTTTGAAGATTCATACGAAGAATATTCCGTTGGGAAAAGACGTTAAACTCGATGTCATCGCCAAGGCAACTCCTGGATTTTCTGGCGCTGACTTGGAAAATCTCTGCAATGAAGCGGCTCTGTTGACGGCGCGCGCGGATAAAACATCGGTTACAATGGATTTTTTTGAGGAAGCTCGTGATAAAGTTTATATGGGAGCAGCTCGCAAATCGATGGTTTTAACCAAAGAGGAAAAACGGGCAACCGCTTTCCATGAAGCCGGACACGCATTGCTTTATTATTATATCAAAGAGTTGGATCCGCTGCACAAGGTCACAATTATTCCCCGAGGACGGGCGTTAGGCGTAACGTTTGCTTTGCCGGATCACGATAAACACAGCGAAACGCAGAGCCGCTTATTGGCAACCATTTCGGTGATGATGGGCGGGTATGTTGCCGAAAAGCTGATTTACGGAGAAACAACTACCGGTACACAGAACGATATTAAGCGGGCGACCGACTTGGCTCGTCAAATGGTTTGTGAGTGGGGAATGAGTCCGCTCGGATTTATGGCGTTCGGTGCTGAATCCGAACCGATTTTCATCGGACGAGAGCTCTCGCATCATAAAGATTATTCGGAAGGAACTGCTTTGAAAATTGATGATGAAATTCGGCTCATCATGAAGCAGTGTTACGAGAGAACCGAATCGATTTTGACTGAACACATTGATCAGTTGAAATTGCTGGCAGAAGCTCTGATTGAACGTGAAACAATGGACGACAAAGAAATTCGGATTTTACTCGGTTTCCCGACAGAAGAGAAGTCTTCTGAAGAGCCGCAGATCGAAATTGTCTACGATAATGAAGAAAATTCCGATCAAAGCGAATCGGCGCCAATTGAATCTGAAGAGACCAACGAATCGGATAAAAAATGAAACGGGAAGCGGTTCGTAATTTTTGTATTATCGCACACATTGACCACGGGAAATCAACTTTGGCAGACCGTTTTATTGAAAAGGCCAAAATTGTCGACGAAAGAATCGGTGTTGCCAATCAGGTTCTCGACAATATGGATATTGAACGCGAACGAGGCATCACCATTAAAAGTCAGGCAGTTTCAATTCCGTATACTGCCAAAAACGGACGAAAATATATTTTAAATTTGGTTGATACTCCGGGACATGTCGACTTTACTTATGAAGTTTCCCGCGCTATTTCCGCCTGCGAAGGTGCGTTGCTCTTAATTGACGCCAGCCAGGGGGTTGAAGCGCAGACATTGGCAAATATGTACCTCGCTGTCGAACATAACCTGGAAATCATTCCTGTCATTAATAAAATTGATTTGCCGAGCGCCGACATCGAAGCGGTTAAACATCAAATTGATCACGATCTCGGTTTGGATGCGGAAACGGCGGTTGCGGTTTCTGCAAAAATCGGAACGGGAGTGGATGAACTGTTTGAGAAGATTGTTGAATTGATTCCTCCGCCGGAAGAGAAGGACAACGAGCCGTTGCGGGCGTTGATTTTCGATTCTCACTACGACACCTACCGCGGCGTTGTGGTTCATATTCGTGTTTTTTCCGGAGTTTTGAAAGAAGGTCAAACTGTTCGATTCATGCACAGCGGATCCGATTACAAAATTGAAGAAACCGGTATTTTCCGACTGCGATTGGAACGTAAACCTGAAGGTTTGCACTCCGGCGACGTCGGCTACTTGATTGCCGGCATCAAAACTATTTCCGACGTTCGGGTCGGAGATACGGTTACACTTGCGGAAAATCCGGCGTCCGCTCCGTTGAAGGGATTTAAAGAAGTGAAGCCGGTCGTTTTTTCTTCAATTTACCCCGTCGATGCAAGCGATTATGAAGAATTGTTGTCGGCTATCGAAAAATTAAAGCTGAACGATGCCTCTCTTGTCTACGAAAAAGATTCGTCTGCCGCGCTCGGTTTCGGATTCCGTTGCGGATTTCTTGGACTTTTGCATCTTGAAGTTGTGCAGGAGCGAATCGAACGAGAATTCGGTCTTTCTATCATTTTTACAAGCCCCTCTGTTGAATATCGCGTCACAATGCGAAACGGTGAAGTGAAAATGATCGATAATCCGGTCGATTATCCCAATCCGGCTCATATCGAAAAAACAGAAGAACCGTACATTCGCGCTACTATCATTACCCCGGCTGAATATGTCGGTGCGGTCATCAATCTCTGCCTGGAAAAACGAGGTTATCAGGAATCGATGACTTATCTGGATGAAAAGCGTGTAGAGATGGTTTATAATATGCCGTTAGCAGAGGTTCTTTTTGAATTTTATGATCGATTGAAGTCGATTTCGAGAGGATACGCTTCTTTTGATTATGAAGTGACGGATTTTCAGCCGACAGAATTGGTTAAGCTTGATATTTTGCTGAACGGCAATCCTGTCGATGCGCTTTCTCAGCTGATTTATAAAGCTAATGCGGCGTATAAAGGGCGAATTATCTGCAAAAAATTGAAAGAAGAGATTCCCAGGCACCAATTTCCGATTCCGATTCAGGGCGCTATTGGATCAACTATCGTTTCACGGGAAACCATTTCCGCTGTCCGAAAAGACGTGACAGCCAAATGTTACGGCGGAGACATCAGCCGCAAGCGGAAGCTTTTAGAGAAACAAAAAGAAGGCAAAAAGCGGATGAAGATGATCGGTAATGTTGAATTGCCGCAGTCGGCATTTTTATCGGTTCTTAAATCGGACGTCGATTGATTTTCTTTAGCAGCCTTTGAAATTTTTTGACGAAAAAAGCGACACGAACTTCGTAAGAACGGTTTCGATGATCGGGTGGATAGTCCGGGAAAAATCGATGCAAATAATCGATTTCGCGCGCTGTTTCATCGGATAGATTTCCGGCTGCAAGCTCATTTTCGGCTGTTGCCAACAGAACCGTTTCGTTTTCAAAAAAGACAGCGGATTCAGAAACGGGAATCTCCGGAACTGCACTAACATTAAGCGGTTTTAAAGGTTTTTTCGGCAGAGAGATCTCTTTTGTGCTCATTCGGGGCAATCCGAGCGGTAATCCGTCCGTGCGGCAATCGTAAACTCGTTTCCAATGCTCTGCTTCGGTTCGAATCAGGGAGGCATCATTCAAAAGAGCGGGAGAAACGGCTACGCGCCGTCCGCAGACGCTTTCGACAAAGGTCGTTGCCGATGCAAAACCGTTCTCAAATCCCGAAAACCGAGAGTGCTGTCTCAAAAGGCTTTCATGGGACTCCGTTCCCCGCGCATGGCTTTTTCCGGGCGAAAAACAGAAATCGAGGCCGGCAATAAAAATTTTCCCGGATGTCAGCTCAAATGCTGCTGTCAATGCGGCAACGCCGACGGAGCCTGTCTGGGGAAACGGCGCAAAATGTTGGGGAAGACGGTCGGCGCAGGCGGCTTGAGTAAACGGAATTTGAATCGGTTTTTTTCTGCGGAAATGTCGGTTAGCTGATGGCGCTGATGAAATTTCGGTGATATACACGGTTTTTTGAGGGATCCCATAAATAAAATCGCTGATGTTGGCGCTTTGACTTTCCAATACAACCACGAAATCGGGAATAATTCCGCTTTTCAGTAAAACAGGGAGCGCTGTATCGGCGGCAACAATTCGGAAAAACGTCCGCTGTGCCGACAAAAACGGCAGAACGTCTTCCAATGATTCTCCGGCTCCGCAAACAAAATAATCGGTATTTTCTTTTTCAAGAATTGAATCGTCCAAACCAATTTTTAAGTTCCTGAAAATATTGCGAAATGGCAAATCTTTGAAGAAAAGGAGAACCGATCGATTTTTCCAAAAAAAATCGATCTCTTTCTGAACAGCGAATGCGATGCGATCGTAGAGATCTTTATGAAGAAAATAAGCGTTATTCAGGACCGGGACGAAAACTTTTCGATAGCGGTCGATTGAAAGCGGCGTACGGATTCTGTTTATCAGATCGGTTAATGATTTTTCAAATCGGCTTTCATCGAAAAAGAAACATTCACATTCCGTTGTGAGTTCAAAAAGAGCTTTGTCGACTTCGACGCACAAAAAAAAACATTTGTTTTGATTTGCGCATTTTTGCCGGATGATTTCGACTCCATATCCAAGTAAAGGAGACGGAAGAAGGCAGATGCTGTGAGGGGATGGAATAAACGCCTCTGCTGTTTGTTCAGCACGCGCTTTCGGTGCGTAGCGCGAATAAAGGGGACGCCCTTCGTAAATTAAGTTGTCTCCTCCGTCTAAAAGAGCGGGGGAGACAGTTGGGAAATTTTCTGACAAAGTCTTTATTCTGCCGAATAAGAAAACATTTCGCTGTAAGTTTCCATAAATTTTTGAGTGTTGTCGCGATAGCTTTTATGATTTAATATGTAGTTTTGGAAACCTTCATCTCCGCCGGGAATCAGAGAGGCAAGCGAAGCTGAATCGCCAAGAGTCGCTGCTTCTTCGATTTCAGAAACTTCATAAATGATATTGCCGGCATCAGTATAAACTGTTTCAGCGACCTTATTTGTTTCGGCTGTAAAAACCGCTTTAAAAAACGATTCGTCGCCGTAAACGGAATTTAAAACATCTTCTCTGTCTTCGTTTTGTATACGGCCGATTTCAGCAAGTCCGTTGACGTTGACGGCAAATGGGCGGGTTGTCAGAACCGTCAGTCCGAGTGTTTCGGCAGCCTGAGCCAAACCTTCCGCGGCAGCGGCGTCGGCGGCTGCGGAAGTCAGGTCTGTGACGAATGCAGCCGCAGCGTCGCTGTCATTATAAGCAATGTAATCACGGATTTCTGTAACGATTTCGTCATTTTCCAAATCGGCGGGAACAGATTCTTTGGTGATTTGGAACAGCAGATAACCGTATTCGGTTTTAATGACTTCGCTCAATTCGCCGGTTTTCAATGCTGCTAGCTTCAGAAATTCGGTTTCATTTTCTGTGCCGAATTGATTCAGGAGTTCGTAAAAGTAAAGAGTTGTTTCTTTTCCGCCGTCGGTGTCAATGGTAGAATCTTCAGCCAGGCGGGAAAATCCTTCCGGATCTTTTTCAATTTCATCAAGCAGAAATTCCATTTCAGTCTCCGTGGAAACCAAAATCTTTCGGAAGGAAAGTTGTGTAAACAGATTAATTTTATCGGATTGCGAAGCGTATTCGATAAAATAGGAATCGGGGAGCGACTCTTCGTCGATTTGAAGATAACGAAGCGCCCGTTTCTGAGGAAATGCTTTTTCATTCAGAAAAGAGGTTTCAAAATCGCGGATTTCCGGAATAAGAGCGAGATCTTCTCTGAATGTCATTGAGAGATACTCTTTTTTCACTCCGTCGATTTGAGTTTGCCGCTGCTTATCCGAAAGCTCTTTATACGCTTTTAATGATTCTTTTTGAGCGACCGGATCGACTTGCGCTAAAATCGAGCGGGCAATCAAATGCTCCGCTTTTTGAGAAGTGGCGACAATACCGCTTTTGTCTAAAATCGATTCAATAAAGTTTTCGTAAGCGGTCATGAAAAACGCTCCTTGAAAAGCGCTTACCCGCAATTGACTGCGCATGTAATCGGGGGCGTTCTGCAAGTCGACGCCGTAGGCTGCCGCTAAATTACGCTCGTACGATTCCCACGCGTAACCGAAGTTTTCGTCGAAATAAATCGTCTTTCCGGCCGCTTTTCCGAGCGAAATCGACTTCGCATAACCGGAGCCGAATACAGGACCGATAACGAATGTGATGACAATCAAAACCAGTGTGACAACCGTACCCCAGTACAGAACAGGGGAGTGAGCGCGGCGCTCTTCAACGGTATTCTTTTTTTCTTTTTGCTGCTGTTGCATACGAAAACCTCATTGTTGTATATATATGAAATTTTTTACTATCATATCATAAATTGAAGTTTGTTTCAATTATTTTTTTCTTCAGGAATTCAACGGGTGTTTTGAGAAAAGCGCTTAAATACGGACGTTTTTTTTCCGATATTTTGAATATGAAGATTAAAGTTTTCTGTGCGTTTCTTTTTTTTTCGCTTTTGACGTTTTCTGTAACGGCGCAGCAAAAAACCCATATCGTTGAGAATGGAGAAACTCTCTATTCGTTAGCGCGCAAATATAATGTTTCGGTTTCCGATTTAGCAAAAATCAATGATTTTTCGGCTGAGACAAAGATTAAAACAGGTCAAAAATTGGTTATTCCAATTAAAGATGCTGATTCCCAAAAAGAATCGAAAACAACCCCTTCGTTTCATATTGTTCAAAAAGGGGAAACACTTTACGCCATTGCCCGTCGGTATCAAACGACTGTCGAAAAACTTGCATCGGATAATCGGTTGAAAAATAATGTCATCTTTGCGGGGCAGAAGCTGGCTCTCAACGGCAGTGTCTCCGATACCGGAAAAGAGACGATTGTTTCGACCGAAGCAAAAAAAACGGTTGCCGCGGCTGAAATTCCTCCGAAAAAAAACTCTGCGGTGATTTCGACGGCTGCTGCGAACGTCGGCATAACCGCAGCTGAAAAAAAAGAAAAGAAAAAAGTGGTCGCTGCCAATAAAAAGTGGCCGGCTTCGGGCGAGGTCTATTATTTCCAAGGGAAAATTCCCGGGATCGAAATCGATCTCAAGGAAAATTCCGATATCGTTTCTGTCTGCAACGGAACTATCAAAACAGCTTCGATTTTCAGAGGTTACGGACACGTGGTTGTTGTCGAAGCGTATAATAAAATGCTTTACACATATGCCGGCTTTGATTCTCTTTCCGTTAAAGAAGGGGATGCCGTCAAAGCGGGCGAAAAGATCGGTGAAGCTGATGCGGCAGTGGCTTCGAAAATTTACCTTTTTGTTTATCAAAACGGAATGGCGGTCAATCCGGTTTCAGCGCCGCGATTTTAATGAAGAGTGTCAAAACTCACTGCATCATCCTGAAAAGCACCGTTGTCCGTGAAATCGATAAAGCAGTAACGATGATTTCTCCTGATATCGGTATTTTTACCGTTACAGCTTTCGGAGCCTGTAAATCACGTAATCGTTTCGGTGGAAAGTTGGAACCGTTTTCAGTTCTTTCGGCGGAATTGACGGTCAAAATGCGCGGCATAGAGGCGGAATATCAGATCAAAGAGCTGACACTTCTCGATTCATTTGCAAATCTGACAACATCCTACGAAATTGTTTTAACCGCTCAATTTTTCTGCGAAGTTTTATTGAAAAACAATACGGCCGGCGAAGATCGGCGAATGTTTTCACTTTTGTATCATGCGCTGAGAGCTTTGAATCAATGCGATGGAGAAGAATCGAAAAACGCGGTTGTGATTAATTTTTTGGTTCGATATCTTGCGTTTACCGGTTTTTTTGCTCCATTAATCGAATGTTCTTCGTGCGGAAGAGCGTTTAATGACAACGAACCGGTTTTTATGCAGCGCTCGGATCATCAGCCCTATTGCTCTGACTGCGTTTACGGCGACAGTGTGCCTTTGGAGCCTGAATTGAGGAGCTATCTGAATACAATTTTAAAAATTCGTTTTGCGCAAACGTCTGAAATTCCCATTAATATTAACGGAGGCCGCAAGTTAAAAGCATATCTGATTTCATTGTTAAAAGAACTTTCCGGTTTTCGCTACAAAACTCTTGAAAGTTTACATTGATATGCTTATTATGCGGATGAGAGATGAAACAAATTCGCAAAGAGGTCAATAAAGATGCAGTCAGGAAAATGGCAAACCGATTTGGAATCGATTTGCTGACGGCTTCTATTTTGGAACGCCGCGGTCTGACATCGCCGGAGAATTTAAAATTTATTTTTGAGTCACAGCTTCGTTTTTTGCACAATCCGTTTGATTTTGTGGAGATGGAAGACGCCGTCGATCGCATTCTTGCAGCAATTGAGGCGAAAGAAAAAATTATGGTTTACGGCGACCGCGATGTGGACGGAATCACGGCGACGGTGATTTTGGTCGAAACATTGCGTAAAATCGGAGCTGATGTCGTTTATGCCGTTCCGGAAGGAGATGAAGATTATAGTCTTCGGCGCAACGATATTGATCGCTGCGTTGAAGATGGAATTTCATTGATTGTTACCGTCGACTGCGGTATTTCTTGCGCCGCAGAAGCCGCTTATGCCGATTCAGTCGGAGTCGATCTGATTGTTACTGACCACCACAATCCGGGCGAGGATATTCCGTCTGCGGTGGCTGTCATCGATCCGAAATTGGGCGATTCCGGTTATCCTTACGAAAATATTGCCGGTTGCGTTGTCGCTTTAAAGCTGTCGTTTGCGCTGCTCTTCGGTCAAACTGCGTTTTATAATCGACCGATGATTTTGATGAATATCTTTAACGGCAACGACGGTTTTTTCTTTATCGAGACACTGGTACTTCAAAATTTGACAGTTACGGATGAATTTTGCTTTTCAGTCCACCCTGATCTCGACAATTCAGATGTTTTTGAGAATTTAAGCGAAATTTGTTCTCGAGGAACTGTTTATTTTTACGATTCTTCTTATCAACTGCGCATTCTTAAAAGTGTTTTTCAAGATGAACTTCCGCTGAATGCAGTCGATCTTTTCGATGAGATCAATCAATTCGTTCCTGAAACATCGGGATTTTCCCTTTTTAAAATGAAAAATGAACCGTTTTTTACTAAGTATGAGGAAAATCCGCACAATCTGCGTGAAATTGATATTTTTCGGACTCTGTTTACGGCATATTTTTTTAAAAAATTCTCGACGCTTTTTTCTCAGTATTATCACTGTATGGATTTGGCGGCGTTGGGAACGATCGGCGATGTGATGCCTCTTCAAAATGAAAACCGTATCATCGTAAAGGTCGGGATCGATTTAATCAATCAAAAGAGGCGAAAGGCTATCCGAGAACTTTTGTTTCGTCAAAATTGTTTCCGAAACGTGACAGCAACAGATCTTGCGTTTAAAGTGACACCTCTTTTAAACGCAACGGGACGGATGGGCGTTCCCGATAAAGCGATCCGTTTTTTGCTTTCCGACGATATAAATGAGATTCAGTCTTTGGCAGGAGAAATCTTGGAAATCAACGAACGCAGAAAACAGATCGGAAATGAAGCGTGGCAGTTGATTTCACAAAAAGCAGATTTATCGTTTCAAAAAAACGCCGGAAAATTTGTTTTTGTCTACGATGCGCAGCTCAACCGCGGTTTAACCGGAATCCTGGCAATGCGTTTGAGTCAAAAGTACGGTGTTCCGTCCATTGTCGCGGCTCCGGTCGATGGAGAGAAGATTGTTGGTTCGTTGAGATCTTCCGGAGGCATAAAAGCGCGCGCTTTTCTTGAGCAATTTTCCGATTTGTTCAACGACTTTGGCGGGCACAACGGAGCTGCCGGCTTTAATTTAAACAAGGAAAATGCGCCGGCATTCGGAAAGCGATTGACGGAAATCGTTCGCGAAAGTGAAATCCGCTCCGAAAGCGAAGAAATTGTGGTAGATGCGTTTCTACCGGCAGATCGAATGAATGCCGAAATTATGAAAATTATCGATTTTTTGGCGCCGTTTGGAGAAGGAATGAACGAACCGGTCTTTTCCTGTAAGGACGCTGTTATTGTTAAATGCGAAACCATCGGAGCGGAACAACAGCATGTCAAACTGACGGTAAAAATCGGTGAATTTTTTTGGCCGGCGCTCTATTGGAATGCGGCCGATTTAATCAACGTCGATTTTTCGGAAGGAGACACGGTCGAAATGGTGTTTACGTTGAATAGAAATTTTTATAAAAACGATGTTGTCAATCAGATGATTATCAAAGACATCGTTCGAAGCTGATTATTCTCTGAACCACACTTTATGGACATTTTCCCAAATACCGTTTCCGGCTGTAAACGCAAACAGCCGCCCTTCCGAAGTTCCCTTATCGGCACAGTAAAACCCAATGACCGAAGCGGTTTCCAAAATCAGTGTAGAAAGATTGGAAGCGCTGGTTGATTCGGCATCGTCGTAGTTGACGGTAATGAATTGCGGAACCACATTTGCCGGCGCTGCTTCCAAATAGCCGTCATTTGTTCCGATGACCAGTTTATTGATTAACGTTTCTTTTCCGTCGATCGTGTAATTTGCATAATACTCGCTTATGGCATAAACAATTAAATCGTCACTATCCTGTCCTTCGATCAGACATTCACTCCAATTCCAATCAAACGTCAAAGAGGAGCTCCCGGAACCGATGGATTGAGAGACGGTTTTTGTATAGCGGAACAGCCGATTGATTTTATCGTATTCGTGATTTGTAAAAGTCACCGATAGGAAAACGGTATCGTCCTGATTGATTCGGTAGCGGTTGCCTTCGTAAGAAAAGAATTTTTGATCTTCTGTCAGGTAAGGAGACGGTGAAGCGCAGTAAACGGCGGTAATGGTTTCAATGCGGGAATTCAAATAATAACCGCTGTTTCCGATATCTGTTGAAACGTAAATGTCAACCGTTTCGGCGCTGTTGCCGTTAATGGCATATAAGTTTTTCCCTGTCGCAAACCAAATTTCGGTATTATTGTTTCGTTTAAATGCAAACAGATCCAAAATCATCGAAACACGGTCTTTTTCCGAAGGCATGGAAATTTCCGTAAAAGTCGGTGAGCCGGAAAAAAGTCCGTCAACGCGGCAAAGAGTAAAATACGGTGATTTTACTGCTTGTTCCGTGTTGGCGACTTCGTTTCCGTTTTCATCGGTGATGTAATATTTTTTTCGAATGAATTTTTCGTTAAAAAGGAAATAGATCTCTCCGTCTACATTGAAAATTCGCTCAACTTCCATTTGACGAAATGCGTCGGTATAGGTATGTTTCATAGCCGGATATTCGATCGGAATTTCTTTCCAACTCCATTTTCCGGGATCGGAAGCGTCTGACTGAACCAGCTGAAAAATTCGGTTGACACGGAAATTTTGATTGTATTCCGGATTGTTCGGACTTTGATAAGCGTTGTAGTCGTCGTCGATGCTTAGAGAGGCAATGACCGTTTCATTCCCGCCGTTTTCAACGACAATCGCGTCTTTGCAGTTGGCGGAGGAGCTTTCCGTTTGCAGAAAAGGCTGAGATTCTCCGTTGACAGAGACGTTTTCAAATGTGTTCAGCGGAATCCAGACCAAATCATTGACGACCCGCCCGTCTTTAAATGAAGCATGCAGTCCGTTTGCGACAAGAAAGAGAAAATCCTCGGTTTCAATCATGTCTTTCGGAGTCAATCTGATGTCAAGATTGGATTTTTCGGCCTCGACCTCTTGCGTGATGGCGTAGAAAATTCCGTTCGTCCCATCAACATTGCAGGCAAAAAGAGAGAAAATCACAAAAAGAACCAACGTCCGTCTTTTTTTCAAGCTTATTTTCTCCTAAAAACGGTATCGGGCAGAGAGGGTAATATCCCAAAATGCCGAAAAATTACTTTGATTTTTTTTATCTTCTGAAAAATAAAACTCTGAGACAACCCAAAACGTTGTGTTGAATCCGACCGACCACTTTTCATTTATATTATAAAAGAAACCGAAATCGGGTTTAATATAAGGTCCTGCATAAAGACGATTTTCGGTGTCTTCAATGTAGAGTGAATTAAATGCAACGCCCAATCCGACAGAAATCGGAATATCGAACGGCCAGCGGCGAATCATGTATTGTCCGCGTGCACCGACTGCCACCAAAGACTGGTAGTTGGCTTGTGTCTGCAAAATTTGAAGGGCCAGTTCAATTCCGACGCCCCAATTTCCTTCCAGATAATACATAAAATCAATTGCAGCCGAACCGCCAATCGGTAAGCCGTACAGTTTGGCATTGTTGGTATATCCGTTGTTGCCAAGGTCGGGATTGTTGAAAAAATGAGAAAACAGAGGAACTGACATTCCGAGCGCAAAACGGATGAACATTTCTCCTTGGTAAATGATGTTGTCCGATGGTTTGACGATCGATTGGAGTTCGCGCTGCCGCTCCGCCGATAAATTTCCTCTGTCTGAAGTTGAGGGTGACTCGGAAGCGGGGAGCGAATCCGGTTGAAGGTCTTCACCTTCGGATTCCGCTGCGGTTGTTTCATTACCGTTTTGAGTCTCTTCGGCAGCTTCGGCAGAACCCGTTGTTTCGGTCGGCTGACCGTTGGTTTCTGTTTGAGCAAAAGAGAGCATCGGCAGACAAAACAGGATGATGTAGAAAAATATTTTTTTCAAACCCTTTCCTCTGAATCGACTCTGTCGATTTCGGTAAATAATATCACGGAACAGTTGTTTTTTCAACCGTATTGTGGTAAAAACGTATATATCGGAGTTTTTATGTCTGCTGTTTTAATTGACGGGAAAGAGACGGCGCGTATTATTCGCGCCGAATTAAAGGAAAAAGCGGCTGCTTTAACGGCTGCCGGTATGCGCCCCGGTTTGACGGTCATTCTTGTCGGAGATGATCCGGCAAGCTGTTCCTATGTAACAGGGAAAAAAGCGGCGTGCGAAGAGTTGGGAATTTTTTCCGACTCACTGCATTTACCGGCGGATTTTCCCGAAGCGGAACTGTTAAAAATCATTGACGAAAAAAACCGCGACAGCCGTATTCACGGTATTCTGGTTCAATTGCCGCTGCCTCCGCACATTGACGAAAACAAAATCATCGGAGCGATTTCTCCGGAGAAGGATGTCGACGGTTTTCATCCCGTTAATGTCGGCCGTATGGTTTTGGAACAGGAGTGTTTTCTGCCGTGCACGCCGCACGGAATTCTTCAACTGCTGATGAGAAGCAATATTGATACAAAAGGAAAAAAAGCCGTTGTTCTCGGCCGCAGCAATATCGTCGGCAAGCCGATTGCCAATTTGCTTTTTCAAAAGCAGGCTTACGGAAACGCAACCGTCACCGTTTGCCACACCGCTACGCCCGATTTGGCAGCCGAGATCAAAGAAGCGGATATTCTGATTGCCGCTGTCGGACGACCCGCAACCGTTACCTCCGATATGATCAAGCCGGGAGCTGTTGTCATCGATGTCGGAGTCAACCGCATTCCGGACGCCTCCAAAAAGAGCGGTTTTCGACTGGTCGGCGATGTCGATTTTGAAACAGTAAAAGAGAAAGCGTCTTACATTACGCCTGTTCCGGGCGGCGTCGGTCCGATGACGATTACCATGCTGATGGCAAACACGATTACCGCCGCTGAACGCGCACTGAAAAAAAGAGGAGAGAAAACATGTTGAACATTGTGGAAAAAGTCGACGACGCGGTTTCGATTCGAAACGTTCTGATTAGCGTTTCCGATAAAAGCGGCTTGGAAGATTTTGTTCGCGGTCTCTGCGATGCCTGCCCTGGAGTGACTTTTTATTCGACGGGAGGAACCTTTGCCGCAATCGAAAAAATTCTGGGGAAAGGTTCGCCGAAACTCAAATCGGTTTCCGACTACACGGGACAGCCGGAGATGCAAGGCGGATTGGTTAAAACCCTTGATTTCAAAATTTACACCGGGCTTTTAAGCGAAACATACAATGAAGCTCACCTTTCCGATTTAAAACGGATCGGTGCGGTTGAATTCGACATGACGGTCGTCAATCTTTATCCGTTCCGCGAAACGGTTTCCCGCTCAGACGTTACGGTTGAGGAAGCCCGAACCAATATCGATATCGGCGGTCCGTGTATGCTGCGTGCTTCGTCGAAAAACTTTTTACGGGTAGCTGTTCTCTGCGATCCGGCGGATTACAGAGAAGTTTTGGATGAATTGAAACGGAACAACGGCGCACTGTCGCTTGCTACTCGTTTTCGTTTAGGTCAAAAAGGCTTTCGGCACACAGCCGACTACGACCGTGCGATTGCCGATTTTCTGGAAAGCAGAGACGAATCAGCGCTGAGCGTTTATCAAATTCAAAATCGGGGGTGAATGATGGGCGAATTGCAGAAAATGTATAAAACTGTGCAGGATGACCACTTTCCCCAACATATGGAAATTTCATTCTTTGACGATCCGGCGCAACGGCAATCTCTGCTGTACGAACGGGTTGTATGGGATATCAACGGTGAAAAAAAAGGGCTGCGCTACGGTGAAAATCCCGGGCAGGAGGCGGCGCTTTACCGCTTGATTAATGGAAATTTAACACTCGGCAACGTTACCTGTATCCAGCCCGGGCGTTGGCTGGCTTCCGATGCCGAACTTCTGCAATCCGGAAAGCATCCGGGGAAAACCAATATCACCGATGTCGACAATGCTCTTAATATTCTGCGCTACTTTCAGGAAACGCCGATGGCTGTCATTGTCAAACACAACAATCCGTGCGGAGCTGCCAAAGGCGCTTCGTTGGCAGAAGCGTACCGTAAAGCGTATTTTGCCGACCGAATTGCTGCTTTCGGCGGTGCGGTGACCGTGAACCGCCCCGTCGACAAGGAGACGGCCGAAGCGATTGCGGCTTCTTATACCGAAGTGGTGGCGGCGCCGGAATTTGAGGAGGGAGTTCTCAGTATTTTTGCAAAACATAAAAATCTGAGAGTCATGCGCATCAACGCCATTGAAAATCTTTCCCGTTATGTTGCCGTTCCCGTTTTGGATTACAAAGCGTTGGTTGACGGCGGAATTATCGCTCAAACCTCTTATATTCCGAAGGTCAGAAGCGGAAAAGATCTTTTAAAAGCCGAAACCGAGTATAAAGGACAACATTATGAAGTCAAACGTCAGCCGACGGAGAAAGAAATCGATGATATGATTTTCGGTTGGCTGGTAGAGAGCGGAATCACATCCAATTCAGTAATTTTCGTTAAAGACGGAGCAACCGTTGCTATCGGAACGGGAGAACAGGATCGAGTCGGCGTTGCTGAAATTGCTGTCGATAAGGCGTATCGAAAACGGCAGGATTGTCTGGCTTTCGAAAAATACGCAACTCCGTGGGCTCTTCTGGAAGACGAAGTCAAACGCGATGAAATCATTGAAACGGTGAAAGCCGAAAACGCTGGTTTGAAAAATTCCGTCATGGTTTCCGACGCTTTTTTTCCGTTCCGAGACGGAATCGACGTCGGACTGAAACAAGGTGTTTCGGCCGTCGTACAGCCGGGCGGTTCCATTCGCGACTTCGAGGTCATCGAAGCGTGCAACGAATACGGTGCGGCAATGATGTTCACCGGCGAACGCAGCTTTAAGCATTAACGCATGAAAAAATACTACCTCGAAACTTACGGCTGTCAAATGAATTTTGCCGAAAGTGCCGCCTTGGAAAATGCTTTAAAGGAAAGAGGATGGCAGCCGTCGGAGAATCCAGAAGAGGCGCACGCTATCGTTTTGAATACGTGTTCGGTACGAAAAAGCGCTGAAGAGAGGGTTTGGGGGCGTCTTGGATTTTTTAAATCGACACTTCGTGGAAAATCGGTTTCGCTGGTTCTCAGCGGATGTCTGGCCGATCATTACGGAGAGGAGATTCGCCGCCGTTTCCCGTTTGTCGACTGCGTTGCCGGCAACGCAGAAAAAAGCCGCCTTCCGGAAATTCTCGATCAATTGACAGAGAATCGAGGGGAGATCGATTTGGAGCGCTCTTCCGTCTTTGCGTTCGGAGGAAATCACTTGATTCCCGGCAGTTTTAAGGCGTTTGTGCCGATTATGCACGGATGCAATAATTTCTGCACTTACTGTATTGTTCCTTATGTACGCGGCCGCGAAATTTCTAGAAATCCGGAAGAAATCATCAATGAAATTAACGAATTAACAGAAAAAGGAGTGATGGAGATCACTTTATTGGGGCAAAATGTCAATTCATACACATCGAACAAACGTTCGTTCGCTTGGCTTTTAAAGGAAATTTGCTCCTTTTCTTCGGTTAAATGGCTCCGTTTCGTCAGTTCGCACCCGAAAGACCTCTCGGATGAAATTATCGATACAATGGCAGAGTTTCCGCAAATTTGCAAATCACTTCATTTGCCTGTTCAGCATGGAGCGAACAACATTCTTTCTGCGATGAATCGCTGTTATACCAAGGAGTATTATTTGAGCTTGGTTTCCCGCATACGCAGACAGATGCCGGAAATTGCTTTGAGTACCGATTTGCTGGTCGGTTTTCCGGGAGAGACAGAAGCGGACCTGGAGGAGACTTTGCAGTTAATTCGCGAAGTCGGATTCGAGGACGCTTTCACATATTTTTTCAATCCGCGGACGGGAACAAAGGCTGCCGAAATGAAAGGGCAGCTTTCCGAAGAGGTGAAGAAAGAGCGTTTGGGGCGAGTGATTGAACTGCAGCGGCAGATTTCCGTCTGGGAAAAAACCAAGCGTTTGGGGCAAACCGTGACGGTTTTGGCGGAAGAGGTCTCAAAAAAGAACGGATTCGAAATATTGGGACGCACGGAACAAAACAGTATGGTTGTTTTTCCGGGAAAAAGCGGTATAATAGGATCATTCGTTCGCGTCAAATTGCTTTCGCTTTCCGGAACGACATACAGGGGGCAAATCGATGACACTGTTTAAAACGGTTTTTTCGGTGTTTTTCTTTCTTTTCGTCATCATTTTGGCAGCATTTTTCGTCGGATTCAACCTCGATTTCAGAGCGCCGGTTTCCCTTGTGTTTAAATCTTACGAATCGGTTCCGGTTTTGCTGACAGTGGCTGTCTCTTTTATTGCCGGATTTTTACTCGCAACTTTTATTTTTTTAACGGGAATGACTGGGCGTTTTTTTAAAGAACGAAAAAAACGAAAAGAAGAGAAAATTCGTCTGAAAACCGCTCTTCCCGAAAAGAAAAAACTCTCCGGACTGCCGCATTATGACGAATAATCGGATTTTTTTTGCCGTTCTTCTGATTTTTTTTCCGCTGCTGCTTGCGGCTGCCGATTGGCCGGCTGTTCTGAATGAATTTGAAAAAGAGGAAAATCCTCAGACGGCGCTGTCGATTTTAACCGAATTTGAAAAAACGGTTTCGGATCCGCAAATTTTGTACGAAATTTTTACCCGAAAAGCGCATTTGTATGATTTTTTAGGCGATTACCGACAGGCTCAGGAATGTTACGAAAAGGCTTTTTCCGTACGCCCCTCTGAACCCGATTTTAATATGCTGCTTCATTCTGCCGCGCTTCTGATCGAAACCAATCAGATCGAACGGGCGGAAAATCAGCTTGACATTTGCTTGGCGCGGTGCAGTGATGATGTTCTTCTTTCTCAAACCTATTTTTACTTTGCTTATGCAGCGTTTTTAAAAGGAGAGGCAAAAACCAGCGCCGCCTGCGTGCAAAAAATTCTCGACATCAACGTTAAAGATACTTATGAATCCGTAAAAAATTATTTGCCGTGGATTGCGCTTTTTGCTTCCCGCTATCCGAAAGAATTCGCCGGCATTACGGATCTTCTAAAAACGGCTGGTTATCCGATTGAACCGGACGATTTTGACTTGCGGCTGCTTTCGCCGGCTCTGATGTTGGCGGAAAACGGGGCAACGGAAAAAGCGGCGGTCGATTTTCAGGAAGAGAGTGAGAGTCAAAAACCGCAGAAACGGCGGCTGATTGTTGCCGGTTCGTATTCGTTGCCGGAAAATGCGGACGCTGTTCTGAGAGATCTCGAAATGCAGGGATTATCGGGGAAAATCAGGAAAATTACGCAGAATGGGAAGATTTTTTACCGAATTTACGTTTTGCCGATTGAAGACGATTATGAGAGAACTGTTAGTTTTCTTAAAAGCCTCGATATTGAAGCGTTTATTGTCAACGACGTTTATTAATTGACAGCCGTATCCACAACTTGTTCGTATTGAATCGTCTCCGCTCCCGGAATAGCGGCTGCACCGTTAACGGTCAATCGAATCGGTGTCAGTCGGATCGATTTTGTCACTCTTCCGTTTTCATTGGTTTCGCTGAAATCGATAAGATAATTATCGACGGCGGTGACAGCATAAGTCGGACTGATGGTTTTTAAACACAGGATGGTCTCTTTTTCGCTCAGCGGATAAAGGGAAAAATATCCCTGCGATGCGGATTCTCCCGAAAAAGCGAATCGATTTCCGTCAAAACGTATCCTGCGGTTCATTTCCGATAGGTAGACGCCGGAAAGCTCCCGCAGAACGAGCGATTTCGGTTTTTCCGGTGTGAAAATTTCTTCGTCGTCAAGTCGGGTGTAACGCCCCGAAAGCGGAATGTTCTTCTTAAAGGTGACGGAGTTGGAATTAACGTCGTAGACATCGATTAAAATTTCATTCGGAGAGAGAACCGTTATTCTCAAAGAGAGAATGATGAATTTGATGTAATCGTTATAACCTTGAATCGTGAAGCGATTGTAGAGCGATTTGTAAGTCTGTGTCCACGCGTAACTTTCGATTGAATCGTAATCGTAAAGTTCGATTTTTTCGGTTTGCGCGTTCAGAAACAGAATCGTATTTGAGTTTTCGAATTTCCAAGCACCGTCAATCATGGCGGCAAATGAATCAGTTGTTTCGCCGATGATTCGCCTCAATGCCGACGGATCACGGATGTTGTCGGAAACAGTCGTCTCGCCGCTTTTTTTGTAAACGCCTTCATCTTCATTCCACGAATAAATTTCCTCGATTGTAAAATTCAGGCGGGAGGCGGCTCGTTTGGCGATGATGGTAAACGGTTCTCCCGGTTCGGTTTTATCGATATATTCCGGGTTGTTTCGCTCTCGTGATTGAATTTCGATCACTCCGGGGACGGAAATCGATAGAATCGAACGGTAAAACGGCAGATCCGCTTCGAATTTCGGCGATTCTTCGCAGAACGCATCCAAGGTCGCTTCTCCGGCTGCATTGATACCTTGGCAAATCAGATCAAGTTTGAAATTTCCCGTTAAATCGATTGTCTGGACATTGAAATTTTCGGTGACGGTGGCTCTTGTTTTCAGTCGATCGGAGATGATATAAGAGTTGGAAAGCGGATCGAAGCGGACAATCAACAGTTCGATAAAAGAGGCAACGGTATTTTTTTCTTTAACGATCAGAATCTGTTCTTGGAATTCGTCGGCGTTAATGTTCTCGGAAATAACGTGAAACAGCGACCATTCGTCGGAAATGTGGACAAACGGTTCGTTTTGCGTTTCGGCGTCTTCGGAAATCCAATCGCTTTTGTCCGCTTTTTCGGTCTGTTCTTCGACGTTGAGGGCGGTAAAAAGTCCGTGCGTCGAATTTCGGCGGCATCCCGGGAGAAAGAAAACGGTTCCGGCGGTCAGAAGAAGAGTCAAAACGAATAATCGGTTTTTCACGCAAACCTCCGCAATTATGATAAAAGAAACATTCAAGATAATCAAGAAGTTGACGATTCTTCTTTGACTTTTTTTCGTATTTCAGATAGAATGTAACATAGGAGTTTTTTATGGAAATTTTCGATGCGTTGAGTTACGATGACGTTCTATTGGTGCCGGGATATGCCGATTTTCTTCCGTCGGAAGCGGACATCTCTGTACAGCTTTTTGAAAACGTCAGGTTGAATGCGCCTGTTTTGTCCGCAGCTATGGATACGGTGACAGAAGAGAATATGGCAATCGCTTTGGCGTTGAACGGCGGCGCCGGCGTTATCCATCGCAATTTGACGCCTGAAGTTCAGGCCAAACAAATTTTTGCCGTCAAACGTTTTTTGAATTGGGTTATTGATAATCCGATTACTGTTTCTGATAAAATGACCGTCGGCGATGTGCGGAGGATTATTCAGAAAGAAGGCGTTTCCGGACTTCCCGTTGTTCAAGACGACGGAACTTTGGTTGGCATTATCACTCACCGCGATATTATGTTTTGCAACGATAACTCCGAAAAAGTCGTTGACCGCATGACAAAAAACGTGATTGTGGAAGAGGGAGATCCGAGTCCCGAATCGGCTGTCGAAAAATTCCATCAATATAAAATCGAAAAACTGCCCGTTGTCGATAACGGTCGGCGGCTGACAGGATTGATTACCGTTAAAGATATGGAAAAACACCAAAGTTATCCGAATGCGGCAACGGACAAAAAAGGACGGCTGATTGTCGGTGCTGCCGTTTCGCCGATGGACTGGCAGAAGCGGATGCCGCTTTTAACCGAAGCGGGCGTTGACTTTGTCGCTCTTGACGCCGCTCACGGAGACAGCCGCAACGTCATCGAAGCCGTAGCTGCCATTAAGAAACGCTACGATATTCCTGTCATAGGAGGCAATGTTGTTACGGCGGAAGGCACTCGCCGACTGTGCGAAGCCGGCGCCGATGCGGTAAAAGTCGGCGTCGGTCCCGGTTCGATTTGCACGACGCGGATTGTAGCCGGCAGCGGAATGCCGCAGTTCACGGCGGTTTTGGTCTGTGCTGAAGAGGCCAAAAAGTACAATGTGCCGATTATTGCCGACGGAGGTATTAAATTTTCTGGAGATATTGTCAAGGCAATCGGCGCCGGGGCTTCCTGCGTCATGCTCGGCAATCTGTTGGCCGGTTTGAAAGAATCGCCGGGAAAAGAGGTGATTTACGAAGGACGGATGTTCAAACAATACCGCGGTATGGGCTCTATAGGCGCCATCAATGAAGGTTCCGGAGATCGTTATCAGATGAAAGACGGTGATCAGCCCGTCCCCGAAGGAATTGAAGGAAACGTTCCGTACAAAGGCGAGCTGAAAGACTTTTTGGTTCAGCTGACGACGGGATTGAAGAAAGGTATGGGGTACTGCGGCTGTCGCACGCTCGATCTGCTGAAAAATTACCGCCGCTTCGTTAAAATTTCCGGTGCCGGATTGCAGGAAAGTCACGCTCATGACGTTTTAATTACGCAGGAAGCGCCGAATTATTCGCGCAGATAAACGATTTCGACGGAGGAGTCTCAAAATGAATTTGGTGATCATCGGCGCTCAGTGGGGCGATGAGGGAAAAGGAAAGATTGTCGACTATTTAGCCGACCGAGCCGAAAATGTTATTCGCTTTTCAGGCGGTGCCAATGCGGGACATACCATCGTTGCCGGCGGACGCACATACAAACTTCATTTGGTGCCGTCGGGAATGGTTTATCCGGGTAAGCAATGTCTTTTGGGAGCGGCAATGGTCATCGATCCTGAAGCGCTTTTCAACGAATTGGCGGAACTCGAAACGCAGGGTGTTGACTGGAAAGGCCGGTTATTCGTTTCCGACCGCGCGCACCTGGTTTTGCCTTCGTATAAAGCGGTTGATAAGGAACAAGACCAAAAACGCCGTTTTCCGATCGGAACTACCGGACGCGGAATCGGCATTGCTTACGGACAGAAAGCCAACCGAGACGGTCTGCGCGTCTGCGATTTGTACGACGAAAAGTTTTATTCGCGGCTTACAGCTGAGGAGAAGGCGTTTTTGGATCCATATAAAGAAAAATTGGCGCCGATGGTTGTCAATGCTGCTTATTGGATGGAAGAGAGAAAAAATTCAATGAATCTCTTTGAAGGCGCGCAGGGCGCGCTGCTCGATTTGGATTCGGGAACGTACCCGTTTGTCTCTTCCGGATTTTCCTGCGCGGCGGGAGCGTCGGTCGGTGGCTGCGTCGGTCCTAAAAAGCTCGATAAAATTCTGGGAATTTTTAAAGCGTATCAAACCCGTGTCGGCAACGGACCGTTTCCGACGGAATTTAAAGAGGAGCGCGACGGCGATTTGGAGACCCTCGTTCGCGAACTGGGACATGAGTACGGCGTCACAACCGGCCGCGCCCGCCGCTGCGGCTATCTCGATCTCACGGCGCTGCGCTACGCCTGCATTGTCAACGGGATCACCGGATTGGTTTTGACTCACATTGACGTCTACGATGGAATGGATGAGATCCGAGCGTGCGTCGGATACCGGATTGACGGCAAAGAGACGGCGGAATTTCCGTCGAAAATCACCGACTTGGAAAAGGCCGAGCCGGTGCTCAAAACTTTCAAAGGATGGAAAAAACCGCTGGGCGGCGTTCGGTCGAAAGCGGAACTTCCGACTGAGTGTCTTGATTATCTGAATTTTATAGAAGAGTTTACCGGTACTCCGATTTCGATTATTTCCGTCGGACCCGACCGTGATCAAACATTTAATGCGGAGGATCCATGGACAAAATAATTGTTTTGGATTTCGGCAGTCAAACGACGCAGTTGATTGCCCGCCGTATCCGTGACTTCGGCGTTTACAGCGACGTTCTTCCCGGCGATATTTTGTCCGATGAAGTTCCGAAGGAAAATCTCAAAGGAGTGATCTTTTCGGGATCTCCTTATTCGGTTTACGAAGAAGGGGCGCCGATGTTCGATTCGAAGTGGCTCGAAGCAGGACTGCCGATCTTGGGAATTTGTTACGGTTTTCAAAATTTAACCCGTTTTTTCGGCGGCCGTGTTGAGTCGCTGGAAAAGAAAGAGTATGGGCGCAGCCGTATCGTTTATCGGGAAGAGAATATTCTGTTTGATGGGATTCCGGAGAATTTCACTTCGTGGATGAGCCACGGTGACAGCATTCAAACGCCGGCGGACGGTTTTCGCGTCATTGCTGACAGCGAACACCACATTGCTGCCGCTTTTCATCCCGAAAAACGCATTTGGGGAATCCAGTTCCATCCGGAAGTGACTCACTGCGAATACGGAACGGAAATTTTAAAGAATTTTGTATTAAAAATTTGTTCCGCTGCCGCTGAATGGTCGATGGAATCGTATTTGGGGACCGTCAGAAAGCAAATTGCCGAAAAAGTCGGTACTCGACCGGTGTTGCTGCTGATTTCCGGCGGCGTTGATTCTACCGTTGTCGGCGGTCTGCTTTTAAAATCACTGCCGCCTGAACAGGTTCATTTAATGTACATCGACACCGGCATGATGCGGAAAAACGAATCGGATGAAGTGGCGGCGATTCTGAAGACACTCGGCGCCGTCAATCTTTACCTGATTCACGCCGAAGATCGTTTTTTAGGGGCTTTGAAAGGCGTTATCGAACCGGAAAAAAAACGGAAAATCATTGGAGATATGTTTGTCAAAGTCCAGGAAGAGGAGATCGGCAAACTGAATATCGGAGACTATTTTCTGGCCCAAGGAACGCTCTATACCGATTTAATTGAATCGGGAAAAGGCGTCGGAAAAAAAGCGCAGGTCATTAAAAGTCATCACAATGTGCGCACGCCATTAATCGAAGCCAAACGCGCCGCCGGTCTGATTATCGAGCCTCTGGATAAACTCTACAAAGACGAAGTGAGAAGTTTAGGAAAATTGGTTGGGATTGCCGATTCCATTCTCTTTCGTCATCCGTTTCCCGGTCCCGGTCTCGGAGTGCGGATTATGGGAGAGGTGACAAAGGAGCGCTGCGATGTTTTGAGGGAGGCCGACGCTGTTTTCATCTCCGAATTAAAACGGCGCAGCCTCTATGACCGTATTTGGCAGGCGTTTTGCGTTTTACTCAGCGATCGAAGCGTCGGTGTGGCGGGAGACGCCCGCAAATACGGATCGGTTGTTGCTCTGCGCGCGATTGTCAGCAAAGACGGAATGACTGCTGATGTATTTCCGTTTGAGGCGGCGGATTTGCTTGAAATCAGTGCGCTGATTACCAACAGCGTCAAAGAGGTCGGCCGCGTTGTTTACGACATCACTTCAAAACCGCCGGCAACAATCGAGTGGGAATAGGAGGCATTGAGGCGATAAAAACCTCTTGACAAAAACAGAGAAATCGTTTACTCTGTTTTTGTCTATTCGTTTTATCGACGAAGATGACGGACCGACTCTTAGAGAGTTTCAGAGGCCATACGGACAGCCGGGTCAAATGCCGATTGTGAGGAATCACATTTGATTGCGGAAACGCATCTTTTATAAGCGGCAAGAAATTGCCGTCGGCTTTATGCCGAGTGTAGGCGATACACGCTTGTGAAACGGTTGATACGGCGAGTCGGTTTTTAATATCGAATTCAACGTTGAATCCCCCCGTCAGGCGTGATTGCGAAAATCTTTTCGGAGGGATTTATGCCGGATAAAATGAAACTGCACGGGTTCAACAATTTAACGAAATCGTTGAGCTTTAACATATACGACATCTGTTACGCGAAAACTGTCAGGGAACAGCAAGATTATATCAAATACATCAACGAACAGTACAACTCCGAACGGCTGACCGACATTCTGATGAAACTCACGGGGATGATCGGCGCAACGGTTCTCAATATTTCCAAACAAGATTACGAACCGCAAGGGTCGAGCGTCACATTTCTGATTGCCGAAGAGAGCATGGTTAAAAACCGCAGCGGCGAGACGGTCGTAGCCCATCTCGATAAAAGCCATGTGACGGTGCATACGTATCCGGAATATCACCCCGAGACATCGATTGCCACATTCCGAGTCGATATTGATGTGACAACTTGCGGTCAGATTACACCGCTGTCAACTTTGGACTTTCTGATCAATAGCTTTGATTCGGATATTATCACGATCGATTACCGTGTACGCGGCTTTACCCGCAATCTCGGAGGCGAAAAACTTTTTATTGATCACGCCATCGCCTCAATTCAAAATTACATCAACGGCGACATTCTGCAGAAATACGACGCCGTCGATATCAACGTCTATCAGGCCAATATTTTTCATACGCGAATGTTGATTAAAGATTTGATTCTTCAAAATTATCTCTTTAATTCGGATGTGTATGAGATTGCGCCGAAGGTTCGTCTGGCGATAACGAATACGCTTCGCAGTGAAATGATTGAGATTTTCAGCGGCTGCAACGTTTTTCGCGGAGGACAGAATTGAGGAATCAGAGCAGGGCTCCTTTGGCGGAAGCTCTCGAAGAGGTTCGTCGATCGCGTTTGGTGCCCTTTGACGTTCCGGGGCATAAAAGGGGATTTGGGAATCCCGATTTGACCGATTTTCTCGGTTCACGCTGTCTTTCGGTTGACGTCAATTCGATGAAACCGTTGGACAATTTAATGCATCCTGACGGCGTCATCAAAGAGGCGGAAGAGACGGCCGCTGAAGCCTTCAACGCGGCGCACGCCTTTTTCATGGTCGGCGGAACGACTTCGGCAGTACAGGCAATGATTTGGGCGAGCGTCAGAACCGGAGATGAGATTATTCTGCCGCGAAACGTCCATCAGAGCGTTCTTAACGCCCTCGTTCTTTGCGGCGCCGTTCCTGTGTACATTAATCCGAAAGTTTTGCCGTTGCCGGGAATCGCGGCCGGAATGACCGTAAACGATCTTCTTTGCGCGGTTAAAAGCCATCCGAACGCAAAGGCGGTTTTTATAAACAATCCGACGTACTACGGTATCTGTTCCGATTTAAAACAGTTGACCGAAACGGCTCACAGATTCGGTTTAACGGTGTTGGTTGACGAAGCACACGGCGCCCACTTTCACTTCGGTGAAAATTTTCCGATTTCGGCGATGGATGCCGGCGCTGATTTATCAGCCGTCAGTATGCACAAATCCGGCGGTTCTTTGACTCAAAGTTCATTATTGCTTTGCGGGAAAAACATCAACGCCGACCGTCTTCTTCAAGTCATCAATTTAACGCAAACCACCAGCGCATCCTATCTTTTGTTGGCCAGTCTTGATATTTCCCGCCGCAATTTGGCGCTTCACGGAAAGGAAATTTTTAAGAAAACTGTCGATTTTGCCGCCTATGCTCGGGAAGAAATCAACGCAATCGGAGAGTATTACGCCTACGGAAAAGAGTTGATTGACGGCGAGTCGGTCTTTGATTTTGACGAAACAAAACTGGCTGTCAACACTCTCGGCATCGGTCTTTCGGGAATTGAAGTTTACGATTTGCTTCGCGACGATTTTGATATTCAAATCGAATTCGGCGACTTGGGAAATATTTTGGCTTACATTTCTGTCGGAGATAAAAGCAAAAATATCGAACGGCTGATCGGAGCTCTCGACGAAATCCGCCGCCTTTACAAAAAACCGAACAAACAGCAGCCGGCCGCCGTCGGTGTCGAAGCTCAGGTAGTTTTACCGCCTCAAGCCGCGTTTTTTGCCGAAAAGGAAAGCATTCCTTTAAACGCTTGCGCCGGCCGGGTTTGCGCCGAATTTGTGATGAGTTACCCTCCCGGAATTCCCATTTTGGCTCCCGGAGAAGCCATCACGGAAGAGATCATCGGATTGATTCGCCAATCAAAAGAGAAGGGTTGTCTGATGACAGGTGCCGAATCGCCGGACCTCTCCCGCTTAAACGTTTTAAAAGGAGAACGACATGGATGATCTTTGGTTCAGTGAGTATCACACGCCGTCGGTTCGTCTGTCGATTCGCGTTAAGTCTCAGCTTCATCATGAAAAAAGCGAACATCAGACGATTTCGGTCTTTGATTCAAATGAGTTCGGTCGATTTCTGGCTCTCGACGGAATCATGATGCTGACAGAAAAAGACGAATTCATTTATCACGAAATGATTGTCCATCCCGCAATGGCTGTTTTTCCGGAAATTAAACGGGTTTTGGTTATCGGTGCGGGAGACGGCGGTGTTTTACGGGAACTGACTCGATATGCAAGCGTTTGTTCGGTTGATGTTGCGGAAATCGACGGTCGTGTCGCGCAGGTGTGCCGTCGGTTTTTACCGCAGACAGCGTGCGGATTCGACGATTCCCGTGTTTCCTTGCACATTCAGGACGGTTTGAAATTCGTCCGCTGTAAAGAAAATCAATATGATTTAATCATTGTCGATTCAACCGATCCGTTCGGACCGGGAGAGTCGCTTTTTACACGAGAGTTTTACGGAAACTGTTTCCGCGCTCTGACGGAAAACGGAATTTTGATCAATCAGCACGAAAGTCCGTTTTATTGCAATGATGCTGAAGAGGCGATCAGGACGCACCGTCACATTTCACGCGTTTTTCCGATTGCTGAAGTTTATCAGGCTCACATTCCCACTTATCCGTCGGGACACTGGCTTTTCGGATTTGCTTCGAAAAAATTCCATCCTTTAGTCGATTTAAAAGCCGACGCCTGGAACGCGCTGAATCTGAAAACCCGTTATTACAACACCGATCTTCACCGGGGCGCCTTTGCGCTGCCGAATTACGTTAAGGAGCTTTTGAATCGTGAATAAAAACGTTAAGACCTTTTTGGCGTGCGGCGCCGAATACGCTCAGGCAGAAGCCGTTCTTTTCGGCGCGCCGTTTGACGGAACGGTTTCCTACAGACCCGGCTCTCGGTTCGCTCCGGCTGCCGTACGCAGCGAGTCGGAGGGATTGGAGACGTATTCTCCGTATTGCGGCGAAGATTTGACCGACCGGCTGCTGTTTGACGGAGGCGATTTGGAGTTGCCGTTCGGCAGTCCGGAAAAAGCGGTTGCGGAAATCGAACGGTTTGCGTTGAAGCTGACAAATGACGGCAAGAAATTTTTGATGATTGGCGGCGAACATTTGGCGACCCTTGGAGCGGTTAAAGCCGTTTTGCACCGTTATCCCGATTTACACGTGATTCACTTCGACGCTCACACCGATTTGCGCGACGATTATCTGGGTGAAAAACTTTCCCACGCGACAGTGATGCGCCGTATTTGGGATTTAACGGGAGACGGACGGATTCATCAGTTCGGAATTCGCAGCGGAGAGCGGCACGAATTCGAATTTGCCGAAGCGCATACCGAAATACGAAAATTCGATTTAAACGGATTCGAAGAGACTGTCGGAAAACTGCGCGAAAAACCGGTTTATATCACAATTGATGCGGATGTTTTGGATCCGTCAGTCTTTCCGGGAACCGGAACGCCGGAACCGGGAGGCGCTGCGTTTAAAGATTTGCTCAACGCTGTTCTTCAATTTAATCAGTTAAATGTGATCGGATGCGATCTGGTCGAACTGTCGCCTCACTACGATTTAAGCGGCTGTTCGACAGCCGTTATCTGTAAGTTAGCGCGGGAAGTTTTACTTCAAATAACGAAACGCAAAAGGAGTTAAAGATGGGAAAATGCATGATTGTCGGATGCGGCGGTGTGGCAGGCGTCGCAATTCACAAATGCTGTCAAAACAGCGGTATTTTTGAAGAAATTTTAATCGCCAGTCGGACAAAATCCAAATGCGACGACTTAAAACGCAAACTGGAAGGGACAACCGCGACGAAAATCAAAACGGCTCAAGTCGACGCAGACAACGTCGAAGAACTTGTTGCCCTAATGGAAGATTTCAAACCCGATGTTGTTCTGAATCTGGCGCTGCCGTATCAGGATCTGACGATTATGGATGCCTGTCTGAAAACCGGAGCTCATTATGTCGATACTGCCAACTATGAACCAAAGGATACAGCTAAATTCGAATACAAGTATCAGTGGGCGTATCGAGAAAAATTCGAAAAAGCCGGTCTCTGCGCCGTTTTGGGAAGCGGATTTGATCCCGGCGTCACCGGCGTTTTTGCGGCTTATGCGCAAAAACATATTTTTGACGAAATTCACACCATCGATATTCTTGATTGCAACGGCGGCGATCACGGTTATCCGTTTGCGACCAACTTCAATCCGGAAATCAACATTCGCGAAGTCAGCGCCAACGGCAGCTACTGGGAAAACGGTCATTGGATTGAAACAAAACCGATGGAAATCAAACGAGAATACGACTTTGCCGGCGTCGGCAAAAAAGAGATGTACCTTCTTCATCATGAAGAGATTGAAAGCCTGGCGATTAACATCAAAGGTGTCAAACGCATTCGATTTTTTATGACATTCGGGGAGAGTTACCTGCGTCACTTAAAATGTCTTGAGAATGTCGGCATGACTTCAATCGAACCGATTGAATTTGAAGGCAAGAAAATCGTTCCGCTGCAATTCCTTAAAGCAGTTCTGCCGAATCCCGCCGATTTGGGAGCGCGCACCGTCGGAAAGACCAACATCGGCTGTATTTTTCACGGTATCAAAGACGGTCAACCGAAATCATATTACCTCTACAACATCTGTGATCATCAAGAGTGTTACAAAGAGGTCGGCAGTCAAGCTGTCTCCTACACGACCGGCGTTCCCGCTATGATCGGCGCCATGATGGTGATGAGCGGAAAATGGAATCGTCCCGGCGTTTGGAACGTCGAACAGTTTGATCCGGATCCGTTTATGGAAGAGCTGAATCGACAAGGATTGCCGTGGATCGAAGATTTTCATCCGGTACCGGTGGATTGAAATGGACTGCGATGCGCTTTTTTCCGTTGAAACACCGGCATACATTGTCGATGAAAAACGCTTGATTGAAAATCTTGAAATTCTGCGCGATGTTTCCGAAAAATCCGGCTGCAAAATTTTGTTGGCGCAGAAAGCGTTTGCCCTTCCGTCGCTTTATCCGCTGATCGGAAAATATTTGGACGGAACAACAGCCAGCGGTCTCTTTGAAGCAAGACTTGGATTCGAGGAAATGGGGAAGGAGACGCACGTTTTTTGCGCGGCGTACAAAGAAGCAGAATTTGAAGAAATCACGAAAATATGCGATCATATTAGCTTCAATTCGTTTTCCCAATGGGAAAAATTCCGAGAAACGGCGTTGAGATCCGGTAAGAGTTGTGGAATTCGAATTAATCCTGAGTGCTCGACGCAAGGGAAGGCGATCTACGATCCCTGCGCACCGAAATCGCGTCTCGGTGCAACGATTTCGCAATTCAGAGAAGATTTAATCGACGGTCTTGAAGGGCTGCATTTTCATACGCTCTGCGAACAAAACAGCGACGCTTTGGTTAAAACGCTTGCGGCAGTTGAAGAAAAATTCGGACGTTTTTTACCGCGTATGAAGTGGGTTAACTTCGGCGGCGGGCATCACATCAGCCGCCGGGATTACGATCGGCAGACATTGATTGAAACCGTCGTCCGTTTTCGGGAAAAATACAAAACAGACGTTTACCTGGAGCCGGGAGAGGCGATTGCCTATCAAGCGGGGTATTTGACGGCAACGGTTATTGATATTGTTCAAAATGAGGTTGATATTGCGTTGCTCGATGTTTCTGCAGCCTGTCATATGCCGGATGTTTTGGAAATGCCGTACCGACCGCCGCTTTGGGGAAGCGGTTTGCCGGGAGAAAAGCGCTGTTTATATCGTCTGACCGGATCAACTTGTCTGGCGGGCGACATTATCGGCGATTATTCATTCGATCAACCGTTGGAACCGGGCAGCCGCCTGATTTTCGAAGACGCTGTCATTTATTCATTTGTGAAAAACAACACCTTCAACGGCATGCCGCTGCCGTCTCTCGCCGTACTGAAGACAGACGGAACGGTTAAAACTGTTCGAAAATTCAATTACGATGATTTTAAAGGAAGACTTTCGTAAATAATCGAATCCTTTATAAAAAAATCGGAAATTGGGTTGACAAAAAAACGAAAAACGGTTTATATTAGGATATCAGAAATGATTTGCGCTGATGCGTTGATGTTTTGCGCAAAATGCTGACGCGAGTGTGCCACCTTAGCTCAGCCGGCCAGAGCACGTGACTTGTAATCTCGGGGTCGTCAGTTCGAATCTGACAGGTGGCTGGAAAAACGGGGAGGTTCCCGAGTGGCCAAAGGGGCCAGACTGTAAATCTGTTGGCTTACGCCTTCGAAGGTTCGAATCCTTCTCTCCCCAAAATCCGGATTTATCCGGATTTTTTTTTTTGCCTTTTAATCCCTTGACTTTCCTTTTCCTCTGTTTTAAAATAACGGGAATGTTTTACGATGACGGATTGAAGTTCGAATGCCGCCGCTGCTCCGCCTGCTGCCGCCACGAACCGGGCGTTGTGTTTCTAAAGAAAGGCGAAGCGAAAAAAATCGCTTCTTTTTTGAATATGATTCCGGAGGATTTTTTTCGGGTTTACTGCCGTCTTTTGTACAGCGGAGAAGGAAGCCGTGTTTCCTTGAAAGAAAAATCCAGTTTTGACTGCATTTTTTGGAATAACGGCTGCGAAATTTACTCCGTTCGCCCCGCGCAGTGCGCGGCTTATCCGTTTTGGCCTCATTTGATCGGTTCCGAAGAGGCGTGGAACGCCGAATCGTCCCGTTGCCCGGGAATCGGTCACGGAGAAACTGTTGCGGCAGCGGAAATTTGCCGCCGTCGGGATTTGATGAAGGGAGAATTCGACGATGGATCTGAATTTTAAAGAGTGCGTCGGTTTATACATCCTTTTAAAAAAGAATCGGGCGGCGGATTTATCGCCGTCGTTGGGACGACTGATGATCCGAATCGAACGGAAATTGAACGAAGAGCTGACTCTCAGTCAGCTGCAAAATATCGAGTCGTTTTACCAATCTTTGGATGAATGGGAGGATTGAAAATGAAGCGCGGTTTCGGGATTCTGTTTTTAAGTCTGCTGTTGCCGGTGCAGCTTTTTTCTCTCTCTTTTGAACCCAACGGCGAATCGGATCGTTATTATGACTTACTGAATCCCGGACAAACAGCGTCGGGAGCGGGCGTACTTCAAAGCGGTTCATTGACGGATACGTTTGTCAATCCGGCGGTACAAGCATTTCGGCAGCGTTTTGCGTTTGACGTTAACTATGCGGGAATTGTCGGCCGTACGGGAGAGCACGAAAACGGTTATCCGGGGCACGCATTGACATTCGGAGCCGGTCTTCCCAGTCCTGTCGGTTATTTCACTTTGACAGGCGGATATTTTCACTCTTCATGGAATGAGTACGCTCTCGGAAATCAAGGTTTCTTTAATGTCGCTCTCGGAAAAAAAGTGTACGAAGAACTTTATCTCGGATTGGGACTAAAAACCGTGTTCGGCGGCTTGGAAGAAAATCCTCTCGACTGGTTGATTGCTGCCGATTTGGGTGTTGTTCACAAGCCGGGACGGGTGGGAGATGTTACCGATTTTCAATGGGGATTGGCGCTCCAGAATTTAGGATGGGGAACTTTATCGCCGTTTTCTGCCGATCAAAATAATAAAGGCATGATTGCTCCCGACTTATTTTCCGTTCAGGCGGGGCTTTCATTTTCGGCGTTTAAAACCGACCGCTTCCGTTTGGGATTTGAGTCGGAAATTTTTCTTCCGTCTATGATGAATTTCGAAGTCGGCGCCGGGTTTTTATTTGAATTTGAGCGAATTTTTGCTTTTTCCGTCTCTTCGCGGCTGAATGCATTACAACTGCGCGACGGCGATTACTCTGATTTGCTGCCTTCTTTCGGATTTGTTGTCCGTTATATTCCGAAAGCTTCGGATGCCGTAAAAGCGCAAGAACTGACGGAAGCGCACTTTAAAGCCTCTTCAGGCGCTGTCGACGGTCTGAATCTGTGGACCTACCAGGCGGGTGCGACCGTTTTTCTCGGAGGCGAGGACACTTATGCGCCCGATATTCGGTTTAATGTCGAAAATGACGATCCGGAGACGGACGCCTTCTTTGAAATTGATACGGAAGCGGCGGTTTCCGTTGGGGAGATTTCATTGCGCGGCGACAACCGTTTCGATTTGATTCGAAATAATACAGCAACGGAAGGAATATTTCATAAAACGCCCCCGGCTCACAGAATTTTGATTGCGGCCGGAGGTGAAAAGGAGAATTCGTTGACGCCTGTCGCTGAGGATAGGCCCGACAAAGAAATTCAGCCGCCGCCGTTTTCGGATAATCCGCAGCCGTCGTATTTCATTTCCCCTAATTTTGACGGCATCCGCGACTCTCTCAAAGTAAAGCTCGATATCCGAGATACGCGGTTGGTTCAGTCCTATCGTTTTGTTGTCGAAGACAGCACCGGAGAGCCGGTTCGTGTTTTGCAGAACAAAGAACAGCGCGCCGAAAACCGAAGTCTCGATTTTTTCAGAAATCTTTTTCGCCCTTATGAAGGAATCTACATTCCATCCGAAATCGAATGGGACGGAACTTCCGATTCCGGAGAAATTGTTCCCGACGGACTGTATTCGTTTTATTTGACGGCAACCGACGAAAACGGCAATACCGCAGTAACCGATAGAGTTTATTTTGTGGTCGATACTGTTTATCCCGAAGTTTCATTTGAATACGAAGCGGATGATTTGATTTTTTCGCCGAACCGAGACGGCAATAAAGATTTTCTGGATATCGGGCAGGTTTCTTCCGAAGAGGTTCTTTGGAAGACGCAGATTGAAAACGATTTTATCGGTGTTGTCGACAGAAAGAATTACGAAGGAAGGCTGCCGAAGCGTCTTGTTTGGGGCGGCGGCAATCAAAGCGGGATTCCCGTTCCCGATGGCACTTACCGCTATCGGGCGGAGGCAGTTGACCGAGCCGGAAACCGAACTGAAGCTTTTTTGGATGGAATTGTGCTGAATACGGAACAGACGCCGGTTCAGCTCTTTGTCGATGCGGCTGCCTTTTCTCCGAAGAGCGAAAGCGGACTTTCGTTTCTGACATTTACTCCCGATTTGACTGTAAAGGATGATATTATCGAATGGTCTGTTCGCATCGTAAACGAAGCGGACGAGACGGTGAAAGAGCTGACGGGGACGGGAACCGACATTTTAGGCGGATTTGTTTTTGACGGATTGCAGGAGAACGGAGAACCGTTCCCCGACGGCGTTTATACGGCTCGGCTGGATGTTGTTTACCGCAACGGGAATCGTCCCCGATCGGTAACGCCGCAGTTCCGCATTGATACAGTCTCTCCGTCGGCTGCAGTCGAAATTCCCGATGCGATCTTTTCGCCCGATGAAGACGGACAAAAGGATCGGCTGGAAATCGTTCAGACAGGAACGGAAGAGGATGAATGGACGGCAGAAATTACCGATCAAGACGGACGCACGGTTTTTTCGCAGAAATGGTACGGAAAACTTCCCGAAACCTTTGTTTTTGACGGTTACGGCAGCGATAACCAAGTTCTGCCCGACGGCGAATACGTTTACAAGCTTTCGGCTGTTGACGCCGCCGGCAATGCGGGAGAAAGCCGTGCGGTTGCTTTTACCGTTGACACCAAAAAGAGCGCGGTTGAACTGAAAACCGATTATGCTGCGTTCAGTCCCAACGGCGACGGTATTAAAGAGAGTGTCGAACTGATTCCGGAAATCGAAAATTCCGGCAGTCTGGAATCTTTTGAATTGACCGTTATTAATGCCGATGATCGTGTTGTCAGAAGTTTTCCGAATGACGGCTATATTCAGCCGCGCTACCGTTTTGATGGAAAGGACGACGACGGAACCGTTTTACCCGACGGTTTGTATCGTTTCCGTTTGAATGCCGTTTTTGAAAACGGACAAAAGGCGGAGCGTCTTTCCCGTGCCGTTTTATTGAAAACCACCTACCCGAAGGCGGATTTGGAATACGACAATCTGTGGTTTTCTCCGGATGGAGACGGTTTGCGCGACGTGCTGACATGGAAACAGAGCTCCTCCTCGGAATCTTTGTGGCGCGGCGTGATCAAAGATCAGAACGGTCGGATTGTTCGAAATTTTAAAACTTCCGGGACTCTGTCTGATTTCGAGTGGGATGGAAAAAACAATCAGGGCAATCTGCTGCCTAACGGCGTTTATTCTTATGAATTGGAATCGGTCGATGAGGCAGGCAATCGTTTTTTTGCCGAGGTTAAAGAAATTCATCTTGATAAAACGCCGACATTGGTTTCGGTTTCCGCTTCTTCCAAGGGAATTTCACCGAATGGTGACGGACGTCTTGATGCGATGACGCTGAAACCGACTGTTTCGTATAAAACCGGAATTGAAAGCTGGCGTATTTTGATTCAAGGTGAAAAAGGACAAAAAACGTATTCAGGTGATGGACCCACGCTTCCCGATTCTCTTGTTTGGGACGGAAAAACTGATGACGGGCAGATAGCGGAAGGCAATTACCGTCTGACATTTGCCGTTGATTATCTGAAAGGAAATCGTCCCGAAGCTGTCATTGAGAGTCTTGTCGTCGATGTGACTCCTCCGGTACTGAATGTCGACTTGTCTCCGCTGCCGTTTTCGCCTGACAATGATAATGTTAACGACGAATTGTTGATTCATATCGCCTTTGATGATGCGAGCGAGATTGCCAAGTGGCAGTTTGCGATTTTCGATCCGAAAAACAATCCGTTTAAGAGTTTTGCCGGTCGCGGCAAACGGGTCGATGCGATTCGTTGGGACGGTCGTTCCGGCAAAGGAGATACCGTTTTTTCGGCGGAAGATTATCCGTATCGGTTTATGGCGGCGGACGAGTGGGGAAATTACAGCGAAATTTCCGGCGTCATTCCTGTGGATATTCTTGTCGTCAAAGACGGCGATCATCTGAAAATTCAAATCGCCAATATCATCTTTGCCGCAAATTCGCCGTCGCTGGAGAGTTCCGATCCCGAATCGACAGCGAAAAACCGCGCCGTTTTAAATCGATTGGCGCAAACGCTGAAAAAATACAAATCGTATCAGGTTCAGGTCGAAGGTCATGCCAACGCGGTTTTGTGGTACGATGAAGCGCGGGCGCAGAGAGAAGAGGCTGAAGCTTTGTATCCGCTTTCTTTGGCTCGGGCGCAAACCATTGTCAACGAGTTGGTCAAAGTCGGTATCGAACCGTCGCGGTTGTCGGCGGTCGGACGCGGCGGAAAATTTCCGATTGTTGATCCGAAAAAAGATGCCGAGTTGTGGAAACGCGAAAACTGGAAAAACCGGCGCGTCGAGTTTATTTTGGAAAAATAGGAGTTGAGGTGAAGAGAAGAGTTGTCATTGCGCTTGTGGCAGCCGGAGCTTTTGCCGCCGTTTTGTCGATTTCAGTTGCGATTACTGCGGCTGTTTTAAATACGCCTCCGCGCGGAGTTGATGATGTTCGATCGTTTTCGGTGGAGAGCGGGGAAGGTCTTTCTTCTATTGCCGAGAGGCTGAAAAAAGAAGGACTGATTCGCAGTACGGCGTTTTTTAAGACCGCGGCCACCCTCTCCGGCACTCAATATGCCGTTCAAAAAGGCGATTATCTTTTTGAAGGTCGGCCGAGTGCCTGTGAAATTCTTTCGATCTTAACATCGGGAAAGCAGTCGCTGACGGATGTGGTGATCCCGGAAGGGTTTACGGTCAGACAAACAGCGGAAACGTTGTTTGAGAACGGCATCATTGATGACCAGCAGAGTTTTCTCGATGCTGTCGCTCGTTTTCCTTTAGACGATTACGGAGTTGAAAAAACCGGAGCAGAGGGTTTTCTGTTTCCCGATACCTATGCGTTTCAAAAGCGAATGGAAAACGAAGAAGTTATTTCTGCTATGACCGATAACTTTTTTTCTAAAGTAAACAAGGCCGGTCTTCCCGTCGGAGAACGGTTTTATGAAGGCGTCGTTTTGGCTTCCATTATTGAGAAGGAGTATCAAGCCGAAGAGGAGGCTCCGTTAATTGCTTCCGTATTTGTCAATCGGTTGAAAAAAAATATGCGTTTGGAATCGTGCGCCACTGTATTGTACATTTTGACTGATATTCAGGGTAAGCCTCATCCCAACCGGTTGTTTTACACCGATTTGGAAATCGAAAGTCCGTTCAACACTTACCGAAATTTCGGTTTGCCTCCTGCGCCGATTTCCAATCCCGGCATGGTAGCGCTGACTGCCGCTTTTCATCCCGCTCAAAGCGAATATCTGTTTTTTGTTGTTAAAAACGACGGATCGGGAAGGCATACTTTTTCCAAAGACTTTTACACGCACAATTATTATAAACGGCACAACTGAAATGGCAAAAATTCCGGAAAAAGTCATTGAAGCGGTTATGGAAACCGCATCGATTGTCGATGTTGTCTCCCGTTACACAAAAGTGGAAAAGCGCGGTGAGCGGTATTTTGCCTGTTGTCCGTTCCACAAAGAGAAAACGCCGTCGTTTTCCGTGACTCCCGGACGAAATATGTTTTACTGTTTCGGCTGCGGAGAAGGCGGAACGGTAATTACATTTTTGCAAAAAATCGAAAAAATTTCTTTTTCGGACGCTGTCATACGGTTGGCGCACGATTTTAATGTTCCGTTTCGATTTGATACCGAAGAAACGGTGTATGACCGCAAAAAGGAGGCGTATTTTGACGTTTATGCGTTGACGCGCGATTTTTTTTATAATGAATTGCGTAACCGCTTGAAAAATTCTTCGATTGACCGGTATTTAAAAGAGCGAAATTTAACCGATGAGTTAATTGATGCTTTTAAGTTGGGATATGCGCCGTCTGACCGCGGAAAGCTGAGGAAATTTTTAAACGAGCGAGGTTTCTCCGACTCCTTTCTAAATTCGAACATCGGACTTTTTTCGAAAAAATACGAAGGCGTTTCTTTTTTTTCACAGCGGTTGATGTTTCCCATTCACGACATTTCCGGACACTGTATTGCTTTCGGCGGGCGGATTATCGAAGGGGACGGTCCGAAATATATTAATACAGGAACGACCGATTATTTCGAGAAAGGTCACGGCTTCTATTCTCCGCCGGGCGCGTTCCGTGAGGTTCGCTTGACAGAAGAGGCGGTGATTTGCGAGGGCTATATGGATGTCATCGCCTATTTTCGTGCCGGTCTGAAAAATGTTTTTGCGCCGCTGGGAACCGCGTTTACCGAGAATCAAGCCGATCTGTTGAGGCGTTCAGGGGCTCAAACGGTGACTGTCAGCTTTGACGGCGATGAAGCGGGGAAGAAGGCTGCGATGAAGGCTGTCGATATCCTCAGACGCAAACAGCTGCAGGTAAAAGTTGCCGAGTTTTCCCAATATAAAGATCCGGATGAGTTTATTAAAAACGAAGGCGCCGAAGCGCTGAAAAATTTGTTAAAAAACAGCGTAAACGGGTTGGATTTTCTAATAAAAAATATTATAGTAAAAAATGGAAATTTAAATTCTCCAGAGGCAAAAGAGACGGCTGTTTCGGAGATTTTTCCTTATATTGAAGCTGTCGGAAGTGAGGTCGGCCGCGATGCGGCATTACGGCTGACAGCGGAGAGATTGAATACAAGTGAAGCTGCCGTTATTGCGGATTTCCGCGAATATACCCGTAAACGTCCCGAGTCAAGACAAAACGGGCATCCGGTTGCTGAACGCAAATCGGAAAGAATCTCGAAAGAGACTCATGATCGGGAGTTTTTTTTGTTTGCCGCGTTGGTCGCAGCTCCTTCGCTGTTCGAACAGGTGCGAAGGCACATAAAAGCGAATGATTTGAGATCGACAAAGGCACGGGAAATTTATTATATTTTGGAGGAGGCTCTCAGGAAAAATTCTTTAAATTCACAAAGCGTGTTGGCGAAAGTGAATGATTCTTCCGTTATCGACTGTATTGTCGAAAAAACGGCCAATAAAGAATTTTCACCCGAGAATCTCGACCGAATGGTTCCCGACTTGATTTACCGCGAACGGATCGATATTTTGAAACATAAAATTAAAGAGGTTCAAAGTAAATTGAGTAAAAGCGCGTCGAAGGATAGAGAGACGGTAGATGAATTAATTCGCAAAAAGATTTTTTTTGAGAAGGAATTGACGAAACTGCTGCAAGGTTCGGAGAGAAAGACGGAATGAAAAAGGATATCAACGGTTTTTCTGCAAAAGAAATACTCGATTTAATAAAACCTCGAAAAAAACTGACTTTTGACGAGTTAAATGACTTGTTGCCCGAAGATTTCGATACTAATTACCTCGATGAAGTTTATGACTTATTGGAAGATGTCGGAATTGATCTTGAGGACGGCGATTTTATTGATTCGGATGACGGTAAAGATAAGGACGATCTCAGTGAGGATGAAGATGTATCCGATTTTTCGTCGGATGCAGAACCGAATCTTGAAGATATTGAAAATATTGATACTCTTTCCGATGATGATGAAATCGTTGAAATGGATGACGAACTTTCTTCCGAATCCTCTATTACAAAGCTGAGCGGTATCGTTCCGATTCCGTCAGGAATGGATGATTTGGAAAGTATGGGAAACGGCGAGGTGGAAGAATCCGAACACGTTGAAGATGAAGAGCTGGATGAATTTGGTTACGATACCAACTCTGACGAGGAGAGTCGTTCGGAATTTATCCGCTCTGAGTCAAGCGTTTCACGGGATTTTTCTTCGGTAAATGACGATCCCATTCGTTTATATCTTCATGAAATCGGAAAAGAACCGCTTTTGAACGCTGAAGAAGAGGGAGAATTGGCTCGGGAAATGGAAAAAGGTGCCGAGATGATCCTCCACGTTATCAAATCGAGCGGTATGATTATCGAGCGGTTCAACAATTTGTTGAATCGAATTGCCGATCGTCAAGCCCACCTCGATGAAAACGGCAAGAAAGGCGACGAGCATGACGATGGGAAAAAGTTGGATATTTATAAAGACCGACTGAAACTTGTCGCATCAAAAATTAAGACATATATCGAATTGAAAAGCAAATATAAGACCTATTCCGAATTTATTGAAGATGACGAATTGCAAAAAAAGAAAAAGGCTGTCTTGAAAGCTCTTCGAAATATTGAAATTGAACAGGATGATATCATTACTTATTCCGATGAGTTTATTTCTACTCAAGCAGTTATTCAGCGCTTGCAAAATGAGCAGGAAAAACTTCAAAAAGTCCTGCAGATTTCAAGCATTAAAGAACTTCGTTCTTTGAGCCGTGATTTGGCAATTTCTTCGAAACGCAGCGAAATCGAATCGAAGCTGATGCTTTCCGCTAACTTAATTAAAGACCGAATCCGCCGTTATCAGGAAAATTACAATACGTTTAAAGATATCGAATTTTCCTTTGAAGATCGCATTCCCGATATTTTGGCAAAAGCAGAGGAAATTAAGAAAGGCAAAGAGAAGCTGAAGTCGGCAAAAGATAAACTGATTCAGGCCAATCTGCGTCTTGTTGTCAGCATTGCTAAAAAGTATACGAACCGAGGTTTACACTTTTTTGATTTGGTTCAAGAAGGAAATATCGGCTTGATTAAAGCGGTCGAAAAATTCAATTATAAATTAAACTATAAGTTTTCAACTTATGCGACGTGGTGGATTCGACAGGCCATTACCCGATCAATTTCTGATCAGGCCAGAACCATCCGCGTTCCTGTTCACATGATTGAACAAATCAACAAGGTGGCACGTGAATCTCGCCAGTTGATGCAGACGCTCGGACGGGAGCCGACTGACGAAGAGATCGCTGAAAAACTCGGCTGGCAGTTGGAAAAGGTCTCTTCCGTTAAAAATGTAGCGCGTGAACCGATTTCGTTGGAATCTCCGTTAGGAGAAGAAGAGGATTCGCTGTTGGGTGACTTTATCGAAGATAAGGCGGTTGAAAATCCCGCCAATCAGACGGCATTTAAGATGCTGCAGGAACATTTGCGCGGAATTTTAAATGATTTGCCGGAAAGAGAGCGTGAAGTCATTCAGATGCGGTTTGGCTTATTGGATGGTTATTCACTGACGCTTGAAGAGGTCGGACTTTATTTTAATGTGACTCGCGAACGGATTCGTCAGATTGAAGCGAAAGCCTTACGGCGATTAAAATTGCCAAAACACACGGATAAATTAACCGATTACAAATAAGGAGGGAAAAATGAAGAGTGAAATGAAGACGGATTTAATAAAATTGCAGGAAGTGTTGTATAAAAAATCGCTTTTGGAAAAAGAGATTTTTGACGCACCGAGAACACTGACAACGAATATCGAAATTCTTAATAAATTGAAAAAGGCGTATGTCGAAAAAAACAATTACTTGGAACGTAAAACGGAGAAAATCGGCAGAATTCGCGATCGTTTGACCGATCTGGAAAATCAGCGCAGTGATGCGGAACGGCAAATGGGTGAAATTGAAACGCAGCGTGAATATGAAATACTCGATAAAAAGATTAAAGAATTTGCTGTGAAGAGTCAGGAGCTGCGGGTTAAGTACAATAAAGAACGTCAAGAGGTTGAAGATTTACGGGCCGATATGGCGACTAAAGAGGCTATGATTCGCAGTCAAGAGCAGGAAATCGAGTCGGAAAAGGAAAAATTAGAGTCGTATATTGAGGAAAAACGGAACGAACTGAACAGTTTGGAAGGAAAAGAACAGGAAATTCTTCCCGGTGTCGGAAACGATATTATTTATAAATTTGATAGAATTGTTCGAAAAAAAGAGGGTGTGGCGATTGTTCCCATTAAGAACGGGATTTGCACGGGATGTCATATTATGTTGACTCCGCAATTTGTTAACGAAGTCAGAGAGGAAACCTCTATCTCCTTTTGTCCGTACTGCAGCCGTATTCTCTATTGTGAAGATAATGAAATCGAACAGGAAGAGGCTGAGGTCAAATTTGACGATGCTGATTTGGGAGGTCTTTCGGATTTGAATCCGGATGTTGATTTTTAGTTTTTAACAGACCGAGCAGTCGCTTTCTGCTTTTTGCGGAAAGAGGAAAGTCCGGGCTCCACAGAACAGAATGCCGGATAACGTCCGGGCCCGTTTTGACGGGACAGCAAGCGCAACAGAAAGGATACAGCCGGTATTATTACCGGTAATGGTGAAATAGTGAGGTAAGAGCTCACTGCGGTGTCGGCAACGGCTCCGCCGGCAAGCCTCATTCGGAGCAAGGTTAAATAGGCAATCGGGTTGTTCGCCCTATGATTGCGGGTAAACCGCTGTACGTTTTTTGCAAGAAAAACGACAGACAGATGACTGCATAAACAGAACCCGGCTTATAGGTCTGTTTTTATATTGAAGGATGCGTGATGAAGAGAAAGGATTACGTTTTTTATCATTCACCGAAAGAGAAAGCGGTGCGCGGATTAAAAATCTTTGCGGCAATTTGCATTCCTCTCGCTGTTGTTGTTTTTGTTGTTCTCGGAATCACTTTGGGATGGTTTTCCCAATGGTTCGAAAGAGACAAATATCTGAACGGTGATTACGAAGCTCTTTTTGCCGAAAAAAAATATGACTTGGTGACGGAGGTAACAGCGGAGATTTTGACATCCGATCCTTTCAATAAAAAGGCATTGATTTATAACGGTTTTGCCAATTATTATTATGCTGTGCAATTACCGTCTTTCGAAGATCAGATTGTGCGGTTGGATCAGGCAGCCGCCTCTTTAAGAAAAGTTCGTATTTTGAATGAAAATCGATTAAATGGAAAAATCGATTATTTCCTCGGTCGAATTTACTACATGAAAGGAATTTTCTTTCTTGATGAATCGATCATTTATTTTGAATCAGCGCTTGATTTGGGATATAAGGATCATAAAAATGAAATTTACTATTTTTTAGGAATGGCTTACTCCCGGATCGGCTTGTTTGATAAGAGCTTGGAGTGGTTGGAAAAAGTTGAAGGTGATTCCGATGTTTCTGATTTGCTCATCGCCATCACTTATTTTCATCAAAAAAACTTTTCCGCAGCTCTTGAAAGTTTGGATCGGATTTTAGCAACAACCCAACAAGAAGATGTTCGGTTAAGCTGCTCTTTTTGGAAAGCGAAAACGTTTCTGGAGCAAAATAATTACGAGCAAGCCATAGCGCTTTATAACGAAATTTTGGCAAAGGTAGATTCTGCCGATGCCCACTACCAGTTAGGTCTGGTATATAAAGAAATGAATAATATCATTCAAGCCCGAAGTGAGTGGAGAAAAGCGATTAAGCTTCAACCGACACATATGGGGGCATTGATGGAATTAAATCAGTGAGGGGAGAACAATGAAAAAAAATATTTTAAATACTTTTTCAACCGATATCGGGATGGATTTGGGTACGTGCAACACGCTTGTTTATTTGCGTGGAAAAGGGATTGTTTTAAAAGAACCGTCCGTTGTTGCGATCGAGAGAGGAACAAAACGGGTTGTTGCCGTCGGATTGGAAGCCAAACGCATGCTGTGGCGAACCCCCGATAAAATTATTACCATTCGTCCGTTACGGGACGGCGTCATTGCGGATTTAGATACAACGGAAAAAATGATCCGTCATTTTTGCTCCAAAGTTATCAAGAAACGCTTTTTTATCAAGCCGCGGATGGTTATTGGAATTCCTTCGTGTATTACCGATGTGGAACGGCGCGCGGTTGTCGAAAGTGCGATGAAAGCAGGGGCTAGGAGTGTTACCTTGATTGAAGAATCGCTTGCAGCTGCTATCGGGGCAGGAATGCCGATTCATGATCCGGTCGGAAATATGGTCTGCGACGTTGGCGGCGGAACTTCTGAAATTTCGGTTATTTCATACGGGAATATGGTTGTAACTCGCGCTATTCGTGTCGGCGGCGACGAATTCGATGAATCAATCATCAAATACGTCAGAGATAAACGCAATCTGATTATCGGTCAATCAACAGCAGAAGAGATTAAAATCAGCATCGGAAATGTTCTTCCTGACGATAAAATCGAAAAGAAAGAGGTCAAAGGCGTTGACACCATTACGGGATTACCGCGCAGAATTGAACTGGATTCGGTTGAGGTCAGAGATTCGCTGTTGTCTTCCGTCGATTTGATTTTGGAGGAAATTAAAAAAACGCTGGCGGCCACTCCTCCCGAATTAGCGGCGGACATCATTGAAAGAGGAATTGTTTTAACCGGAGGCGGCGCCTTGTTGAAAGGATTCGGGCAGTACATTTCCAATCAAACCAAGGTTCCCGTTATCGTTGCGGAAGATCCGCTGCTCTGTGTGGCAAAGGGCGCCGGTATGTATTTTGAAATTTTAAACAGCAAATACGGCGATTCCGGACTTTATAACGATTTTTAAACGATATGGCTTCGTTTCGAATCTTTGCAGCACTCAAAAAACAGAAAGATAACATTCTCTTTATCGGATGTGTTGTATTTTCTTTTTTTTTGTTGACTTTTACCCATTCCGATAGCCGCAACGGTGTCGAAAGATTCGGTTTTTCTGTTGTATCGACTCTTCAAAAAGGAGTTTATGTTGTCATCGATTTTTTTTCGGAAACTGTCAACTCAATTTCCGAATTAAAGCAGCTGAAAGCCGAATACAGCGATTTGAAAGAAATGTATGAACAGCAGCATCGCTTCTTGAATACCGTTGAAGGATTGCAGATTGAGAATGAATTGTTGAAAGAACAGATGTATATCTCGAATCGGCTGACTTACGAGCACATTACAACCGATGTGATTGCCAAAGATCCGGGAAATTTTCTTTCATACGTCAAAATTGGGTGCGGAACGAAACAGAATATTGATAAATACATGCCGGTGATTGCCTATCAAAAAGGACGCTACGGATTGGTCGGCTCAATTGTGGATGCAGGATATTCCGCTTCGGAAGTGATGCCGCTTTTTTCGGCGAATTTTTCTGTAGCGGCAAGGCTGCAATCGTCTCGATATGAAGGATTGGTTTCCGGACTCGGATACACATCCGATTTTATTTTGATGAAATACATTCCTCAGGAAGCAGTCGATGAGATCAAAATAGGAGATTTGGTGGTCACATCAGGGATGCGGTCTATTTATCCCTACGGAATTCCCATTGGTTACGTCGATCGGATTGTATCGGGAAAAGGAGAAATTTCTGTTTCTCTTTATTTGAAACCGGTGATTGAATTTTCCCGTTTGGAATATGTTCAAGTGCTGAAAGCACAAAATCCGGAGCTGTAAGTGTATTACAATATTCATAAAAAACGAATTTTTTCTCATTTTTTTATCTTGGTCGCTTTTGCTCTTTTACAAGGCGTTTTTATTCGATTTTCGGATTTTTTTTTAAGCAATCTTAATTTTGCCTTTATTTATTTTGTTTATCTCTCTTTTTATCTCGGGAAATCCACATCATACAAGTTGGGATTTATACTCGGACTGATTTTGGATTGCTTTGGAGCGACTTACGGATTTTATACGACTGTTTTTACAATTTTAGGATACGTTATCGGATTTTTTTCGGGTAAATTCAATTTGCAGGGAATTGCGTTGCCGCTTCTTTTTGCTGCGGTTATTTCTGTTGTTTATTTTCTTCTGTGTCTTATCTTCATCGGATGGATTGATACGATTGTTTGGTCTCGGTTTTTAATCGATGCAGCCATTCAGACAATTTTCAATTTGATTCTGAGTCCCTTTTTCGCCTGGCTCTTTAAAAATAAATTATTTAAGCGCGTCGGAATCGTTGAAAATGGCAAATAACAATCATTTAGCAGATAGATTTTTTCATCGGCGTCTCCTTGTGTTAATTGGAGTCACCGGATTTTTTTTCTTAATTGTTGTTATTCGTCTGTTTGTTCTTCAAGTTGTGAATCAAGCGCAGTACAATCGCCGATCCGATAATTTGATTTTCCGTGAAATTCGCATTTCTGCTTTAAGAGGCGATATTTTAGACCGAAATAACACGCTTTTGGCTACAAACAGAAATTCCTTTTCTGTCAAGATCATTCCTGCCGATGTTCCTTCCGGGCAAATGGAAGATGTGCTAACCAATTTGTCATATGCCCTGGATATTCCGCTGGAAACGATTCATAAAAAAGTACCGCCTTCCATGTACCGTTCATATTCACCGATTGAAATTGTTTCCGGAATCGGATTGTCCGATATCATGGTTGTTGCTGAACATGGAGATTTATATCCGGGTGTTTCTTGGGATAATCACGCTATTCGGAATTACCAAAATGTCGGTTCGTTATTCCATGTCATCGGCTATATTAATAATATTAATCAAAATGAGCTCCGTTTTTTGTATAATCAAGGTTATCGCAGTTATTCTCAAATCGGAAAATCCGGAGTAGAAAAAGAGTACGATATGCTCTTAAAAGGAACCGACGGCAAACGGTTCCAATCGGTTGATGCTCGAGGCCGAACCATTGTCGGCGAACAGATTGCCAATATTCCCCCCGAAACGGGAAACACACTTGTTCTGACGGTAGATCGACGAATTCAGAAGCTGTGTGAACATGCATTGGGAGAGCGTACAGGTTCAATCATTGTTATGAAGCCGGCCACCGGTGAGATTTTAGCGATGACCTCGTATCCATGGATCGATCCGAATGTTTTTTATCAAAACGATAATCAAAGCAAATTGTCGGCGTACTATAATGATCGGAAAAATCCGTTTTTTAACCGCAGCATCAGTGCCGTTTATCCGCCGGCGTCGACCTTTAAAGCTGTAATGGCAGCGATGATTCTAGAGGAAGATTTGGTGCCGGAATCGTACACCGTCAACTGCACAGGACGAGTTTTTATCGGTGACCGCTATTTTCACTGTGAAAAACGAAGCGGACACGGTCGGTTAAATTTACATTCGGCTATTTCTGAATCCTGTAATGTATATTTTTATACAATTGCCAATGAATTTTCGGATATTTCCATGATTGCGGAATATGCGGGTCTGTTTGCTTTGGGAGAAAAGTCTTTTATTGATTTGCCGGAAGAGGCTTCGGGAACGTTGCCGACCCCCGAGTGGAAGTTGAGACAGTATTCCAGGCGTTGGATCGGCGGAGATACAGTCAATATGGCTATCGGCCAAGGATATTTGACCGTTACCCCGCTGCAAATGGCTAACGCTTATGCCATGATTCTGAATGACGGGAAAATTTACAAACCCCATGTTTTAAAAGCGGTTCGCGATTCCGAATCGGGGCGCATCATTTCAGAAACAAAGCCGGAAGTCATCCATTCAGTTGATTTTTCTCCCGATACTTTTCAAAAAATCCGAAGCGCCCTTCGCGAAACCTGTGTATCAGGAACGGCTAAAAATGTTCTGACCACCAAACTGGTGCAAGTTGCCGGAAAAACCGGAACGGGGCAAGTTGCCGGAGTTTCTGATAATTATGCCAGTTGGTTCATCTCTTATGCCCCTTATGATGCCCCGCCCGAAGAACAGGTAGTGGTTGTTGTCCTTATTGAACCTCAGGCCGATAAAGAGTATCAGTGGTGGACGCCGTTTGCCGCTAACATTATTTATCAGGGAATTTTCGGAAATCAGAATTTTTATGAAGCCGTGACCGCCTTACGCTGGCAGTGGCTCTTTCCCGATTTGGAGAAGTACAAAGATGAATAACGGCGGTGGATTCGCAGATCATAAAAAATCTCTCTTTGGATTTGATTTTCTTTTGGCACTAATGGTGCTGGTGTTGTGTACGATTGGGATTCTCTTTATTTACTCCAGCGGAATTAACTCGGATAATTTTCAGTCCTCCAGTGAGTACATTAAACAGACGGTGTTTTGTATTATCGGAATTATCGCCTCTGTCGCTGTTTTATTTATCGATTATAGTCGGTTCCGAAATTTAGCGGTTCTATTGTACATCCTTTCGATGATTTCCCTCGTTTTTTTATTGATTTTCAGTCCTTTAATCAACGGATCAAAGGCGTGGATCGGTATCGGCGGCTTTGGAATTCAACCATCCGAATTTGTAAAAATTACGACGATTTTGATTTTAGCACGATTTATTGAAAACAATCAAAAGGAGATTTCCACTCTAAAAGTCTTTATTCAGGCTTTTCTTTTGATGATGCTTCCTGCTGCATTGGTTTTGATGCAGCCCGATTTGGGAACCGCTTCCGTCTATTTTATTATTTTTATCGCAATGATTTATGTCGGCGGCGGAAATTTTAAATATATATTGTTCACGCTTCTTGTCGTTATATTGACGATTTTGATAACGGTTTTACCGCATTGGGAGGTATTGATTGCTCAACGCCGAATTCCGCTGTTGATGCTGATTAATAACGGCATCTATTTTGCTTCATTTTTATCATTTTGGTTTTTAGTTCTGATTCTCTCTGTCATCGGATATGTCATGTATAAAAAACCGATTTTTTATAAAATTGCTTTTTTTTCAGCAGCGGTTTTTATTTCATTGATTTTAGGAAAAATCGGAGGGAGTGTTTTAAAAGATTATCAAATCAAACGGCTGATTGTTTTTTTGGATCCACGAATCGATCCCTATGGGTCCGGATATCATATTTTACAGTCACTGACAGTCATCGGTTCAGGCGGTTTGACCGGAAAAGGATTTATGAACGGAACGCTCGGTAAATACGATTTTTTGCCGCAGCGCAGTACTGACTTTATTTTTTCAACACTTGCGGAAGAGTGGGGATTCGTCGGTTGTTTGATTGTGCTTCTTCTGTTTTTCGGAATTTTAACTAAAATTGCTTTGGCAGCTCGTGATGCAAAAGATCTTTTTGGCCGCATGATTTGCATCGGTGTTTTTGCTGTCATTTTTTATCATTTGATGATCAATATCGGAATGACAATTGGAATTATGCCGATCACCGGAATTCCCCTCATTTTTGTTTCTTACGGAGGTTCTTCTCTGATAGCCTCGCTCATTTCTGTAGCTTTAGTTTTAAATATTCGCATGCGGAGGTTCAGTATTTGAATCAAAGTATTAAAACTAAGATCGAAAATTTAATCGAAAGCAGAGAGTTTTTGAAAATTGCCAATCCAATTCGGTATATGGGAGGAGAATTCGGGGCGGTTGATAAATCCGGCGATCCGAATATCACTTTAAGGGCTGTTGTCTGTTTTCCCGACCTTTACGAAATCGGAATGAGCAATGCGGCTGTCAAAATCATGTATGAAAAACTGAACGGTGAAAATAAAATTTTTGCCGAGCGAGTTTTTCTCCCGGATTCCGATGCCATTGATTTTTTTAATGAAAAAGAGATTGCACTGTTTTCCCTGGAATCCAAAACAGCGGTCAAAAATTTTGATTTTCTGTTGATAACTGTCGGCTCTGAACTGCTTTTTACAAATATATTGAAGATTTTAGAACTGAGCGGAATTCCACTGCATAAAGAAGACCGTTCTTCCTCAGATCCGATTGTTATCATCGGCGGACCTTCCGTTACCAATCCGGCCCCGCTGGCGCGGTTCGCAGATTTTGTCTGCATCGGCGAGTTTGAAGCGTGCATGGAACCTTATCTTCGTTCAGCCCAATCGTCGAATTTATCCCGTAAACAGAGAAGCGCTTTTTTTGAAGACTCTCCGCATTTCTGGCGCCCGGGAAAAAAAGCCGTGCGCGCCGTTATTCCGACTCTCGAACGGCGCACTTACGCTGCATTTCCCGTTTCATCGGTTCGTCTGACGCAGGATCATGGCAGCGTTGAAATCATGCGCGGATGTCCGAACGGCTGCCGATTCTGTCACGCCGGAATTTATTATCGGCCGGTGAGGGAAAAAGCATTGGAGGATATTGTCGCCGAAATTGACGATTTGGTTTTCCGATTCGGTTATCGGGAAATTTCATTGGCGTCGCTTTCGACGGGCGATTATTCCCGTATCGATGAGTTGATGAAAATTCTTTCGGAACGTTATCGTGACGAACACGTTTCCTTTTCGCTGCCGTCAATTAAAGTCAATTCATTTACGCTGGATCTTCTCGAAACGGTTGCCGGTGTCAAAAAGAGCGGACTGACTTTGGCGATTGAAACGCCGGGAGATGAAGCTCAGATTTCCGTGAATAAAAACGTGTCAAAAGAAAAACTCTTTTCCATTATTGACGCAGCCAAACAGCGCGGCTGGAAATTAATCAAACTTTATTTCATGATCGGACTGCCGTCTTTTTCCGATTCTCCGGAAAAAGAGCGCGATTTAATCATCAATTTAATTCGTGAAACGGCTGAATACTCTCGATTATCACTTAATATCAACATCGGAACTTTTATTCCGAAGCCGCATACTCCGTTTCAATATTCGGCACAATTACCGTACGAAAAAGCAAAGGAGATGCTTTGCGATATCAAAGCGGCGTTTCGAGATCAGCCAAAAATCAAAGTCAACTATCACGATCCGTTTCTTTCTTATGTTGAAAGTATTTTATCAAAAGGAGGGGAAGAGGTCGGAGAGATTCTGGAAGAGGCGTATCGCAACGGTGCTTTTATGGACGCTTGGTCGGAACGTTTCAACAGAACAGCATGGGAAAAAGCGTTGATTTCACACGAAAACGACATTCGCCGCATTTTCAAAACGAAAGAATTCCCCTGGCAGGATATTTCTCTGCGGGTCAGCAGCGGATGGCTGAAAAACGAATATCTGAAATCAATGAAACCGGAATATACGGCGATTTGCTCCGAAACGTGTCAAAATCCGTGCGGAAGCTGCAATCAAACAATAAAAGTTAATCGAACAAACGTTTGTTCGATTGAAAAAAGAGCGCTGCCTTTGTCTTTTTCTTCAAATTCGCGTTACTTTCTTCTCCGTTTTTCACGGGAACGCGATGCTGCGTATCTTTCACAAAGAAACATGATTTCGTTTATTGAACGGATTTTTTACCGAGCAGGGCTGCGCCTCGGTTTTACCGAAGGCTTTAACCGCAAGCCGAAGTTGGAATTTGCCAATCCGCTGACTCTCGGCTTTGCCTCAAAGGCAGATTATCTCAGACTTAAGCTTTACAACGAGGAACCGTGCGAAATTCTTTTGGAACGATTGAATAGGGCGTCGATTCCTTCCGTTCATTTTTCATTTCTTGCGCCGATTGAGGTTCCGCCTCAAACCCGTCTGCCGTCGTTGATGAGCGTTTACTCCGCTTCCGAGTTTTTACTGGAGTCGATTTCTTCCGCTTCCGGATTTGACGCTCTAACCGATCGTTTGAAGGAAGAGGCTGAAAACAACCGTTTTTTGACTCTTCTCAAATCGGATGCTTCGGCAATGCGATTGAAAATTACCGAAATTTCACCGAAAAAAATACTTCCTGAAGATGGAGAGTTTGGAGTCAAAATCACCCGAACGGAGAGCTTTTTCATTCATCCCGTTACCGGCATTGAAGAGCCGTTTTCCGGCTATCCTGATTTCTTTAAAAAATAAAAAACTCCGTCTTTTCAGACGGAGTTTTGGCTGATGATTTTCAGTCGATATTGTCGCAGGCGGCGATTTTCTTTACTTTGTATTTGTACGGAATTTCATTGATCTCAAATTCAAGCGTATCGCCGGGTTTTGCACCGATCAGATTTTTTCCGAACGGAGAGAGATAGGAGATGATGTTTTCGTTCGGATCCGATTCCCACGGTCCCAGAATAGTGAACGATTCGTCTTTTTGAGTCAAAAGATTCTGCAAAGTCACCTGTGTGCCGAATCCGATCTGCGAAGTGTTGATCTCTTCTTTTTTGAAAATGTACGCCTTCTCCAAATCTTCCTGCAGTTTCGAGGCCGTTGCGTTTAAAATTGCCTGTTTTTCCTTTGCGGCTTTGTACTCGGCATTTTCCTTCAGGTCGCCCAATTCCAGCGCCTCTCCGATTTCTTTCGAATTGTTGGGAATTTCCACGTCAATGATGTATTTCAGCTCGCGGGATTTAGCCTGATGGGAGCGCTGCAAGACCAGAAGCGAACGGGAGATGATGTCGCGCGCAGAGAGTGTTTTACTTTGTTCGTCGCCAAATTGAAATTCAGGGTGCGTTTCTGAAATCATGCGGCGAACATCCTGTTTGAGAGCGAGTGAAAGTCCCTTGATTTCATTGACAAGAGAATAAATTTTCGAGAGCTTGTCGGAAGAAATTTTTTGAACAGTTTTTTCCAGTCGGCCTTCTTTAAAGAGGATCGATTCGATTTGCTGCGCCAGTTTTCTATTTTCGCTGACGTTGTAGCGGTTATCCATTTCTTTGTACAGAGTCGAGAGGAGCTGAATCGCGTTGATAACAAATGTCTCTTCCTGAATTTTGCACAAATCCTTGTATTCTTCGGCATTCTTCATTAACCAAATGAAGGCAGTCCTGTCTTCTCTGAAATTGGAAGCAATTTCTTCAAACATCTGTGAAATGCAGTCGGAACGGTTTTGCGCCGCCAAATCCTCCAAAATGGATCGATTCAGACACTTCGGGAAGAGTTTCATGTAAATGATCGGCCAATCGGAGAATTCTTTTACAAAACGAATAAAACTTTTACGGATCTCGGCATCTTCAATCCGTTCGAAAACGGAAACCAAACGGTTTTTGTCTTTAAAAATATCTTTAAAATGTTTGTCGATTCCCGGATTCAAATACGGATACTCTTTGACAATTTCACGAATCAAAATATAGGCGGAGACATTGATGTCATTCGGGCGATCAATTTCTTTCAGGTAAGAGGTAAAATAGGTGTACATTTCGTTGAAGTACTCCGAATCGGGGTGGCACTCCTTCAAAAATTCCCTCATCACCTTAACGCGCGAATAAAATTTCGGATTGGCTTTGAAGTTGTTATAAAGTTTTTCTTCGACGGTAATCGGCGTATCTCTTACGGTAAAAACATCGGTTTGGTCAGGAAGATTGCCGAATTCAGAATCTCGGTCGAGAATATTTTTTGCTTCTTTACTCCACGTATTCCATTCAGTCGGAGTCAAAATGGACGGAACCAATTCTGTTTTGATTTGTTTTAACGACGCCTGATTATTAAAACTGCTGATGACGGTTTTCAGGGCCCAATGCGGATCAGACTTAACACGGTCATGAAGCCGTTTTTTGTCAATGACGCTTTTGAGGACCCAAATATGATTTTTGGGAAGACAGGTAAGAGCCGTAACGGCCATATCCAACGACATGGGATGGTTGCGTTTAGAGGCAAAATCGATTATCAGGACTTCGTTGTCAATGCTGCGGATAACGCCGATTCCCCAAGTTCTGTGTCCGACAAAAGTGCCGGCGTCAAACGAAATATGTTTTTCAAAATCCGAAATTGCTTCGTGAATATTGCGCCAATCTTTATTTAATTCCGATTTTTCAATATAGTTTTCGACTTTTGAGTGCGCTTCATATTTTTTCTTATAACATTCAATCAACTGTTTGCGGACATCGGGATCTTTCGGATTGTAGTCGACAATTCGTTTTAAAACCGAAATACACAAATCCCAGTTTTCTTTTTCTCTTGTCGCGTTGTAGAAGTCATAGAGTAACTGCGTCGCTTTTTCGGAATCAAAGGCGACAGCGACTTTTTTTTCTGTATTTAGGAAGAAGTTGGCGTCTTCCGAATCGATGACCAAGAGTTTGTTCCATAACTCTTTAACATTGTGAAACGCTTTTCGATTGATATATCTGAAAAGTGCTTTTTTGTAATAATCAACAGCTTCTTCGATCTTTCCGTCGTCTTTTTTTCGATCGGCAATATTTTTGACAATATCAGCTTCATCGTAGTCGATTTTTATCAAACGTTCCCAAATTTCATACTTTTTCTCTTCGTTATTGGATTGAGAGTAGCAAAGTGAAAGGGTTTTTAATGCCAATTTTTGTTCGCCAAAGGTAAGCATTTTTTCACAAATTCCTTCGACGATTTGGAGTTTGTGGTTGTCCGTAAAAATCTCGATCAATTTTGTGATATTTGAGTCGTCTATTAACTGAAAATGAAGCGACAAAATTCCGCTTACATACATAGCAATAATGCTGTTTTGCGTGTGCATAATGTGTTCGTCGCAAAGGTTTTTCAGCTGCATAGCGTAGTTGTTTTCAATCGCATCATCGATTATGGCGTCGAGTTCTTTAAAGTAAGTAGTGGTGTAGCTGTTCAGGGCTGCACGCGTCCATTTTTCCTCATCTAATTGTTTGGTAATTCGGTTCAATTTTGATTCAATATTGTCGTTTTCGTTCATTTGTGCGATTCTCCCGTTTTATTTTATCAGTTTATTAAAAACATCTCCATTTAATCCTTTGATCTTATTTAAGAGAATTCCGATTTCATAATGGTTGCTTTCAGCATGAGGCATTGCCTGTAAATGGGAAATAAGCCGGCAGTAAGCGTAAATCAATCGGGGGACGGTAATGCCTACGGGATCTTTGTCCTCAAGCATTTGAATTCGTTGTTTTAAATCTCTCAATTCGTGCGAAAGGAGTTCGCGGCGAATGTTAAAAACCTTGAGAGCGGTTGCATAAACAGGAATCCATTCAACCAAATCCTCTTTCTTGATATTGTACTCGTTTGTCAATAAATCTGCAAGCCTTTTTATATAAATCGTTTCGATAAAATTTAAATTAATTTTTTTAGGATCGAGATAGAATGCTTCAGAAAAAAACAACTTTGCTTTGACATTGTCCCCTTGAAGCGAGAATGTATCTGCCAGTTCAGCCAAAACTTCGGCGTTTTGTTTATCGATACGGTACGCCCGCTGCAAAATGGCAAATGCTTTTTCAAAATCTCCGAGAAATTTATAGCAGCGGCCTATAAGTAAAAAAAGATTTTTTTCTTCCGTTGCGGACGTATCTTCGTGAAGAATTTGGAGAAAATCCAATAAAGCGTCGGCAAAAACTTTTCTCCGAATTAAATGAACACCGCGTTCAAATGTGGAAAATTGATCGTGAAAATGACCTGCAAAAGAGCCCCATGCGGCCGTCAATTTTTGTGCATGCAGGTATTTATTGACAGCGAGATCCGCTTCCTCATAAGCATTGCTCCAAAAACGAACGCATTTGACTGCGGTTAAAAATGCCGGAGACTTGTAAGAATCACGCATTCGCTTTTCGCAAAATTCGCCAGCCGCCTTCCAGTCGCCGTTTTTTAAAAGCGTGTAAATATCTTCCCAGTTTGAATCGAGATCTCCTTTTTTCTCAATTTCCATGCTTTTATTCTATATTATTTTTTTTTGATTGACAACATTAAAAAATTATTTACTGACATTTTATACGGTTTGTGTTATAATCGGATCATGGAGTTTTATACGACGATATCGATTTTATCCTCCGATTTTTCGGAAGTAAAAAAGACATTGCGGGAGGCAGAAGAAGCCGGCGCCGCGATGATTCATTGGGATGTGATGGACGGTTGTTTTGTTCCAAATCTGACTTTCGGAGCAAAATTTATTGATGATTGCCGCAAACACACCGGTTTGATATTTGATACACATTTAATGATTACTTCACCGCAAACCAAAGTAGCTCCTTTTTTGAATAGTTCCGATATCGTCACATTTCATTATGAAGCAATTCCCGCCGGTGCCGAAAATCTGATCAAGGAAATCCATTTAGCCGGCAAAAAAGTCGGTATTTCCATCAACCCCTCAACGGATCCGGTTGTCTTGCATCCTTATCTGACGAAATTGGATTTTGTGTTATTAATGGCGGTTGAACCGGGGCGCGGTGGTCAAAAATTGAATGAAAATGTTTATGAACGGTTGAAAATTCTTACGGAAATGCGGCGCCAAGCGAACGCTTTATTTTCCATTACTGTCGACGGAGGAGTTGACGGAAATAATGCAACCGCTCTTCGGCAGAATGGAGCCGATGGGGTTGTCTTGGGAACTTCTTTTGTGAATGCTCACGATAAAAAAAAATTAATTGAGACGGTTTCGGTGATATGAGCTCTGTTGGCAACGGAAAATTGTTGGATAAGGCTGTCAATCTCTTTAAACGGCACCGCTACGCTGAAGCCGTTGATTTAATGACTCCGTATTTGCTGGCATATGGAGACAGTTATCTCTATTTTAAATTAATGACTTTTTCATCCATTATGATCTATGACTGGAGCGGTGCCGCTGCTTATTTAAAAACGGCTGTTCGCCTTTGCCGCCGCAGAGATCCGGATTTGCAAATTGCGCAAGCCGTTGTGAAACTAAAAACAGGAGAAACGGCGGAGGCGTACTTAATTCTTTTTGATTTGGAGAGAAACAGCAGGTGGGGAGCTTTCTCGAAAGAATTGCTTGAAATTTCCCGCAATACCGAAAATCAACAGGCGCTGACAGAAATTCTGGAGCGATTAATCAAAACACGGTTTGCAAAGCTTAACCTCGATGGAAATTACGAGAGGGAGTGGCGGAAACGGGATAGTGATTTGAGGTTGTTTTTTGAAAGAATGCCGTCTCTTCGCAGTATCATTGCTGCAGGAATGGGAGTCTTCATCATATTCTTATCCGCACTCTTTATTTTTATGTTTTTCTTTAAAAGCGCGCCCGAGAGAGAGTCGGTCTCTGTGAGAAAAGACGGAGATAATATCAAACTGCAGCAAACAGAACAATTGGTAGTTTACGACAGTGAAACCCGCTATTTATTGAGTGAAGAAGAAATTAGAAATTCATTTAACAGAATGAAAGACTATTATCGCAACAGAGACGACAATATGACTCAGCGCGAAATCAATCGCCTGAAAGAGTCGAACGCCTCTGTCGATGTCAAGGATAAAGCTTCGGCTTTCGAACGCCTGCTCACCGATAATCGCAGTGAAAATATCGGAACATTGTTTTCTTATGATGAAGTCTCTCATGATCCGTTTCTGTATGACAAAACTGTTGTCGTGTGGCGGGGCGCAGCTGCCAATTTGTACGTCACGCCGACGTCGTTGACATTTGATTTGTTAGTCGGTTATGAAAACAGAAAATTCTTGGAAGGGACGGTTCCTGTTTTTGTCGATTACGGTGTTAAAATCATCGAAGGCGAACCGTATGAAATCGAAGGCGAGATTACAGTTGACAGCGACGAACATTTTCGTCTGCATGCACTGTCAATCAGAAGAATTCAAATAAATTGACGAATTTTTTTCTTTTTCGCATTAATAAATGCAGAGTTATTGAAAGGAGGGCTTTATGGCCGCATCGACACCGAAAAAAACGTTTATGAGCGCATCAGACTTCGAATCGACCGAAGATCGCCGAAAAGCACTGGAAGCCGCGAAATTGCAAATTGAGAAGCAATTCGGCAAAGGATCTTTGATGAAACTGGGGGAAAAACAGGGGATGAATGTGGAAGTTATTCCCTCCGGATCTTTGTTGATTGATGCTGCATTGGGGGTTGGAGGATATCCGCGCGGACGGATCATTGAGATTTTTGGTCCCGAATCATCCGGAAAAACGACCTTGGCTCTCCATGCTATTGCCGAGGCGCAAAAAATGGGCGGAATTGCGGCTTTTGTCGACGCCGAACATGCACTTGATCCGGTTTATGCCAAGAATTTGGGTGTTAATACCGATGAGTTATGGGTTTCCCAGCCGGATACCGGAGAACAGGCTTTGGAAATTACGGAGTCGTTGGTTCGTTCCGGTGCAGTCGATATTATCGTTGTCGACTCGGTAGCGGCGCTGACGCCCCAAGCCGAAATTGAAGGCGACATGGGGGACTCTCACATGGGACTGCAGGCGCGGCTGATGAGTCAGGCGTTGCGAAAATTGACAGGTATTATCGGAAAATCGGGAACAATTTTGATTTTTATCAACCAAATCCGAATGAAAATCGGCGTGCTGTTCGGCAATCCGGAGACCACGACCGGCGGAAACGCTTTGAAATTTTATTCCTCTGTTCGTCTCGATGTACGGAAAATCGAAACGATTGCCAAAGGCGACGATGATCCGGTTGGAAACCGTGTGCGCGTTAAAGTTGTTAAAAACAAAGTAGCGCCGCCGTTCCGCCGAGCCGAATTGGAAATGGAGTTCGGAAAGGGAATTTCCGCAGAAGGCAGTCTTTTGGATGTCGGAGTCAAATACGATATTATTGAAAAAAGCGGCAGTTGGTATTCGTATAACGGCAACCGCTTGGGACAGGGTCGAGACAACATCAAGGAGTATTTGCGGAATAACCCGGAAACGGCTGCCGAAATTGAAGAAAAGGTGCGCAAAGTCCTTTTTTCGGTTGACGACACTGCGGATATCAAAGAAGACGAAAAACCGACCGGAACAACGGTCAAAAAAGGCGGTTTGGAAGCGTAACAATGCGGTCGGAATCTCCCGTTGATTTTAAACTTGAAAAATTCGAAGGACCGCTCGATTTACTGATGATGTTGATTCGCAACAACGACATCAACATCTATGATATTCCGATAGCCGAAATTACGGAACAGTTTATCGCATTTATCGAACAGGGCGAGCACATCAATCTCGATAATCTGACGGAATTTTACGCAATGGCAGCCTCTCTTATCTACATCAAATCGAAGATGCTGCTGCCGGTTGAAGTCGATCTTGATGAAGAATTCGAAGATCCTCGCCGAGAATTGGTCGAAAAATTGATCGAATATCAGAAATTCCGGAAAATCACTGATATGATGCAGGAACAGATCGGCGGAGAGGAGTGGTTTGTCGACCGCAGGCGCCGACAGAAAACCCTTCCGTTTCCTGAGACCAATGAAGATTGGGAAGAGATGGATGTACTCGATTTGTGCCGCATTTTTTCCGGTTTGTTGAAAAAAGTTCCGTTCAATGTCAATATTTACGAAGATGTGACCGTTGAAGAGAAAGAGACACTCATTGATGAATATCTTCAGACGAAGAAGGAGTTTTTATTTACTGATTTGATTAAAAACTACGATTCGGCAATGGAGGTGATCTGTGCGTTTCTGTCTATTTTGATTTACGTCCGTGACCATAAAATCTCACTGATGCAGAATAAGATGTTCGGTGACATCAAAATCACGGCGTATAAAAAAACGGATTCGGATTCTGTCAAAGGAGGAGATGATGGCGGAAACGGAGACTGAAAAATTAAACGAACTTCGGAGCGCGGCCGCCTTAATCGAAGCGGTTTTTTTTCTGGAAACGGATCCGCTGCCTGTCGGAAAATTGGTGCAAATTACCGGCTTATCCGAAACGACCGTCAATGCAGCGCTTTCGTATTTATCCGATTCCTTAAAAGCGGCCGATCGCGGATTGGAGCTTTCTCAGCTCGGAAGCGGATGGTTTTTGGTCCCAAAAGCGGAGACGTGGGAAATTCTGAAAGAACGCTACGGAAAGAAAAACGATGACCGCCTTTCCCGCGCCGCTTTGGAAACGCTTTCGATTATCGCGTATTCCCAGCCGATTACAAAGTCTGAAATTGAAAAGATCCGCGGTGTCTCTGCCGACAACATGATCCGCAGTTTACTGGAAAAAGAGTTGATTGCGGAGAAGGGACGGCGGAATTCCCCGGGGCGTCCGATGACGTACGGAACGACATTAAAATTTCTGAATGTATTTAAATTAAAAAGCATTGCCGATTTGCCGAAATTGAACGAAGTCGAGAAGACGAAATTCGAATTAAATTGATATGGAAGAATCCGTTCGTCTGCAAAAATATATCGCTTCATGCGGCGTTCTGTCGCGGCGAAAGGCGGAAGAGGCAATCATGGCGGGACGAGTGATTCTCAACGGAGTTCGAGTCACCGAACTCGGGGTAAAGGTGAAGGCTTCCGTCGATCGGGTAGAAGTTGACGGACAGATTTGCAGCCCTCAAAAAAAGAAGATTTATCTTTTGATGAACAAGCCGGAAAAAGTGATTTGCACAAAATCCGATCCTCGGCACCGAAAAACCGTTTTTGATCTTCTGCCTCTATCATATCGAAACCTTCACTCTGTCGGTCGTCTTGATTTTATGTCGTGCGGGCTGCTTTTGCTTACCGATGACGGGGATTTCACTTATAAAATCACTCATCCATCGCATGAAATCGAAAAAGAATATTTCATTCGCACCGATAAAAAAATCGACGAAAATTTACTAAAAAATTTTAAAAACGGCTTTTCTATAAATGAAATTTCGTATAGAATAAAGGAGTATAAGATTCTGAAGAGTCCGAACGAGTACACCTTCACATTAACTGAAGGGCGCAATCGGGAAATTCGGAATCTGCTGAATACAAATTCAATCGGAGTTAAACTGTTGCAACGGATACGCATCGGCCGCGTAGAACTTGCGAATCTGGAACCGGGGAGATTTAGATTCCTCTCCGAAGCCGAGGTTGACAGTTTACTGGAAACGGGTGTAAATGATTATAGCCATTGACGGTCCCGCCGGAGTCGGGAAAAGCACTGCAGCTCACCGGATTGCAGAACAATTCGGTTTCCAATTTCTCAACAGCGGAAATTTCTACCGCTGCGTCGCATTTTATGCATTAAAAAATAAGATTTCGCCAGAAGACTCAGCTGCTTTGATTGAGACAGCCGAACATTTGCCTTTAACTCTTCAAAATGGGGTATTCTATGTCGACGGAGAAAATATCGAACCGTATTTGCATACCCACGAAATTGATGAAATTGTCGCTCCCATTTCTGCCGTCCCCGGGGTAAGAGCTGCCGTCAACGCTTTAATAAGGCGGCTTTACCGAAATACTGATTTGGTTTGTGAAGGACGAGATATGACAACCGTCGTTTTTCCGGAAGCCGAAGTGAAGATTTTTTTGGATGCTTCGCCGGAAGTCAGAGCCGACCGTCGTTTCCGTCAGCACGGAGAAAATGATTACGGTACTGTTTTATCGGCGATTAAGAAGCGGGATCACGTCGACATAAATAAACCAATCGGAAATTTAAAGATTGCCGATGATGCCTTATATATTGATACATCCGAAATGGATCCCGAGACCGTTTTGAAAAAAATTTTTAACTATATAAATGCCAAAGCAGGAGAAAGAAATGAATTTTGACGAAATGATGGAAATGAATTTGGACGATCTGGAAAAGTCTCTGGAGAGTTTCGGAAACGTAACGGAAGGGGCGGTCGTTGACGGAAAAGTTGTTGAAGTGACCGCTTCAAACGTTTTTCTTGACGTAAACTGCAAATCGGAAGGCATTCTTTCGACTGCCGAATTCGGAGATTCCGTACCGTCTGTCGGAGATACGGTTCAGGTTTTCTTGGAGAAGAAGGAGGATAGAGACGGACGTCCGGTTATTTCCAAATCAAAAGCTGACGAACAGCGGATTAAACGTTCGCTGCGCTCCGCAACGGCTTCTCACGAACCTGTACCCGGAAAATTTGTTAAAGAGGTTCCCGGAGGATTAAGCGTTGATTTGGGAGGTGATGTTTTGGCATTTTGTCCGAATTCTCAAATTGATATCAACCGTGTTGAAAATCCCTCCGAATGGATCGGAAAAACGGCTCAATTTCTGATTCACCGGAACCCGGAGCGCAAATCGATTACCGTTTCCCGTCGTCGTTATCTCGAAGAAGAAATCGAAAAAGCTCGAGAGAATTTTTTTGCGACGGTAAAAGAGGGCGATACGGTGGAAGGAACCGTCAAAAATTTTACATCTTACGGTGCTTTTGTTGATTTGGGCGGATTTGACGGTCTGCTTCATTTATCGGATATGAGTTGGGGACACGCTAACAGTCCGCGCACATACATGAACAAAGGCGATCAGATGAAATTGATTGTCAAAAAAATCGATCCGGAAAACAAAAAGGTCAATCTTTCGTTGAAAGATTTAACGACTGATCCTTGGACAGATGTCGCCGAAGTCTTTCATCCGGATGATGTTGTGACAGGAAAAATCACAAAGATGACCGACTTCGGAATTTTTGTCGAATTGAAAGAAGGGGTTGAAGGATTGGCTCACATATCAGAACTCTCATGGACTAAACGGATCAAACACCCGCGGGAACTTTTCAATATCGGCGACGTCATTCAGGTCAAAATTTTCGCTATCGATCCCGAAAACAGAAAAATTTCTCTTGGCGTCAAACAGCTTTTGCCGAATGTATGGGATACTATTGAAGAGGTCTATCCGATCGGCAGCCGATGCAAAGGTATTGTCAAGAAGATCATCACTAACGGCGTTTTTGTTGAGCTGGAAGAGGGCGTTGAAGGATTTCTTCATCCCGACAATGTTTCTTGGACGCGCAAGAAAATCAATCTTCATGATGAGTTTAAGGTCAATGACGAAATCGAAGTTTTCATTATCGATATAGACAAAGAAAATCGCCGAATTGCGCTCGGTATTAAACAGCTGACCGAAGATCCGTGGCAGATTCTGGAAGGGAAATACGGCAACCGCTCCGTTGCTGATTGTATCGTGACGGGTGTGACTGACTTCGGAGTTTTTGTAAAGATCGGAGATTCCGAATTGGAAGGTTTGATTCCTGTCAGTCAGCTGCCGGATTTTTCAAAGGAAAATCCTAAAGCGGCTTTGGATAAATATAAAGAAGGCGACGCTTTAAAAGCCGTTGTGATGAGCATCGATTCAAAAACAAAGCGGATTTCTCTTTCTGTGACCCAGCTGGTGTATAACGAGCACAGAGCCGAATATTCCAAATATCTCGGCAGCGAAGATTCCGATGAAAAGGCCTCGTTGGGAGATTTCATTCAACTGAAGCAGCAAGGAGCCGATGATGACAAGCAATGAGAAATTTTCTACCGCAGACTTCATTTCAGCTTTTTTGGTGCGTTTTAAAATTCCTCTGATTCTTACGGGAGTATTGATTATAGTGGCGTTAATCGGTGTCGCTGTCAGTGCCGTTGTCATTCAAAATGCAACCGAGGCCAACGCTGCGGTTGCGGAAGAAATTGCGGATGCTTATGCGGAGTGGGTCTCTGCCGGAGAGGAAGACAAAGCAGAGGCTGAGAGTGTTTTAACGGCAGCAATTGAAAAAGGAAAAGCCGAAAAACAAAGTTCGTATGCTTTTGTCCGCGCTGTTTTGTGTGAATCTCAAATAGCGGAAACGAAAGGCGATCAGGAAGGAGCGTTAGCTGCTTTATCGGTTTTAAAAGAAATGAAAGCGGTTTCTCTCTATTTGATTCCGATTGCATTACATCGTGCAGCTGTTTTGGCGGAAGATTTAAAACAACCATCCGAAGCATTGACCTATTACCGTTCTATCGAAAAGAATTATGCCAAATCTTACTTCAATATGGATCGCGTCTACTATAATATTGCTCGTCTTGAAGAGACTCTTGGCAACACAGATGCAGCCAAAACTGCTTACCGCCTGTTAATCGAAACAGCCGGAAATAAAGAGGTTGATTCGTCTTTAGTGTCTGTCGCAAAAGATCGATTGATTTATTTGGAATCGGCAGATCTCGATAATCAGGAAGAAGCTCCGAATGAAGAGACTGTTGCGGCGGAATAAAACCGTTGTTTTTCTTTTTTTCATTCTTGTTGCATGCGGAATTCCCAACGATACGGTGGTTTTTGATCCTCCGGTCGTTGGGAACCGTATTGAAACCGGTCGTTTAATCGGAGATTTTCAAAATCAAAACAGTGAAGGGCAGTTTTATCAACCAGAATTAAAAGGGTTTAACTTTTATTACCGTTTTTTTAATCCGAATTCCACAACGGATGCCAATTATATTCCTACCAGTTCTACTTTGGACGGAGATTTAATCGATCGTTTAACGGCTTTGGGTGAGCAAAATTTGACTCTTTCAACCGTCAATACTTTAGCGAACACAGATACTTTAAACGGCTATAACGGTTTTTTTAAATTTTTTTCCAAAAATGACGGCGGTATTACACTTTTGATAGATACGCTCAATTTGGAAAAACGGCTGACTTTTTCCTTTAATTTCCAAATTACGGATAATGAGATGGATTCACCGTATATTGAGTATGATGCCTATATTTCAGATACGGCGACAGAACGACGGCGAATTTATTTATATAGAAACATTTTTTCAACCACAGAACCTTCTACCGCACGATTAAGAACATTTGATGAATCGGCGACAGATTATATTAATACCCATCGATACAGTTTTTTACCAAGCGATAAAGATTTACAAGGAGCCAATTCAGTTGCCGATAAGTCCAACACCCAATACTATATCGGAATTTGGTGTCTTGCTCAGGGAGTGACGACTCAGCTGGAAACGCGAGTCAGCGAACCGAGTTTTTTGGGAATGCGTGAGATTAATATTGAATTTGCATCTATTGATGAATCTGCCGATGTAATTTTTGCTGATAACTATATGGATTATTTTGAATAGGGTGAAAACGTGAACTTTGTCGATTTTTTATTTATCCTATCAATTTATTTAATGATTTCTGTTATTCTTTCTTTGATATTTTATGGCAGAGGCCAAGTCAAAGCATCGGGCAATTATTGGGCCTTATTTTTTACAGCTTTTATTGGCGCTGTTCTTGGCGGAGTTATTTATTTATTGGGAAAAGATTTTTTCCTTTTTTTTACTGATTTGAATCATTTTGTAAATATTTATCCGCCGCTGATCGCTTCCTATATAGCAGCGAAGATTTTTTTAAAAGTTTTTAAAGGGAACGGCAGCAACTGAAAATTTTCGCCGTTTTCAGCGTTAAGTTCGCCGGTAATTTTGATTCTGTATCAGATTTGATCTTTGTTTGAATTGGTACAAGATATTATAATGTGAAACCACCAGTAAGCTGTTTACCTCGTCTGCGCGGGATCTCGTCAAGATTTTCATATCAGATAAATAATTGACAATACGTTTTGAATATCGGTAGACAATTTACTTAAAATTTTTTCGACCTTGCGGGTTAAGATAACTGTCATGAGTTGAGATTTCGACGTAACTCATCAAGAGTGATTCCTTGTCGACCGCCTTGCTCAAACTTCATTCCATATTTTTATTTGATATAAGTTGTTTAGATTTTTTTTAGCGTATTTTAATGTAAAATAATACAAAATATAATTACATGGAATGTAGGTTTTGTGTCATAATTATTTCGTTGAGGAGGAACGCTGTGAATCTGACTTATGTAAGAGGCATGACGTCCGATTGGGTTTTAAAGGAGAATAAGAGAATGAAATTGAAAATATCAATTATCGGCAATGCGCAATTCGATATCGAAGTATTGGACACGAAAAACGGAAAGCAATTCAAGTTGCCGGTAATAACCGGATTGTTTTACAAGAACGATGTCGACAAAGAGACGTTCTGTTATACTCCCGTGCAAAGCGGTTCCAGACAGGAAGGGGAACGGGTGATGATTGCGGATACAATGTTGTTTTCAATATTGTGACTTTTCTCAAGGAAAAGGATAAAAATCCGGAAGAAGAGAGTTTGACATCGTTTGGAAACTCTTTTGACTGCAGCGATATTAACCAAATTGAAAAAGCACTTTTGGATGAACGTTACGCAAACCTGATTCGAGGAATTAATAACACAAAAAGGTTGGATTATATGAATGACGGAATCCGAAGCGAACTGAGCGGTGATTTCAGTCTGACACAACTTTTTGAGCCGTACCGCTGGCAGCCGGTTAAAGCCTTTATGACATATTATCCGTCAGATTTGAATCTGCCTTTGGAGATACGATAGAATATGGCTGAAATCATTGCAGTAACAAATCAAAAAGGTGGGGTCGGGAAAACAACAATTGCCGGAAACACAGCGTATGAATACTCACGTGCTGGATATAAAACATTGATGATAGACGCGGATCCGCAAGGTTCGCTTTCCGGATAGATGAGCGATAACCTGCAAATAACTTTAATTTGAATAGGAGGAACATTAAAAAAAAGAATCCGGATTGATTGACTCAATCCGGATAAAATTGTATGCTCTTTGATGTTTGGATTTTCATAGAGAGAGTTTTTCAGAAAAAACCGACGGAGAATCCTTTGAGAGAATTCGCTTGTCTTGTTGTTAGATACGGTCAGAACAAAAGATTTGGAAACACTTTTGAAAATCAGACAGAAAAACAAAACTCTGATCGGATACCGGATGAAGTTTTTATTCTGGCTGATGAACTTTAAAATTTATCCGGAGAATCAGTGAAGCCAATTTTTATGAGACAGCCGAAAGATAGCCAGGCAAATCGATCTCGTGGAAATGGCGGAAACAGGAACCGGGAGCGCTCCGTTACTCACGTAGGACACGGACATCCGGCAATTCTTCTGACAATAAGAAGAATTCTCTAGATAAAAATTTTAACAGAATATACATTTTCGGAAGTAAAATCAATCTTCTTCCGGAAACATAATTTTTCGATTCGAGGTGAAAAAAATGTCTTTCTGTTTTGATGAACTTTGTTCGATTATTTCCCGTCTGCGCGCTCCGAACGGATGTCCGTGGGATCGAGAACAGACGCCGCAAACTTTGCGAACCTGTCTGATTGAAGAATGCTTTGAAGTTGTCAACGCCATTGACAGAAATGATTCGGTCAATGTGCGTGAAGAATTGGGCGACGTTCTTTTGAATGTTGTTATGTTAAGCGAAATTTATAAAGAAAAATCTGAGTTCACAGTTGATGACGTTTTAAAAGAAGTTAATGAAAAATTAATTCGCCGTCATCCTCATGTTTTCGGAACGGCAAAGGCGGAAAATGCCCAAGATGCATTAGCCGGTTGGAATGCCGAAAAACAAAAAGAAAAAACGAAAGAACAATCGATTTTAGACTCTGTTCCGACCGCCTACCCCCCTCTGCTGAAAGCGTGGAAAATGCAGCAGAAAGCAGCAAAGGTTGGTTTTGATTGGCCCGATCCTTCGGGAGCTGAAAAGAAATTATTTGAGGAATATGATGAAATTAAAAACGCTGCCAAATCCGGTTCATTTGATGATTTGGAAGAAGAATGCGGGGATTTTTTGTTTGCCGCTGTTAATTGGCTGCGATTGATGGGCATCAACCCGGAAACAGCATTAAATCGAGCCAATGAAAAGTTCAACAGTCGATTTCGTTTTGTCGAAATTCAATGTCATTTAAATGAAAAACAAAAGAAAGCAACTCTCGAAGAAATGGACATTGCGTGGAATCAAGCGAAAGAAAAAACCTCCTCTCATCTAAAAAAAGATTAAAGGAGGTTAAGCGTTTGATGGGAGTCGAACCCACGTCTTCAGCTTGGAAGGCTGAGGTAATAGCCGTTATACCACAAACGCGTTATAATTATATATAACTCAAAAATTACTTTTTGTCAAGTTTTTTTGATGATTTTTTATTTTAAAATCGCATCCGTCTTTCCGAAACCGCCGCACTCAGGACGAGCAAATTCGAAACTCTCTACGTAACGGCAGCTTCGTAACCAATCGCGGACCCGTTTTTGCAAAATTCCTTCTCCCGTTCCATGAATGATCGAAAAACGATGTAATCCGGCAAGAATAAGGCGGTCGACATAGCTTTCTAAAGCGGAAATTGCTTCGTCTCCTGTCATTCCTCGGAGATCCAATTCTGATGAAACAGTGCCTGTTTCATTCCGGAAAAAAGAGGCAGCATTTGTTTGAATGCGGGAGGATGGTGCACACGGTCTTAAATCGGCTTCCTTAACCGTCAGTCGCAGCGAATCGGTTTCGGCAACCCATTTCCCTTTTCCTGCCGATCGTACCAATACGGCGCGTTGTTTGCTTTGTCCGACAAAGACCTCTTCTCCCGGAGAAAATACATGCCGGTTTGCGGCTAAAATTGCGGCTTCTTGTTTTTCTGCCGACTCTTTTAAACGCCGTGCTTTCTCGTTAAAATGCGACAGCTGCGTTTCAAGATGTTCTACGACAGAGGCGGATGGCGGTTGGTTTTTCCGTGACAGTTCGCGTACTTCCTGCCGCAAACGGCGCACTTCTGCTGCTACACCTGCTTTTTGTTCCTTCTTGAGGCGATAAACGTCGCTGCGGTAAGCAATTTCCTTCAACGCCAGTGCACGTTCGCGCTCCTTCAGTTCCGACTCTTCTTTTCGGACAGCAGCTTCACGGAGGGCCAATTCGCGCCGCTTATTAAGCAGTTCGTTCATCAGTTTTGCCGTTTCCGGCACCTCTTTTTCGAAAAAGAACCTCGCTTCCGATAAAACCGAATCCGGCAGTTTTAAAACTGCGGCAATATCGATGGCATGGGCTTCGCCGGAAGCATCGGGTATCACCGCATAAGACGGACGCATTAAATCCGAATCGAAAGCCATAGCAAAAGCACTGAAATCAGGGGAAAGCAGGACTCTCTCCTTAATCAATCCATTGTGAGTTGTTAAAAAAACTGCACTCCCCTTCTCTTTTAATGCGTTGAGCAGAGCCAGACCGAGCGCACCTCCTTCCAAAGGATCGGTTCCGGAAGCGAATTCATCAAGCAAAACAAGGGAATTCTCCTCAGCATTTTCCAAAATCGATTTCATACGGCTCAGATGTGCGGAAAAAGTCGAAAGTGCTTCAGAGATCGATTGACGGTCTCCAATATCGCAGAGAATGCGTCGAAAAAACGGAAGCCGGGTGGCTCCGTCGGCAAAGACACCGAGCCCGCTTTGCCGGCAAAAAACAGCCAGTCCAATGCTTTTCAATAAAACTGATTTGCCGCCGGCGTTCGGTCCCGAAATCACACCGCATCGCCTGCATGCTCCCGGAGTAAGCGGAACGGCGGATTTTCCCAGCTGCGGATGAATCAATCCGGAAAGAAACATCTCCGTTTCCGTTTCCACAAAAGCCGTTTTGAATGTCAAATGAAAACGGCAGCGGGCCTGCAGAAGATCCCAAACTTCCATACGTTGACGTAAATCCGACAGCGTTTCGCGGTTTTCCGTTACCAGTGCTGAAATACGGCGAAAAACCGCAGCTAACGCTGCTTGTTTTTCGTTTGAAGCTTCCGTTAGGCGGTTATTAAATTCAACTAATTCCTGAGGTTCGATAAACACGGTGGCTCCGGTTGTCGAACTTTCGTGAACAATACCCTTGATTTTGCCGGAAAAACCTGCCTTTACCGGCAAAACAACTCTCCCGGAACGAATGGTCTCTGTTTCGGAAGTAAAAAAACTTCCGTCATACCGTTCGAAACAGGCGCGTGCGGCCGACAACAATCGAGAGCGAGCCTGAGCGATGCGGTTGTCTGCCGCGAGCAGCTCGGGAAGGTCGCTGCGAATTTCTCCAGACTCATTTAAAAAACGCAGAAAAGCCGAACGCAGCTCTTCAGCGTGCGGGAAATCAAAAAACGGTTCCAGAATTTCAAAATCATTTTCCGTAAGAGTCGCTTCTTCGATTTTTGTCCGGAAAAAACGAGTTGCACGGCAGCAGGCATCGGTTAAGGTCAAAACAGCGGCGGCCTCCTCCGATTCGATGCGCACGCCTTCAACGGCAGCGCGTTCCAGCGTTTCCCGAATGGGTTTCAAAGAAAGATCCGGAGTTCCGACCTCGAAAAAAAATGCAGACATCGGTTTTAAAACGTTTTCAAGCTCGTTTAATCGCCGCTCATCGGTTTCAAACAAAAAGTCGGGAGTCAGCAATTCGGCGCTTTCTTGGGAAAAACAGAATTCTTTCAGTTTTTGAACAACTGATTCGGCTCCCAATGCTTCCCAATCGGTTAAATCCGTCAAATCTCCGGCAGTGTTGTTGTTGATAGAATGCGTTTTCATTGTCCGCTCCCGCAGCGGCGTTCCAGTTGACCGTAAAGATTGAAATATGACAGCCAGCGGTCGTTGTCCAACTCTCCGTTTTCAACCGCGTCCTTAACGGCGCAGCGCGGTTCTGAAATGTGGCGGCATCCGTTGATACCGCAGCGTTCGGCAAACGGAGCAAAATCGGGAAAATGGAACCGCAAATCAGCCGGATCAATTCCGTAAACTTCGATTTCCCGAATACCGGGAGAATCAATGATTTCAGGAAGATCGTTTTCTTCCGGAAACAACAGGGAATAGTTGGTGGTATGCCGCCCTCTGTTGTATTTTTGAGAGACCGAAGCAACGCGTCGGTCAGCGTCGGGACGCAATACATTCAGCAAAGATGATTTTCCGACTCCCGATTGACCGACTAAAAACAAGCGGCGGCCGTCGATTGCATTGCGGACGGCTTCAATTCCGCGGTTTTCTTTTACGGAAACAAAAAACAGTTTGATACCGATTGACTCAAAGCCCCGTAATCGCCGCCGTTCCTCTTCCGTCACGGGAAAATCGGTTTTATTGCAAATTAACCACCGCTCACAATTTTCGGGCGCCGACACAAAAACCCGATCGAGAAACCTCGGCCGAAACGGCGGTTCGCGAACACAGGTAACCGCCGCCAGAATATCGAAATTGGCTGCAATCGTCTGAGGTTTAGAAAGTTTTTTGTTGAATCGAATAAAAGCATTTTTTCGAGGCAGCCTGGAAGTAATGAGTCCTTGCGGCGGATTCAAAGAGATTGGTTCAAAATTGACAGAATCGCCTGCGGCAAGCGGATTGTATTCAGCTGTCTCTGTATCGAGTGTTTTTCCTTTTAATCGACATTCGTAACGAATACGTTCGCTCAAAACCGTAAAAACATTGTTAATGCCGCACAAAACCGTTCCCTGCATAATTTCAGATTACCCGATAGCGGCGCTGCGGTCAACTGTTTTCGGAAAAAAGAATTGACAATTCCCGTTTTCCCGCTTATAATTCAGTATGTTTGACGAAACCGTTTGCCTTACCGAAGGATGCACGGATCCATGCACTGACGGACAAAGGTTCTGCTGCCGCTGTCTTTCCGAAAATGAAAGAGAACGATTGCATACGGTCGTTATCGAAGAACTGCACGCTTCTTCGGTATGGGAAAACCGAAATTTCTCTCTGATGAGCTTCCGTAACGAAGACTTTTCGGAAAAACTAATTTTTGCTTCCTCATTTTATGGGGTTATTTTCGAAAATTGCCGTTTTGACAGAAGCCGTTTTTTTGCTTGTTTTTTCGAGAAGGCTGTTTTCATCAACTGTTCGTTCAAAGAAACCGAATCAAAATACAATATTGTCGGCAATTCTACTATCCAAAACACTTCGTTTGCAGGATCGGACATTCTTTTCTCCAATTTTATCGGAGCTCTCATTGAGAATACCGATTTTTCCGAAACCGATCTCTACTCTTCGACCTTCTTCCGAGCCAGACTGAAGCAGGTCAACTTCTCGAACTGCAACTTAAAAAAGACTGATTTCCGCGCAACAAAACAGGAATCTGTTCTTTTCCGTTATTCAAATTACGAAGAGGCATTTTTTGACGGAGGTTCGGTGCTGTGAATCTCTACCCTTTTTTTAATGAAGACGGTTTTTCTAACTCTTATATTCTGGCAACGAAAAAAAACAACTGTCCGTGCGTCATTATTGATCCGTCGGATTTTACCATCGAAATGCTGCAACTGACGGAAAATCGCAATTACCGAGTTGAAGCGGTTTTTTTGACTCACTATAACCGCTTGCATGTCACCGGATTGACAAAGCTGTCTAAAATTTACCGTCCTGCCGTATACACTCCCCGAATCGGAGAAAGAGAAAATTTCGATATGATCGAAATCGGTGATCGAAAAACGATTTCAGTCGGCGATATTGAAATTAAAATTGTCAATTTTTTGGGCGATTTTGGGAACGCTGTTTTTTATCGTATTGGTCGTTTTCTTTTCACGGGCGATTTGTATCAGGCGGGTGATTGGCACGCTGAAGAGGAAATTTTTACGGTGAACCATGCATTTATCGTTAAAAATCTTAAAAATTATCTGTGCAGTGATAAAAGCAATTTGCTCATTTATCCCGCTTTCGGTGCGCCGACTTCGTTTCATCTGGAATTTCCCGAATGTTTTTCATAAAAAAAATGGGGTTGACAGCGACCGCAGTGTTTTTTTTCTTTTCCTGCGCTGCACCCGAGATTACCGGCAAAACCTACGCCTTCATTTACGGAATTTCTGATTACTCCGACTACGCAGACAGTGTCGGTCTCAGCGCAGCATCGCTGCAGGCGTGTCAATTTGATGCGCAATCGTTTGCAGATGCCTTAAGCGCCGCCTGCGGAGATTCTGTCGAAATCAATCTTCGTATTGCCTCAAACTCGACATTGATTCCTTCGAGCGATGAACGTCCGACAAAATCCCGGATGCTCGCTGATTTTCAAGAAATTGCTTCAACATTGTCCGCCGAAGATCGATTTGTTTTCTATTTTGCCGGCCACGGTGTTTCCGTCCGGGCGTCGGAGGTGGACGACACGGATTTTGGTGAATACGGAGAAACAGCTGTTTCTTTTTCCGACAGAGAATATTTATGCCTCTCCGTTGAAAATCCGGGAGAAGCAACTGAACAGAAAGATGTATTTTTAAGCGACAAGGAGTTGAGAGATGCGCTGGCGGAGGTTCCGTGTGAACGCAAATTTGTCTTTTTAGATTGCTGTCATTCAGGCGGGATGATTTCTTCTTATCCCGATATCAACGCATCAATTCAAAACGGATTTTCCAATTCAAAAATGCATTTAGCAATGCAGACGTATTTTAACGATCGATCGACAAGCGAAGTACAGGCGCACAAAAACACATGGATACTGGCTGCCGCCGGCGAAACCGGTTTGAGTTACGAAAGTTCCTCTATCAATCACGGATTTTTTACCTATGCTGTTTTGCTCGCTTTTGCTGAAGGCGACCGCAACGGAGACGGCTTCATTTCTTGGAGTGAATTGTGTGCCTATGCAGCGTCGGCATGCGCTTTGATTTTAAACGAAATTGACGACATTTCCGGCAGTCGAAAAGCCTCAGGCGATATGTTAGTGACTTGCGGAAGCGGCGCGGAAGAGATTTTGTTTGTTTCTGTTACGCCGTCAATCGAATCGGTTCTTTGAGGCGTTTTTCGGTGTTTTGCCTTGGAGTTCGTAAATGCGATCGCGAATAGCGGCCGCTTCTTCAAAATTGTAAGCGGCTGCACACGCAAGCATTTGGGTTTCCAATTCTTTAATATAAAGCCGTTTATCGGAGGGGCGAAAAAGATTGTACTTTTCCGACGCTTCCCAAGAGGGAAAAGCGGACGTATAGCTTTTTTCTTCTTTTTTAGTTCGGATCAAAATATCATCAACTTTCTTAACAATTGATTTCGGGATAATGTGATGCTCTTCATTATAACGCTGCTGAAGAGTGCGGCGGCGATTCGTCTCTTCAACCGCCTCTTTCATAGCATCGGATTCTCGGTCGGCATACATAATGACTTTTCCGTTGACATTCCGCGCTGCTCTGCCGATGGTTTGAATAAGACTGGTTGCCGAACGCAAAAAACCGATTTTATCTGCATCTAAAATCGCAACCAAGGCAACCTCAGGCATATCTAAACCTTCTCTCAACAGATTAATTCCGATCAGAACATCAATCTCCCCCGTTCGAAGCTGTTTGATAATTTCCACCCGTTCGATCGTTTCCACTTCGGAATGCATGTATCGAACTTTCAGCGAACGATTCAAAAAATACGAAGTCAGATCTTCCGCCATCTTCTTTGTCAAAGTTGTGATTAGCGAACGTTCGTTTGCTTGAATTCGATCGCAAATTTCTTTATAGAGATCTTCGATTTGTCCTTCTGTCGCACGAATTTCGATTTCAGGATCTGTCAAACCTGTCGGACGGATAATTTGTTCGACCATATGAGAACATTGATTCCTTTCCCATTTTCCCGGTGTTGCCGAAACACAGATGACGCGATCCAAAAGCGATTGAAATTCATTAAAAACCAATGGGCGGTTGTCCAATGCACACGGAAGGCGAAATCCGAAGTGAACCAGATTTTCTTTCCGACTGCGGTCGCCTTCATACATTCCGCCGATTTGAGGAATCGTTACGTGAGATTCGTCAATAATTGTCAAAAACTCTTTCGGGAAATAGTCGATAAGAACCGCCGGCCGTTCACCCGGTTTCCGTTCGTCGAGAATGCGGGAATAGTTTTCAATTCCGCTGCAGTATCCCAACTCCTTCATCATTTCAATATCCAACTCGACGCGGGTTCTCAAACGCTGTGCTTCCAAGACACGGTTTTCAGACAACAGTTCGCTTTCGCGTTCGTTTAATTCCTTTTCGATTTCAATCAATTTTGCACGCATCTGCTCTTCCGGCATGACGAAGTGTTTTGCGGGATAAATGACAAGAAATTCGGGATTTTCATAAACGGTACCGGTTACCGGGTCAAATTTTTTGATTGAAACGATGGTATCCCAGTCGAGTTCAATGCGATAAGCAGATTTTTCATATGCCGGCTGAATTTCAAATACATCGCCGCGAATACGGAATTTTCCCCTCTCCAAGAGCGCGTCGTTGCGTTCGTATTGAAGGGATATTAAATGAAGTGACAATTCCCGTAAATCGATGGTTTTTCCGAGCGTCAAAGAAATTCTCATATCTCGAAAGTTGTCAGGATTGCCGATTCCGTATATGCAGGAAACGGTTGCCACAATGATGACGTCGCGCCGTTCCAAAAGCGAAGAGGTAGCCGAAAGGCGCAGTCGTTCAATTTCGTCATTAATCGACGCGTCTTTTTCTATATACAAATCTTTGGAAGGAACGTATGCCTCCGGCTGATAATAATCGTAATAAGATACAAAATACTCGACTGCATTTTCAGGAAAAAATGATTTGAATTCGCGGTAAAGCTGAGCCGACAACGTTTTGTTGTGAGAAATGATTAATGTCGGCATCTGAACTTCTTCGATGACTTTCGCCATGGTGAAGGTTTTTCCGCTTCCTGTGACTCCCATCAAAGTTTGGATTTTTTCACCTCGCCGAATGCCCTCTGTCAGTTCATTGATGGCTCGAGGTTGATCTCCGGCAGGTTGATAATCGGAATGGAGGCGAAACGGTTTCATTTTCATTCTCTGCTCACTTTATGGAAAAAGTGCGCTCTGAAAGGGTGACCATGACCGTTTTTTCCTCTTTACCGCGGACAATGGTCACAGCAACTTGATCACCCGGACGTGTTTCTTCCAGTGCTCCAAGTAAATCACCGAAAGTGTGCACAGGGGTTTCGCCGACCGCCGTGATGATGTCTCCTCCAAAATAAATGAAACTGTTTCCGTAACGAATCGGCCGCCGTTTATCGCCGCCTTTCAGACCTGCTTCTCCGGCGGTTGACTGAGCCGGAATCTCAGAAATCAAAATGCCGCTTGAAACAGGCAGCTGCGCATAGTGCGCAATCCTAGAATTAATTTGAACAGGGACAATATCGATCCAGCCTCGGTTGACTTTTCCATAGCGAATCAGATCGGGTATCACTCGCCGCGCCGTGTCGACCGGAACGGCAAAACCGATACCGACCGATCCTCCGCTCGGCGAATAAATAATCGTATTGATACCAATCAATTCGCCGGCTGAATTGAGAAGCGGTCCTCCCGAATTACCGGGATTGATTGAAGCATCGGTCTGAATCATATTTTTAATGATGAGGTTATTACCGCTGCGAACAGGACGTGACACACCGGAGATGATTCCCTGTGTCAGTGTTCTGTCGTAGCCGAACGGATTTCCGATAGCCAGCACCTTTTGTCCGACTTCAAGAGCATCCGAGGAACCGAACGGAATCACTGTCAGTTTTTTATCTTTTGCATCAATCTTTAAAACCGCCAAATCATTTTCGGGATCCAAACCGACAATAGTTCCTTCGTAGGAATCACCGTCGGAAAGAGTGACATACACTTTATACGCTTTAGCAACCACATGAGTATTGGTCAGAATGTATCCGTCTTCGCTGATGACGGCCCCCGAACCGCTGCTGCCCTCTCTTGGAATCGGCTCAAAAAGCCAGTTGTAGCCGATGACTTCCGTTGAAATGTTGACGACAGCGGAGTTGTAGCGGTCGTAAATCGCAATCGAATTCCGTTCATCTTCCAGAGCCGCATTTTGAGAGAGTGTCGAAATTTCAACGGCCGCAGCTTCGCTCTGTCCGGGAAGCGTTTCCACCCATCCGAAATCGTGGGATGATGTATCCGCCGCTTCTGATATAAGGGCTGTGACTGCAGATTCGTCTCTTTCCCCTTGATTATTTTCTTTACCGAAAAAAGAACGAAAACTGCCGGCAACGATTGCTCCCGTCAAAAAACAGACGGCAACGGTCAACAACAATTGTTTTCGAGTATAAAACTTCATCGCTCCCTCCGACTTTCAATATACTCTATTTTTCGGTTTTCGACCACCCCTCTCCTTCAGTCGCCTCTCAGACGAAACGCTTTGTGTAAATCAACTGTTTCCACCCGTGAAGCTCCCCGGTAATCGGCAATCGTCAGGCTTAACCGCGTCAGATTGATCACCGAACGCATTGACAGACCGTTGCGGCGGCAGTAAGCATTAAATTCCGTTTCTGCCGATTCGGACATACGGCAGTAGTTTTTCAGCAAATTCGGCGGCAGCAAACCATTCGGAACTCCTCGGAGCTCCGTCGTTCTTTTTTGGATTTCGGCGATTTTCATTCGTATTTCCGCCGACGTAGTTGATTCGGAAATGAATTCGTCCGCCTCTTTTGCATCGGAACTCCTCCATTTCCAGTGGATTGAAAGTCGATCCGCTATCGCACCGCCAATTTTATTGCGGTAGCGCTGAATTTCTTTGACAGAACAGAGACAAACGGCATTTGCGCGGCCGCGATTTCCGCATGGACAGAGGTTGGCTGCCATTGCCAATAAAAAATCCGCAGGAAAACGGCTGCGAATTCCTGCCCGCGAAATCAAAATGCGCCGTTCCTCCAACGGTTCTCTCAATGCCTGCAAAATAACAGAAGAAAATTCGGAAGCTTCATCCATGAATAAAACACCATTGTGCGCCAATGAAATCTCACCCGGTTTTAAACCGACGCCGCCGCCGATAATTCCTTCAGGAGAAGCGCTGTGGTGCGGAGCACGAAACGGAGGTCTTGTTAAAATACGGTCATCCTCAATCTCCCCTGCTAACGAATAAATTCGCATGGTTTCCAACCGTTCCTTTTCGGTTAAATCGGGCAGCAGCGTCGGCAATCGGGTAATCGCCATCGTTTTTCCGCAGCCGGGAGGTCCGGTCAACAGAAGATGGTGTTTGCCGAGAGCAGCATAAATTAACGCCTCTTTCAGCAACGGCTCTCCGACTATATCCGATAAATCGCCGCTGAAGCTTTCGGGATGTTCAAAAGAAACCGGAAGCGTTGCAATCGGCGGTTTTTCTCCGTTCGCCAACCGACTGACGATTTCTGCAGCCTCTTTCAGTGATGAAACAGCAAAAATTTCACCTTTTCCAGATAAAAGCGCTTCGTTTTGATTTTCTTTTGAGACGATAAGAATTTCGACGCCGGCTTCTGCCGCGGCTGCCGCAGCGGCGATGACTCCATCACAACGGCACACCTCTCCGGAAAGCTTTAATTCCCCCATCGCCATAATTGAAATCGACGGAGAGGGAATTAATTCTGCCCGCTCCATGATTTTTAAAGCAATCGCCAAATCAAGAAACGCCGACTCTTTACGTACGCTTCCCGGATAGAGATTGACATAAATTTTTTTTTGAGGACAGATAAAGCCGGAGTTTGAAAGCGCCAATCGCACACGATCAGCCGATTCGCGGACAGCCACAGCTGCGTAACCGACAATTTGAATCATCGGAAGCCCTTGACGAAGTTCTGCTTCCACTTCCACCGGCGTCGATTCGTATCCGAGATTTAAACAACCGAATATTCTCATACCCTTATTAATGGGTAAAATGGTGTTTTTTATAATTTATTGGATTCGATTTTTTAAAGTTTCGATAGTTTCACAGCAAAGCTGATCACAACGTTCATTTAATTCGCAGCCATCATGCCCTTTAACCCAAATCCAATCGATTTTCAATTTCTCGTTGATATTATCCAAGCGTTGCCACAAATCAATGTTTTTAACCGGTTCTTTCGAGGAAGACTTCCACCTCCGTTGCTTCCATTGTTCAATCCATTGCGTAATACCGTTTTTGACGTATGTACTGTCAATATAAAAGCAAACAGCGGCTTGAGCACCGAATCGTTCGTAACAATTTTCCAATGCCTTGATGGCGGCAGTCAGCTCCATTCGATTGTTAGTGGTTTCGAATTCTCCTCCGGACGATTCAAAGATTTCTCCTTCCGCGGAAATAACAAAAGCCCACGCTCCGATCCCCGGATTAGGACGACAGCCTCCGTCGCTGTAAATTTTGATATTTTTATCAAAAGTGCATTTTTTCTCCGGAGAGACCAACAGTTCCGTATACGGCCGAATTTCCGGTTCATGTCCTACCAGATCAAGCTTTTGCAACAATACTTTTTTTTCTTGCTCCCAATCTTTCACTGTCGGTTCCCTTTCATAAAGACGCTCGGCCTCTAAAAAAAGCCCCAATCCGTCTACTTCGTTCAATTCGATATTCCATTCCCCAAGACGGTAAAGAGTCGTTTTTTTGGTTTTTTCTATAACTTTTTCAAAGTTGAGTTTGCGGCAAAATTCTTCAAATTTTGAAGGCGAATCAATCGAAAATTCCGTTTCGGAATTGAGTTCGCATCCGTTAAAAATCCGTTTGTCTTTAAGAGTGACTAAAAATTTGGTTTCTCCGGCGGATTCCAGAGTTCTAAGTCGAAAAAGCGATGTTTTGTTCAAACCAAAATACAGATCTCTCTTAAATATCATCTCAGGCGGAAACTGCGTTAATGATTCGAGCCGTTTTTTAACATTTTCAAAGTCCGACAATTTAATTTTAAACTCATATTCCCACATGATCCCATTATATAAAATATCAAAGAAAAAAACAGTAAAAGATATACATTTTCTGCTTTATTGTATATAATTTTACAGGAGAGATCATGAACATTTTACGAAAGCCGCTGTTGTTTTTGTATTTAGTGAGCGTTGTTTCGTGCATTACGTTGGCTTCTGATGCCTATAAAGACACTTCTGTTCATACCGGAAGTCCGGCTTCCGGTTCTTATGACGGGTCAATGTATAAGCTGACAGTTGAGTGCAACCATCCGGAGACCATGATTTTTTTTAACGGACTCCTTTACGGTCAAACTGATATGAACGGTCGATTTTCTCTTAAATTGAGGTCGGCCGCTTACGATTTTAAAGCAGTCAAAAAAGGATTTGAGCCTTATACCGGTAATCTTCGTTTGGATCGAGATCGAGTCATCCGATTTTCATTAAAACCGATCCAACAGTGAACGTACTGCCCCTCTCCCATCTATTCGCAAACAAACAGCTCCCGTTTCGGATATTCCGTCTTTTCACGCGCCTTCTGCGTCTTCTCTTTTTCCGCCTTCATTTGCGCGTCCGTCTGCGGTTTGGTAGAAATTTCAGAGTTTTTCTTGACAGAATCGCCGTCTTGTGCTATAGTAGGATTGCTGGGCAAATCGCCTTTATGGTCTTGTCCTTTCGCCCTCGTTTTTTCGAGGGCATTTTTTATATTCATTTCGTCTTGCGATAATCTTCGCAACCGCCGTATTGCGCATCACCAGCCGCTTATCTTCCTCTTTCAACTTTCGCTTTAAATACATCTCAATTGCTTCAATCAGTCGGTTCCAATCCCTCTTTTTTAACGGCTCTCCTGTTTCCGGTGAGAAAATAACCCGTCCGTTTAAAATCAGCGGCTCATCTTCATCTTCTTTTCTTGCTTTTAATACATCTTCAAAAACCTCTGGTAAACCGAGATAGCGGCATATCGTTTTATAGACAACATTCAGCGTTGCGGCAAAATGACTGTTCAATCCATCTTGTACGTCTTCCAACATTCTGTATGCAGGTTTTTCTCTATTTTTTTTCTGTTTTTCCTTTCAACAACGCTTGACTTTTTTCTGATTCAAGCAACTATAATTACTATAGTTGCTTGAACTACAGGTCGCCGTACCCAACGCTGGTTGAAAAAGTACCGGTAATTCGACTGCTTCAATGCAGGGAGTTACCACCGCCTTGGCACGCGAAGCAGACTTTCGCAACGGTCTGGGGGAACGGGGCTTGCGGTTTTCTTTTATTTCCTTCGAGAATATTGAAATATACAGGACATCATCTTTTTTCGACTCAGACAAGATTACACTAATCGCAAATTCTTTATTGCCTATGCTTCCTTTGCCGAGAATCTCATAATAATTTTTATCGCTCCTTTTTTGGACGTCTATTAACTTTGTATAATCTTTTTCCCCTTGGATGATAGAGGGAATAAAAGGCATAACTCGAATCCGGTTGATAATCTCAGCCTTCGATCTATTTTTTAGTATACAGCTGACATACGTGGATTAGATGCCCACTATGCCGTCGCCCGACATCGGAAATCACAACCGTTTTTTAAAAACATCATTCTGCCGCTTTAAAATTATAAATCGGCTTGATGATTTTGACAATCTCAACCGTATCGCCGATTCGCTCAATAATTTCCTGTGTCGGTTTATAGACTGCCGGCGCTTCATCAAGCGTCGCTTTGGAAACAGTGGTTGTATAAACGCCTTTCATGCTTTCGGCAAACTCTTTGACAGACAGCTCCTTCATCGCCTTTGTCCGCGACATAATCAGCCCCGCTCCGTGCGGCGCTGAATGATTCCAATCCGCATTCCCCTTTCCAACGCACAAAAGACACCCGTCTCTCATGTTCATCGGAATCAACAGCCTCTCCCCTTTTTTGGCAGAAACCGCCCCTTTGCGCACTATGTTGTCCTCAAACGAAATGTAATTGTGCACCGTCTCAAACCGTTCGTAATCCGACAGATCAATCGCCCGCTCAAAATACCTAGATAAAATCTCCCGCGCAATCTCTTGGCGATTTAAGCTTGCAAAGTGCTGACACAACTTCATGTCATGCAGAGACTCCTCTCGACCGCGGCCCTCTAAATAACACAGCGCCTTCGGCAGCTTCGTCTTGCCTTGAGACTTTTTTTTCTTCGCCTCCTGACCCAAAGAACAGTGCTCAATCGCTTCTTGCTGGTAAATATCACAAATCTGTTTTCCCAAATTCCGAGAGCCCGTATGAATCACCAGATATTTTCGCCCTTCATCATCGGCGTCAATCTCGATAAAGTGATTCCCGCCTCCCAAAGACCCGATACTGCGGCGCAATCGCTGTTTGTTTTTCAGCTTGGAAAACGCTTTTAAATCCTCCAAGCAAAACCACACCTTTTCCTCCCGGCATACGTTTTTCCCAAAGGCAATGTGCTTGCGGATGATTTTGTCCAACCGCTCAAAATCCAAATCCACTTTCCCAAGCTCAACGCACTCCATCCCACAGCCAATATCGACCCCACAATGTTGGGGATCACCTTCTTCCCCAAATCACCAGTAAACCCAATCACGCATCCGATACCCGCATGAACATCGGGCATAATTCGCACCTTGGCGTTGGCGAATGCCGGCTGGCTCATCAGCTCCTTCACCTGCTCCAAGGCTTTATTGTCAATGTTGTCAGTAAAAATCTTTAAATCAGCTTTTGCCTTCCGAGCAAAAATCCGTCTCAAAATCCGAAGTATCATACCTTCTCCCTGAACCGCTATTTTACATGCTGATTAAAATAAATCAAGTATCTAGTTACAACACGCCTACTAAAATCTCTTCGCGCATTTTTTTAGCCTTCTCAGCCCGCTCCTCCCTGCGCTGCTGCTGCCACGCCTCAAAATCCTGCGCCGACAACTCCCGCCGCTTGCGGGCGGTCTCTATGTCCATAGCGTCCGACCTTGCCGTCAATCCGTAATCAGGGCAAACACTACCCGCGGGATAAGTCTTACCGCATGCAGGGCAAGTCCAGCCGCAGACGGCTTGTCCGCAGACTTCGCCAGCGAAAAAAAAACTCTGACATACATCGCATAGGCTTCCCGTTTTGTCGCACAGCCCAAACATCTTTTCTGAACACGGACATTTCTCACCGGATCCGTGTAACAATAATACCAATAATGTCCTTTCCCGTTCTCTTTTTTGCGTTTGAAGATGCTGTAAAAAACCATACAAAAAGTATCACCCAAAAAAGGTAAAAAGTAAAGCGTTTGTTGACATTTTGTTGACATAAAAAAAGAGGGGTTTTCTAACTCGTTATGCTGTAAGCATTTACGAATCAGAAAACCCCAAAAACAAAAAGGAGGAGTTATTTTTTAACGCCTATAAAGAATGTCGATCCTTTGCGTTGGTATTCGACACTTATCTTATCGGTTGCCTGACCGACGGCGTTATAAAAATCGGTCACCGACTTGATACTTTGTTCATTGATTGTGAGAATGATGTCCCCGGGGCGCAAACCGCCGACTGCCAATTTGCTGTCTTTTTCGATTTGGACAACAGCCACACCTTTAACATCTTTCTCCAATCCGAAGTAACTGCGAACGGAATCGTCAACAGAAGCGACAATCACACCTGGCCACAAAGCGCTGTTTTGAGCGTTAATCACTTCTTCACTTTCCCGTTTGGCAATTTCTACTTTTAACGTTATTTCTTGTCCGTTTCGAATCAATCGGAATTCGGGTTGATCTCCAGCTTTGAAATCGGAAATCAAACGAACCAGCATATCGGAATCCTTTACCTTTTCACCGTCCGCTTCAATGATGTAATCGCCGGGACGAATGCCTCCTTTATCACCGGGAGAGCCGATAAAGACGTTCGCAACAAAGGCTCCGGAACGATTTTCCAATCCCATCTCTTTGAGCAAATCGTCCTGCAAATCGGTAATACTGATTCCCAGCCAGCCGTAAGACACACTGCCGTTATCAATCAGAGAATCGGCTTTTCTGATCACCGAATTGACGGGAATCGCGAATCCCAATCCGGCATTATCTCCCGTTTGTGTGGCAATCCACGTATTAATTCCAATCAGACGTCCGTATAAATCAACCAAAGCGCCTCCGGAATTGCCGCGGTTGATGGAAGCGTCGGTTTGGATAAATTCACTGACATTGCCGACAGGTCCTTTTCTTCCTTTGGCACTGATAATGCCTTGCGTAACACTCGACGTGAATCCGTAAGGACTTCCAACCGCTAAAACAATATCCCCGACTTCAGTTTGATCGGAATCGCCGATTTGAATCACTGACAGTTGATCCTTTGTTGTCAATTCCAAAACTGCCACATCGGAACGCTCGTCACCGCCAACGATCTTCACATCGTATGTCTTGTCGTTGTATAAGCGAATTGAAACTTCGTCGGCTCCTTTGATGACATGGTAATTGGTCAGAATGTAATACTTTCCATCTTGATGCCGAATGATAACGCCGGAGCCAAGCCCACGAGAGCGGAATTCCTGTTTCTCTTCAGCGGAATCCTCAGACTCGGAAGATTCTCCTCCGAAGCGGTTGCGGAAAAACTCCTCAAACGGATCGATAAAACGCATGACACGCCGTTCTTCGATGCTGACGGTTTCGATTTGAACAACTGACGGCAAAACTGTCTTTGCAACATTACGGTAGGATAACTGTAACGATTCCAAATCTCCGGACGGAGCTGCAGCTTGAACGATGGAAGCCGGAGAGTCCGCATAATGAACTCCGTAAAAAAATCCGATACCGGCTCCCAGCAGCAGAACAAACAAAACGGCGTTGACAATGATTAATCCTTTTGAAAAACGATTGTTTCGCATAAGTTCACTTCTTCCTTCTGCAAATAAAACATCCGTCAAAAAAAAAGGTTACAAAAATTTATTGCGGCAACCAAGCTTCAATCGCACTCTCAATACGCGCAACCTTTTCCTTTAAGGCAGATTCGGCCGCTTCAACGGAAGTCATCCCTTCCACACAAGTGGTGCAGTAGAATTTGATTTTTGGTTCCGTTCCGGAAGGCCGAACAGAGACCAATGAACCGTCTTCCAAAAAATATTGCAATACGTTGGATTTAGGGAAACCGTATACAATGGAGAGATAATCAAGCGAACGAACAATAGGAATTGACGCAATTTCTTGCGGCGGATTTTTGCGAAGATTTTCCATCACTTCATTCATATAACGAGCTCCCGACTCCCCTTCGAAGTATCGTGAAACGGCAAACTCTTCGAAAAATCCGAATTTCGAAAAAATCTCATTCAGATAATCAATGAGTGTCATTCCTTTTGAACGGCAGTAAAGAAGAATTTCACAAATCAACATTGCCGCACTGACGGCATCTTTATCACGTACTTCGGTTTCGATTAAAAATCCATAACTCTCTTCAAACCCCATGACAAATTCAAGTCCACGCGCTTCAAATTCTTCCATTTTTTGAGCAATCCATTTGAAACCGGTCAGAACACTCGGACACTCGACATCGAATGCGTCGGCAATACGGTTGATCAAATTGGTTGAAACAATGGTTTTGATGACACCGGCCGGACGGGTTTCTCCCCGTTCTTGGCGGAACGAAAGCAGGTAATACGCCAAAATACAGCCGAATTGGTTCCCTGTAATAAGCCGATAGGATCCGTCGTTCAATGGTACGGCAATTCCGATACGATCGGAGTCGGGATCGGTTCCGATAACCAAATCGGCTTTTTCTTTTTTGGCTAAATCGACAGCTTTCTTCATCGCTTCAGCAATTTCAGGATTTGGAAACGGTGTCGTCGGAAAATCACCGTCCGGTTCAGCCTGTTCGGGAACAAGGATGACATTCAGTCCCAAATCTTTTAAAATCCTGACAACCGGAACCTTTCCGGCACCGTTGAGCGGTGTGTAAACGACTTTCACCTCATTTGAACGGGAAAAGAGATCCGGCCGCCGTGAATAGGTTCGGATCATATTATTGTAGGCGTCATCGACCTCTTTGTCGATGTAAACCAATAAACCTTGTTCAACCGCTTCTTTTTCCGACAGTGAAAGAATTTCACCTTTTACAGCTTCGACTTCGGCAATGATTCCGGCATCAACCGGAGGTGTAATTTGACTTCCGTTTTTCCAAAAAACTTTATATCCGTTGTATTGAGCCGGATTGTGGCTGGCAGTAATCATGACGCCGGCAGTTGTTCTCAGGTAACGAACAGCAAACGAAAGCATCGGTGTCGGACGGAGAGAGGTGAACAAATAGGTTTTAATGCCGTTGGCGGCAAAGACCAATGCGGTTTCAAGCGCGAATTCCTTTGAAAAGTGACGGGAATCGTAGGCAACCGCTGCGGTAAGAGGTTCCCCTGATTTTTTCAGATATTCGGCAAGTCCCTTTGTCGCTCGGCGGACGACAAAAGTGTTCATTCGGTTCAAGCCGCCGCCGATGACGCCGCGCAAACCGGCTGTTCCGAATTCCAATTCACGGTAAAACCGATCGTTGAGCTCTTCCTCATTTCCGGAGTCGATCACTTTTTGAAGATCGTTGCGGAAACGTTCGTCGTTTTCATTTTTTAAATAAAATTCGATTTTTTTTCTGTATTCGGGATTCATAATTCCTCCTGTTTACATTCGTTCAGAAAGCGGAATATACGGCTGTGATTTAGCGACACTTCGGTATGCGGGACGAATGAGTCGTTGGTTGCCAAAAATTTCCTCAATTCGGTGGGCGCACCAACCTGCCACACGGGAAACAGCAAATAACGGGGTGTAGAGTTCTTCGGGAATATTGAGCATTTCATAAACAAATCCGGAGTAAAGATCAACATTGGCGCTCATGATATTGTCATATCCCTTCACTTCTTTAAATACACCGGGCGTCAGCTTTTCTATTCTCTCATAAAGAATAAAATCATCCATTCTGTCAGATTTTTCCGCCAATTCGCGCGCCTTCTCTTTTAAAATAACAGCGCGCGGATCGGAAAGCGTGTAAATAGCGTGTCCCATTCCGTAAACCAAACCGGTACCGTCACCGGCTTCTTTTTTGATGATTCTTACAAGATAGTCGCGCAATGCGGTTTCGTTAGTCCAATCAGAAACGTTTTCCCGAATTTCATTGACCATCTGTTTAACTTGAATGTTGGCGCCGCCGTGTTTGCGTCCTTTCAGCGATCCGATAGCGGCAGAAACAGCGGCATAAGTGTCGGTTTCGGCAGAGGAAACAACACGGGCCGTAAATGCTGAATTATTACCGCCGCCGTGTTCAGCATGCAAAACAAAACAAAGATCCAACAGCTCGGCTTCAAGAGGCGTGAATTTCCGATCGGGACGAATCAAGTGGAGAAAATTTTCACCTGTAGAATATTCCGGTTCATAATTATGAATGAAAAGACTTTTATTGTCATAATAGTGACGCTTTGCCTGATAGCCATATGCGGATAAAATCGGCAGACGGGCAATCAGTTGAATGCACTGTTTCAAAATGTTACCGATCGAAAAATCTTCGGCAGCAGGATCGATTGAATAGAGTGCCAGTACGGTTCGTCCCAATTTATTCATGACATTGGAACTGGGCTGCCGTAAAATCATATCTTCAATGAAATTTCCCGGTAAATCGCGGTACTTCGACAGAATTTGTTTAAATTCTTCCAACAGAGGAGCAGTCGGCAATTTCCCGAAAATCAGCAGGTAAGCTGTCTCTTCGAATCCGAATCTTTTTTCTTTCTGAAATCCGGAGACCAAATCCTTAATATCGATTCCGCGATAACGCAACCGGCCTTCCGTTGGAATTTTCACACCTTCGTCCATAATATAGCCGTGAACTTCTCCGATTGCGGTTACGCCGGCAACAACACCCGTTCCGTCATTGTTTCGCAATCCTCGCTTGATGTTCCATTTATCGAAAACTTCCGGAGAAATGGAAACACTGCTTTTGATTCGATTCACATAAGCTTCCAAAACTTTTTCATTGTCCAACATAAGCACTCCTTTTTACATAGAAAAAATCAAAAATGCGGTGTCCTTTTTCCAACCCTTTCTTTTCAAATTTCGTCATTGGCCGTTGAGACAGTCGTTCAAAATGCGGGCGGCTGCTGTTTTTCAACTCGGGAAATGACGACAGTACGGTTTGAATTTGCTCCGCATAATCGCTCCAATCGGTCGCCGCTAAAATGTAGCCATTCGGTTTTAAAAGTTCAGTCAGGCGCCGTACAAACGAATCGGTTATCAACCGCCGTTTGCGATGGCGCTTTTTTTGCCACGGATCCGGGAAAAAGATGTGAAAACCGTCGACGGCGGCCGCAGCAGCTTTCGATGAATTCAAAATCCGCTGAGCATCGCCTTCAACCGCTTTCAGATTTTCCAGTTGACGGTCGTTTATTTCGGAAAGTAATTTTCCGATTCCCGGACGGTGAACATCGATGGCCAGGTAATTGGTTTGCGGATTTTCACACGCTATGATTACCGTCGCATCCCCCATTCCAAAACCGATTTCTACAATCAACGGACGGTCATTTCCGAATAGCGCTTCGGAGGTGATTTTCGGCAGCGTCTCTTCGTTAAACAGCGCTCCGTCCGGCGGATTTTTCAGAATTTCGGCTCGGTAACCGCCGATTCTGCCGCTCCGTCGGACAAAGCTGCGGATTTCCCGTCTTGTTTCCGGGGCCGCGCTCATTACTTATTCTTTAACACCGTTTGAGCGGCAGCCAATCGGGCAATAGGAACCCGAAACGGAGAACAGGAGACGTAGTTCAATCCGGCTGTATAGAAAAATTCAATACTTCTCGGATCTCCACCGTGTTCACCGCAAATTCCCATCTTCAATTCCGGTTTCGTTTTTCTTCCGAGTCCGACAGCGGTTTGCACCAAGCGGCCGACACCGCTGACGTCGATGCTGGCAAACGGATCGTGGTGAAGAATTCCTTTTTCCCGGTAGGCAGGCAAAAAGCTTCCGATATCATCGCGGGAGAATCCGTAAGTCATTTGAGTTAAATCGTTGGTTCCGAAAGAGAAAAAATCGGCATGAGCGGCGATTTCATCGGCAGTAATGGCTGCTCTCGGAATTTCAATCATACTTCCGATGCGGTACTCGATTTTTGTTCCGCAATTTTCAATAACCGATTCAGCAACTGAAATGGCGTTTTGACGCAACATTGCCAGCTCTTCCTGAGTTCCCACAAGCGGAATCATGATTTCCGGCGTCACGGAGATCCCTTTGGAGGCAAGTGCGCATGCGGAAGAGATGATCGCCTCCACCTGCATGTCGTAAATTTCCGGATAAGTTACCCCCAGACGGCAGCCGCGGTGACCGAGCATCGGATTGAGTTCATGAAGCTGATCGACTTTTGTTTTCAGCACAGTCGGATTAATTTGGAGTTTATCAGCCAATTCTTTGATTTCAAATTGTGTGTGCGGCAAAAATTCGTGCAGAGGCGGATCCAAAAGGCGAATCGTTACGGGAAGTCCATTCATAGCTTCGAAAATGCCGTCAAAATCGGTGCGCTGCAGTTCAAGAATTTTTTTCAACGCCTCTTTCCGTTCCCGGAGATTGTCAGCCAGGATCATGCGCTGAAAATGTTCCAATTTGCCCTCGCCGAAAAACATGTGTTCGGTTCGGCACAAACCGATACCTTCCGCTCCGTACTCGCGCGCCTTAACGGCATCTTCGGGTGTATCGGCATTGGTTCGAACGTGAAACCCTTTCGTAGGAACGCCTTCGCGAACCGCTGCATTTTTCACTTCGTCAGCCCAGCCAAGAAAGGTTTCCACATCGCCTGTAATGGAAGGCTGAACCAAATCCAATTTTTCACCGAAAACTTCGCCGGTTTTTCCATCGATGGAGATCCAATCCCCTTCAGCAAAAGTTTTTCCGCCGACAGTCAGCGTTTTTCCGTCAATGACAGCGTCTTTGCATCCCGCCACGCACGGACGTCCCATACCGCGGGCAACTACAGCCGCATGAGATGTCATTCCGCCGGTGGAGGTCAAAATTCCCTGTGCGGCATGCATACCGCCGATGTCTTCGGGACTGGTTTCTTTGCGGCACAAAATCACTTGCCGCCCCTGCGCTCCCTGCGCTTCGGCATCCTCTGCAGTAAAAACAATTTGTCCTGTTGCGGCGCCGGGAGACGCGTTCAATCCGACGGCAATCACTTTTGCGTTTTTTCGGGAAGCCGGACTGAGCATTGGATGAAAGATTTGGTCCAACTGATCGGGGGTTACTCTGGTTAAAGCGGTTTCCTTTGTAATAGCCCCCTCTTTCACCATATCGACGGCAATTTTCACCGCCGCGTTTCCGGTCCGTTTACCGTTTCTGGTCTGAAGCAAGTAAAGTTTGCCCTGTTCAATGGTAAACTCCATATCCTGCATATCACGGTAATGTGCTTCCAGGCGATCTTTGATTTCGACGAGCTGTTTGTACACCGTCGGATTCTCTTTTTCCAAAACCGAAAGTTTCAACGGCGTCCGTATGCCGGCAACGACGTCTTCACCTTGAGCGTTCATCAAATATTCGCCGTAAAAATAATTTTCACCGGTGGAAGGATCGCGGCTGAAACAAACACCCGTTCCGGAACCTTCACCGGAATTACCGAACACCATCGACTGAACGTTGACGGCTGTTCCCAAAAGCCCTTCAATATTATTCAGCCGGCGGTATTTGATTGCCTTTTCATTTTGCCATGAGCGAAAAACAGCATAAATCGCGTCAATTAATTGCGATTTGGCATCTTGCGGAAAATCCCGATTTTGATGAACTTTAAACACTTCTTTGTAGCGAATCACAAGATCTTTCAAGTCTGCTGCATTCAAGTCGGTATCCGATTCGACGCCCCGTTCCTGTTTCTTTTTTTCAAGGAGTGATTCGAAAAGATTGATGTCCATTCCCAACGCGACATCGCTGAACATTTGGATAAAGCGGCGGTAAGAGTCCCACGCAAACCGCGGATTTCCCGTCAGTTCTGCCAATCCTTCGACAGCGTTGTCATTTAAACCCAAATTTAAAATGGTATCCATCATGCCGGGCATGGAAACGGCCGCCCCCGAGCGCACGGAAACAAGCAGCGGATTTTTCGGATCACCCAACTTTTTGCCGGTTAAATCTTCGAGTTTCTTTAAGTTTTCGTCAACTTGATCTAAAATCACCTGCGGCAGCTGCCGATTGTTACGATAGTAAAGATCGCATCCTTTGGTCGCAATCGTAAATCCGGGAGGAACGGGAATGCCCAATGTCGTCATTTCCGCCAAGTTGGCGCCTTTACCGCCCAACAGATCCCGCATTTCGGCATTTCCTTCCGTCTGATTTCCGCCGAAAAAATAGACCAATTTTTCGTTACTCATGTTATACTTCTCCTTGTCTTTTTATTATAGATTTTAAAATTTATTACGTCAACCCTCCGGCAGACTGTACTTTTTATTCCGAATAATATACACTGTTCTAAACGGAGGTTCCGGAAAATGAAAAAAATTCTGACAATTGCTTTAACCGCAGGAACGCTTTTTTCCTGTAATCTGACAAGCGATATTACAAAAGAAAGCCGCTTACTCCTCGACGATACAGTGGCGTCCATTACCGTCAACAACAATTATATTCCCATTCAGATTGAAGGCGTCGAAGGCAACGAAATTATTTTTCAGTCTCGTGGAATCATCGATTACTTCACGAACGATGAAATCATCAACGAACCGGTCATCAAATCTTCAGATACCGGCATTTTGATTTATTTTCAGGTTTTCAAAGACAATCAGGCGTCTTACTCTTTCAATACGAGTGATTCCGAAAACGCGCCGCGGTTGGTTCTTCAGATTCCGTCGTCTTATACGGGAAGCCTGACAATCAACAATTACGGATATAATGCGAAAGCTTCAGTGGCGGATCTTCCGAATTTAACTGATTTTATTTATCTGGTCATCGACTCAGACTTAACGATGAACAATGTCGGCGGAGAGTCGTCGCTTTTTTATCTGGATAATGCGAATCTGGATGCGAGAAAATTTTATTTTGATGAAACCGTTATCAACGCTAAAACATCGTGCACGATTTTCCTCTCCGGATGTCCCGGTAATTTGAATGCGACAACGCAGAATTACATGCCGTTTGACGCAACTTATGAGACTTATGACGGCGAAATCATCAACATTACCACTTACAGCGGCGGCGGAACGCTGACTCTGCCGAAAACAGCCGCCTTTGAATACGATCTTTTCTCGACGTCGGGGCTGATCAATTTCAGCGGATTCGATTCCGTCAGCAGCGAAACCGATTCTGTAAACAAGAAGACAGGAACGGTTTCCGGTTCCGGCGTAACGGGAAACATCCGCTACAACTCCGGAACCAACACCTTCTCTGTTGTCGGCCGCTGATTACGCGCGGTACGCTTTCAGATCGCCGACGCCGGCTGTATTTCGCAATGTTTTGAGCGCTTTCTGTTCGATTTGACGGATGCGCTCTTTTGTTAAATTGTAGACTTCGGCGATGTCGCTCAACGGCATTGCGATTTTTCCGTTCAGACCGAAACGCATTTCAAGAATTTCGGCCTCTTTTTTGGGAAGCGTCGACAGAACGCGGTTGATTTCTTCTTTTAAAGAGCTGTTTTCGAGCGCATTTTCGGGCGTTTCGTTGACCGAATCGGCAATCGCGTCTCCTAATTCGGAGTGCTCGTCCCGAACACCGGAAATCGGCGCCTCAAGAGAAACCGGCCGCAATGAAATTTCGACCAGACGTCGAATCAAATCCTCATCCAATCCGGTTTCTGCGGCAAGTTTCTCCCAATCGCCGTTGTTCGGATCGGTGATGCTCAGATTCTTCATTGCCTTTTCGATTTGCAGCAGCTCATTCACTCGATTCAGCGGCAGACGAATGGCTCTTGCCTTTTCATTGATCGCTTTTAAAATCGACTGACGGATCCACCAGACAGCGTAAGAGATAAAGTGATAACCTCTTTCCGGATCATATTTTTCAACCGCGCTCAAAAGACCGAGATTGCCTTCATTAATCAAATCCATTAATCCGTAACCGGTTGATTCGTACTGTTTGGCAACGGAAACAACAAAACGCAGGTTTGAGTTAATCAGTTGTTCGCGCGCCGCAGTATCACCGGCAACGGCTTTTTTCGCCAGTTCCGTCTCTTCTTCAGGCGAAAGCAACGGATAGCGTTTGATATCGTTCATATAAAGTGTCAGCAAATTGTCGGTTGTTTTCGGTGTATTCATATTCACCCTCCGTCAAATTACAGCAATATTTGTTCCCGTTTTTTTAAATAAAGAGAAAATCTTTTAAATCATTTCAATAAAACAAATTAGGTAAATCGCAAAAGAAAAAGGAAAAGAAAATGTGTCAAATTAACACATCAAACCGGAAAAACAATCAAACTGTTTCCGAATAACTCGATTTTTTCTGAAGGTGAGAGAAAAACGAGCCGCTCGCCGTTTTTGCACAGAAATTCATCCCAATTCTCTTCAATTAAGTCATCTATCATATCTTTTTCAGCTGCATTTGAAAAAAACGGAGATTTTTTGGATGAAAGATAACGCACAATTTGAAGAAAATAATAAATTTTAAAGTCGGATTTTTCCCGACTGCAAAGATAAGCGCGAATTTGGGGCAGCAGCAGCGATTCGAGACAGAATCCGTTGTTGACGGCGGCCGAACAGAGATGAAGGGCTCGATGCGCCTCCGCCGTTTTCCCCGCAGCTGTCAGTAAATCGTAATCACGCAGCGCACCGCAATAAAGGGAAACGGGAGCGCGGCTGCAGGTATCCAGAAGTTTTGAGATCCGGAAATTTTGCGGATGAAGAGATGTTTGAAAGGAAATTCGGAAGGAAACGCCTCTCATATTTTCAAAATAAGCAGAAGCCGGCGAAAAGTCAAATTTTTCTTGACTAAAAAAAGAAAAATCAATATATTTGAGTAAAAGAATTACGGAGGCATAATTATGAACATCAAACCGCTCGGGTCAAAAGTCGTCTTGTCCGTTCAGTTGACCGAAGAAAAAACCGCCGGCGGACTTTTTATTCCGCAAACGGCTCAGGAAAAAACTCAAATCGGTACCGTAAAAGCGGTCGGCCCCGGCACGGAAAAAGTAAAAATGGAAGTGAAACCGGGAGATAAAATTTTGTTTGACAAATACGCCGGAACATCGGTAAAAGTCGACGCGGACGAATTTTTGATCATTGACGCGAAAGATATTTTGGCGGTTTTGGAATAATCAATCTTAACCGCAATTTGTAAAAACGGCTCTTCGAGCCGTTTTTTTTTATTGATCCAAACGCGCCATAAATCTTTGCGCCGTATCAATGATTTTATCGGGATTACCGATAACGCGGCCGGTCGGCGGAATCGAGTGATAAAAAAGAGCTCCGTAGCTGCGTTTTGTTACAATTCGGTTATCTAAAACAACCACAACGCCGCAGTCGTTTTTCTTCCGCATCACACGTCCGAATCCCTGCTTAAAACGCATCACCGCTTGCGGAACAGAAACTTCAAAAAACGAACGGCCGCCCCGTTCATCAATCAATCGGGAGCGCGCCTGCAAAACGGGATCGTCTGGAACGCGGAACGGCAGGCGGAAGATCAAAAGATGTTCGAGTGTTTTTCCCGGCGCATCAACGCCCTCCCAAAACGAATCTGTCGCAAACAGCACGCTTCCGATGTCTTTTTTAAATCGGTCGAGAAGAAGGCGGCGCGACTCATTGCCCTGCCGCAGCGCCGTAATACCGATCTCCTCCAAATCGTCGGAAACGGCGTCAAAAACCGCATTCATTTGAGCCACGGATGTGAAAAGCAGAAGCGCCCGCCCTTTCAGCGCTTTCAAATAGCGGCGGGTAAAATCGACAGCATAGTCGTTGAACGCTTCGCTTTCACGTGTCACATCGGGCGCCTCTTCGGAAGCGACGGCCAGCAAAACGCGGTTTTTATAATCAAACGGTGAAGGAAAAAGCGCAGTTGACAAGCGCTCACCTTCAAACGGCTTCAATCCGACCGTCTTCAAAAAATAATCGAATCCCGCATCGACAGCTAAAGTCGCCGAAGTGCAAACGGCGGTTTCAATGGTTGACCACAGCGACTGTTCCAAAAGCGGACCAACCTCCATCGGCGTAATATTGAATTGAATGTAAAAATCTCCGTTCAGCCGCCGCTCCTTTGAAAGCCAGTAGATGTTTTCTTCATCTTTTTCGAATGCGAGAAATTTTGACGCCGTCTCCAACAATCCGTCAATTCGCCGTACGGACAAACCGATTTCCCTGATCACCGAATCGGCCTCCCCTCCTTTGTATTCACTGTCCAACAGATCGACAGCTTCACTCAATGCCGCCGTCAGCTTCTCCCCGCAGCGGTGAAAGGAGAGCAGCGCTGTTTCCGCAAAGCCGGGCAGCGGATTTTCGCGGTTAACGGCTTGCGTGCGCACAGACGGCTGCGAAAATCGAGTCTGCAGCTGCAGTTCGTCATCCAGTGCAGCAACCGTCTCCAGAATTTCATCTTGTAGTTCGGATACGGTCTTGATCAAGTCGGCTTTGATGCAGTGAAATTTCTTCAGTTGTGAAACCAGTCCGAAGACACCTGTTCCTTTTTTCGATTTAATGCGCGACATGACCCGCCGGACAGACGGTGCGCTCAGCGTTAAAGTAAAGTACCGAGTGGCATCCTTCTCTAAATTGTGGGCTTCATCAAAAACGACTTTCGTATAAGACGGAATCAGAATACTGCCTTCTTCCGAATCTGCATCCGAGCGCAGCGCGGCATCGGCAAAAAGCAGGTGATTGTTGACGACGATGATTTGCGCCGACGCTGCTTCCTTTCTCAAATTAAAGACAAAACACTTTTCATAAAATGGGCACTGAACGGCAAGACAGTTGTCAGATTCGGAACAGACTCGACTTTTCAGGGCGGGATCCAACGGAAAGGTCAATTCGGAAAAATCTCCCGTTGCGGTCTGAAGACTCCACTCCCGCAGAGATTCAAAATCATTTTCTTCTTCAAAAAGCGTCGTTCCGGAAACCAACTCTTCGTCAAAACGACGGAGGCAAAGATAGTTGTTGCGTCCCTTCATCAGAACGTATTTGACGTCGGCATTCAGAATTTTCAGCGCCAGCGGTAAATCTTTTTGAATCAGCTGATCTTGCAGTGTGATGGTGGCTGTCGAAACGACGATTCGATCTCCGCCGCGGGATTTGTTCTCTTGTGCCCATTTGACGGAAGGAATCAAATACGCCAACGACTTTCCTATGCCGGTTCCCGCTTCGACAACGAGCAGACGGTTTTTGTTTAATGCCTCCGTCACTGCTTTCATCATCTCCGATTGCGACTCTCGGTACTCGTAATCCCCGATGAATTTGGAAAAACCTTCTTTTGATTCACAAAAGTCGACCAACGAACCGCTGTCAACCTCCACCCGTTCGGCCGCCGAATACGGCTCGACTGTGACTGTTACGCGGGAGACAAGATTATCGATGATGTAACTGCCGATTCCGTCTCGTCCCAACTGCGCGGCAGTTGCAATATCCGCAGAACTCGGTCTCAAAACGCCGCTCGGATGGTTATGAATCACCACATCGGCATCGCGCATATGAGACGCCGGAGCCGGCGCTGCCGTTTCGTGCCCGGAGGCAACTGTTGTAATTTCACTTACCAACCCGTCTTCATTGATGAGTCCGCAGAACACGACCTCGGCTCCGTCATGTTCTTTGATTTTCTCTCGCATAATCCGAATCACATCAGCAGTGAAACGTTCTTCCGCTTTCAAACCGAATCTCCTTTTTTCCGTCTCCGATTTTCGCGATAACGGCGGCGCATCTCCTCCGGCGGGGCCGGCATTGCTTTGACTCGCGGCAGAGTCAGCTTAAACTTCATTGCTGTCAACCGCAATATAAAGACGAACAAACCTCCCGCAAGCAGAACGACCGATGCCGACAGCGGTGTATGGCGGCTGAGTGCGTACAGAAGCCAACTTCCGAAAATCGAAGCGGTTGCATAAAAATCGGTTCGAATCACAACCGGAATTTCTCTGACCATCAGATCTCGGATCATTCCTCCTCCGCACGCCGTCAGCATTCCGCAAACAGCCACTCCGAACGGGCCCAAACCGAGCGAAAGTCCTTTTGCTGCTCCGATAACAGTAAAAACACTCAAACCGAGCGCATCGCCGATCTTCACCCACTTCCATGCGCACGCAATTTTTCGGGACAGAAAAAAAACCGCCAACGCTCCGACAACGCAAACGGCAAAATACGCTTCGTTTTGCAAAGCTGAAACCGGAACTGTCGCAAGCATCACATCGCGGATGACTCCGCCGCCGATACCGGTCAAAAGCGCCAATACGATGACACCTAAAATATCCAACTCGTATTTCACCGCCTTAAAAGCTCCGGTAATCGAAAAAAAGAAGGTTCCGATTAAGTCCAGAGAGAAAATCACGGTTGAGTAAGTTTGCTCATCCACGAAGACTCCCTCCCTGACCCGTCAGATCAGGACGCAGTGCAGTCGCCGCTCCGAGATAAATCGGCTTTAACGGACGTTTTTCCTCCGCACAAAATTGAATCAACACCCGAACTGTCATCGGCAAACTGCCGTCGTAAACCGGCTCCTGCACGCAAAAAAGCGCCGCTGAACCGTGAGCCCCGCCGCGGCGCAATGCAGCCGCCGGGTTGAGAGCTGTAAGATCAGCCGTTACTGAAAACAGAATCATTGTCAAATCCTCTTCCCGAATCCCGTTTTCCTTTTCGAGAAGAGAAACCAGCTTTACAACCGCCGATTGAATCGATTCGGAGGTATTCCGATCAACGGAAACCGCACCGCGCACGGAGAGAGTAATCATAAAAGACTCCTGAAAAATGTTTTCAATCTTGCCGAATTAATGTATACTGATTATATACTTCGAATAAAGGAAATTGAAGTGGATACGCAACAAAAAAATAAAAAAGAATCCCGTTTAGAGAACAAACGACTCAAAGCACAGGAAAAGGCCGCCAAAGCCGAAGCAAAAAAACAAAAAAAAGAAGAACGCAAACGCCGCAGATCGAAAAAAAGTAAAATTTTCTCGTTTTTCTTTATTCTCATTGTTCTCGCCGGAGCTTCCGCCGCAGTCTTTTTCATCGGTTGGATTCACCCGGAAATGACTTCCAATCAATTTGCCGTCGTTTTTTCGAAGACAAACGGCTACCGAGACACACTTTTAAAAGCCGACGAATTTCTTTGGATGCCGCAACGGCTCCTGCCGACAAACGTGACAGTGATCATCTATACCGCCGAACCGAAAACCGCCTCGGTTAACGTCTCCGGCAAACTGCCGTCCGGAGAAATTTACTCGCTGCTCATTGAAGGGAATCCGTCGTTCGAGTTTCGTTTCGAATGCCGCATGACCTACCGGCTTAACTCTGAAAACCTGATAACGCTTGCAAAAGAAGGCATTCTGCCCGATCAGACCGATGCACTGTTAAGTGAATTTGAAAAAGATTTTCAACCGATGGTTGTTGATTTAATTCAAAAAAAATCTGCCGATGCGGAATTTGTTTCGATGATCTCCTCTGATTTTAACCGACTGCAGGATGTTTTAATTGAGGAAATCGAAAAACGCAATCCGAATATTGAAGTGACACGGCTGATTGTCAACTCCGTATCAATTCCGGATATCCGACTCTATGAAGAGGCGCGGGAACTCTACTTTACGGCGATTCAAAATCCGCCTGCCGACCGACTGCAGCGGCTTCAGAGAGAAGTGACGGAAGGAACCGAACGGCTGATGCAATTCCAAACTCTGGAAGAGTTGGCCAAACTGTTGGAAAAATATCCGATTTTAATGGAATATGCAAAAATCAATCCGACACTGGAGACGCATCCGTCCGTGGAACCGTAACGGCGACCGTTCCCGATAAAACGGTTAAAGATGCCTGTGAGTCGATAATTTCATTGCTGAGACTGAATGAAAATTCGTTCAGCGGGTAACCGTTCAGGGACCATCGGAAACCGTCGGTTTTAACCGAAGCCGTTGCTGTCAGCGCGAACACCGACACAACAGCGGGCGCCTTAACCGCATCCGGGCGCCATGTTTCTCCGCACTTGATTTTAAAAACGCTTTCGCACTTCGTTTCCCACCTCCGCCACTGCGGAGATCGAGCAAAAAGCGAACGCAGCGCTGTCCAATGATCCATTCGCCCGCCTCCGCCGCCAAACAGCACGACTGAACGGCAGCCGGCTTCGAGTACCGCTTGAAACGCCGCTTCAGTATCGGTAAAATCTTTTGCGCGCGGATAACGGCAGACTTCGGCATGGGAAGGCAAAGGCAGCCGCAGCGAATCGAAATCGCCGACAAATCGGTCAACGCGAACACCTGCCTGCGCGGCCGCCTCCCAGCCGCTATCGGCACACACGGTAAAAAGACCGTCGCTGCACAAATTTTTGATCACTTCCAAAGGCGCGCATTCTCCGCCGGTAAACACAATTCCGTCGTATTGTTCCATATCCGTCAGTATAACCGACTAACCTCAATCAAACAAGACGAAAACCTTTTTTTCGATCGCTGCATCGAATTTTCCCGAAAATCTTGACCAAATTGTTCGTTCGCTGTAATTTAAATCGTGTCCTTGTTTGAAAAAATTCCCGATTCCGTTTATCGATTTGCCGCCCGTTTCGAATCCGCCGGATTTGAATGTTACCCTGTCGGCGGCTGCGTTCGCGATTTGTTGTCGGGGAAAAATCCGGCTGATTACGATTTTGCTGTCAGTTCACCTCCGGAACTCACCTGCAAACTCTTCCGCCGTGTGATTCCGACCGGCATCAAACACGGAACGGTAACTGTTTTGTTTGAAGGATTTTCGTTTGAAGCGACCACATTCAGAACCGAAAACGGTTACAGCGACAGTCGGCGCCCCGATTCCGTTTCATTTACCGGCTCTCTCGCCGAAGACTTGAAACGGCGCGATTTTACCGTCAACGCTTTGGCTCTCGATCTGAAAAACCAAAAGATCATCGATCTCTTTGACGGCTGCGGCGATTTAAAGCGAAAACTCATCCGCTGTATCGGTTCTCCGCAGGAACGGTTTGAAGAAGATGCGCTGCGGTTGTTAAGAGCCGTTCGCTTTGCTTCCTGTCTCGGTTTTGAAATCGATCATCCAACATTCGAAGCAATAGTGAAAGCAGCTCCCTCCGTGAAAAAAATTTCTGCGGAACGAATTCGCGATGAATTGACAAAGATCATGAAATCTTCAAAGCCGTCTATCGGATGGGAGTTGATGCGCCGCTCCGGACTGATAACAGCCGTTCTTCCCGAACTGCTGCCATGCATCGGATTTCAGGAAACGGAAAACCGCCGCCGCGACCTTTACACCCGTCTGATCGAAACCTGCGATGCCCTTCCGCCGGAAAAACCGCTGCTTCGTTGGGCAGCCCTGCTGAATAATATCGGAAAAACGAAATCGCTCGCCGAAAAAGACAATCGGCAGTCAGACAACGACTATGGGAAAATTTCTGCCGAAATCGCCGGTGCCGTCATGCGCCGGCTGAAATTTTCGAATGAGCAAACGCAAACTGTCCGTTTGCTCATCAAAACCGGTACCATTCGTTACGACTCGTCTTGGAGTGACGGCGCTATCCGCCGTTTTGCGGCTGCCGTTCCCGAAAATCTGTGGGATGATTGGTTCACATTGCGGAGAGCTGAAGCTCTTACGGAGGAGTCCCGAACAACACTGCTGCTTCTTGACGAATTCCGCGAACGTTTTCGAAAATGCGCGATGGAAAATCCCGCTCTCTCATTAAAAGATTTGGCAATTAACGGAGCCGATTTGCTCGCTGCCGGATTTCCGAAAAGCAGAATCATCGGCGATACTTTGAAGTTTTTATTGGAAGCGGTTTTGGAAAATCCGTCAGAAAACACCCGCGAACGGCTGACGGAGTTGGCAAAAGAATATCTTCTCCGCACAAGCGAAAATCAATCATAATCGATCCACAAATTCTTTTCCCGTAAATACGCAACAGCCTCCGCTGCGGCTCGAATTTCTGCCGTTTTCCGTGACGAACCGCAGCCTTCTCCCAGACGCTCCTCTCCGACAAGGACTTCAACAAAAAAAAGAGCGTCATGATCGGGACCTGTTTTTCGAATTAACCGATAACGCGGTAAAATCTTTTTTTGCCGCTGCACAAACATCTGCAGCGCAGTCTTCGGATCAAGAGAATCAAAATGCTTCAATCGCTCTGATGAAACAGGAAAAATCCGTAAAATCAATTTTTGCGCCTGTCCCCAACCTCCGTCCAAATACACAGCTCCAATCAAAGCTTCGACGGAATCGGCAACAGGTGCCTTACGAAAACGTCCTGATGAATGCTGTTCACTTTTTCCGACGATCAGCAGACGATCCATCCCCTGTTCACAAGCAATTTCATACAGGCTTTCTTCGCACACCAAAGCCGCTCTCCGGCGTGTCAAAAAACCTTCATCGCAGGTTGGAAAATTTTCATACAAAAACGACGAAATAACGAGAGACAGGACACTATCTCCCAAAAATTCAAGCCGTTCATTGCTTTGCAGAGTATCGCTTGAAAATGAACGATGTACAAATGCATTGACAAGCAGCGCTTCCGAACGGAAGCGGTAACCGATGTTCTTTTGAAAAATTTTGAGGGATTGCCGATCGGCAATCCCCTCTGAAATCAACTTCAGATACGGATCACTTTTTGAGCTCTTCATTCAGCCACTTGACAACATCGCCGACTGTTTCGATTTCACGCAGTAAATCATCGGGAACTTTTCGTCCGAATTCCTGTTCAACGTAGTAAACCAAATCAAAGGTCTCTAAGCTGTCTGCGCCCAAATCCTGCAGAAAACAGGAATCCATCGTGATTTTATCGGGATTATCAATGTCCAATGTTTCGGCAACGATTTTTTTTACTTTTTCGAAAATTTCCTGTTCAGACACGGTTTGTCTCCTCTGCTTTCCGATTAATCCAATCTTTCTGTTTCGATGACTGATCGGCCTTTGTAGTATCCGCACTTCGGACAAACGCGGTGCGACGGAATCTTGCTTCCGCAGGTTGAGCATTCCGAAAGAATCGGTCTCTCCAACTTCATATTAGCCGCTCGTCGGCTGCGTGTTTTCGATTTAGAAACCTTATACTTGGGTACTGCCATCTTTTTTCCTCACAAAGTCAGTTTTACTTTATCTTACCTTTATTTTCCGCTCTTGTCAACAGGTATTAGTTTTCTTTTTAACGCCTCTACAACAACAGAGGGTACCATTGCCGAAATATCGCCGCCGTAAGAAGCGATCTCTTTGATAGCCGAAGAGCGCAAAACAAAAAACTGCGGATCTGTCGGAAAAAAAATGACTTCAATGTTTTTATTCAGCGATTTATTGGTCATAGCCAACTCGAACTCATAACCGAAATCCGCCAATGCTCTAACCCCTCGAATCATCAGCGGCACTGAATAACGGTCGACAAAATCGACAACCAAACCGTGCCACGCCACTGTCTCGACATTCGGTAAATGCGCTGTCAGCTGTCTGATCAGATCAAGCCGTTCGTCCGTTGAAAACAACGACTGTTTTGAATCGTTAACGGCCACGACAACGTAGAGCTTTTCGAAGATTTTAGCAGCCCTCTCAATAATATTGAGGTGTCCGTGTGTCGGGGGATCAAAGCTCCCGGGGAAAAAAGCGTTTTTCACGACTACTCCAGCTGTTTGCGCATTTTGACGGAAAAAGCGTTGCGCCACGGTTTAAAATCGCGTGTATCTTCAAAGGGAATTTCTCTGACAATATCAAAACGGTTTTTATCTGTGTAAACGACAACGGCAAAGCGCCGGTTCCCCATATAAATGACTGACTCGCCGGGCTGCAAATTTTCAGAGCTCTTTAAGCGTTCAATGACGCAGTCAAAATGCGCCGGCGACTCGTTCTCCGGAACATCGACAGCCAGAGACATTTCTTTAATCGGATGATGGCAATAGCAGCACACTAAATGTTCGGCTTGAGAATCTCCGAGCAACGGTTGATCGGGAGTCGCTTTTAAATCGGAAAAGAATTCGGGTCCGACAACTTTTCCGTGTGGTTTTTGAAGATCTTTTAAAGTTAAAAATCCTTCAGGAGTATAGTCTTTGTTTACATCGGAGCGTTTTTGCTTTTTGATTGACGAACGCCGTTCGTCTCCTGATTGTCCCCCGCGGCGACGCTGGCGATTGGAACGCCGGGAACTGCGTCTGTTTTGAGAAGACTCTTTTGAGAAACCGGAATTTTTCTTTTTTGAATCGGAGAAAGATGAACGACTCATTTTTTTTCCTTACTCAATAGTAGGCTAACAATTTGTCAGTTAAAGCGGCTGCAATTTTATCGATTGCATTAGCTATGTACAGAGGATCTTGCAGTTTGATTTTGATGGAATCCAACTTAACCTGGTTGATCACAACCGCTGTTTTACTCATCCGATCTTACTCCGTAAAGGCGTTTTCAAAAGTGGTTACACTTTTTATATCGGATAAAACCGCGGCAACATCAAACCGAAAATCTCTGTTTTCCTCTTTTTTTACTGTCAAATAATGACGGGCACTTTCCGAAATCTTTTTACGTTTCCGCGCATTAATCAAATCGGAAAGACTTTCCATTCCGGAAAAATCCACAACCTTCACTTCCAAAAAAACAATCAGCGAATTTTTTTCCAATACCGCATCGATTTCACCGTATGGACAACGGTAATTGCGTTCCAAAATCCGATACCCTCTGTTTACGTAATCGGAAACGGCCAAATCCTCTCCGCGATTGCCTTTTTCTTTGGATGTCACAGACTTATTATACATGAGGGAGAAAAAAAATCAATCTTCATTTTGAATTAAATCCAAATAAAAAAAGTTACGGAGAGATCCGTAACTTTGAAATAGCGGCAAAGGGACTTGAACCCCTGACAGAGCGGATATGAGCCGCTTGCTCTACCGACTGAGCTATGCCGCCGATTTTTTTTAAGTTAACAATTTTATGTTTTTTTGTCAATGCCTTATTGAAATTTATTTCCTTCAATGGTGAAAAAACGGGTCCAATAGTTGTTCTTTAAAAACTCTTCACAAATCGGAGTTTTGGAAGTAAAAAACTTTTTTTCATAAAAAAGCAGTTGTATCTTGGCCGATAACGTCTCTTTATTGATTTCATCACCGTGATTGTCCGCTAAAAATCGTAAAGCAGAAGCGTTTGTATAGAGAAAAAAGATAAAATTCGGTTCCGGTTTTTGTATAAATTGGACTCGAATAAATTTAGAAAACTTTAAAAGCGCACCTGCTTCCCCTTCAACCGCTTTCAGAAGACCGTTTAAAAAATCTATATAGCAAGATAAAAAAGGTTTTCGCAAATTAAAAAAGTAAAAATGATCTTCAATTTCAAATCCGGAAGAAAAATTTTTCAGTGTTATCAATGCGACAGGAAGCGCTTGAATCGGCTTTAAATTTTTCATTGCCACTATCAAAAACTGCTTGGCCTCGTCAAATTGTCTTTCAAACAGAGCGCCTTCCGCCTGAAAAAAGAGAGAATCCGCTGTTTCAACAGGCAAATCGGAAAAGCATTGTTTGGCATCTTCTTTGCGATTGCTGTAAATATAAATACGGCCGATCCATGCTTGCAGAACGGCGATACTTTCGGTTGAAATGGTTTTTTGCGTTGAACACTCCTTTATTAAATCAGATAAAATCTTTTCAGCCTGTTTATACCGTCCCATATCAAAATAAAAACGGCTTTGTAAAAAACGATAAAAAAAGCGATTTTGAAACAAAGAATCGGTAAAAATTTCATGCGGCTGCGTAAAAAACTTTTCCAGATCGTGAAATTGCCCTGAAACATATAAGGAAGCCGCTCTTAACAACTGCGCTTGAATACAATAAACAGAAGGTGTTTCCAGAGACTTTTCGGAATCAAAAATAAATTTCAGATAGCAAGAGCCTTCATATAATTTCTGCATTCCGAACATAGAAGCCGCAATCAAGTAATTGCCGACGCTCTTATAATACAGTGTCCAACTGTCGGAAATTCCATTGACGCGGAACAGCAAATCTTTCGCAACGTTTACCGCCTCTTCCATTCGGCATGACATAAAGTGAAAAACCGCAGAGACAGCCTTTTTTTCAAAATCAAGCTTTTGATTTCCGCAAGATGCCGGTAATTGTAAAATTTTATCTCCGCACAGTCGAATTGCCGGAACATCAAAGGTTGTACGGGCTTTGTAAAATTGACCGAGAAGAAGCGTCTCTTCCAGAATAGTGTCTTCCGGCATCGATGAGACCGCATCGGAGAGCATTTCCAAAACCATATCGGCTTCCGCTATTCGCAAATAGCGCAATAACACTTCAATAATGATTAAAATTTTACTGTAACGATCAGAATCATCGGTCTGATTTAATAAGTAACCGGCATAAGACTCGGGATAAAGGATTTCTCCCGAAAGGAACATATTGAAGATCGTATTATTGACTCGATGAAAAAAATCCTCATTTTTTCCGAAAATTCCGCGATTAATCATTTTCTTTAATTGTAAAAAATCGCTTTTGTCTTCAGGGTTTCCGCTCCAAAATCCGAATAAAAATGCCGTTTTTACACAAAAATCGATCTTTTCCGGTGAAAATTCGTTTACTTCTTTCAATAAATGCGAAATTTGCTCAATTTCAAGAAAATCTTTGACTGTCGCAATGATTCCGAAAATACGAATCTCATCTCTTTCCCATCGATCAGGATCGGCAAAACCGGCAGAAAGAGAAAGCGTCGGCTTAGAAAGCCGCAGAGGCTGTGTTCCCGGTTGTAAAATAACAGGAATTTCTCTCTTTCTATCAAATTTTTCGCTTTCAATGAGATGAACAACCCTCTCCGCCTGTTCGGAACCGGAGACAGAAATTAAATACAGAGTTTTCCGCCGTCCTCGTTTAAAAGGCGTTGTGCAGTCGGTAATACGGATATCGTATACCTCCTTCAATGAATTGGAGATCCAATTTCTCAGCAAAAACGGCAAACCGCCGTAAATTTCGATCAGTGAAGCGTCTTCTTCCGAAGATTTATGCCAACCGGCAATTAAATTCTCAAAGTCGCGATTAAAAGCAGAAAAATCGGAATCAAGCGAGCCGTGAAGCAGCCAGCCGTTTTCGCTTTTTTCGACCATAAAAATTCCGTTGGAAAGCACCCCTGTAAAAAATTTCGAATATGGAAAAGAAACCGTTTCTTCAAAAAAAAGCGTATTGACTTCTTTAAAAAGAAACAGGCGGTTTTTCAGTCTGTCAAAAATCCCCGTCGGAGAAGAGGTCCGGGATTTATCTTCACCGATCAATAGTGTAAAATCAAACAGAGACTGAAAATTCGTTTCAAAAAAATTTAAAACAGCCGCAAGCGTGTTAACAAGCCGATTATCAAAAGAGGTATCGTATTCGATCTTGTACAGAAATAAGTCATCCTGCTCAAAAACCAATTCTACATTCAGTTCATTTTTTAAAATTGCCGTTAAATCTTTTACAGAGATCGATTCGTTTTCTTTGTGCGATGCCCGTTTTTTCATCCGGTAACCGCCCCATTCCGTTAACAACCAAAGCATTTTTATTCCCAGTTATAAAAATTGTAGGCACCCGGCTCAAAAGGATCTTCGGGCGGTTTGTATTCGTCAAACAGCTTCATAAGATCGGCTTGAAAATCGGTAATCAGCCACTTTTTCCCGTCATCGGTTTCGGTTTCTTCCAGAATCATTTCCCCGTCGGTTACTCCCTTATCCCGATAAAAACGAAGGTTGATTCGAGCAGATTTTCCCGTTATTTCAGCCTTACCGATTCTTACGAAATCGGGAACAGCCTCTTCTTCCAGATAAAAACCGAATGAAGAGGAGAGCAGCAGCAGAGCACTCGGATGAATACACTCTTCGTTGAGCGTTCCGATTCGCAAATCTTTAAAAAACGTATTTGCAGTTTTGAGGATCAGAGAAGTTCTGTAATCGGATGACTGCAAGTTTTCCAAAGGTCCGATAAGAAAATCTTCGGGAACAATCCGTTTCTGTGTTATTTTATAAATAAACATATCGTCGATTCGATCTTGAGGAGGCGTATCGGCGGATGAGTTGGCCGTCGAAGGCTGCTGCGCGGCGGTTTGCGGTGGCCGTTTCTCCTCCGTCGGCGCTGTATTCGGAAGAGCTTCATCCTGCAAAGGCGGCTGCTGCGAAGCGTTTGCTTCTTCAGCAGGCTGAACCGTGCTCTCAGCCTCAGTTTCGGGAGAAAAAACGGTCTCTGGGACCGATTCGGCAGATTGAATCGGTTCGGAGGCGTCTGCTGCCTTTTTTTTGCAACCGACGATCACTGTTAAAGAAAGAAAAACGAAAACGCAGATTGCAAAATTCCGAATCATAGACTCAGTTTACCAGAGAATTTTTTTATTGTCAAACAGTTTATCTTTTTACGCGAAAAATGTTATAATCGACAAGAGCAGATTATAAGGAGAGTGCAATGAAAGAGACACTGACAGATAAAATTCTAAAAGCCCATTTGGTTTCGGGGACTCCGACGGCGGGAGAAGAAGTGACTGTCCGCATTGATCAGACTCTGACTCAGGATGCGACGGGAACAATGGTCTATCTTCAATACGAATCGATGGAAATTCCCCGCGTTAAAACGGAACTGTCGGTTTCTTACGTTGACCACAACACCCTTCAGTCCGGGTTCATGAATATGGACGACCACCTTTTTTTGCAGTCGGCTGCCGCCAAATACGGTTTGTGGTTCTCCCGACCCGGAAACGGAATTTGTCACCAGGTTCATCTGGAGCGTTTCGGCATTCCCGGAAAAACGCTTTTAGGTTCGGATTCGCATACGCCGACCGGCGGCGGTTTAGGCATGATTGCCATCGGCGCCGGCGGTCTGGATGTAGCGTGCGCGATGGCGGGCGCTCCTTTTCGACTGACTTATCCGCAGGTCATCGGCGTTCGATTGACGGGAGAACTGCAGCCGATGTGTTCCGCCAAAGACATCATTCTGTATCTTTTGAAATTAGAAACCGTTAAAGGCGGTGTCGGTAAAATTTATGAATACTTCGGCGACGGCGTCAAAACTCTCTCTGTTCCCCAGCGGGCAACCGTTACCAACATGGGTGCCGAATTGGGAGCGACGACAAGTATCTTTCCGTCCGATGAGAGAACGCGGGAATTTTTGAAACTCCAAAAACGGGAAGAAGTCTGGAAAGAGATGAAAGCCGACGAAGGAGCCGAATACGCGCGCGTCATCGACATTAACTTGTCGGAAATCGTCCCTTACGCCGCCTGTCCGCATATGCCGGATATCGTCAAACCGGTCAGCGAATTGGAAGGAATGCCTGTCAATCAGGTTGCTGTCGGGTCGTGCACCAACTCCTCGATCAACGATTTGGGAGCGGCGGCCGAAATTCTTGAAGGCAAAACGATTGCTCCAAATGTCAGTTTCGCGATTGCTCCCGGTTCCCGTCAGGTGATGCTCAATTCGATTGAGGCGGGCATTTTTGAAAAATTGATCGCTTCCGGCGCGCGGATTTTGGAGAGCGCCTGCGGTCCGTGCATCGGTATGGGTTTTTCACCGAATTCGGGCGGCGTTTCTTTGAGAACATTCAACCGCAACTTTAAAGGCCGCAGCGGAACGGCCGACGCTTCCGTTTACCTCGTCTCTCCGGAAACGGCGGCCGCTTCGGCACTGACGGGGGTTTTCACCGATCCACGGAAATTCCAACCGAAAACGCGCAAAGATTACTCGTCTTTTTGCAAAACCGACGACAGCATGCTGATTCCTCCTTTGTCGCCCGAAAAAGCCGCCGAAATCGAAATCGTCAAAGGTCCCAACATTAAAGAGTGTCCGAAAGCGCATCCGATTGAAGAAAACCTCTGTGCCGACGTTGTTTTGAAGACGGGGGACAACATCACAACGGATCACATTATGCCGGCCGGAAGCAAAATTCTTCCGCTGCGCTCAAACATTCCCGAAATCGCCAAACACGTCTTTGAACAGGTGGATCCCGAATTTTACGAACGGGCCTTGGCAGCCGGACAGAGCATCATCATCGGAGGTGAAAATTACGGACAGGGTTCAAGCCGCGAACACGCTGCGCTGGCGCCGATGTATTTGGGCGTCCGAGCCGTAATTGCCAAAAGTTTTGCCCGTATTCATAAAGCGAATCTGGTCAACTTCGGAATTCTGCCGCTGACATTTGCCAACGCCGCGGATTATGACAGAATCGACCGCGACGACCGACTGGAAATGACTGACGTTATCGAATCGCTGAAAAGCGGTCGGCCGATTTCAGTGGTCAATCAAACCAAAAACCTGCGTTTTGAGGTTCTTTCCGATCTGGCGCCGTCCTCCGTTGAAATCATGCTGGCCGGCGGTTCGCTGAATTACACGAAGAAGATGCTGGAAAAGTAATCATGAAGTGGCTTCAAAATATAAAGGTTTATTTTCAGTCAAACGACCGCTTTCCCGTCAATTTTCAGACCAATCCGCTCTCTGTGAGAAAAATGACGTGGCTGAACGAGCCGAAAAAAAAAAGGATGAAAGAACGCTGTCTGTGGATTTCGCCCGAAGGAAAAACCGATTGGTGGCAACGGACATTTTTCGAATACTCTCACGACAGCGCGCACTTTTTATACTATAAAACCGACCGCAATTTTACAATGGAGACCGAATGCCTTTACAGGCCGCAGCACACCTTTGACCAAGGCGGCTTGGCGGTTCGTGTCGATTCACAGAATTGGATCAAAGTTTCGATTGAATTCAATCCTGATGAAACGCCGCAGCTGGCGTCCGTAGTCACCAACAACGGCTACTCCGACGCCTCGTCTCAAACTCTTCCCGACGGAATTTTTCAGGCTAAATTCCGCATAACGCGCACCGGACAGGACTTCCTCATCGAAGCCAATATCAACAACGAATGGCAAACTGTTCGACTGACGCACCTTCACGCTCGTTTCGATGAAATTGCCTGCGGAATGTTTGCCGCTGCTCCGAAAAACGAAGGCTTTCAGGTTGGATTTAAAGATTTCAAATTGTGGGAAGTGTGAGTCCGCAAAAGGAAAAGGCCGATGAAAAACGAAACGCTGGCGACGAAACTTTACCGCCGTTTTGATACGCCGATCCGCGACCCCTTATGGAACCACATTTATCTGGACGAAGCATTTACCGCAATCACACGAACAGAACCGTTTGACAATCTGACAAAAATCCGCCAGCTTGGACCTTCATTTCGCGTTTATCCGGGGGCTGTTCATACGCGGGCTTCGCACAGCCTAGGTGTTTTTGAAATCGGTAAGCGAATTTTAATGCGGCTGCTCAGAGATCCGTTTTGCCCCGCTTTGAGCGAAATCGGCGCACTGTCGTTTTTAACCGCTTGCCTTCTCCACGACACAGGGCATTTCCCTTTTACCCATTCACTCAAAGAATTGCCGCTGAAAGAACACGAACAAATCAGTGCAGAAATCATCCTCGAAGAGTCGCTGCGCTCAAAAATCAAAGCGGCCGGCGCCGATCCCGAGTTTTGTGCTGCCGTCATTGACGACTCGATTTCAACGGGAGAGAGTGAAATTCTTTTTTACCGCAACATTCTTTCCGGAACTTTGGATCCCGATAAACTCGATTACCTCAACCGCGACGCTTATTTCTGCGGCGTTCCGTACGGAGTTCAGGACATCGACCGTGTTCTGGATCGAATGACAGCCGACGATCTCAACGGAATCGGTTTGTATGAAGACGGCATTCTTTCGGTGGAAAACATCCTTTTCTCAAAATATTCGATGTATCAAAGCGTTTATTGGCACAAAACCGTTCGCAACGCAACCGCCATGATAAAAAAGGGGGTTGCAGCGGCATTAAACCGCGGTTTTTTGAAACCGCAGTCGCTTTACCGTCAAAACGACGTCTCTTTTTTCGCCCTCCTGACCGACAGCCGCTTTCCGCTGCACCGTTTCTTTTCCGATGCCGACAAAGGCCGATTCTATCTCTGCGTTGCCGAAAAACAGTTTTCGGAATTTTCCGGACAGCAGCTGACTGAATTGGAGGCGCGCGCACGGTTTGAAGCGGAAACGGCGGCCGCTCTCGGCGTTCCGGAGACCGAAACGGATTTGCCGGTCATTCTCGATATTCCGGAACCGATCCGTTTTGAGACGCAAATTAAACTTTTTAATAAAAATCACGAAGCGAGTGCCGGTAATCCGTCGATTTTTGACGGCAACGGCAGCCGGCGATTCTCAGATTGTCTGCGGCGGGTTCGGCTTTTTGTCCGTCCAGACATCAGCCGGCTGATCGGGAGCGAGGAATGGCAGAGTTTTCTCAACTAAAAGAGATTTTTTCCGGAAACATTCCGCCGCGAATTCACCGTTTTGTGAAGGAAACCGGACGCGGTATCAATGAACACAAGATGATCGGCGACGGAGACAAGGTAATCGCCGGCATTTCCGGAGGAAAAGACTCTCTGGCGATGGCAATGGCGCTTTCGTTGCGGCGCAAACATCTTCCGATCCGCTACGATTTGGAAGGCGTTATGATTGAGTGGAAAGAACATCCTCTTTCCCCTGCTTACCGTACCGACATTGAACACTTTTTTAAAATTCTCGGCGTGCCGTTTTCGATTCTGTCGTTTCAAATGCAGCCGGAGAGCTTTCACGGAAAATTCAACTGCTATCTGTGCGCCCGCAACCGCCGTCGAATTCTTTTTGATTACGCGGCGGAAAAAGGAATCAAAAAAATCGCTTTCGGGCACCATCTCGACGATTTGGTTGAAACAGCACTGATGAATCTCTTTCATCGCGGCAATTCGGCTCCGATGAAGCCGGTTTCATCATTTTTTGACGGAAAAATTGAGGTTATTCGCCCTCTTTGTCTGGTTAAAGAGTCAACTGTTCAACGTTTATCGCAGTCGCTGGAGTTTCCGATTTTGGAAATAGACTGTCCGTTTAAAGAAATCAATTTACGCAAAGACGTCAAAGAGATCATTCGTCAGATGACAAAAATCGATCCGTTGACAAGGGAGCACATTTACAACGCTTACTTCGGAAAGGAGAAAAATCGTGGCAGAAATTAAAATTTTACCGCCTGAGATTGCCCGAACCATTGCCGCCGGCGAAGTCATCGACCGCCCCGCTTCGATTCTGCGGGAACTTTTGGATAACGCCGTCGACGCCGGCGCCGACTCGATTGAAGTTCACCTGAAAGACGGCGGACTCGGGGAAATCACCGTGACCGATAACGGCTGCGGGATGGATCGGGAAAACCTCAAACGCTCCATTCTCCCCCACGCCACCAGCAAAATCGAAACGGCTGAAGATATGCATCGAATCGCCACTTTGGGCTTCCGCGGAGAAGCGTTGGCCTCCGTCGCAGCGTGCGCACGGCTGACGATTTTAACCCGTTCGGCCGAAAGCGACGAGGCATACCGGCTGACAGCGAACGGCATCGAAGAGCCGCTGCTCGAAACAGCTGCCGGTCCTCCCGGAACCGCAGTCACCGTCCGCGAAATTTTTTACAATATCCCCGCTCGGAAAAAGTTTCTCTCGTCACCGGCAGGAGAATCGACCGCTTGCTTGAACATCTTCACCGAAAAGGCCGCCGGTCACCCGCACATCGCTTTCCGCCTGTTTCAAAACGGAAAAATGCGGCTTTTCTATCCGGCAGCCGACTTAAAAGGCCGTACCGCCGCCGTTTTGGCAGGATCTTTACCTCAAGATGCACTCCTCTCCGGAGAACGGGAATTTGATCGGTTTAAAATCTCAGTCATCGCCGCTGATCCGGGATTTTACAGAAAAGATAAAAAAGGGATTCGTATTTTTCTTAATAAGCGGCAGATTGCCGAATACGCCTTCGTTCAAGCCGTCGAATTCGGTTTTAAGGAATTCATGCAGTCAGTCTGTTTTCCTTACTGCTTCGTCTTTATTGAAATTGATCCCGCGTTCGTTGATTTCAACATTCATCCTGCCAAAAAAGAGGTTCGGATCGCGAACAAAGACGACGTTCACCGAGCCATTGTTTTGACCGTCAAAGAAACAGTCGGCAAAAACCGAACCGGAGCCCCGCTGCGGCAGAAAACGGAAACGCACACTGTTTCCCTCTTCGACGAACCGTTTACGGAAACCAAAGAGAAACCGCTCTTTCGCACTTCACTGCTTACTCATCCGGTCATTCGGGAGAAAACACCGGAACTCATACGATCGATTCAGGCGACTGAACCGGCACGCAGTTTCGAATACCGCCGAGCGAAAAACGACGAAAAATCGGCGCCCGCATTCAAACCTGTTTTGGAGGCAGTCAGTGAAACAGCCGAAATTTCGACCGCCGCGGAAGCCTCCGTCCCGTATCGGAGCGACGAAACAGATGATTTTATCTACCGCGGACAAATTTTCAATCTTTTTTTATTGGCCGAACGGGGTGATGAATTTTACATTATCGATCAACACGCCGCCCATGAACGGATCCTTTTTGAAAGTTTTCGAACGCTGCCTCCCGTTCGTCAGCCGCTGCTGGTACCGTTGAAACTGGAAATTGACGAACCTCAAAAAATCACCGCAATGATCGAATCTCTAAAAACCCTCGGAATTGAAATTGAGAATCGGGGCGATAACGAACTCTTTTTAATTTCGTTAGGGGCATTTTGGAACGGAAACGAACACTTAATTGCCGAAGAGCTGAATCGACCGTTTACATCGCTTTTCGAACTGGAAAAACGACTGACAGCGGCGCGCGCCTGCAAGTCAGCGGTTAAAGACGGAGATCTCCTCTCCGAGGAGACGGCAAAAGAGATTATCCGCGGTGCGTTCCGTTTGGAAAATCCTCACTGCCCGCACGGCAGGCCGATTTGGTTTCGATTGACCCGCACTGAATTGTTCAAACTGGTCGGCCGCCTCGTCTGAATCACGGCGTTTCTGCCAATGCGCACCAACGCACTTCGCGTGCGCCTGCCTCTTTTAAAAGCAGCGCACAGCGTTTGATGGTGCTGCCGGTAGTGCGAACATCGTCAATCAGAAGAACCGACTGCGGAACAACAGCGCCTTCCCGCAAACGGTATGAATCAAGCGCAGCGCAGAGTCGCTGCTGCCGATTCATCATTTTTAAAGAAACAGCGCCTTTTCCCCATTTTTTTCGTTCGAGCAAATCAGCCGCCGCAAAACCGCGGCTTTTCAAATCTTCGACGACGACGGCAACGGGATCCCAACCGCGCAGACGGATATTTTTACGGTTTCCGGGAACAGGAACCGCAGTCCATTTGTCAGACTCCCAAAATGAATCAGAGAATTCCGATGAACGAAGAAAAAGAGCAAGGAAATCGGCATAAATTACACCGAACGAACGTTTGTTTTTAAATTTAAACGCACGAATTCCTTCTTTTCCTATCCCGCGGTACTCAAACAACGCGCGGCCGGGAACGATTTCCGCTTCATTTTCCCGACACTCGCAGCACATTTCGATTTCGGAAATCAGCGGCTTTCCGCATAAACGGCAAAGCCGCCCTTTTCTCCGTTTTTCAAACTCAAATTTCAATTGAGCAAAACACTCTTCGCAGAGAATCTTCCGTTCAAAACAACCGCATATTGCGCACCGTTCCCTACCGGCAAACATCCGCATTAACTTCGACATTGATTTCTTCATACTTTTATTAATGCGAAAAATATCACTTTCCGGAAATTTTAAGCCGATTTATCCTCAACCGCAGCCATATCTTTTTCTTCTTTTTCCGTTTTTTTACTGCGGTTTCCAAAGTAGTAACGTCCGCCGAGACTCATCCGACCGTACCCGGCTTTGGAGACTTTGCTCGGATAATCGGTTTTCCCGTTTCCGATCATATGCATTCCCCCTCCGAATTCCATGACAATCGCTACCGAACGACTGACGTTGATATTAAATCCAGCTCCGCCGCCGATTTCCCAATAAAACGGAGCGTCAAACAAAAATTTTGCCTGTTTATTTTTATCAAATGAAACAAAACCGAAACTGCCGAACATAAATCCGTAACGGCTGATGGAAATTTCATCCAAGTAAATATCCTTCCCTCCGAAGGTGAACTTCTGCATCAGTCCGAGTTCGTAAAGATTCGGTTCATCATCGTAAATTTTCGAACCGACGATGGCTGTAAAACTCTTCATTTCAAAATCGTCTTTTTTGAAAAGTTTGAATCCAAACTCAAGATTGACGCTTGTCTTCAGCGAATCGGCACTGCTGAAAAGACCGACAGAGAAAAAACGATTGTCTTTTTCAGTCGTAAAACCGCCTTTTTCTTCTTCACTTGTCAACTCATCGGCTTCTTCAACAGAAATTTCCGCCTCCTGCCGAACCTCTTCCGTTTCCTGAGCCGCTGCCCGGAAAATGACTCCTGACGCCATTAAAATTAAACAGATGCCTTTTTTCATTGATCTCCTCCGAATTTTTATAAGGGTTTACGCTCGTTTTCGTTGCGTTCAAGCGCTTGATTCAAAAGATAGCCGTTGGGAAACAAAGTTTTTGCTTTATCAACAAAGAGACGGTAATTCTGCTCATCATCGATTTTGAAGTAATATTGAGAGAGCCAGACGTCTGCCGCATAACGTTCGTACGGTTCGACAGCGGCTGCTTGTGCTTTTAAAAACCACTCGAGCGCCTTTTCGTTACTGCCGCCGAAAATTGCCGGTGTGTGCAGGAACCCGATACCGAGACCGAGCATAGCCGAAACGTTGTCCGGCTGCAATGACAGCACCCGTTCAAAAAGTTTTTTGCTCTTCTTTCCGTAAGAAATTTTTTCGCTGAGCCGGGAACAGTAAACGATATCAAACATTAATTCCGCTGCCGAAAGCATGAGGTCAATATCATCCGATTCCTCGAGATTTTTATCATCCTCCAATTCGGCGGAAAGAATGCGGTACTTCTCCGTTTTGCCGACAGTTTGCCTTGCTAAGCTCCATGCCAGAAGATTGCGTACAGTGGGTGACTCATCCGATTCCGAAAACAAGGGCACTCCTGATCCGCACTCGGCGCTTTCCGCATTCATAAATTCTTTAATTTCCGTCGATTGATACGCCCAAAGCGAAGACGAAAATAAAACCATAAAGAAAAAAGTGTGAAAAAATTTCATTTTTACCTCCGAAATATTGTTTTCGGCCGAAGCCGATTTTTCCGCTTACAAAGTTCGCTCAAGCGAACCTAAAAAGATCAAAATCCGATCTCCATCTGTCTCTCCCCTTTGAACTCATCCGCTGTTTCGAGAAGAGAAAATCGCTTCTCTTTAGTTCGCGTATGCGAACCAAAGGCAGCAGCTGCCCCTTTGTCATTCAAAGACGAGCATTGAAATTCTCCAAGGTTCGCTACTGCGAACCTTAAAGTCCTTCTTTCTTGAATCCGTGCCCTTACGGATTCCCGATTAAAGTTCGCTTATGCGAACCTTAACCGCTATCGACAGCTCTCAAGAAGACGAAACGGCTTTTAGAGTTCGCTTAGGCGAACTATGTATAATAGATTTCCCTTTTCAGAATAAACCTGTGATTCTCCTGACGAAAAGGAAACCCCTTCCGCGGAGAGTTTTTATTTCTCCTGCAAAACTCTTCCCTCTCCGAAATATTCGCAAACTAAATCTTTTCCGCCGCGGCGGACAATGGTTCCGTTATGGATTAAAAAGGCTGTATCGCACAGCGCTTCGGCGCAGCGGAGATCGTGAGTAATCGTCACCATTGTATTTCCCGTTTTTTGATGAATTCCGTTGAGAATTTCCGTCATCGAACAGAGACCGTCGTAATCCTGTCCGACCGTCGGCTCGTCAAGCAATAAAACCTCAGGTTCTCCTGCCAAAACGGCCGCAAGTGAAAGTCTCCGCTTTTGCCCCTCCGAAAGAGAGTGAGGATGGCGATCCAAAAACGGTTCTAAACCGAACAACGCGGCAGTTTCAAGAGCCTTTTCGGGTGAAACTGCAGAAAACATGATTTCCCTGCGCACTGTCGGCATAAAAAGCTGATAATCGGGATTCTGAAAGACAAATCCGACTTTTTTAAACCGATTTTCTGGAAAAAATCTTCCGAAACCGCTTTTTTTATCAAAAAATCGGTCAATTTTTCCCGATTTTGGCCGGTACAGTCCTGCCAATAACCGCAGCAGGGTGGTTTTTCCGCATCCGTTTTCTCCAAGAAAAACCGTTCGTCCGCCTTTTGGAATTTCGCAAGTCACATCGTTCAGAATCTGCTTCGACTTAATAGAAAAAGCGACCCGATTTAACGAAAACGCCGGTCTGTTTGCGGAAAAAACGGGGCAGTCATCACGAATTTTTGCCGTTTGCTCTTCCAAATACGTTTGCTTATCTTCAATTTTTTTTATCCGCTTTCCGCCGACATGATAAACTGAATCAACAAAAGGTAAAACACGATCCAAGCGGTGTTCGATGACAATCACACAATAACCGACTTTTGTCAGTGCGCGCAGCGTTTTCATCAGCGTTTCCGCACCCTCTTTATCGAGATTGGCTAGCGGTTCGTCCAGAATGATGATTTTCTGGCCCATTGCTAATGTCGAAGCGGTCATCAGCCGTTGTTTTTGTCCGCCAGAGAGAGTGCGGCACGCCTGTCGCGGATCGAGATTCATCAACCGGCAGACAATTTCGATCTGTTTCCCGATTTTTTCCGGAGGGAAAGCCTCGTTTTCACAGCCGAATGCAATTTCATCCTCTGTTATTTTTTGCACGATTTGTTCATCCGGATTCTGCAGAACAACGCCGACGGTTCGGCAAATTTTTCCGATTTTTTTTCCGTCAATATTTTCGCCATTGATAAAAACCTCTCCGGAAAGTTTGCCGCCATTGATATCGGGAATGATTCCGGAAGCGATGTACATCAAAGTACTCTTTCCATCGCCTGAGTGGCCTGAAAAGAGAGCCAATTCGCCGTAAGAGACGGAAAAAGAGGCATTTTCAAAAATCATTGTTTTTCCGTCGTAAGTAAAACCGACATTTCGAAATTCGATCGCTTTCATAACACCGCCGTTACGGCAGCCGACGCCGTCAATCCAAAGAGAAAGAGAAAATCGGAGAAAACAAAATTCTCTTTTTTGTAAATCGTATACGGCTCCTTTCCGATCGTAAATCCTCGTGTCTCGACAGAGAGAGCCAAAGTATCCGAAACAGAAACCAATCTCATCGCAAAAGGAACCAAAAATGCGCGGTAAAAAACCGGCGGATTCAAAACGGAGCCCGCATTCCGCGTTTTCATCGCTTCCCGAACCCGTTTGATTTCGGTTTTTAACAAAGGCATAAAGGACATGGCGATGAGAATGCCGAGAGTTGCCGACCGCGGTGCGCGCATCTGTGATAAAGCCCGCGTCATGCGAACCGGTTCCGTCGCCATACCGGGAACAACTGCCAAAAAGACGGCGGCAAATCGGTTTGCCATGGCGTGACCGGCTTCAAAACTCCCGGTTGCCGCATAAAAAATTCCGAAGAAAATCAAAGCAACCGCCAAATAAAACGGAAAAATCCTCATTGCAGCGGCGCTGCAGCCGAAAATCATCAGCCAAATCAACGAAAATCCGAGAAAGGCGGAGCACAGCGTTAGATTTTTTGCTTCCGCCAATCCAAAGATGATGATAAAAACTCCGGCGAAAAGCGCTGCTGTCGGATACAGTTTGCGGTTAAAACGAAAGAAATTCATTTTTTCATCACCCCTGATTTTTTTAATTCGCGGGAAATCAAAACGCCGATCAGAGAACCGAAAAAACAGAGCGCTGTAACGGCAATCGACATGCCGATCGCCGCACTCGGAGAAGATCCCAGAAATGCGCTGACTGCCTTCCCTTCCGAACCGCTCCATGAGTAAAAAAAGCGGTAATAAAGATACAAAAACGGAAGAGTCATCGGAAAGAAAACGGTTCCTGCCAGCAGGCATGCGCCGTCTTTTCTGTAACTGCGAAAGATGAGCAGCGCCGCACCTTCGGCGATGACCGCGCAAATCAGCATGCAGACAAACATGACCGTATTCATAAAAATCAACAGCGCACCGCAGCAAAACGCCGTAAAGAGCAGCGCTCCCGGTTTGCGAACCTTCATCATTCCGATAACAGGAAACAGTGAAAACTGAAGAGCAAGCGCCAGCTGAATGATTCCAAAAATCGGAATTTGTCCAACGAGAGGCATAACGGCTCCCGTGACCAACATACACGCAGCCATAACAGCCAAAAAAACAATATCCTTAATTCGATATACCGGAAAAATCCGAGATTCTTCCGTTTCATTCTTCATGGAAACAGCAGCCTCTTTTTCGGAGAGCGCTTTCCGAATCTCTTCCGTGTGGAGAATCAAAGACTCGGCAAGCGATTGCGTTTCATCGTCAACCATTCTCCCCTCCTTCATGCAGACGATGATTTTCCAAACGATAAATCCGATCTGCGATTGACATCGTCGATTCTCTATGGGAAACCAAAATGATGCACTTGTCTTTTTTGGCATTCACCAGCGATTTTAAAAGAATGCCTTCGTTGAGACTGTCGATGTTGCCGGTGGGTTCATCCAAAAGTATCAGTCCGCTGCCGCGCAAAAAGGCTCTCGCCACGCCAAGACGCTGCTTTTCCCCCGCCGAAAGCCGAGAACCGCCGAAACCGACGCGGGTTCTGTATCCGTCGGGAAGCGAAACAATCCTCTCATGGATTGCCGCGGCCCGGCACGCTGCCTCCAACTCCTCCGCCGTCGCATCCGGTTTCGCTATCCGTAAATTCTCTTCAACAGTTTCATCAAAAAGCCAAACGTTTTGAGGAACCATCGTTACGTTATCGGTGAGATTCACCGAATCGATTTCACCGATTTCCGTCTCGTTATAATCGATCCGACCGCTGTTTTTTTCCCGAAATCGCATCAAAAGTTTCAGCAGCGTCGATTTGCCGCAGCCGCTTTTGCCGACGATGCCGATAATTTCGCCTTTTTTAGCGTTCAGACAAATCTCCTTTAAAATCTCTGTTTCATCATTGTAAGCAAACGAAAGGCGATCAACATTGACTCTGTCAAAGCGAAAGGTTTTTCCTCCGATGACCGGTTGAACGGCGGGCTGTTCCTCCAAGAGATTCAAAACGCGATCGCCGCAGGCAAACGTCTGTGTTAAATTGCCGGGTAAAGCCGACAGCGCCGTTACCGGACCGAAACTGCCGAAAACGGCGGTGACGCCGATGATCATACGGCCCAAACTCAATGTTCCTTCTGAAACAAGAAGAACACCGACAGCAAACGACGCGATGATAAAGAGCGAAATCAACAACTCAACGGCTGCCGAATTTTTTGCAACGGAATTCTTCATTTTTTCGGTCTCTTTCAGAAGATCTTCGGAGCGGCGGTTGACCTCCTCTTTCCGTTCCTCGCCGCCGTTATTGAGAACAATCTCCCGAATTCCTTTGATGCTGTCGAGAAAAAACGCATTGAACGACGCAAAACCGCGGCGGTAATTCACTCCGCCGGCTTTTAACTTGGCAGAAGCGCGCAACGGCGAGGCAATACCGATAACAACATATCCGATAAGAGCCGTCAGAGCCAAATACCAGCTTGCAGCCAATCCGACAAAAAGAAAAACCGAAACCGAAACAACGGCGGCAATACAGATCGGACTGACGGTGTGAGCGTAGAACACCTCCAAAGTTTCAATATCGGAGGTAATCATTGCAATCAAATTTCCTTTTTGCCGCCCCTCCGTTTTTGCCGGTGCCAGCAACCGCAATGCGGAAAAAATTCGGTCGCGAAGAACAGCCAGCAGCTTGAACGCAATATAGTGGTTGCCGTACTGTTCGAAATAACGCAATACGCCGCGTAAAACACCGCAGGCAACAGCGGCCGCGGCAATGGCCCCGTAAGAAAGTGCAACCGTTTCACCGAGAGCCTTAGCGACTCCAAGCGAGGCAAAGACAGTGACTCCCATCGCCGCAAAGAATCCGAGGGCGCCGTTGACAACTGCGGCGACCATGACAAACGAAAGCGAGCCGAGCAGCGCCGCCAAACCCGCTGCGATTTTAACTCCGCTTCGACGCAGTTTCTCTTTCATGCGTTCACCTCCGTCTGCTTGGAAACCGAATATTTATATCCCTCTTCCTGCTCTTTCTGAGCCGCATAGAGCCTCGCGTATCTTCCGCCAAGACTCATTAACTCTTCGTGAGTGCCGCTCTCTTCAACCTTCCCCTCTTCCATGCAGTAAATGCGGTCGGCGCGGACGACGTTTTCCAAGCGGTGAGAGATGACGATGACGCAATGATTTCGGCTCAGCTCCTCGATATTTTTCATAATCAGTGATTCGCTTTCAATGTCAATGTTGCTTGTCGCCTCATCAAAAATGTAAATATCTTTGTCGGCAACAAGGGCTGCTGCCAAGAGCAGCCGCTGCTTTTGCCCTCCGGAGAGATCGCTGGCGTCTTCGGAAATCACACGTTCCAGACCGCCGTTTTCACGGACAAAACCATCCAGATTGACCTTTTTCAGCGCTTCGTAAATTTCCGCATCACTAATCTCTTTTTTCACCATGCAAAAATTGGCTTTGACTGTATCGTTAAAAAGATATCCATTGCAGGAGACTGCCGCCAAATGGGAATAATACAAGCTCCTTGAAAGATTTTCGAGTTGTTCGCCACCGATAAGCACTTTACCGGATTGCGGCCGACAAGCCCCGATGATGAGATTGACAACGGTTGACTTACCGCAACCGCTTTCGCCGACAACAGCGGTCATTCCTTTTGAAGGAAATGACATATTCACTCCGTCGACAACGCGGCGGTGACCGTCATAGGAAAAAACGACATTTTCCAAGCGGACAGCGGCTGAAGAGATCTCTTTGCCGCCCCAAATCGGATCAGGAGTATTTAAAAGTGCAATAATTTTTTTACCGGCGCCTGCGCCGTTCATCGCAACGTGAAACGCCGAACCGAGAGCGCGCAGCGGAAGAAAAAATTCGGCTGCCGTTAAAATTAAAAACAGCGTTTCAGCGGGAGAAATCCGCCCCGCCGCCAAACCGGAGAGCGCCACCGCTGCTCCCACTCCCGCGCCGCCGAAAGCAACCAGATCCATGATCGTGACGCTGGCCAACTGCATAACAAGAACTTTCATCGTCATTTTGCGAAATTCTTCGGCGTTGCGGTTCATCTTTGTTTGGCGGGCGGCGTCGGCGTTGAAAATCTTTAAATCATTCAGACCTTGCACGCTGTCCAAAAAGGTGTCGCCCATCGATGTGTATTTTCCCCAATATTTCGCAAAAATTCGTTTAGCGTATTTGGAAACGGCAACGATCGAAAGCGGAATAAGGGGAACGCACGCCAAAAGAACCGCCGCTGTACGAACATCGATTCCGATAAAGATAAAAAAAAGCAGAAACGGCGCACTCAGCGCGAAAAAGAACTGCGGAAGGTAAAGCGAATAATACAAATCAAGCTGTTCGATTCCTTCCAAACAAATCTGAGTCAATCCTGCCTGGCCCGAACCACCGTCGGCTGCTGCACCAAGTTTCAAAATTTTATCATAAGCCCGCATGCGCAGATCTTTTTTGACACTGCGGCCGATTAAGTCTTTGATGCGGCCGACGGAACAGCTTGTGATATAACGGACGGCAATACAAACGGCCGCCGCCGCTGCCGGAATGGCATACGCCGAAACTTCGGCTCCGCGAATCAACAGTGAAACGGAAAAACAGATACTTGCCGTCACACCGACGCCGGCAGCCGTTCCCAGAATCATCAGAAAAACAGCGTAAACAACATATTTTTTATTCGGCCCAAGCAGGCGAATCAATTCTTTGTCAAACACGGCTCCTCCTTTTTTCCGTTTTTCTTTTTTGTTTTATGGTTGCTGCCATGTGACGAATGGCCATTATAGGATGGTAAATGAGCATCCGAGGTCCGGAAAACCGCATCACTTCAACGATTTTTTCCCGCATATCCGAACGGTAACAGTGAATCGGACAACACGAACAGAACGGTTTATCTTTGCCCCACGGACACTTTTCCCTCCGCAATCGGACGTATTCCAGCAAAAACGCACAATCGGGACAAAGTCTTCCCCGCTGCGATTTGTGCTTTTTGCGGCAAAAGAGCGTAATCATAAAAGCAACAGTATTCATTTCTTCGTTTTCTGTCATTTGGGAACCTATGGCAACTATATTCGCTCTATCGTATTTAATTAGTTTAATCTTATTATGTTTTTTATAATTAATAACAAAAACAGAGAAATCCGTCAAGAACTTCTCTGTTTATTATTGAATTTTAAAGAAAAATTTGATGCCGAGAAATCAGCGATTCAGAAAATTTTTGAAGATAAGCATTAAATCTTCGGAAATGACGTGTTCAATGCGGCAGGCGTTCTCTTCGGCACAACCTCGTTCGGCGCCCATTTTGACGAAAAGTTCGGTTAAAACCCGGTGCCGTTCAAAGATGGATTCGGCTTTTGCCTTTCCCGCCTCTGTGAAAACGATTTGTCCCGATCGGCGGTCAACCGAAATAAATCCGCGCTTTTTCAGTAATCCGAGAGCCCGCGAAACGCTCGATTTGGCGAATCCTAACTCTTCGCTGATGTCGACGGCGCGCACCGCCGGACGTTTGTTGTAAAGGCGTAAAATTGTTTCCAAATACATCTCTTCCGATTCGCGGGTTCGTTGAAATGCCATCGTTTCTCTCTCCCGATTAATTATAACGCCGACGAAACAAAATGTAAAGAAATTTCGGAAGAAGCGGCGGAGAGCGTTTAAAATAATGCGTCAGGCGCACGAAGGGTGAACGGGGCGAAAGCCCCGTTTCAGTCCGAAGGACCGCGCCCGGAGTGCGCCGACGACCGCCGCAGGCGGTCGGGACGCCCTAAAAATTCAGGAAATTTTATACTTTGTGTTGACGCGCATGGCGTTGAGAATTGCGATCACCGCTACGCCGACATCGCCGAAAACGGCAAAGCCCATACCCGCCAGACCGAATGCTGAAAGAATCAAAATCGCGAGTTTGACGGCAATCGAAAAGGTGATGTTTTGAAATACGATGCTCATGGTTTTGCGGGCAATTCTCTTGGCCAGCGGCAGGGCCGTCAGGTTGTCGTTCATTAAAACGATGTCTGAGGCTTCAATGGCTGCATCACTGCCGACACCGCCCATCGCAATACCGATGTCCGATCGCATGAGAACCGGTGCGTCGTTGATGCCGTCGCCGATGAAGCAAAGCGTTTCGCCGCTCTTTTTTTCTTTCATCAATTTTTCCACCTCTTCCACTTTGTTTTGAGGCAGCAGAGAGGCTTTATACCCGCTCACACCGATTTCTTGGGAGACAGCCGCGGCAATCGCTTCGTTGTCGCCGGTCAGCATAACGGTGCGGCAGCCCATTGCATTCAGTTCGCCGACAACCGTTTTCGATTCCGGTTTGATTTCGTCGGCTATCAGAAGCGAACCGATAAACTCACCGTTCTTGGCGACATAAACGACAGTCCCGATTCCGTTTTCGGGAATAAAGGAAATTCCGTGACGGCGCATCAGTTTTTCATTGCCGCAGTAAACGGTTTCGCCTCCGCGGAAGGCAGCAACGCCTTCGCCCGGTTCGACAGTCGGCACAAACCCCTCTTCGATCGGTTTTCCGTAACGGGCGGCAATCGAAACGGCTATCGGATGGCTCGAACCGCCTTCGGCAGCCGCCGCCAGCCGAAGGATTTCGTCAGCGCGTTCGGCAGGTGAAATTTTGACAACAGAAAAAGTGCCCTTCGTCAAAGTGCCGGTTTTGTCAAAAACAAAGATCTTTGACTTGTTGAATTGTTCAAGGTAGTTTGAACCTTTCACCAGAATGCCGTAACGGGATGCGGCGCCGATACCGGCAAAAAACGAGAGCGGAACGGAAATGACCAGGGCGCAAGGACAAGAGACGACCAAAAAACTCAGTGCACGGTAAACCCAGACCGACCACATTCCCGTTAAAAAACCGGGAATAACAGCCAAGAGAAGCGCTGCCGCAACGACCGCCGGCGTATACCAACGCGCAAATTTTGTGATGAAATTCTCCGCTTTCGATTTGCGGCCGGAGGCGTTTTCGACCAACTCGAGAATTTTAGAGACTGTCGAGTCGTAAAAAAGTTTTTCAACTTTGATTTCAATTTGAGATGAAAGATTGACGCTGCCGCTGATGACCGAAGTTCCGCAGAGCGCCTCGCGAGGAAGCGATTCGCCGGTCAACGCCTTTGTATCCAAAACGGCGGCTCCTTTGACAATCGTGCCGTCCAACGGAATTTTTTCACCGGGATTAACCACGATGATCTCGCCTATTTTGACATCGGCCGGATCGACTTTTTCAATTCCTTCGCCGCGTTTAAGATTGGCATAATCGGGACGAATGTCCATCAATGTTGAAATCGACCGACGGGATTTTCCTGTCGCATAACTCTGAAAAAACTCTCCGACTTGGTAAAAAAGAAGCACCGCACACGCTTCGTCGAAACCGACAATCGGCTGTCCTGCCGCACCGCGGGAAACTGCCAACGCAAAAGCGCCGAGTGTCGCCGTGCACATCAGAAAATTCTCGTCGAAAACGCGGCCGCGAAAGATGTTTCTCACCGCCCTCTGCAAAACATCATACCCAATGAGAAGATAGACGGCAAGGTAACATGCAAACGGAAGCAGCCAGCCGTAAGCGCCCGCAAAAACGGTGTCAAGCCCCACTGCCTTGTCGGCTGCAAAAACAGCAGTAAAGAGCATCAAGGCAGCAAGAATACGAATCAGATTCTTTTTTTCTTTTCGGCTCAAGTCGGAAAACTTCATATAAAATCTCCTTACAACAAAATACGGCAATCCGGTTCGATTTTTCGGCAGGTCTTGACGACTCGTTTCATGATTTCATCAAAGCGCTGCTCATCCGCCTCCAATGTCAGGCGGCAGCCCATAAAATTGACGTTGACCGCTTCCACTCCGTCAAGTTTGGCGAGCGCCCGTTCCATTTCCGCGGCGCAGCTTGGACAGTCAAGATCTTCCATCTTGTAAACTCGTTTCATATAGACCTCCATTTATTGAATAATTGCTTTTTTGAACAATCATTCAATTATAATGCATTAAAAATCGCCCCTTCGTCCCGTTACCGATCTTCGTTGATGTGAGTCAAACCGTACTCCATGATTTTCGTCACATGGTCATCGTCAAGGGCGTATCTGACCTCTTTTCCCATTTTGGTGCCTTTTACCAGCTTCGCTCCGCGCAAAACCCGCAGCTGATGCGAAACCGCCGAAACGCTCATACCGAGAATTTCGGCAATTTCGTAGACGTACAGGTCGCCGAATTGCAGACAACTCAAAATCTTTGCCCGCGTCGGATCGCCGAATACCTTAAAGAGATTGGCCAATTCGTAAATCACCTCGTCGTCCGGCAGCTGCCGCCGCAGCGTTTCATTTCGTTCGTTCATAACTCTCAATAATTGAATATTTTCTCAATTGTTCAATTACAATTAAAAAGTAGCATGATTCACAAAATTTGTCAATCGGAAAAGAAAAAAAATCGTAAAACCCAGCTGCATTTTCTGAAATTTCAGACAGCCGGCGCGTTGAAACGCGTCGGTTAGTCGTGCACTTTATAAGCGGCTGCCAACCGCTCGCCAAGACCGGGAGTTTCAGGATCGTGAATGCCTTTTCCGGTATCGAGACTCCTCAGTTCCGCCATCTCTTCCTGTGTCAGCGAAAAATCGAAAATAGCGAGATTCTCCTCCATTCGGTCTGCGTGAGTCGATTTCGGGAGAACGATAAGTCCGTCCTGAGTTTCAAATCGAAGAATGACGGCAGCGGCCGTTTTGCCGTACTTTTCGGCAATTTTCAGAACAAGCGGATGGGAAAACAGCGCTTTATTGCCTTGTCCGAGCGGAGCCCACGCTTCGATTTTTACATTCAGCGGCTGTAGAACAGCGCGAAGCGGCCGTTGCTGAAAAAAAGGATGACACTCCACCTGATTCACGGCAGGCATCGTTTCAAAGTGAGGAACAAACTTCTGCCAAAGATTCGGCGTCATGTTGCTGACTCCGATGGAGCGGATTTTTCCTGCCGCTTTTGCCTGTTCCAACGCACTCCAGGCGCCGACAACGTCTCCGTAAGGTTGGTGAAGCAGATACAAATCGATAAAATCGCAGCCCAGTTTCCGAAGAGACGCATCAATTCCTTTAACGGCTGCTTCAAAACCGTAATCCTGCAGCCACAGCTTGCTTGTAACAAAAATTTCATCGCGGGGAATGCCGCTGTCGCGAACCGCGCGGCCAACCTCCTCTTCGTTGAAATAAGCCGCCGCCGTATCAATGTGACGGTAACCAATTTTCAGAGCCGTCTTCACAGCTTCGTAAGTCGATCCGTCGGCGGGAATCAAAAATACGCCGAACCCAACCGCGGGAATTTCGTTCCCGTCATTCAAAATCACCCGTTCCATAAAAACCTCCGTTTTATTTAAATGACTAAAATAAGACTGCCGTCTGTCTTTAAAACTCTTCCTGTTCGCTTGGGAATGGATCATGCAAAAAGAATTTTATAAAAACATTCGACAGCGTATCGTTTGCATCGATTTAATCAAATTTCCGTTATCCGCCGTCTCTCAATCGTGAATACGGTGAGAATTGAGAAAAACGACCGTATCGACGTTTAAATGATCGATGATTTGCGTCTTTCCCGTATCAAGCTTCCGAATCGCCTCCCGATCTCCGTCGTCCAACGAAAAGTCGAAAACGCATCCGTTTTCCTTTAACCGCTCTTCTCGAACCGTTTTGGGAATGACGCAGACGCCTCGTTCGATATTCCAGCGCAAAACGATTTGAGCGACGCTTTTGCCGTGTTTTTCGCCGATACTCTTCAGCGTCGGATTGTTCCAAATATCATGTCCGCCCTCCGCAAACGGCGCCCACGCCATCGATGCTACCGAAAAACGTTTCATCACTTCCAAATCGTACTCTCGTTGATAAAACGGATGGCACTCAATTTGATTGACCGCCGGTTTGATTTCGGCATTCATGCAAAGATCGGCCAAGCGGTCGGGATAAAAATTGGAAACGCCGATAGAACGCACCTTTCCTTCCTCAGTCAGCTTTTCCAACGCCCGCCAAGCGCCGTAGTAATCGGAAAGCTGCTGATGCAGTAAAACCAAATCGATATAATCGGTTTTCAATTTTCTTAACGAGTTTTCGACCGATTGTCTTGTTTTTTCATAACCGAAATCCTGAACCCACACCTTTGTCGAAAGAAAAATTTCATTGCGGTCGACAGAACTGTTTTCTACAGCCGCACCGACCGCTTCTTCGTTCAAATAAGATGAGGCAGTATCAATCAAACGATAACCGTTTTCCAAAGCCTCTGCAACGACCTTTTCACAAAGAGAATTTCCGTCAATTTGGAAAACACCCGCACCGAGAAGCGGCATCCGAACGCCGTTATTTAAAATCACCGTTTTCATTTTCAACCTCTGAAGAAAAATTCGATTGAATTATACAATTTTTGACGTTGACACGGAATGACCAATTCAGCTATAAAGGTATTGAGATTTTTTCAACACGAAGACTGATATGCTCAATCGTGCCCTTCTGACATTTCTTTGCGCCGCGGAAAGCGGCAGTTTTACGGCGGCGTCGGAAAAACTGAATACAACGCCTGCGTCGGTGATGCACCAAGTCAACAATTTAGAGTGGGAGCTCGGTTTGACATTGTTTGAACGAAGACCGTCCGGAGTCTCGCTGACCTCCGCAGGCCGGCTGATTTACGACGAAGGGAAACGGCTCGTTTCGGAAACGGAAGCCGTTATCTCCCGAGCCAAACAGGTTGACGGAAAACGTTCTTTTATCGTACGCGTCGGAACGTCGCTTCTGAATCCGGTTCAGGGGCTGACAGAATTGAGAGAGAAAATCGAAGACGAACGCTTTCAAATCAAAATTATTCCGTTTGAAGACGACCGCACCACCATGCTCTCCGTTATTTCATCACTCGGAAAGAAATTTGATTTTTTGGTCGGACCGTGCGGTTCGCAGGCGTACGCGCGCCGCTGCCGTTTTCTGATTTTGGGATACGATGATGTGTGTGTCGCCGTCGCCCGTTCTCACCGACTGGCAGGAGCTGAACGAATTGCGCCCGAAGATTTAAACGGGGAAGCGCTTTTGATGTGCAGACGGGGCGACGCTCCCGTTTTGGACGAACTCAGAGATTTTTTGAGAGAAAAATATCCGCAAATCCGCATTGTCGATCTGCCGCACTACTACGATGCTGAAGTTTTTAACACCTGTGAACACTCCGGCAGCGTTCTGTTGACGCTCAGCATTTGGAAAGATGTTCATCCGGCACTGGTGACCATTCCAGTCGATTGGGAATTTCGCATTCCGCGCGGATTGATGCATGCCGAACACCCCGGCGAAGCTGCCGCCGCCTTTTTAAAAGCCGCCAAAAAGGTTCTAAAGACTCCGTAACAGTCATTCTCTTTTGCTATCAAAAACAATAGATAACAAGCATTTGCCTTTTTTTCCGATTCTGATTATGATTAAGAAAAACAATCGGAGGTTCCGCTGCCATGAACCGAATAACAGTTTCCCTGCTGATTTTTTGCGTTTTGCAGAGTGCTTCATGCGAAGAAAATCGACCGATTCAAACAATCGGTTCAAACGGAGAATCTATGATCATCGGTGTGACTGCCGGAGGAAAAACGGTAACTGTAAAACTTGAAGAAAACGAGGCGGCGCAGGAATTGATTCGTCGGCTTCAGGAAGATGAAATCACCTGTACCGTCGACGATTACGGCGGATTTGAAAAAGTCGGACCGCTCGGATTTGATTTGCCTCGAAACGATACCCGAACAAACGTTCGTTCGGGTGATATTGTTCTCTATTCCGGAAATCAAATCGTTCTGTTTTACGGAAACAACAGTTGGTCGTATACCCGCCTCGGGCGTGCCGAAGACGTTTCTCAAGATGAATGGATGGATTTTTTGTCCGCCGGCGCAGGAGAAATTGAAATCACTCTCAGTTTGATTTCAGAGTAAAGGAGAATAAAATGAAGGTCCTTTTGTTTAACGGAAGCAGCCGACCGACCGGCTGCACATTTACGGCACTGTCTGAAGTGGCAAAAATTTTGAACAGCGAAGGTATCGAAACGGAAATTCTGCAATCCGGAAACGGCGCTTTCCGAGACTGCATTGCCTGCGGTTTCTGCGCTCAGAACAACCGCTGCGTTTTTAATGATGATGTTGTCAACGAATGGACGCAGAAAGCCGAAAAAGCTGACGGTTTCGTTTTTGGTTCGCCGGTGTATTACGCCCATCCTTCCGGACGCATTCTTTCGCTGATGGACAGAATGTTCTACTCCCGCGGCTCAATCTTCGCCGGTAAACCGGGAGCCGTTGTCGTTTCCGCTCGCCGCGCCGGCACAACCGCCTCTCTCGATGTACTGGCAAAGCACCTTACCATCAATCAAATGCCGCTGGTCTCTTCCACTTACTGGACAATGGTTCACGGCAATACGCCGGATGAAGTACGCCGCGACGCCGAAGGACTGCAAACCATGCGCAACCTCGGACGGAACATGGCGCGGCTTTTAAACGCGATAAAAGCGGGCAACGAGGCGGGGTTAAAAGCGCCTGAAACAGAAAAAGGCGCGCGGACGAATTTTATCCGATAAGAATCAAAGCAGCCGCCGAGGCGGAAGCGTCGTGATTGCGAATCATTCACCATTGACGCAGCGGAGGATTTCGCCCCGAAGATCACCGATAGTAAATTCGCGCATTTTATCTTCCATTACCTGTTGAATGGCGAGAAGTTTTTGATCCAGCAGTGCGTGGATATTTCTGCCGACAGGACAGGAAGGATTCGGATTCTCATGAAAACGAAACAGCGTATTGTTTTCCACGGACTCCACAGCGCGGTAAACGTCGTAAAACGTAATCTCCTCCGGCGGACGGACAAGTTCGATTCCGCCCGTTCCGCGGGCTACGGAAATCAGCCCGGAACGGGAAAGCTGCCCGAGAATTTTCCGCACAATCACCGGATTTGTGTTGATACTGGCGGCAAGAAAATCGCTTGTCACTTTGTATTTCCCGCTAAACGCTTCAACGCAGGCAAAAATATGCAGGGCTACGGTAAAACGTGTTGAAATCTGCACTGCAAACCTCCGTATCCATTTTACTCTTTTTTCCGACTTTGCCAAGTTTTGCCGAAAAATTCTTGGAAGAAAACTTTTTTCTCGACGAAGCGCGGTGATAAAAAGCACACCGTGCAGTGTCTTAAGGAGACAGAGGTAAAATACGGTTCTTGTGCTTCTCATCAGCCAACTGCTGTGCGAATCGGCGGAATACAAAGACATTCCGGTTCCCACAACACAGGAGGAGAAGCGGCAGCTTTTACGCGCGCTCATGAACGTGCGGCCGCCTCGCCCTGCAAGCGATGAATTTCTTCGCGTGCAGGATGAGTACCTGAAGGAGCGCCTTGCCGAACGCGGCGGTATGACAACTCTCAAAGATTTTTCTCCGGCGTATCCCGGGAAGCGTCTTTTCATTTCTGTCAAAAATGAAGACTTATCCGTACATTGGGAAGCAGCTGCCTTCAGATCTTTTAAGTAAGCGATTTTCGTTTCCGCATCTTTCAAATCTTCCGGTGTGTAGTGAGATGTCAGAATCAGCGTGTGTCCCTTTTCTTTGAAATCTTCAAGCTGCGCTATCATCGCATCGGCGTGATCAGCTCCGGCTACAATTGAATGGCAGTCGTGGCCGAGCATGTGCGTGTAAACTGCATGGATCTCCGGAATTTCTACGTCAAACGCATCCTGTGTCGGAGAAATGAGAAAGTCGATACCGCACAGCGTGATTTTCCCTGCCGAAATCACGTCCGTGATCTCATGCGGTTTTTCGTCAAAAGCCGCGCCAAACGCCTGCGTAAAGCCGTCGACAATCGCTTTTCCGCCGCCTGAGGTTCCGTACTTCACGGCATTCTGTGTCGCATATTTGCGCACACCGGGCAAATACGTTCCGCCTGCCATGTGATACGATATCAACATCGCTTCAACCGCAATATTCCCCATTTGTATCGCAGATGACAGGCGCTCGAAGAACTTTACACAAACCCTCCCCTTTCCGCATTGACCTGCATCGTACACGGATGTATAATTGCGGCAAGGAGATAAAAGTGTTTTTCGTTTACGGCGAGAAGGAAACGGAGTATTTGAAGAGCCGCGATACGAAACTGGGAGAAGTCATCGACCGAATCGGTCACATCGAACGGGAAACAGACGGCGACCTTTTTTCAGCGGCGGCGCATCACATTATCGGACAGCAGATTTCCAACAAGGCGCTGGCGACCGTTTGGGGACGAATGTGCTGCGGATTGGGAGAGGTGACGCCCGAAACGGTAGCTGCCGCCGATACGCAGACGCTGCGTTCCTTCGGAATGTCGCAGCGCAAAGCCGAATACATCCGCGAGTTTGCCGAAAAAATTGTCGGAGGCGAGTTTGATTTGAATGAAACCGCTCGAATGAATGACGAAGAAGCGATCCGCCGCCTCACCTCATTGAAAGGAATCGGCGTGTGGACAGCGGAGATGATTCTGCTGTTCTGCCTTCAGCGGTCTGACATTTTCAGTTTCGGCGACGCAGCTATTCAACGCGGTGTACGCATGGTTTACAACTGCGATAAAGTCGAACGGCAATTTTTCAAAACACTGCGGGAACGGTTTTCACCGTACGGAAGCACGGCCTCTCTCTACTTTTGGGCTGTCGCCGGCGGAGCGCTGCCTTATCTGCGCGATCCGGCGCTGACGGAAAAGGAGGCATAATGCATTTTACCTGTAAAATTCAAACTCCGCTCGGAGAGATGCTGGCAGCTTCCGACGGAAGCGCTTTGACCGGATTGTGGTTTGAAGGACAAAAACACTTTGCCGCCGGTTTGAATCTTCCCGGTGAAGCAAAAAAACTCCCGCTTTTTGACGAAGTCAAACGGCAGCTGGGGGATTACTTTAACGGTTCGCTGCGGCGCTTTTCCGTTGCGCTGCGCCCGCACGGCACACCGTTTTGTCAAAGCGTCTGGCATCTTTTGGAAGAGCTTGCCTACGGAGAAACCGTCGCCTACGGAGAACTGGCTGCCCGCCTGAACGCCGAAACAAACAGAAAAACCTCCGCGCGGGCAGTTGGAACCGCTGTCGGCCTCAATCCGATTTCGATTATCATTCCCTGCCACCGTGTTGTCGGATCCGGCGGCAAACTCACCGGTTACGCCGGCGGTCTTGAACGCAAGCGCAGCCTTTTAAAAATCGAAGGAGTCAGACTCGAAACGCTCAAATAGCAATGCGCAGCTCTATCGTTTTCAATAGCAATTACAGCGATTTTTAATCCCCGAACAGGCGAATTCCGGCTAACACACGAGAAAGCCGCTCTTCATCAAACGGAAGGTATTCGGCAATTGTCAGCCCGATCATTTCAGCGTGAGTGTCAATCAGGTGCAGCACCTGCTCGAGTTTTTCCGTCGTCATTTTCCCGGCGCATATGCAGAAGCGGATAGGGATTGCCCTGTTCGTCGCGGTCTGTCCGCTTGTATACCTGAAACCCCATGCGCTCATAAAATCCCTTTGCCTGCGGATTCTGTTCGTTAACCGCGAGCCGCTCAACGCCGCAGTACTCAGTCGTTTCCCGAAAGAACGGCTGCTGTTCGGAACCGATTTTCCCGCATCGCTTGTTTTTACCGACGCCGCGGACAGCCTGCCCGATATTCCGGATGAAAAGCAGCTGTCCCGGTTATATGCCGATTGGCACAAAAAAACATAAGGAGAAATGAAAACAATCCGACAACCCGATCAGACTGAAGAAAAACCGATCATCGCCCGAAAGGTCGAACACTTTCTCGAATCCGCGGCCTCTCTCTCTTATAAAAAAGTGATTGCCAAAAGCCGTTACGCGTCCGGCCGCCGGATTAACGGAGACGAATTGCTGCAAAAAGTCAGGGAAACATCGAAACTGTTTTTACTGCAAAAAGCAGCCGAAAGCCGCAATCCGTTTTCTGTTTGGCACGAAATCACTCTACTGACCGATCTGTACGGCTTCTCCTCTCTGTCGGAAACGGAGTGGGAAACGATTACGGCACAATTGTCCGCTTTTCCGGTAAACGAAGAAGCCCCGCCGATTCCCCGTTTCGACAATTTCCGCCCGAACCCGCAGCTTTACAGAAAACGCCCTCTTTTGGCCCTTCAGCTGCTGCGCCTTTGCGACCGGTGCGTTTCGGATGATTCCGCCCTTCTTTACCGGTGGAAAATCGAATACGCTTCTCAAATCATCGAAAATCTGCCGCCCGATTTTCAAACGGAAGAAACCCAAGCGGCAGCCCGAAACATTTCGACCTGCTTCCTCCGACTGGCGCCGGAACTGCTTCGAAAAAACATCGCCCTCCCGTTAACCGGCATCGGTATCATCGGCGGGAATACCATTCGGGAAGCGGCACGTCAACTGAAAAACGAACAAACCATCACCGATGCGTTTCTCTGGTTTTTGCTTCGCAGCGCCGAATCGGCCGGTAAAGAGTCGCCTCTACACAAAGAGCTGTGGACGATTTTTGCCGAATCTCATTTGCGCTATTTGCAGGCCAAAGGGACTTTTTTTTACGGAATGTATCGAAAGAGTTTTTTTACCCGCCCTTTTTTTCACCCGCTGTATTGGCTGAACGGCGGTTTCGATTTCGATCTTGTCCGGGAGCACATCTTCACGCTCATAGAAACACTCCGCTCCGACCCGCAATTAAAACCGATGCGGGAAAAAGATCTCAACGCCTTCTCCCGATATTTGTCGGATGATCCGGATGCCCCGCTTCGTTTTCGTAACGCCGTTGCGGCTCTTTCCAAAGCAAAATACGGCGAAAACGACGAGCGAACGCGAAAGGCTTACGACGCGTTGGAAATGTTTCGGGAAAATGGAGAAGAGAAGCTGGACAAACAGTGAAGATTGTTTGCGGAAGCGGATGATGGTCGGATGATTGATTATTTTAAAAGAGGGAGAAAAGAATTTCTCTCCCTCTTTCATTTATGATTTTCAATCTTAAACTTTCTTAATCGTAATAACCTTTTCGAAACAGCAGTACCGACTCGATTTGATTATGATCCGGGGCATAAACAGAAATCCCCGCATCCGAATCGATAAGCCCGTATTCATCTTCACGGCAATTGTGATCTTTTAAAAGTTTAACCGCTTCCGCATAAGAAATTTGCAGAAGATTTTTATCACGGTAAAGAACCGAATTTGCCGGAAAAACCTCCACAGCTTCTACCTTATCGGAACCATCATAAAAAACATGGTATCCGCCGAAATCATCTGTCGTATTTTGACTGAATTTTGTTTTTTTAAATTCACGGAACGAATCACCGCTTTCTTTACGAACAGTTCCTCTTTCCTCTCCGAACAGGATTGTTCCCACCGAAATGCAAGGTTTAAAAATCATCTCAGACACCTTTCTCCTCCTTTATGCTTTTGTAATACTCTTCCGCCTGTTTGATAGCTTCATCGTACTTATCTCCGAATTTATCGCGAATGTCTTCGATATCCATTTGCATGGCTTCTTCGAATTTGCCTTCCTGTATCAATTCTTTCTGTTTTTCCCGGTATTCGCGGGCTTCCCTCGAGTTACCGCAACTGGCAGTTTCCCGATGATCTTCTCTTTCCATAACAATTGCCGGTCCGTCATTGCGCTCCAAAGGACTGGCTTCCGCCGAAGGCATATGATGCACTTCTTCCGGCGGATCACTGTTCCATCCGTGTCCTTCTTCTTTTAATTCACCGTAACTGCCGCCTTTTTTCTTTTCGGAAACTTCGGCTTTGCTGTCCGGATCAAAATCGTTTGATTTCATTTCCGACTTCGAAGAAATCTCCGCACGTTTATCGGGATCAATTTCATATCTCTCTTTTAAATCCTGCTTTCCGACTTCTTTTCCTGCATGTTCGACGGCTTTTTCACCGAGTGTACCGAGTGATTCTATCATAATACTCCCTCATTCCTCCATTTATTGTAAGATTGATTGTCGGAAAGTTCGTTATATAAATACTGTGTGATAACACATTGCCGAATATTCCGTATCTGTTCAACAGAAATCCGAGGATTTAATTCACGAATGGCATTATCGACAGCCAATGTCCATGCTCTCGGTTCCGGTGTTACAGAAAAGGCATTTGTCAGTACTTCTTTCAAACCGGGTAATAATTCGCAGACAAGAGGCGCCAGTTTTGTAAAACGTGGTTCATCGGAAGAGTCCATCGTCTTAATAACGGCAACCTTTGAAGAACCGGGTAACGGCAATTCATCCAAAAGCAAATGTATTCTCTCCGTATCGGTTTCTTCTTTTTGAAACAATGACTGAACCACTTCCAATCTTTTTTGCGTTAAATCGACATTTTCCGTCACGATTTCCGGTTCGAAAACAAAAGATTTCTCCTTTTTTTGCTGAAAATGGTCGACTTTACACAAAACCGGTTCGATCCATTCGTTCTGGTAAACGGCCGCAACGCCGCAAGGCAGTTTAGCCAATTCGATAATCTGGTCGTCGTTCAAATTGGCTGCCTTTCCGACCAGCTCCCGATCCGCTTTATCCGGAAGCCTCATCAGAATCTTTGTGTTGGTATTGCGAATGACCGCCTTATCCAAAAGCCCCGGAGCCTGGTCGACAATGATGAAGCCCTCGCCGTATGTGCGCATTTCGGCTATCGCATTGGTGATCATCTCGACCGATTTTGCCTGAAGAGCCGACTCCGTACCGTTAACAGGCTGTTTTAAAAGATTATGCGCTTCTTCGATCACCGTAACGTGATTCAAATCTTCGTTCATACCGCCGCAGGACATTCGGTACTCCTGAAGTTTTAGCAGAAGAATCCCCATTAAAAGAGCTTTTGTTTCGCCGGAACCGACACGGCTCAAATCGGCAATCACATTTTTATCAAATAAATCGTGTGCCGGAATTTCATCCGATCCGAAAATCAGGCCGTTGATACCGTTTGTCAGTGACTGCAGACGGGTCATCAGAGACCCTTTGTAAGCTCCTTTGTTTTCGGAATCGTATTCGGACGAATCGATAACGGTGCGGATATTGCGAACGACATCGGCAAATCCGGGGTAATAGGAATCGCCGTACGGGTTGACGGATGTCATCAAATCCCAGCCGGTATCCTCGTACGACCTGACAATCGCATCCTTTAAGACCGCCGGCATCGCCGCATACAGCGGCCAGCAGACATTAAATATTTCAATTAAACGGTCGATATGTTCCAGAACGTGAATTCCCTTCGGAAAAGAAAAGGGATTAATCCGCAATAATTTCGAAAGCTGCGGGTTGGTTCCGTATACCGACACATCTTTCCGGTTCCCGAAAACGTGTTTATATTCCCCTTTCGCCGGTTCGATGACCAGAAACGGAATTTCGTACACTTTTAAAAGACTTCCCAAAATGGTGTATACGGTATTCGATTTTCCGCTGCCGGTCGACCCGGTAATAAAGGTATGGGAACAGAAGCGTTTCAAACTCAAACCGACGTCGGCGCTTGCGTCTTCTTTATGCATGTGATAAACATGTCCCAATTCGATGCGCTCTTCCGATTGCGACCCACCGCCTCCGCCGTTAAACTCGGATACGTTTCTGCCGAACCGGGCACATTCGATGACCGGCACTCCCGAAACGGAACGGTTCGGTAATCCGGCATGAATAGCCAGTTCCGCACTGCTGACCAGCGTTCCCGGCGTAACCGATGAAATCGTCGGTGTCGACAAAACGGGATGTTTCATAGCCTTTAAGTAGGGCAATATTTCCCGGGATTTTTGATCATCCCACACCGTAATGCCTCCTGTCTCGAGCGAAGAGTTTTTTCCCCGAATCAACGCCTGATAAGTATCGGCCGCCAGCTGCGAAACAATCGGCGTATCGGAAAGACAGTAAACCGCACAGTTCCACATTCCCAAATCGGCACACTCATCATACCGTTTCAGCTGCTCATCGATTTTCGTCATAATCTGCGTTACGGTATGATTTTCTTCCATGTACTGAAACGAAGTACTGGTGCCGGCCGCTTTTGCCACCCCCTCCGAAAAACTGGACGATGTCGTATCGGTTGTTCCGTGAGTTTTGGTTGTCGTTGTTGTCGTCGATTCAAATTCACCCGATGAAGAGGAATGAGATGACGAAACACCTGCGTTCATCCCCATGCTTTTTCCATTGCCTGTTGTTATGCCGCCTGTTATGCCCGCAGCCTTCCCTTTTGTTTTACTTGTCGAATGGGAAGTGCCCACCGTATGGCTGACGGAAACCGCCAGACTTTCGCTGACAGCATGAGAAAATCCTTTTGTATAATTCTTGGATGCCGTTACCGTTTCGTTTGTTCCCAATGAGACGGTGACACCGCTTAACGGGGAAAAACGGCTGTACAAATTTTCGAGACTGCGGCGGCTTTGTATCAAATCTTCATTGGAAATCGGGTCGGCAATCAGCAGTAGCGCATAATCGGGATTATTCTGCGTAATCCGAATCCGACTCATCGAATCGATTAACTTTTCCAATCCCTGAACAAATCCCTCCTGGCTGCCCTCTTCGCTCCGGTCGCCGGCAATACCGGTAACGGTCGAAATATGAGGCATCGAATCGATAACAGCGGCTATACTTCTTTCTATGGCATCATTATTTAACCTGTCAATTTCGATTCCCGGGAAATTCCCGTGAAGCGTTCCTTCGAGAATCTGCTGGGAAACACTGGCTTTTTGCGGGTTCACATGCCGTACACCGAAATAGATCGAAACTTTTCCCGTCCTACACCCGTGCAGGAAAAAGAGCAACGTCCCGCCGGTTTCCCAGACGGAACGAAACACCGAAACCAGTTTCTTTCGCGAATCTTCCTGCCGGTCAACAACCACCTGACTGATATTGATAAAGCGGATTTCCGTTTCCTCATTGTCCGCCGACAACATCAGATCGGCATTTCTCAATTCCGGTAAATACGATTTACTTAAAATGGTGTCGGTAATTTCAAAAGCCGGCAGTAAGTCCTGCACCGCCGGCACCGGTATTGTTTCCGTTGGCTTTTCTTTTCCCATAATCTGTTACTCCAAAAAAACAAAATAAGACTTAATTTTCAACAAAACAGAATCCCAAAGCTTTCCGACTCCTTCACTGTCATTAATCTGCATTCTTAAAAGCTGTATTTTTTCTAAAATCGAATTTTCCTGTGCAATCAACTTTTGTTCCTGTTGGAAAAACTGTTCTTTAAGTTCGGACGTAATTCTCAGAAAGCCGACTTTTTCCAAAGTATAAGCTTCCAAATCGTCCAAAAATGAGAGAACATCTGCCATCAAACGGGGATAGACTTCTTTTAAAACAGACTTGACCGGATTCCAATTAATGATATATCGTTTTCCGATGCTATTCCAATTCTCCTCCCACTGAGAATGGACTTTGGCACAATCTATATTTCTCAACAAATGACTTTCATATCGCAAAAACAGGTTGAATTTTTCTTTTGTCATCCATTGGTCATAAAAATCGGAAATAAATTGTTCTGTTAAGGAAACTTTCCGAATTTTTTCCCAGCTGATTTTATTCCGATTCGTACTTAAAAAGGATAAGAAAGAATGGGAATATTCATTTTTTATTTTTTTATATTGAGGAGGGTTCAATGAATCCGCAAAATTTTGAAGTGCCGAATAGTCCCGCAATCGAAAAAATTTCCTAAGCTTTTCAACGAAAATACGATTGCGTGATTCATCAGAATGCCAACCTGAATAATAAAAAATAGAATTGGGTTCACAATCCCAATCTCTTGAAAGAGTTCTTTCGTGGTATTGAATACAATAAGCCGAATTAGATTCTGAATTGTAGCGATCCAAATATTTACATAGCTGTTCTTCAAATCTTTTTCGATCCAGAATTTTCGGTATTTCCCGATACTGTTCTTTTTCTTTCCGTAAAGCCTCACGCTGCGCTTTCAAATCCCGCAGATCCTTTTCCGCTGCCTCGATTTCCTCTTTCAGTTTTTCCACCTCGGAGGCATTTTTCCGAATCGGTTTCGAAAGGGAGTCATTAATTTGAGTAAAATATCCAAGCAGACATCCGCCGAAAACATAATCCCCGAAAAAGGTTTCCGTTGTTTTTTTGACTTCTTCGGAGACCGATTTCCGGTTAAACGCAAGCAGCGGTATTGTGTTCTCTTTCAACACCGAATCGATCCGGTCACAAAGATCTTCGTATTCTTCGCTTTCAAAATCGTATTCACACAGGAAAAAAGTATCGGGCAACGTTCGCCTGCTTCGGGATTCCAAAAGGGAACGGATTTTTTCCAAATACTGTTTACTCTTTTTAAAAGCCGTTCCGTCCAAGTCGCAAAGATGAATATAATAAAGGGCGTGTTCCGGTTCGGGAAGACTGTCTGCCGTTGCGGCATCGACAACCGTCACTTTTCTTTCGGCATAATATTTGTTTTTTTCGGGATCATATAACAAAGTTCTAAGCTGGTCCGAACTCCATCCCGCATCCGGTGTCAGAAAGACAATTTCGGTCATTCCGCCGGTAATTTGCCGATATTCTTCATGCAGAAAATCGTATTCGGATGCGTCATACTCACGAATTGCTTCACCGAGTTCCCGGTAAAGTCTTTCCGGTTCGTAAACCGTTTTTTCCGTCAGTGTTATTTGCAGCTTTTTTTCCGTTTCGGCTCCGTTTTTCAGGTAAGAAAGAAAGCGAAAATCTTTGGCCATTCCCGTAAACGAAACGGAGAGAACATCATCATTATATTTTTTGGCCAGAACCTCGAAACAGTTTCCTTTCCATTCCTCGAGCGGGATATCACGGCTTCCGCAGCATTCCGAAAGCCGCTCTTCCGCCCCGTTAACCGCAATCTGCCGTCGGTTCGTCAGCGGATTTATCGAAAAATCAACATTCAGCATGGACGACTCCTTTTTGTATACATTCGATTATACAACAGGTTTTCTTCCTTGACAACTCATTTTCCGTGTCGTAAACTGGGAAGAGGACGGAGGCGTTTATGAAGCGGGAAACCGGTTGAGAAGTAATCGGAACGGCGTTGGCGGTGGCTGTGTCGGTGCTGATGGTGGCGTTGCTGTCGGGGTGCCGGGCAGACGGGACGGAAAATCTGCGGCGGGAGCTGGAAAAGGCGGTTGAGGGGGTCGATGCGCGGATCGGCATCGCGGTGCTTTCCCCTTTCGGCGAATCGGCGGCGGTCAACGGCGGTGAAGATTTTCCGATGATGAGCGTCTTCAAACTCCATCAGGCGCTGGCCGTTTGCGACCGGCTGCACGGCAGCGGCCGAAGCCTCAACGAAACGGTCGCTGTCAAAGCCGAAGACATGGCGCTCGAAACGTACAGCCCCCTTAAAGACCGCTACCCGAACGGCGGAATCACCCTTTCGGTGGCCGAACTGACGGAATATACACTGAAAAAAAGCGACAACATCGCCTGCGACATTCTCTTCGACCGCATTGTTTCGCCCGAAGAAACCGATGCGTTTATCCGCGAAAAAGCCGGAATCGACGGGGTGAAAATCCGCTACAACGAAGCCGAAATGCAGGCCGACCCGATGCGCGCTTACGAAAACAGCACGACACCGACGGCGGCTGTGCGCCTTTTGGAACGGCTGTGGAAGAATGAAATTCTTCCGGAAGAACAGACCGCCTTTATCAAAAAACTGATGATCGAATGCGAAACGGGTGCCCGCCTCTACGGCGGTGATTACGACTACTTTCTGTGGAAAAAGGCGCAAACAGCCGCCGACACCCCGGCACCGGCCGTGCGCAACGGCAGCCCCGCCCCCTCCGGCCGCAGCAGCGCACCGCAGCCGGCCGCCCCCGAAAGCCGCGGCGCAGCCGCCGGCGACGACCACCGCCGCCAAAAAGAACAGCGCAACCTCATCAACCGCCTGCAAAAGGAGTCGGAAACACTGTTGGCGCAAATCGATGATACCGAAGCGGAACTGAAGCGGCTGCACGCCGAATGGGCGCGCGAAGAGTGTTACAGCGATCCGCAAAAGTCGGCCGCCGTTGCCGAAGCGGTCCGCGCCGCCGAGGCCGAACAGGAGCGGCTCACCGCGCGCTGGGAGGCTGTCGAAGAGGAACTGGCCGCCGCCCGCAAAGGGTGACAGCCCCCGCACCCCGAACAGAAAGCAGCGCACCGCGGTTTGTCTCGAAAAAAACGTCCTACGTTTTTAAAAAAATCTCCTACGTTTTTAAAAAAACGTCCTATGTTTTTTAAAAAATGTCCTATGTTTTTTAAAAAATGTCCTGTGTTTTTGGGGAAATGTCCGACGTTTTCGGAAGATGCCCGGTCGAATGTTCGCACTCTTCTTTCAAATCGTACATGAAATCCGATTCATCTTCATCACCGGACAATATTTTCGTGACCGACTCAAAGACTCTTAAGAACAGTGTTGTTTGGCGAATACGCTCGCTGAAAGAAGACGCATAAAATGAATCAATATACTCGACTTTTTCTGCTTCCAGAAAATAAGCCAAAATCACGGATACGGGTTTTCCCATATCCGCAAGGAGTTTCCAGGCGGTTTGAGTCGAATCCTGTGTAAAGCAGTTATCCAATCGAAATATCTGACCGATTTTCCATTCGATTGGTGTCTTCTCCGATACATCCAGACGAATTCGAACGGGCACGGACGCCACAACTCCGAACCGCTCTTTATTTCCCAGATAATAAATCGAAACAGCCGTCAGAATTTCATAGACTAAAACGCCGTAGTGAAACGAATCGAGCTGAACTCCCTGAAGGCGGGGGGCGCACTTAGCGCTCCAATTCACGGCCAATTCGTGACACAATTTAACCTGTTTAAAAATCTTTTCCTGGTCGCGGCGCGGTATTTCTTCCATGATTTGTGAAATACAGGAAGATAAAAAATATCCGTCAAAAATCATTTTATGATAAAAAAACGGTATATACTCTTTGTCGAGCCCCATTAACAGATTTTCGGCGTCGGAATCGGTTCTGCCAAAAGACAACGGGATAACGATATCGGCAAATTTGGTCATGTATTTGTCAAAAAAAGAACGCACCACCTCCTCCTTCTCCTCCTTTGCAGAAGTTCCGTAAAAAACGTTATAGATGCTGTGAGCCAGACGGGAAGCGTCGACGGCGGTTATCAGAATGATTTGCGTTTCGCCGACAATGTGGTGCAGGCGTTCCAAAACTTTCACGGCGTATTCGGGCAGGCAGCGATCCAGTTCGTCGACAATCAGCACCACCGGCCTCTTTTCGGACAAATCGGCTAATGCGGAATGTAATTTTCCGACAGCTGCCGTTAGCGGCAAACAGGTATCAATCTCTTTCGGAGAAAGAAATTGCCTTTCATGCTTTTTAACAAATTTCAGAATTTTAGCCGCCCCTTTAATTTGGCGAAGCCCGGTCAGATCGCCCATGAGTCCGATAATCTCAATGAGATTGTCGATAAATTCTTTTTGATCATCTTTTTCGGATAAAATCCGATTTTCTTTCATTTGCTCCAAAAACACAGAAACCAGAGCCATCAGCGGTTCGTCGTAATAATCGCGTTCCCAGGCGTTGTAATGAAAAATAAGGGCGCGGGTTTCGAGCTGTTTTTCCAGCATTTGCAAAACATAGGTTTTGCCGCTTCCCCATTGACCGTCGATAGCCAGCGAATAACCGGCTTTATTGTCGATTTTGTTTTCAATGACCTGCCGAACCATTTCGACATAATCGCCCCGTTTGAGAACGTCGGGAGGAAGAACCATATAGCTACTCTCCTTTTGATAACGGATTCTCCTGAATCCAATATTCGATAGCATCACTGCTTTGATGGTATTTTTCCTTGAGAATTGCGGCCAGCTGTTTCAGCTGTGCTTTGACAAATAAAATATCGTAGCAGTACGGAACAGACAATTGAAATTTTCTCAAAATTGCCAGCGCCAAAGACAGGGTATATTCATTATTGAAAATACCGTGCCAGTATTCGTCATCACCGAAAGCATTAACAATAACTTCTATTACTGCCTCAAATTCACGATCATCCTGAACATAAACTTTTGTCAGACCGGCATTAAAAACATACAAGTATTCCTTCGTAATATTCAGGGCTCGAAAATAACGAAACGATCTGATATAAGAAATCTTGAACTTCTGTAAATTGGGGGTATAGAGCCATTCCAAACGGAGGAAATCTGCCAATTCGCTCCGAAGTGCTTCCCGAAATACTTCGCAAGTTTTTTCTATCGAAGGGCTTTTCCGGCGCTCTTCTTCATTTGTTATATAATTTAAAGATGAATAATACGAATTGAAAAAAATAAGTCGATCATCCGAATCCCGTCCTAACAAATCGGGATTTTCTTTGTAAAAATCATAGTATTTTAAATAAATCCGGGCAATCTCTTCCTTATCCCCAAAAGAGAGAAGTTCCGCAGTATGGAGTGCATTGATATAATCGGATATCCGGTAATCGGAGGGAGAATGGAAGCGGGTCATTTCATGCTTTCTGACCGTATCCATCACCTTTTCCCTGACGGCTTCGGATTTAAGTAAAATAACAAAATAAGGATCTCTTTGAGTAAAAATCATTTCAGGATAGGCTTGTTCCACCTTTTTTTGAATATCGTTTTTTAAATAAGGATATCCGTACAGACAAAGCTGCATTCTGTCTTTCACGTCCTGTTCCAGCAAGTCCCGAATTTCCTTTAAACCAAAAACCTGCCGAATTACGGAGTGCATATCTTCCTTTCTCAGCAACTCCTGATAATAATACAAAAATTCGGAATAAAAGATCTCACGTGTCTCTTTGGAGGCATCTTCCCGAAACCGACGCATAACCCATTGTAAAATAAAAGCAAACTGTTTTTTATTTTTGAGCCGCTCTATATAAACGGTAAACGGCAACATAGCACCCCATCTGTCCCCTAAAGATATCAGGTATCTGATCTGATGGTCATCATCCGACGGGCTTTGAATTTCGTCAAAAAAAAAGTCGAAAAACGGTTCCCCGGTTCGGGGATCCGTATATTTCGACATTTCTGCCAGTAAAAAAAGATAGATATATATAATCTCTCCGGATTTTAATTTTTGTTTGAGAATGTCAAAAGCTGCACTAAAAATGTGCGCAATCGTTTTTTCCGGTAAAAACCTCATGATTTTCGACAAAACAAGACGTAAATAGCCTTCATTTGAATCATACCCAAACGCCGAAAGAGAATAAGCAAAAAGTTTTACCAAATGATAGGATGATTCGGCAAGTCCGGGAATCATTTCGATTACTTTTTTATTTCGTATTAACCCGAACACCGGCTGCCCCGTATACTCGCAAAAATTAAGGTGCCGCACCGCATAAAAATACTCTTTATTCGGATCGACCATCATCGGAATAGTCACCTCATATCTTACCGACTCGTTAAAAGATAACGACTCGGAGGTATGGTGCCGAAACGCATCGAGAAAATCGGAGGGATTTTTAATTTTTCTATCGGGGGAAATAGTCTCGCTTATCCGATACCCCGGATTGGAAAGTCCGCCATTCAATGTTTTTTTATAGTAATTGATATTGGCAGCAACAAAATGTTTCAGTTGCGGGGTGTCTTTATCGCACGCTTTCTCTGCCGCTTCCGCCAACGCACGAATCTCTTCTTTTTGCTCCCGATTTTGATACCTTAAAGATTCGAAAAGATTCAAAAGCGTCATTTTTCGTAAAATAAAAAGCGCGTTCGGCTTTTCTCTTTTTTCGGGATGCCATTGCATCAAAAGTGTTTTGAGTTCCGTATAACGCAAACGATCTATACAGTTCAACGCTTTTTGATAAAAAACAATCTCTTCCAGATTTGCGGATTTACCTTCGTTCTCGCAAAAAAGGTCAAACTCCTTTTGCCGCTCTGTTTCCCGATAATACTTCAGAATCAGCTCCGAAAAAACAAAGGCGTCCGTTTTTATCAAATCCTTTTCCCGAAATTTCAGAACAATCTTTTCGACTGTTTCGACGGAATAAAGATCTGTCAGAGAATAATAATTGCTCAAAAGCCAACGGTATAAGAAAATGTAGTGAACCTCTGTCCAATTCTCAATATCGCCCGCCATTTCCTGAACCTTGGATATTAAAAATCGGGGAATCACCAGATTGTAGTAAGAAAAAAGCTCGATACTGTTATATTTTTCCATATCGGAAAGAGATAATTTTCCGTTTGAAAAATCAATTTCTCTGATAATACGAAAATCAGTCTGATCAAAATTATCTGTCAGTAATTTTGTATTTTTAAGACGGGCGATTTCTTCAAAAATGAACTCGTTTAAAGAGAAATAAGTTAATTCTTTATGGTTATTGTTCTTACCGTGACTGTCGGGCAGCTCATGGTCTGCGTTCAGCAAACGATAGTAATCGCGTACTTTGAGTCTGATAATGTTGTTGTTGCGGTAAAATTGATTTAAGGCTCTTTCATATTCACTGTCCGACGGTTTCGGATCAAAGGGGCACACATCGAAAAGAAAAATCGGATTGGGATATTCCGTATTTCCGCCTTTGGTCATCGTTCTCTTTAATTCTTTTATCCAATAAAGGAAATTGGGATCCCGACCGGAAAACCCCATCAGGCAAAACGGCAGTTCAAGGATTTTTGTCTGCATAAAATTGAAAAAGGATGCATGTTCGGTTTTGTAATTGTCGAAATCCGACTGTGTCGCAATATACAAACAGGAATCGCAATCATCAAAACTGTATTCGTTTTTATCGACTTGCTCTTTTGTCCGAATCGATCCGTTCAATTTTACAATCCGACGATCCTTCCGACACCGTAAATCCTTCGCTCTTTGAACAGGATAATAACCATTTTCCGCCGGATTTCTTTCCAGTAAATCATCCCAATTGGTTGTCATGACATCGACCCATCCCAACTCCAAAAGTCTTTGATGTAAGGAAAGATTATCCGTATTTTTATCGATACGGGAAAACTGATTTTCTATATAAATATCCAGCGCCTCCCGCATACCGCCTTTTGCCTTTACATATTCTTGGGCAACAACCGTTTCACCCTTTTGTAGTATTTCTTTCTCGATATTTTCCTCATCGCATTTCGGATACAGTTCTTTGTAAGCGTTTGTTAAAAGTGCTGCCCAGTTTTGATAACAGGCTTCTTTCTTTTGCTGTTTTCCCTCATTGGCATTTAAACTGAAGCCGGCACCCACCATCACGGATATTCCGCCTTCCGTCAGTTTTTGGGCAATATAGTTGAGACACATTTCGAATTTCAGACGCTCATTCGATTCGTGATAATACTTTTCATATTCAAACAGATTCGGCGAAGCGACAATTTTCTGCCGACCGGAGTCAATTTGTTTATCGGACACTTCTTCTTCCCTCACCCCTCAACCGCTTTTTCGATAATATCAAGGATACCAAAAATCTGCTCTGTCTTTTCCACAATCCGCTTTTGTTCGGCAAGAGGCGGAAGGGGGAAAAGTAGCTCTCTAAACGAGTTCAAACCAACAAATCTTTGTACTCCACCACGTGCATTTTTCCCCAAAATATCCTGCATATAGTAAAAGAAATAATAGACATATTTCATATTGGTATATTCTAGTGCATATCGCTTTAGTAAGAGAACATTTTTTATACTGAAATTTCTGTCTTTTTTGACAATGACAGGATTCCCTATACTTCCTATCATTGCCATCAAAATATCTCCATCTTCAACAAAAGACCTTTCTGAAAACTTTCTATGATCACTTTCTGAAATATAAGAACATGTTGAAAAATCAATTTCACCATTTCTAAGATTTTTTGCAGTTACAAAAGGAATACCTTGACTGTAATATTTAGGAGAATCATGTGTTCCATCTCTTACATCCAAATAGCTCCCCAATCTCACCCACTTCCACCCGGCGGGAATATCAAAAGGTATTTCCTCTTCCGTAATTTCCGGCAGGGGCTTCTCTTTTTTGAGTTTTCCCCCCGCAATCAGGCGCTGTTTTTCTTCTCTGACGCGCGCTAACAGTTCAGCCGCGCTGCCGTCTTCGGGACGCTGTTCTGTCAGCTTGCCCCGTACCGCCAAATCCAGCACCCGGCTTTTGGTGTGACGTACCGCGGTTTTTAACGCCAGCCGTTTTTCTTCGATAATGTCTGCCTGTTTGAAAATCGCTTCAATCTTTTCCACAATCCGTTTCTGTTCGGCAAGGGGTGGAAGGGGAAATAATGTATTCGCAACATAATCTCTGCTAATTCTTTGTTGTCCCACAGCTCCAGAGAAACAGGCAATCCCATTTTTTATAAAACTTTCTGTTTTGACAAACCAAAAAAGAAAGGTGTCTGATAAAATATCATGAATTGGACGTAAAATATGTAATTCTGTTGTACCCGCACCAAAACCATTTACAAGATTCTTAAAAAGCACAGATTTTTTGTTTTCAAAACAAGGTGTTATTTTCGCTATACCTACATCATTATCTGCAAAAACAGTAAATCCGGATTTAACGGAATCCCATTGTCTGATTTCGTATGTAAAGTTTCTTGAAAAACCCGGACTGATACAAGCCATAGGAACAAAGGAAATATCAATATTTTTTTCTATATTATTTCTTGGATTTATATCACATATCTCCCCCAACCTGCACCACTCCCAACTGGCGGGGATATTAAAGGGCTTTTCGTCTTCTGTTATTTCAGGCAGTTTTTTTTCTTTTTTTATTTTTCCTTCGGCAATCAGGCGCTGCTTTTCTTCTCTGACACGCCCTAACAGTTCAGCCGCGCTGCCGTCTTCGGGACGTTGTTCCGTCAGCTTGCCCCGTACCGCCAGATCGAGGATTTTTGATTTCAGGTGGGCAATCTTCATCGGCTGCTGTCCTCTTCTTCGTAATAGTAGGAATAATCGATTCCTTTCATAAACATTTCCCGGTCGTCGATTTTATCGGTTAACGCCTCAAACAGCAGTTTTTTGATGAATGCCGCATCGGCAACACTTTCGCTCATGGCGTTCAGATAGTCGTTTTTATTGATCCGGCTCCAATCGATACATCGATTCAAAGAATGCTTTAACATTAAATCGAGCCAGATACGGGTTGCTCTGCCGTTTCCTTCCATAAAAGGATGGGCAACATTCATTTCCACATATTTATCCGCTATCTGTTCAAAAGTCTCTTCGGGCATCCTTTCGATTTGTTCCAGAGTGGCACCGAGAAACTCCGCAGAGGCAAAATGAAAACCGCCTTTGGAAATATTGCGGGTGCGCAGGGAACCGGCAAAGTCGTAAAGTCCTCCAAAAAGGTATGCGTGTATCTGTTGTAACGATTTGACGGTTCCCGGCTTCAGTGTTTGAAGGATACCGCTTTCAAAAAGCTGATACGCCTTTTTTTTGCTTTGTCCGTCAACGGTATTATCGCTGTAGAGAAACCAATCCAAAAAGGCGGCTGCTTTTTCGTTCGGAATGGATTTTGCCACGGTAATCACTTCGCGGCTGTCCAAAACATCACTGCTGTATTTTTTTCCGTCGGCAGCGGTGATTTTCAGTTTGTGAGTGCTGCTCACGAACTGAACGCCCTGTAATTTCAGTTTTCGCTTCAGCCACCGCCAGTAGTTACCGGCTTTGGTGTAGTCCGCTTCGTTGTTCACGGCTCCGATAATATCTGTTGCCGAAAACCACCATTTGCTGTTTTGTTCATCCCAAAAGGCACGGACTTCATGGTCATTGAAAAAGCGGATGGAAATTTTCCGGGAAGAATCAACAGAATTGTCATCTTTCACCTGAATGCTCATTTAATCCTCTGCTTCCCCGTCATCGAGTCCTGCCAGCAGTGCGGTTAATTCCGCCGACGCCCGGCTGATTGCGCTTTGGGAACGGTCAATCTCTTCCAAAAGTTCCTTTAAAGGGGGAATCTCTTCGTCGTCTTTTATCCACTTAATATCAAGGCTTGTTTTGTCGCGGGCAAGGATTTCTTCCGCCGTATATTTGCGCCAGCGGCCGTTGGGGTTCTCCGGCGACCAGGTTTCCCGCCTCTCTTCCGTATGTCCGGCGCAGTAACAGTCGACAAAGTCCTGCAAATCGGCACGGGTTAACGGTTTCTGAACGCGGGTGTGGTGAATGCCGATGCGGTAATCGTAAAACCAGACTTCGCGGGTGGGGCCGCCTTTTTGGAAAAACAGCACGTTGGCTTTCACGCCGTTGGCGTAAAAAATGCCGGAAGGCAGGCGCAAAACGGTATGCAGGTTGTAGTCGGCCAGCAGCGCTTTGCGGATTTTCTCGCCGGCGCCGTCCTCGAACAGCACATTATCCGGCACAATGACGGCCGCCCGCCCGTTCGGTTTGAGCATTTTCATAATGTGCTGCAGAAAGTTGAGCTGGTTGTTCTTGGTAGCAACAATCAGATCGTCCCGCATGGCGGAAATATCGGATGCCCCCGCCGGCCGTTCGCCGAACGGCGGATTGGCCAAAACCACATCGACCAGGTGTTCCGGCTCTTTTTCCAGCGAATCCAGGCAGCGCACCGGGGTGGTTTTCCCACCGATGTCGTGAAGGTAAAGGTTCATACTTGCCAAAGTGACCACCAGCGGGGTAATATCGGCACCGCTTAATTTGTCGGTTCTCAGGGCGTTAAGTTTTCCCTGGTCGTTGGTCTGCTTTCTCATGTGTTCGAATGCGGCCAAAAGGAAGCCGCCCGTACCGCAGGCGGGATCCGAAACCGTTTCCGTTACTCGGGGGTCGATGACATCTACCATGGCCGCAATCAGCGCCCGGGGCGTAAAATACTGGCCGGCACCGCTTTTGCTGTCGGAGCCGTTGCGTTCCAGAATCTCTTCGTAAATGGCGCCTTTTAAATCGCCTTCGATGCAGTACCAGTTTTCCGACCCGATCATGGCAATCAGTTTGGAAAGTTTTTCCGGGGAGCTGATTTTATTGGAAGCGCCGCTGAAAATGGCACCGATAAGCCCCTCTTTGCCCTGTAACTGCCTTAAAACCGATTCGTACTTTTCGGTTAAATCGGTTCCGATTCGTTTTTGTCCGTTTTTGTCAAACAGCACATCGCGCCAGCGGCACCCTTCCGGCAAAGTGCCGGTCATGCCGAACAGGGTTTCCCTCTCGTCATCCATTTTCAGAAAGAGCAAATAGGTCAGCTGGGTGATGTAATCGGTATAACCGATGCCGGCGGAACTGAGCACGTCGGCCATGTCCCACACTTTTTTGGTCAGAGAAGCTTCCGGTTTAACGCTTTTTTTTTGCCGCCCGGTTGCGGCGTTGCCGTTTTTTTTTGCCATATCACGATACCTTTGTGTAATCCGTTAAAATGAATACGGAGAGTTTACGCAGTTCCGTATCAACGTTTTCCCTTTTAAAAGTCTGCACCAGTCCCATAGCGTAGGACGATCCCAAATTATCGAAAATCTCGGTGTTGGTCACCGCGCCGTTTTGCACGATATAACGGGCAATTACTTCCAAAAGTTGTCGCTGTTCTTCCGTTAAGGGGCGCTGCTGCTGCCCGGCGTACAGGTTAAATCCTTTTTTATAACCGCGCACCGGGGAAACCAGCGTTCCGGTTTTGCCGTAAACGTAGCGGGCAATCTGAATCAGATTGGTTAAGGCTTCCCGTTCGTCTTTACTCTCCAACGGTACCACCGAATTGTCGGCTTTAAAGATTTTGTAATTCTGCCATATATACTGCGGTTTGTACATGGCATCCGCTTTTAAGAGTTTGGCCTGTAAATCTTCCAGCATGGCGCGGGTAATGGGGATTTTCTCTTCGTTGTAAATAATGCGCAGCGCTTCGACATCATCTTTATGATCCTTCATATAGGTTTCAAAGGCTTCGATGTAGGTTTGCGCCTCTTCTTTGCCGAATCCGGTGTAAGTCAGTTCGTCTTCTCCGGGCAACAGGATTTTAATAAAACCGGCGTTGATTTCCAGAATTTTCTGCCGGGCCGAAGGGTTGTTAATCAGTTCCGATATCAGCACCTTCCGTTCGGTGTTGGGTTCGTTGATATCGGTATAAGGCGGCAGACTGTTTGAAGCGGTTTCCGGACGCCCGTCGGCAGAAACGCAGGAGTCGGGCTGTAAAGCTTCCGTCAGTCTGCCGACAAAATCTTTCAGACTGATGCCGGCAATCTCTCCCCATTCCCGAACATCGCTTTCATCTCCTTTGTTCAGACACTTCGCCAGATAACCGGCAAGCAGCATCAGCGCATCGTCGCCGACATTGCCGTGTGCCAAAAGTTCCAAAAGCCGCTGCAAAGAAGGAACCGGCTGCGGCGGCTGACCGCCTTCTCCCCCTTCCACACCGGGAATCATGTGCTCGTGTTCCGTGACTCCGACGGCATCGATGATATAAAAACAGTCTTTACCGGCAGCGTTGGGGGTGACCGATTGCAGAATATCGTCGCCGATGCGGCGGCAGCCGCGGCCTTTCATCTGGGTGTACAGCACGGCCGACGCAACGTCCCGCATAAAAACCACGCATTCCAGAGGTTTGACGTCGGTTCCGGTCGCCACCAACGTAACGGTCACGGCAATGCGGAACTCTTTTTTGTTTCGAAAATCGCGAATTAATTCGTTGGTATTGCCGGCGCTGTAGGTGATTTTGGTCACAAAATGGTCGGGTATCTTTTCCTCCGGAAACTCGACGGCAAACACTTTTTTTATCTGTTCGATAATGTGGTCGGCATGGCTGTCCGATTTGGCAAAAAAGAGCGTTTTGGGAATAAAGTGCCAGTCGGGGTACCGATCCGGATAGAGTGCCGTATAAATCGAATCTTTAAAAGCCCGAACAACGGTTCGGATTTGCTCTTTGTTGATGACAGAACGGTCAAGCTGGGTGCTTGTGTATTTCTGTTCTTCTTCCTTTACTTCCCGAACGGCTCCGGTGAGCTTCGATTTTTTATTGACCTTTTCGCCGGATCGAATCTGTCCGCCCGATTCGGTGACTTTGGTTTTAATACGGTAAATCCGGGGCGGAACGTTGACGCCGTCGCGGACGGAATCTTCGAATGTGTAATTTGAGGCAAAGTTGCGGTCAAAAAAGGCTTCCGCTTCGGGTGTCGGCGTGGCCGTCAGCCCCACCATTTTCGCACTGCGGAAATAATTGAGCACACGCTGCCATTTTCCGTAAATAGAACGGTGGCATTCGTCGACAATAATCAAATCAAAAAAATCGGGCGGCAGAAACAGTTCGTCCGGCAATTCGACTTCTTCTTCCGGTTCGTCATCACCGAACAGAGCGGCTTGCTCTGCCTCTTCCTCTTCGTCGTCCGCAAAAAGAGGCTGTCCGGTTAAAACCGAAAAAAGACGCTGAATGGTAGAAACCACGACCTGTGCCGAACGGGCTTCTTCAAGGGTTTTCAGCCGGCAGACGGCGTAAAGGGAGTTAAAAACGTCGCCGTTTTCCGTCAGGCGGTATTGGCAAAACTCTCCTTCCGCCTGTCTGCCCAAATTGTTGCGGTCGACCAGAAAAAGCACCCGCCGCACACGGGTATAAGTCAGCTGCCGGTATGTGAGTGTACAGGCGGTAAAGGTTTTTCCGGCACCGGTTGCCAGCGATACCAATGCTCTGTTTTTCTTTTGTTTAAAGGATCGTTCGATACTGCAAACGGCATCGTACTGGCATTGTCGCAATCCTTTTTCGCCTACGGGCGGCAGTGCCGGTAAAGCGGCATATTCGGAATCGATGTCGGCCATGGCGACCAGTTCTTTCGCCGTGTACATCCGTTTTAACGGTGTATAGGTTATTTCCTCCGAGCGCATGTCGCGAAACAGCAGCGTTTCGCCGTTAGATAAAAATACAAAAGGCAGCGGTTTTTGCCAGGTTTGATACCAGCCCGGGACGCCGGCGCTGTATTGCTGTGCCTGTTCGGCAACCTCATCGCTTAATTTGCTTTCCGCCCGTTTGGCTTCCAAAATAGCGATGGCTTTTCCGCCGGCAAACAGGATGTAGTCCGCTTCCCGGCGGCCTTTTAAAAGACCTTCGGTTACGGCACAGGCGTTATTCATTTCGCTGTATTCGCCTCGGGACACAATGTCCCACCCCGCACGTCTCAACATCTCATCGATTTTGACACGCGCCTTCTCTTCCGGTTGTAAATCTCTTTTTCCCGTATATTGGTTGAGCTGATTCGACATCACTATTTTTCCGCTGACAGGAAAAGTATACACTATTTTCCGGGTTTTATCTATGATAAAATTTGATGAAAATTACAAGAACCAAAACGGCAACTCTCTTCATTAAATGAAGATTAAAAATGAAATTTTTATGAAATATTTTAAAAAAAATCATTACCACACTACACATAGTGTGGTATAGTATAATATCGTGCTTTTCGACGCTTGCGCGCACATTCGCCGAAAGCAAAAATCTATTTTTACGGAGGGATAAAACTATAGCTATAGCAAACTAACCTCAAAGGAGTTCTCATGAACTACAAAATTATGTCCAAGAAGAATCCGCTGAATCAGGCGGATCCCGAGAAGTTCTACCCGTACCCGAAGTGGTCATCGGAAATGAACTTAAGAAGAATCGCCGAGCAGATTGCCCGACATTGCACACTGACACCGGCCGACGTAACGGCTGTATTGGAGGCGCTGCTTTCCGAATTGCCCGATTTGCTGATGAGCGGTCATATCGTTCGTCTGGGAGACTTCGGAATCCTCAAACTTTCCTTTAAAGGCGAAGGTCGCGGAACGGCGGAAGATGTGACGGCAAAGGAAATCAAAAATCCGCGTATTCTGTTTCTTCCCGGTGTCGAATTCAAGCAGAGGCTTCAAAAAACGGATTATAAGAAATTTGAGTAATGTATTTAAAATAAGCTGACTTGACTTAAAAAGATTATAACGAACGAAACACAGACTATATAGTGCTGTGTAGAGAATGTAACGAACGAACAGCCGGTAACGGCTTTAGATTTTAGGAATCGGGATTTCCCTAAGTGAATCCCCCTATAAAAACGAGATATGTATTAATTGATGTGGACTTACCCTAGCGGTAGTCAGTATGAGCAATGTCGCTTTGCGGATAATGTGACGTGACGATTGATACGATATGATAACGAGCAGGCGTTTCGACGCCTCGGATATAACTTAATGAGAAGCGGTGCCGGCTTCGGCCGGCAAACCGCACTAATCGATTTTTATTTATTTGATTCTATTAAAAAAACCTCCCGTCCCTGACGGGAGGTTTTTCAGATCAAAAATTAAATTCCATCATAAAAATATTCTAAAATAGATTTATCAAAGGAGTCTAAATCCTTCACATTTTTAGTCAAGCCTTGGAAACCAATCGACTTTAGTTTTTCAAGCACATGTTCGAATTGATTGTTTTCAAAATTAATTACACCTGCGTTTTGAATTTTTTGGGATAGCATACGCGGCAGTCCGTATTCTTCTAAATAATATACCGATGATGGTAAAAATGCAAAAGATATTTTTTGAATAAAAGATGAAATATCGATCTTTTCATTGGGATAAATCGATTTTTGCAATTCGTTTATTTCATTAAGTAAAGATGAAAAATTAAATACTACATGCCTTTCTAAAGTAAAAAATTCATCAATAGGAATAGCATTTTCCTCTAATTTACTAAAAAGCTCTGGAATAGAATTTATCCAATTTTTAGAAATAATTTTTATAAAGTTAACATAACTCCTGTGATTAACAGGCAATTTCAAATGACAGTATCTTATTATATTATATAAACTGGTTCCCCACTGTGACTCATCTGAACTATTTAAATATTTCAAAGCGCAAATTAAATTTTTATTTTCTTTAATAAATTGTGCCAAAAAAACTATCTGTGACATATTATCAAATTTTAACTTTCTTTCTCTAATTAATTTTTCAACATTTTCTCTCCCTAATATTGTTTCAAGTTGGGATTTTAATGTATTAATTTTATTTTTTTTCTCTTCTGAAAGGTAATCGGTATATGCCTCAATATCAATATCGACTTGAATATTGTCAGAAAAATCAACATCAAGCTGTGTATCAACATCAGGAATTGGTTTTTCAAACAGATAAACGTTTCCTGTAAAATGACGGAACATTCTACCACCTCGACCTATAAGATTTTTATAATCTAAAGAAGTAAGCGCTGATGTACCGTTTTTTCTTTGCCACATAATAACATTTTTAGCAGATGTGTTAACTCCTTGAATAATTGATGATGTTGAAACTATTGTCTCTAAATCATCTCCTGATTCAAAAATTTTTATCATTAATTGAGCAAGTGATCGATGTAATTTTCCGTTATGCAGTCCGATTCCACGTTTTACCAACTTATACAAAGTTAATTTTGTGGAATAATTATCCCCTATCCAATCCGAAAAACTATTTAAAAGATTGGTATCTTTTTCAGGCATTTTATCTATTAACAATGAAGTAATATTTTTTAGAGAAGTATGTGTACCAGCATATAATAATGTTTTGCCAAAATTCGGAGTTGTTAATAATCTAATTAATTTTTTATTTTTATCAAAGTCTTTTTCTTGATAAGAATTATTAATTTTTGTTACAACGGTATTGAAATCTAATTCCTGAATGAAGTTCATATCTTTAGTAAAAGCAGAAGTTGCAAAATCTTTGATTTTTGCTATATTTGGACTTAAATAATACCGTTGCTTTGCTTTTTTTCCTATTTCCATTACTGCCCTTAGCAAAATATCCGAACGATCATCGTATGTCTTTGAAACTTTATAAAATTCATCTACAATTAAAATATCTAAATCATCGCATAAATCAGCGTATCCAAATGCTCTTTCTTGTGGGAATATGAGTATAGTGTTATCTGCCAATTCAGAATTGGGAATTGTGATTATTTTATAATGATTTCCAAACTTATTTGTTAATCGCCTTCTTGTCTCATCCATTAAGGCAATAGTAGGAACAATAATCATGACTAAATGAGGTTTTTTAATAGCTATTAATGAATCAATTATAAAGCTCTTGCCGAAGCTGGTAGGTGCACTTAGAGCAATATTTTTTCCTTCTAATAAATTTTTTAAAACATACGATTGTTCTCTATGCAACGTAACCGGTTCTGCTTCTCCTATATCAACTTTAAAAATTTCGTGAACAAAGACATCCTGCCAATTTGCAGTGTCAGTATCCATGTACGGATATAATCCTGTTTCCCTAATTAAATGATTTAAATAGTCAGGATAAGGTCGCTGAATATTGTCAAGTAATTTAATAAGAGAGTTTCTTGCTTCCGATTCTTTGCCTAAATTGATAAGTTGATTTATTTCTGTACAATTCTGAAAAATATCATCCATTATTTATTCCCTATAAATCTGTGCCTTTTTTGTAAACTTTTTTATTAATTCCTGTTTATCAGGAATAGGGAATAATAGCAAATGAAAGGTTATAGATTCCCATAAAGAAATACCTCCAATTTTTTCAAATAATTTTTCAAAATAGACTGTACATCTTTGTTTATGAAATTCAATAATGGATTTTTTATATTCATCTGAAAGACGGTTTGTTTCCTGAGTAATTTTACATTCATGAAGAAGGAAAATAGGAATATGGATTTTTGTTTTAATATAGTCAATACTACTATCATGCTCTAAAGCCAATAAAATCTGTTTTAACAAAACTTCGTCTTTTATAAGTTTTTTTATATCTTGCAAATTAGTAATTATTGAATTTTCTTTCTTTATTTTGTTGGTATTTAGAGAATCTATTACGGATTCTACAATACGATCTAAACGACTATCTTCAATAGATTTATAGAATTTTGCTTCTCCTAACCACAAAGAAAAATCATTATCATTGATGACAATATGAACCGAATCAGCTCCTTTAACAGGATCCTGTGAGTTTTGCTTATAAAATATCTTTGGGACAACTGGCAAGGCATGATAATACTCATTCATGATTCCGTATAAAAAGATTTCCGCAATTTCACTGCCTTCTCCTTTATCCTTCGAATCGGTAAAACGTAATTTTCTACACGCTTGTTGTAAACGTGTAGAATCTTGATTTATCATTTTTTCTCGCTCTTCTTCACTTAGGGCTGTATACATAAGATTATTAAAGATAAAGTTTATAAATCTTGTATAATTCCATTCTAAATCTTCAAAATCATTTACCAACGAAAACAGATGTGTTTTATCCCAATTTGATTTTACGTTAAAAACCTCATCTGAAAATAAGATATGAAATTTCGTTATCATCTCACCCGTACCTCTCCGTTCATCAGCATGGGCAGAAGCCAGTCACGGAGTTTTGTTAGTTCACAATTTTCCTGTTTTGTTTGTCCAATCTTTAGATGAATCGGATAAACCTTTTCTTTGAATTGCTTTATAAGAGATTCTGGCGGCAAAGGAATTTTGCTTTGTTCAAGATGATCGATTGTAATATGTCCCATTGTCGTTTTCCTTGCTTCTGCCATCTTAATAAAATTAACAATATAAGAACTTAACTGTTCGTATACATATTCTTTAGGAAAATACGATTTAGGATTTACCTTAAAAATATGTTGATTCAATCCACCGCTCCCGCCATACCAATACATTATCTCTAATGTAGCAGACCAAGAAAACAAAATATCTCCATCAAAAATTTTATGCTTTGAAGGTATATTTTCAGAAACTTGCTCTGTTTTTGCTGTAATACCATCATGCATCTCTTTGATTTTTATAACTGGAAGTGCGTTTTCTCCATCCTTGGGTCTAAACTTCTGACACGCTAATCCATTTATAAAATCTGCAATACTGTATAAATTCCCCACTTCCCAGCCTTCCGGAATCTCCCGTTTGAGGGTTTCGTTCCAGACCATTTTGCCGCCGGAAGATTTATAAGGTTTGCCCTGTGCATTGGGAAAATCAAACTGCACAAACCAGTAATCGTAGAGTTCCTTTGCCATGGTTTCCAGTTCTCTGTTGATTTTTTTGTTCAGCTCGATTTTATCATCGATAGTGCTCAGAATCTTTGCGATACGCTGCTGTTCGGAAAGATCGGGAAGTAAAACCGGTATATCCATTAAACATTTGGATGAAAGAGTAAAACGCATTCCACTCCCTGTAGCATTTAACTCAAAAAACTTTTTAGCAAATTTAGAATGTAAAAACGCGTTTAAATATTCTCCATCTAAAATATTTACATAAGGTTTTACTAAAACACAATGATAACCTAAAATAAGATCATCAAAATCATCAGCAATATATGTCGAAATACCTATATCATCTCGTGTTTCACTATCTTTTGTAAAAGCAACAAATCCTTTTTTTAGAAGTAAGGTATTTATTTTATTATCATTTGCAGTTGCTTTCATATAACTATTGTCAGAAGACTTTCTAATTGCCCAATTACGATAAACATCTGTAAAATTACAAAGATATATAGATTTTTCGTTTGGTCTTGATTTTTTATCCACGTTACTTATGACAATATCAGCAATCTCTCCCAACTTATATCTCTTCATCACCTGTCTCCGTTTTCGTTTTCATGGCGGTAGTCTTCCAAAGTTCGGATAAATTCAGGTATGTTGGAAAAGGCGGCGCCTGTAGCGGATGACTCGGCGATATTGCGCATCGCTTCCAGACGCTTCTCCCACAAAAGATTTTTTTCGTTTTCCGAAAGGAAACCTTTCCGGTACCCTTTCCACTCCTCTATTCTTGTCAATCGGCGCAGACATTCGGCAGAAGATAAATCTGCGGCTGGTACTTTTTCCGTATGAGCCAAAAACCACACTTCCAGACATGGACGGCTTAAAATAACCGTTGCATTGCAGGCAGCCGTTTTACCGATAATTTCGGGTACATCGGCATCGTAAATCAGAAAACAGTCTATCTGTTCCGACCGGCGAATTTGCAGCTCTTTTTTGTACCGCTCTACCAGACGGGAGTTGATTTTTTGCCCCACCACTTTGGAAACGACGCGAATCGGTAAACGGTACTTCTGCTTTAGGCAATCAACGTAACACTCTTCCGTTTCACCTTCACAGAGAACCAGAATGACCGGTTTCATTTTCCGGGGCGCTCGCCCGACCGCTTTCTTTCCCATAACCTTTACTCAAACAATTTTTTAATGGTGTCGACCGATGTGGCTGTGTACGGCACGGCATCGAAACGTCCCTGCAGATAGCCTTTCTCCGCATCCATATTTTCACGGAAATCTTTAAAATCGTAAAGAGAATAAAATTCCGTGGAACCGTCCTCTTTTTTGTTGGTAAAGCAAATCTGATCCCGGCGAAACTTTTTGGTACTGATCAGATTGGTGTTGTGACTGGTAAAAAGAAACTGCGCCTTATCCGAGGCGTGAATCATGTTAATGATAAAATCGGACATTGCCGAATGCAGGCGTAAATCGAATTCGTCAACTACAAGTGTTTTTCCGTTTTGGCAGACATCCAGCAGAACAAGCAGCAAAGAGAAAATCTGAATCGTTCCTTCCGATTCTTCCGTCATTAAATCGAACTGAATATCGGGATTTCGTTTGTGTTTTGTCAGAAACCGGGGAATATTTTTCTGCTGCATCATCGGTTGAACACCGTACCGCGGATTCTGCTCAAGAACAGGAACCGTCACCCGTTCGTTGCGAACCTCCATATCAACAATATCGCTGTCGGCCATACGCAACGCTTCCAAAAGCAGTTTTTTGTTTCGGTTAAAAAGATCAACGACATATTCATTATGAATTAAAGGAGAGCCGACATAAAATTCGCCGTAAAAGAACTGGTATATTTTTTGAGCCAGTTCCCGATCCATTTGTGCGGCACGGCTGATAAACAGTGTCGTACGACCCGTGCTTTGTGCTACGTCAAGCGGGCGGACAAAATAGCCTTCACCGAAGCTGTAAATTTCGCTTTTGGGTTTTCCGATTTTTTCCTCCCGCAAAAACACTTTGGCACCCCGCCCTCCGGAAAAATCGCGCAGGCTTTCGCTGATAATTTCCTTCCGGTTAAGTGTAAAGGAATATTCGTATTCGGTACCGTTGCACACAAAACGAATCGCAAAAGAACTGGGCTGTTCGTCATATCCGTCAAACTTAAACGGAACAAAATTAAAATTTCCGCCATCGTGATTGCCGTGGGAATTTAAAATCATCTGAACACAAAACTGCAAGGCTTTATAAATACTCGATTTCCCGGAAGCGTTGGGGCCGAAAATCCCCACTGTTTTCAGATACTGTTTTTTTCCTGCAGTAAAAACATTGTCAGCCAAATCACGGGCCGATGCAGTGGTAATTTTTTCCGCCTCAAAACTGACGGTAACGGTATCTTTAATCGAAAAAAAGTTACTGAGAGAGAACCACAATACCATTTCCACACCTCTTTTTGCAGTTATACTACAAAAATAGCACTTTATTCGGAATATGTCAACAATTAAAACTGAACAGCAGTCCGCCGTTATTCCGGATTTTTTCTCTTTCTTTCCGCCTTAGCGGTTCTCTTTTGCGCTTTCGTCGAAAACCAGTGATTCAAAGCCGGAAAGAATCGCCTCTTCCAGCTGCCGGCTTTCGGCAAACATCTTCCGCAACGCGGTTTTGTGGGTGTTCATTTTTTGCGTAAATTCCGCCGCCGTTATATCGGTGTATTCGATCTTAATATCGAAATATTGCCCCGCTGAAAGGCTGTAACCTTTGTCTTTAATATCGCTGTAAGAAACGGCAATACTGAAATCGTCAATGCTCTCTTTATTGCGGAAAGCCGAAACAATTTTCTCTTCCTCTTCGGGGCGCAGCCGCCGTTTTTGAGTCGAACCGTCTTTATAATCTTCGCCCAGTTTCGAGGCATCGATTAAAATGACTTTGTCGCTATCATTCTTTTCGCTGCGGTCAAAAAACAGGACGCTGACATTGGTTCCGGTCGTTGCAAACACATTGCCGGGCATACTGACAACGCCGCAAATAATATGGTCGTCGACAATGCGTTTGAGGATTTTATTTTCGACACCGCTTTTGGCGGTAATAAATCCGGTGGGAACCACAATGGCGCCCCGGCCTGCCGGTTTCAGCGAATTGATAACGTGCTGAATAAAACAGGTATAAATAGCCATTTTGGGTTTTTGCGGGTCAATCGTTTTGACTTTGTTGGGAACACCCGCCCAGAAACGGATGCCGTCCGCAGCCAGTGTATCGGCATATTCGGGAAAATCGAGTTTAAACGGCGGATTGGAAACCACAAAATCGAAAATTTTCAGGCGGCCGTCGCTCTCTTTATGTGCCGGTTCGGTCAGCGTATTGCCCTGTACCACATGAGGCAGACTGCCGATCAGATTATTTAAAATCAGATTCAGCCGCAGCATTTCCGTCGATTTTTCGGAAATATCCTGGCTGTATATCGAACAGCGTTCTTCGCCGATTTCATGGGCCAGTGCCATTAACAGTGTTCCCGTACCGGCGCTGGGGTCGTAACACTCCGCGCCTTTGTATTCTTTGCCTTCTTCGGTCAAAAGACGCGCCATAATGCGGGCAATGGAACGGGGGGTGTAATATTCGGCATATTTGCCCCCGCCGGCATTGTTGTAATCTTTAATAAGGTACTCGAAAATACCGGAGAAAAAATCGTATTTTTCATCGAAAACGGATTCGAAATTAAATGTGGCAATGGCTCGCAGAAGCGCCCGGGCAAAATTGTCCCGTTTGGAAATGTCGGTAACATACACCGTCACCGCATCGAAAATTTTGACTTTTGATTTTCCCGATGTGGCAACGGAAAAAGTTTCGGCGTTTTGGTCGGCAATTTCAATTAATGTCGAATCCAGCAACCCGCCGAAATCGCCCTTCCCCGAAGCGTTATACAAATGAGCCAGAGTCTGATGCGGTTTTAAACGCGGCACACTGCCCGGTAAAAATGTAAACAGATCCTCGACTTCCTCTTCACTGAACGAATCGTACTCGGCATCCCACTTTGGCGAACGCAAAAGCCTTTCGCCGTAAATCGGCGTTTTTTTGGCTTCGTAGCCGAACTTGTCGTTAAAAAACTTGTAGAGAAAAATTTCGGTAATAATTTTGTATTCACTGCCGTTATTGGCAAGCCCGAAGGCGCCCGTCGTCGATTTCAGCGAATCGATTAAGGCAACAGTTTTGGCGTTGAGGGTTTGGTCGGTCATAAAGTATCCTAGATTATTATAGAAATTAACTAAGCTCCCAGATAATTTTAATTATTGAAAACAATAGCTTATTACGTTGTTCAAGTGCCTGTTTGTCAAATTCTTCTATAGGTGTAATTTCTATCCCATAAGTATCTTTTAATTCTTTGTTGAATTGTTTGATTGCATTATTATTATGATAAAAATCAGTACATAGCGTATGCCCCCAAGTTAAACCACTGCTATAAGTTTTTAATTTATCTTTATACTCCTCATTACCTGATGAAATATTATCCAAACCTTTTAACAATAATAAACCTCCCAGTAAATTTCGAGAGGATTCAAATTCTTCTTCATTACTAAAATAATTTCGATTTGTTGCATTATGACTTAATATATGTTCAATATGATACGCAGTTTTATTTCCTGTTTTTGTTGATATGTATATTACATCATTCTTCATATATTCATTAATATTAGCACACAGATACTTTTCTATGCGTGCAAAAATATAACGGAGGAAACGTCTATCCATCGAAGAGTAATCTCTTTTTAAAAAAACATTGTAATCCAATAAAGAGGTTACACTTGTGGTATTTCTTGATTCTTGGATTGATTTTTTTATAATCTCATTAAAAATTTCTCGATAATTATTAATATTTTTCCCTTTGATTTCTCCATTTAAGAAATAAGAAATCTCTTGGAAAGCATTGCTATTGTAGACACCATTCAATCTAAGAGCAACATAAAGCCGATCGAATTCTTTAGCTATTACTTTAATTTTATCATCTTCCTCCGAATCATTTAATCTACATGCTGCCAATAATATTTCATTTTGTCCGGAAATGTTGTGAATCTCACGAAGATAAATCATAAATTCGTCAGAAGAATTAAGAATTTTATTGTACAGTTTGGTGTAGTATTGTAAGTTTTCTGATATAAATTTTTTTATACTGTTTTTACATTCTTTATCTGAAAGACGGAATTTTAAATCATTTGCTATACTATTATTCAAAAAAATATAACGATGGTATCCATTTCTAATTTCTGCCTCAACTTTAGAATTCTTTTTCGTAATATACTGGGATTTAAAGTAATCATCAAAAAACGCATCTTCATTTTTCTGAACAAATAACATAGCCTTATCCCACAAATCTGAATAAAAATCTATATCTACTTTACCTAACTTACCCAATAACTTTCCTTTAAGAATCTCAAAAGGTCGTAACCCTACCCCTCTATCATTTATTACCTCAAAAATCATTGGCGTATCTTGCTGTGGAATATTAAGTTGAACCAAAATTAAACGATATAGTATATATAATGTGAAGGCTTCTATTTTTTTTTCATCATTTAATTTCAAATCAAGATACTTACTTATATCTTGATACCTCTCATATATATTCTTTTCTGTAACAGATGGATTTAATTTTTTGAATTCTTTTTTTGTATAAATTGACTCCATTACATCTTTACGCTTATCATCATCAATTAAGTAAATGTTTCCACTGAAAGCATCAACACCTGCTATACAATTTTTAAGAATAGTTTTATGATTTTCATTACTTGTAATATGTAATAATCTTAATAGAATAAGAGTTAATGTCGTTAGACGTTGCTGACCATCAACGATAAAGACATTCCCATCAATATCATTTGTTATATAAGTATTAAGATAGTACCAATTAAAATTTGAAAGAGTTTCCTGTGTTAAGTCATCTTGATGATACTGTTCATAACAGGAATCAAACACAAAAAAAATATCATTAAGAAGAATAGTAACCGTATCTTTATCCCACACGTAGTGTCTTTGATAAAAGTCAATTAAATACTTTTTGCCATTTAAACAATCATATAAATTATGTTGTTGTGGTGTAACTGTCTGCATATTTTATTTATCCTCCTAAAAGCAATTTTAATCTATTTTGAAGTATAATTACACTCCGTAACTGGCATATTGATTGATATATTCCTGTGAAATCAGGTTTGTCAAATACTTTTTATCATTCACGGTGGCGGTAATGCTCAGCTCGTACAGCTTGCGGCTGACATTGGCCTGCACATCCTGCTTAAATTTCGGTTCGCTTTCCGGTGCAAGGATATGAGGATTTAAATCGACGTAGCCGTCGATTGTGCATTTCAGCTGATAAAGGTTTTCGCATAAAACCATATCCTCTTTTGAAATCAGCGGCACCGTACGTTTGGTATTTTCTTCCTGAATCCGTTTATGAACACGGACAAAACGTTCGTCGTCGCCGTATTTTTTCTTTAAAAGATTATTGCGGCGGTTAATTTCCCTGATCTTTTTCATTACCTCGTCCATATAACGGACACTTTCCCGGGCGTCTTTGACATCGGCCGGGACAAATCCTTTTTTACGGAAATAGGTTCGAAATTCTTCCGCCAGATTGACATATTTTTCTTCTTTTTTATCGAAATTACATTCGAATTCCCGTTGCACCCGTTCGATCTTTTCCCGTAAGTCGTTAATGACAATTTCCAGTTCCTCCGGAAGACCTTTATGAAATTCGAAATCCAGTTCCGACAGTGCCAGGTTGATGATACCGGAAACGTCTTCTTTATGTTCCGTATTTTCCAGCATATTGATGCGGTTAATCCGGTTGGTAACTTCGGTAATTAAAGACGGAATCATGCCGGGTAAAAGACTTTTTACCTTTTCTTTCAGTTCTTCGTCGCCCTGCACCCGCACCAGGTTGATAATAGCTTTTGCATCTTCCAATGTCGAACGCAGGCGGTAGAGGTCGTCTTTCTCTCCAATTTCCTCCAGCTGAAGGCGAAACTCTTCGGCATTGGTACAGTCGTAATACCACAAAACCGATTTAATTTCATCCAACTGCCGTCGGATTTCCGCTTTATCTTCGTTGGCCAAAATAGTACCGGCGACACTTTTTTCTTCACCTGTTTCGGCAGGATCATTTGTACGGTTTAATTCCCGCAGATAACGGTTATTTGTGGCATCGAAATTTTCTTTTATATCGACAAAGTCGACAACGTAACCGTATTTAAAGTCTTTATACGGTCTGTTCACCCGGGTTAAAGCCTGCAGCAAATCGTGTCCGTCGAGGCTCCGTCCCAAATAGAGTTTTTTGAGCCGCGGTGCATCGAATCCGGTTAACAGCATCTGATTGACAATAAGAACATCGATGGTTTCTTTCTTTTTAAACTCTTCGATGTATTCTTTCCGTTCCTGTTTGTCGCCTTCGTCGTGCAAGATTAACGATGCCCGCAGCGGTTTTTTATCTTTCACAGCTTTTTTCAGCCGGCCGTATGCGACAGACGGTTCGGCCGCAGCGGCAAAATCGGAACGAAAAAGGGTCTGCAGGTCTTTTTGCTGTTCCTCGAAAAAAGTTTGCCATAATTCATATAATTTGCGGGCCTGTGAATTGGTTTTGCAAACAATCATGGCGACCGTTGACGGTTCGTTCATTTCGATACGGAAACGGCGTAAATCTTCGGCAATATATTCGATTAATGCATTTAAATAGCTTTCATGCTCGATAATTTTATCTTTGTCGATATCCGATTTGCGAACATCGACTGTTCCCGCCAGTTTTTCCAAAACGGCTTCCAGTTTTTCACGATAGACGGTCTGAATCGGTTCCCTCATCAGCTTTAACGTATATCCGTCGGCAATCGATTTGTCGTAATAATACGTATCGATGTAATCGCCGAAAACACGCCATGACTCCCTTTCTTCTTTCAAAAGCGGGGTTCCGGTTAAGGCAATTCGTATACCGTTTTTATCGGCTTCCAGTAAATTGGCCAGAAAGGAACCTTTCGGATTGTAGCCGCGATGCGCTTCATCAATAAAAAAGATACGCTGTAAACGGGTACTGTAGCTGTCTTCGATGCGAACCGGTGTATGATCCTCTTCAAATTTTTGAATGTTCACCACCATGATCTCCGGTTTCCCTTCCCGATTCGATACCAGCGTATTGGAATGAAAATCTTCCATCAGTTTTTCGCGGGTCATAGCGGTTCGTACGGACAGTCCCCGGGAGGCAAACTCATCGGCAGCCTGCTCCATTAATGCCAGCCGGTCGACAATAAAATAGAATTTAACCGGAATATTTTTACGGGCAAAATAATCGGTCAGTACTTTAACCGAATAATAGGAAAGTGCCGTTTTGCCGCTTCCTTGTGTATGCCAGATAATACCGCCTTTTCGCCCCTTATCCAAAGCACGAGTGACAGCCATCGAGGCAAACATTTGCTGGTAACGCATAATATGCTTTTCCGAAACGGTCACTCTTGTTCCGTCGACCAGCTCTTTATGACGCTCGACATAGGCAAACCCGTAACGCAGCAGAAATAAAAACCGCTCGCGGCTGAGCATCGAAGTCAAAACACGGTTGGTCGGTGTTGTCGGTTGACTGTTTGTCGCAAACTCGGGATGCGCCGGCAATGAGAGACAGTTTCGATGGCGTAAAATTGTTTTTAAAGTCTCTTCCCGCACATCCGTATAAGGGAAATCGGCGACGAAATTTTTGCAGGCTTCACGAAAAACGTTATAAAAAGCTTTTTTCTTGGCAGTACAGCAATAGAAAGCTCCCTGAACAGGCACACGATTGGAACTTTCGTATTCCTGATTATTGGAAAAAATCATCAGCTGCGTAACATTAAAAAAACGGCGAAATGACCGGTTCTCAAAGCGTTTATTAATCCGGTCATATTCGGCTTTCATTCCTTCCAGATTGTTCGGTTTTTTAACTTCAATGAAAGACAGCGGCAATCCGTTGACAAAACAGGTTATATCGGGACGAAAAGCGTCGAACGTGTCAGTATTTTCATAAGTCATTTCGGTGGTTACGTGCCAGCTGTTATTATCGGGACAATCGAAATCAATCAATCTGATTCCCGAACGTGCCGACAGTAACGAATAGAACTCCTTTCCCAAATCATCATTGGAAAGTACGGAATGAATCCGTGCAAGCATATCCCGACATTCCGATTCCTTTAAATGCGGATTGAGTTTTTTCAGAGACAGCAAAAATACATCTGTCAGAATATTGGTATCGGGGTCATAGTTTTCGATTTTATCGAGATAGCAATAACCTAATCTGCACAGGTGAAAGGCAGCCGGAACCTGAACCCTTGTATTTTCGTTAAAATCCGATGACATTGAAAACCCTGGTTTTTAATATGATTTATTATACACGAAACGGATTCATTTTTCCACGAAAAAAAGAATTGAGGGAATTATGCGAATTAATTCTGCAATTATTTTTGCAAAAGCAATAAAAGTTTCAGGTGAAACATAATTTCTTCCTCCCGATAACTTTTAAGTTTAAAGAGTGATTTTACACAATAATGAATAGGCGGTATAAAGCAAAAACTCAGAACAGACAATAAAATAAACGTAAGCGGATTAAAATTTCGAATTGTGCCGTTGATTGCCCAATGTGAACCGACAGCGATTACAACCGGTAAAATAAACGCATAATAATACTTTGAGTACATAGAGAAATCCTGGAAATTATTGATTCTTTCTTTGGCATGAAAATAATCGAGAATAATTTGACAATCTTTAAAAGTAAGCTGTTTCGAGGAATAAAGTCTGCAAAAATTCATATGAGTTTTGACTCGTGTTTTTGACCATCCCTATATTGAAGTCCAAAAAATACAAATCCGACCGACAAACAGATAAAAAAGCCGATAAGGTTCATTAAATTTGAATCAAAAATAACGGATAGAATAGCATAACCGATAACTAACAAAATAAATAAGACAAAAACAACGACTGTAACAATGCCGGTTTTCCCCAAATTTTTTCGACACAAATCTATTTTTCTCTCCAGCAAATTCCATTCCATCTCCAACCTCTCCTGTCTGACTATACCACAGTTCCGTGCCGGATTCAAATCTTTTTCTCCCCCTCACCTCCGGCCGGAGGCGGCCGGGGCCTCTTTTTCGGCTTCGTCGTAAAGGTCTTTTCGGATGCGGTAATAGCGGTCGCAGTAAAGGGCGTAAACGAGGGCGCCGACGGGAACGGCGGTTCGGTGGTGCCGGTTACAAACGACTGAAACAGCGGCTGGAGAATGCCGTAGCCGAGACCGAACAGGTATCCGGCAATCAGAAGATGGCGGCCGGTTTCCAGAACGGGAAACGTGAGCATGGTCGCGGTTAAGACAAGAATGCTGACATAAACCGGAATCCGATGATGTCCCGCATCAATGGCTTTCTGGGTCGACAGTTTGGAGCTCAGCATTCCGGCCACCAGACAGATATAAAAATACGGCAGCACGCCGCTCAGATTCTTCTCCTGCGCCAGAATGGCCGAATAGGCAATCACCGCTCCGTAAGGAATCATAAAAAATGTCATGTTAAACGTAAACGGAAACGACGGCCGGTGAAGCGTTTGCCGCAGCGAAAACGGCCGGCGCTTTTTTTTCGGGTAAGCGATTCGGACGAACGCAAGGAGAATCAGCGCCGCAACGGTCATGGCAAAAACGGTCAGAAATGCCGCCCGGCTGCTCATGCGGTTTTGAATCTGTATTCCGACGAAAGGACCGAACGCCATTCCGATGGAAACGGTCAGCGCAAAGCGGCTGATGCCTTTGGTCACCGCAAGCGGCGGCAGCACATCGCCGGCCAGTGTCATGGCAGCGGAAGCGCAGACCGAATAAACGGCCCCCATAAAAAGCCGGACCGCCATCAGAAATCCGAAAACCGGAAAAACGATAAACGCGGGAAAGGAAAGCGCAAAAAGAGTCAAAAAAACAAAGTATGACCAAACGTCTTTCGCTCGACAAAAGCGTCATTGCCAAAACGGTTACCAAACTGACCGAAAGCGGTTTTCTGACCCGCCGTCCCGACGAAAACGACCGGCGCACCTTCACCGTCCGTCCGACACCGAAAGCAACGGAGGTCTATCCGCAGCTTTGCCGGCAGATCGACGACTGTTTTTTGCGCATGACGCGCTCCCTGACCGAAGACGAACGCCGGCAGTTTGCGCGGCTTCTGGCGCTGGCCGCCGAATCGGCCGCTTCCGCGGAAGAGGATTGACGGTTAGGTACAAATAAAACGTCCGCAAATAAAGAAAGGCGCATACCGATTCGGATACACGCCTTTCCATGAAAATTCGGATTTTTACTGTCCGGCAGCCCGTTTTCCGAGATCTTCGCATGCCGAAAGCGCCTCGGAATCGGGGTAACCGTAAGCGGTGACACCGTCGGCGATCATGATGCCTCCCGCCGCTTCCGTCCGCGCCTGCCATGTCCGCATCCATTCGCCGTCTGCCCACTCATAAGAACCGAACAAACCGATTTTTCTGCCTTGAAGCGTTTCTTCGATTGACGCAAAAAAAGGCTCAAACTCCTCGGGCTCGAGTTCTTCCGCTCCCATTGCGGGACAGCCGAGCAGCAGAATTTGTTTATTCCGAACACATGACTGTGTTTCATCCGATACGAAATATTTCGGTCAGAGAGTCTCCGGCAGTCATTCGTCGGAAAATGCAGTCCGTACACCTTCTGTACCGTTCAAAATCTTTTTGTTTTTCGCTGAACTTCGCGTAAACTTTCCAATAACCGCACAGTTTCGTTCGGGCAGAAGGTTCCGCAATATATCCCGGCACATCTTCCAACGGGTACCCCCGGAAAAGTAATACCGCAATATTTTCCCAAATTATATTCTGTCACACTCATTGATTCTCTTATTCCTTTATTTTTTCTTTCCTTCGACCGCACACCACACTTTATGCGTTCGATAGACGTTCACATCGGAGAATCCGGCTTTCTCCAAAAAAGAGACAAGCTCTTCCGGCGTATAAACCGTCATTCCCGGGCAGCGCTTCGTCCAAAATTTTCCTTTTTGAGGATCGCTCATTTCCGTAACAACAGTCACTTTTCCGTGCGGTTTAAGAACCCTTGCGATTTCCGTCAAAGCAATGACGGGATCCGGCCAGAAATAAACCGATTCGAACGAAACAGCCCGGTCAAACAGGCCGGAATCGACAGGAAGATTCATGACATCGGCACAGATAACGCTGCACCGATTCCTCCACTTCGACGTCAGCCTGAGACTGCAGGCAACCGATGTTTCCGAATAATCTACGCCCATAACATAACTGCTGGGACAGCTTTTGAGAAGACGGAGAAGATTCCCGCCTCCTCCGCACCCGATATCCAAGACCGACTCACCGTCCGCAGGGGGACAGACCGAAAAAGCCCACCGACTCAAGGGCGCATGACCTTTGTTCATCGTTTTGGCAAGAAGTCGTCCGAACACGCCCCGCGGGCACTTGCAGTTTTCCAATAATACCTTCAGCATATCAGACTCCTTTCTCCGAATTGATTTCAGGATAGAAGAATCCTTCCCGTTCCAGAAACAACGCTGTCTCCCGAATTGCCTTCAGAACAGTCTGTTTCTCCTTCCCCGAATAAAACAGAAAAGCAGGTTTCAGCTCGCAGGCAAGCGGCAACAGCGGTTTCAGTTTTTCTGCCGGAACGGCTTCCGGCGAATACAAAAGCAGGAGACTGCCGGTTTTTCCGTTCAAATCGATTTTCCGGACAGCTTTTACCCGCCGCAAAACCGCCAGCAGCGTCTGTGTGATTTCCGTATCGAAAAACATCGGAGAACGAAGACGGATTCGTCCCGGAACAAAGGATGTGATCATTTTTCTCTCCCCGTAAACGGTTTGGCGGCACGCGCACAGAAAAAAACAGTTGCCGAATTATGCAGTACGGCAGCGGCAGACGCGCCCAATGCACCGAAAAGTCCGGCCAAAATCAGTGCCGAATTGACGACGATAATTCCCCGATTATTTTCATCGATGCGCTTTAACAGCAGGCGTCCGGTTTCGATTATTTTCGGTAAATCCGTCAAATTGCCTTTTTCGGAAAGCACGATATCCGCCGTGTCTCCGGCAACAGCGGCCGCATTTCCCATGGCAACACCGATATCGGCCGCCGATAATGCCGGAGCGTCGTTGATCCCGTCTCCGACCATCATAACTTTGTATCCTTTGTCACGAAGACGCCGAATCTCGGCCGTTTTGTCTTCCGGCAGAGCACGGGAAATCCAGCTGTCCAGCCCGGCTTCAACCGCAACCGTACGGGCAGCGCCTTCATCGTCACCGGTAATCATCCCCAGATAGCGCACCCCCTGTCGGCGTAAAACGGATAACGTCGGTGCCGCTTCGGGACGAACCGTATCTCTGACTGCAAAGATACCAATCAGAGACGCTTCTTCAGCCAGATAAAGCAGCGATTCTCCGTTGCCGACAGCACTGTTATATATTTCTGTCCACTCCGATGGTTTTTGAATTTTTTCGTCCTCGAAAACAAAGTGGGCACTGCCGATCAGAATTCTTTTTCCGTTCAGCCGCGAGGCGATACCGTGAGCAACGATATATTCCACTTTGGCGTGGTTTTCGGGATGAACAAGCCCCTCCCGCACTGCCGCATCGACAACGGCACGGGCAACCGGATGAACAAAGTGTTCTTCCAGACAGGCTGCTGTTCTCAGAATCTCCGATTTGCTTCTGCCGTCAAAGGCAATCACCCGTGATAATACGGGGGCCGCATTTGTCAGTGTGCCTGTTTTATCAAAAACGACCGCATCGGCTTTGGCGGCTTCTTCAAGAAATTTTCCGCCTTTAACCGAAATCCCCTTTCCGGCCGCTTCCTTCATCGCCGTCAGAACGGCAATGGGCGCAGCCAGTTTCATGGCACATGAGTAATCAACCATCAGTGCGGAGACCGCTTTTGCCGTGTTACGGGTAACCGCCCATATCAGAAATGCCAAAAGAAAATTGTAGCGGACAAGCCGGTCGGCCAGCTGTTCGGAACGGATTTGAGATGATATTTTCAGCTGTTGAGATGATTCCAGCTGATTCAAAATACCCCGTATCCGTGTATTGCTGCCGACAGCACGGACGCGGATATGCAGTTCGCCTTCCTGAATGATCGTTCCGGCGTAGACGCTCTGTCCCTTTCTTTTTTCATCGGCCAGCGGTTCTCCCGTCAAAGCTGCCTGATTTATCAACGCTTCCCCCCTCAAGATATCGCCATCGGCCGGAATCATATCGCCGGTTCTGACAACGATTGTATCACCCGGAGAGAGCATACGAAAAGGAATCTGCTTTTCTTCATCTCCCGAGCAGAGCCTAACCGGAATTTCTTCGGATAGCAGAGTTTCTGTCAAATTGGCATAAGACTTTCTTCGGGTAAAATCTTCAATTGTTTCTCCGACATTCAGCAGAAACGAAATGTTATCGGCTGTTGTTCCTTGTCCCGAAACGACAGCCGCCAGCAGCGCTGACGCATCGAGAACCTCGGTGCAGGAAATATGACCGCGGAAAACAGATGCCGCTCCCTTAAAAATTCGGGGAGCGATGCTGCGAATTCTTATCATACGACGCATAAAAGGAGGCAGCAAACGTCTGGAGTAATGCAAAACAGTCATAAAAAAAAGTGCTTCCGGCAAACCGGTCTGCTTTTCCGGTTCTTCCACCGATTCCAGCAGTTTCGGATCTTCCAAATATTTTTGATCCAATACCTGCAAAAAAGACAAAACAGAATCTTCGGTCTGTCTTTCCGTTTGGTAAAAAATGAGAAAACTTCCCGAAAGATAATTCACGGAGACACTGACAAATCCGTCCTGAAGAGAAAGAAGGTTTGCGGCAAGCGCGGCCTGCCGCGGCGTCAGCCTGCTTTTATCATAGCCGACCCGCATCCGCCCGGGAAGAGAGTGCCGGACATTGAACCGCATACTCACTTACTCCGTTGCATTCTGTGTTTTTCTGTGTTCTGCCTCGGCAACCATGTCTTCCGCCTCTTCTTTCACGGTTTCCATAAATGCCGAGGCCTCCTCTTTAAGCTGCAACCCGGCACCGATTAATCTGACAACTCCGTTGCGGACAAGTGGTTTACGCAAAAGAGAAACAGCGGCAGCTCCGACAAGAGCACCAATCAAAAAAGAAGGAATTTTGTCTGTCATAAAACGACCTCCATTAATTTAAACTAATAATATTAGAATACATTAATTTAAAAAAAGTCAAGCGATTTTACGGAAATAGATGTAAAATTGTAACGGGATTCCGCTGTTTCGAACGGGAAAGAAAAACAGCAGCCTTCTCTCTATCCTTTCATTGCCCGGTGCGACGGTTTGTGGTATAATCATTTTACGGAAGAAAACCGGCCGCAAAAGGCGGCAACGGATTCCAAGGAGCGTAAAATGATTTTTTACTTTTCAGGAACCGGCAATTCCCGAAGAATCGCCCTGCGTCTGGCCGGACTGACCGCAGACAAAGCGGTCGATATTGTTTCTTTAACCGACATTCCCGACCCGAAAACGGAGCGGCGCATCGGATTGGTCTTTCCGGTTTACGCGTGGGGGCTGCCCGAACCGGTGGAGAGCTTTCTCAAACGGTTGCCGGTAGCCGATTGTTACACCTTTGCCGCGGTCACCTGCGGCGCCGATGCGGGTCATGCGCTTAAAAAAACCGGAAAAATCCGGCCGCTGTCGGCCGCCTGGAGTGTGGCCATGCCGAACAATTACGTGATCGGTTCGCAGTTGGAAGAGGAAGAAACGGTTTTGCGCAAGCTGCGCGCTGCCGATGAACAGACGGAAGAGATCGCCCGGGAAATTCTCGAAGAAAAAAGAGTGTACCGGGTCCATGAAGGTGCCTTGCCGCGGCTGAAATCGAATCTGATTCACCCCGCCTTTAACCGCTTTGCTCGCCGCACGGCTCCGTTTTATGCGACCGATGCGTGCAACGGCTGCGGCACCTGCGCCCGCAACTGCCCGGCAAAAGCGATTGCGTTGGAAGGCGGCCGCCCGGTTTGGACGCGGCAGAACTGCTTTCAGTGTCTGCGCTGCCTCAACGCCTGCCCGCAAACGGCGATTCAGTACGGTAAAGCCACGGAAAAACGAAAGCGTTACACGGCCGATATGTACGCTCCCGCCGTAGAAGGAATCTGATATGATTGTCAGAACAATTCAGGTCAAAAGTGTGATGACCAAATCGTCTCTGCCGGTCGGCGGCTACTCCGTTAATCCCTATGTCGGTTGCCCCCATGCCTGTCAATATTGTTATGCCTCATTTATGAAACGCTTTACCGGCCATCGCGAACCGTGGGGAACGTTTCTGGATGTAAAATATTGGCCGGAAATAAAACACCCGGAACAGTATGCGGGCCGGCAGATTCTCATCGGTTCGGTGACAGACGGCTATCATCCTTTGGAGGAAAAATACAGACGGACACGGGCCGTATTGGAACAGCTGGTATCCGGCCGGGCTTCCGTCACCATTTGCACAAAGTCGGATCTTGTCACAAGAGATCTTGATCTTCTGACGCAGATGAAGGATGTGACGGTCTCGTTTTCACTCAATACAACGGATGAAAATTTCCGGGCGGATATGGATAAGGCGGTCTCCGTTGAGAGACGGCTGTCGGCGATGAAACAGCTTTACGAGGCCGGAATCCGTACCGTCTGCTTTCTCTCGCCGATCTTTCCCGGCATCACCGATGTCGAAGCCGTTATCGAACGGGCCAAAGACCGCTGCGATTTTATCTGGCTGGAAAATCTGAATCTGCGCGGAGAGTTTAAACCGGTTATTTTCGATTACATCAAAAACCGCTATCCCCGACTGCTCCCGCTTTACGAACAAATTTACATTAAACGGGATAAAACCTACTGGAAACAGCTGGAATCCCGAATACGCGTCTATGCCGAAAAGAACGATCTCCCTTACCTGGACAATTATCTTCCGCAGGGAAGAAGCACGCCGGGACATCCTGCCGTTATCAATTATCTGTATCACGAAGAGGTCCGCGGATCGGCGAATACGGGAATCCGCCGGACTGATTCCCCGTAAATCGGCTTTCCCCGAATCAGGGGGTCAGAGCGCCCATCACTTTATGCGGTAAATAAAACTCGTCGATAAGAGCGACATCCTCCGCAGTCAGCGAAACGGCAAAGGCGCCGACCGCCTCATCGAGATGGGCGGTTTTGGTTGCCCCGATGACCGGCGACGCCACCCCTTTGGCAAAATGCCACGCCAGGGAAACGGCCGTCATCGTTGTGCCGTATTTTTGCGTCAGCGCGGCAATTCTCTGTGCGATTTTGCGGTCGGCCGCCTCCGTTGTGTCGTATTTGGCGTGCGCCACCTTGTCGGTGCGGCTGCGCACCGTATCGCCGCTCCAGTCGGCGCGCGCCACCCGCCCCGCCGCCAGCGGACTGTAAGGCGTCAGCGCCACATTCATCTGCCGGCAAATCGGAATCAGCTCCCGTTCATCCTCCCGGTACAGCGGATTATAATGATTCTGCATCGAGACAAACGGCGTCAGACCGTTCTCTTTCGCCAGCAGCTGCAGATTGTGAAACTGAAACCCGTACATGGCCGAAGCGCCGATCGCCCTCACCTTGCCCGCTTTAACCAGATCGTCAAGCGCTCTCATCGTCTCTTCCGGCGGTGTGGTCGCATCGTAGCGGTGAATAATGTACAAATCGAGATAATCGGTTCCCAGCCGCCGCAGCGACCCTTCGATTTCCCGCTCAATCGCCGCCCGCGACAGATGACCGTCGTTGAAATAAACTTTGGAGGCCAGAACCACTTTGTCGCGCGCCGTCAGCTTTTTCAGTGCCCGGCCGAGATATTCTTCCCCCGTTCCCGCCGAATAGCAGTTGGCCGTATCGAAAAAATTAATCCCCAATTCGAGCGCATGCGCGACAACCGCCTCGCTCTGCTGCGGATCGAGCGTCCACTCATGCATCCGGCTTGCCGGATCGCCGAAACTCATTCCTCCCAAACACAGCCGCGACACCTTGAGATCGCTGTTGCCGAGCCGAATGTATTCCATATTGTTCCTCCGAAATGATGATCAAGTCTCTTTCTTCTTTTCGTTGTTTTTTATCTTAAATTCGCGTTTAAAAACTCCGCAATTTTGTCAAAAGGAATGATTTCCGTCTTGTCGTACAAATCGGTATGAACCGCATCGGGAATGAGCATCAGTTCTTTGTTGTCCCCTTTCAGTTTGGCAAAGGCATCCTTGCTGAAATAGCAGGAATGAGCCTTTTCGCCGTGCACCAGCAAAACGGCACTGCGGATTTCGCCGGCATAAGCAAGAATCGGCATATTCAGAAAAGAGAGTGCCGAGGTGACATTCCAGCCGCCGTTTGAGTTCAGGGAACGGGGATGATAACCGCGGGGCGTTTTGTAGTAGGCGTAATAGTCTTTGACAAAAAAGGGAGCCTCCTCGGGCAGCGGATCGACAACGCCGCCGGCAAGCGCATAGGTTCCGTTGCGGTAATCCGCGGTTCTCTGCGCATTGAGGGATTCCCGAAGTTTGTATCGCGCCTCTTCGTCCATCGTATCGAAATAGCCGTTTGCCGTAACCCGGCTCATATCGTACATGGTCACCGTTACGGTCGCTTTGATACGGGTGTCGGCGGCGGCCGCGTTGAGGGCCATTCCGCCCCAGCCGCAAATGCCGACAATGCCGATGCGGTTCGGATCGACCGAATCCCAAACCGAAAGAAAGTCGACGGCGGCACAAAAATCTTCCGTGTTGATGTCGGGCGAGGCCACATATCGGGGTTCGCCCCCGCTCTCTCCGGTATAAGAAGGATCAAAAGCGATTGTCAGAAAGCCTTTTTCGGCCAGTGTCTGCGCATAAAGGCCGGAAGACTGCTCTTTGACAGCCCCGAAAGGCCCCGAAACGGCCAGTGCCGGCAGTTTTCCTTTTTTCCCTTTGGGAATGTACATATCGGCCGCCAGCGGGATTCCGTAGCGGTTGTGAAAAATGACTTTTTTATGTTCGACAGTCTTGCTTCGGGGAAAGGTTTTGTCCCATTCCTCTGTCAGCTTTAAATGAAAGGCCGATGCCGCTTCTCCCGCCGCATCACCGTTCCGGCTGTCGGCGTCTGCCGCTCCCTTTTTTTCGGCCGCATACAAAAACGGAGAGGCCAGCAGCAACAGTAAAACCTCACCCCAATGAAATCTTCTCTTCTTCATTTTCTTCCTCCGTATTCAGTCAGAAACTGCGCCTCGAGTGTGTTCCGGAACCTCATCGGCGAAGAAATAGTAATATCGGGGGAAAAGAATGTCAAATACTTTGTAAGTATCGGATGACATGCCTGCCGGGTATGGGGGAATGCGTCGTAACCGCCCCGCTCTGCGAAAGCTATCGGAACAATGACAAGACTGCCAAAATATCATACGGTTAGCGGAATAATTGGGTCCTGTTTTCCCAAAAATGTCTGTTTCGATACCGTTTTTTATGTTATAATGTCCCAATAAGGAATTAAGCTCATGGCAAAAAAACCACAACCGGGAACCGGAAAAACCCGCAACACTGCCGACATCGGCTTTGAAAAACAAATCTGGGATGCCGCCTGCGTCCTTTGGGGGCATATCCCCGCTTCCGAATACCGCAACGTCATTATCGGATTGATTTTCCTGAAATACATTTCCACCGCTTTCGAGAAAAAATACAATCAGCTTGTTCGGGAAGGCGACGGTTTTGAAAACGACCCCGACGCTTACCTTGAAGAAAACGTTTTCTTTGTCCCGGAAGCCGCCCGCTGGTCAAAAATCGCTGCCGCCGCCCACAAACCGGAAATCGGCACCGTCATCGACGACGCCATGCGGGCTATCGAAGCCGACAACAAAAAACTCAAAGGCGTGCTGCCCAAAAATTACGCCGGCCCCGACCTGGACAAACAAGTTCTGGGAGATGTCGTCGACCTTTTTACCAACATGGACATGAGCGAAACCGAAGGCAACCGCGACCTTTTGGGACGTACCTATGAATACTGCATCGCTCAATTTGCCGAAAAAGAAGGCAAAGGCGGCGGCGAGTTTTATACCCCTTCCAGCATCGTCAATACCCTAGTCGCCGTCTTGAAACCCCACGGCAATTCCCGGGTGTACGACCCCTGCTGCGGTTCCGGCGGCATGTTTGTCCAGTCTGCCCGATTCATCGCCGACCATTCCGGCAAAAGGGACGCCGTTTCCATTTACGGCCAGGAAGCCAATCCCGACACCTGGAAAATGGCGGTCATGAATCTGACAATCCGGGGACTGGGCGCCGATTTGGGTTCCTACCACGCCGACACCTTTACAAACGACCTCCACAAAACCTTAAAGGCTGACTACATCCTTGCCAATCCTCCCTTCAACTACAATCCCTGGGGGCAGGAAAAATTAAAAGACGATCCCCGGTGGAAGTACGGGCTCCCGCCCGCAGGAAACGCCAACTTTGCCTGGATTCAGCACATGATTTACCACCTGGCGCCCGGCGGAAAAATCGGCCTTGTCCTTGCCAACGGCGCCCTTTCTTCCCAAACCGGAGGCGAAGGCGAAATCCGCAAACGGATTATCCAAGACGATTTAATAGAAGGCATTATCGCCATGCCGCCGCAGCTCTTTTATTCGGTAACAATCCCGGCAACCCTTTGGTTCATCACAAAAGACAAAAAACAGAAAGGCAAAACCCTGTTTATCGACGCCCGCAAAATGGGTTATATGGTTGACCGCAAACACAGGGATTTTACCGACAGTGATATTCAAAAACTGGCAGATACATTTACGGCTTTTCAGGAAGGCGCGCTTAAAGACGTCAAAGGCTTCTGCGCCGCCGTTTCCACCGCCGACATTGCCAAACAGGATTATATTCTCACGCCCGGCCGCTACGTAGGCGTCGAGGAGCAGGAAGACGACGGCGAGCCTTTTGAAGAGAAAATGAGCCGCCTGACTTCCGAACTTTCGCAGATGTTCGCAAAGTCCCATGAACTGGAAGAAGAAATCAGAAAAAATCTGGGGGCAATCGGGTATAAGATTTAGGGCGTTCCCGCCGGCCTGCCTGTCAAAAAAAAAACCGCAGTCCGGCGGTCGGGCTTTCCGGGGTTCCGCCTTTCGGCTCCATTGCTGCGCAACGGCACCTGAGGTGCCGCCCCTCCAATCCCTAACGCAAAAAGCCCCGGACAGAGACAAAAGGAGACAAAGAGAAAACAATGAAAACCGAATGGGAAAGATGCAAATTGGGGGATATATGTAATATATCTTCAAGCAAAAGAATTTTTTTGAAAGAGTATTGTGATTGGGGCATACCATTTTATCGAGGAAAAGAAATTATAGAAAAAAATAAAGGAAACAAAATTTCAACAGAACTATTTATAAGTGAATCAAGATATAAAGAAATCTCTGAAAAATTTGATGTTCCACAACTTGGAGACATTCTTCTTACCTCGGTAGGAACTCTTGGCGTCCCTTGGATTATCGATGAAGAAAAAATTTACTTCAAAGATGGAAATCTTACATGGCTTCGCTGTGACCACGCAAAACTTGATAATCATTATTTATACTTTTGGTTCAGTTCTCCATTCGCAAAAAATCAAATTGATGCAATGTGTATAGGCTCTACGCAAAAGGCTCTGACAATAAATACATTGAATAAATTTCAAATTTTTCTTCCCCCGCTGTCCGTCCAAAAGAAAATCGCCGGCATCTTAAAATCCCTGGACGATAAAATTGAACAGAACAGACAAATCAGCAAAAACCTGGAAGAACAAGCCCGGTGTTTGTTTAACGAACAATTTGACAAAGCAAACGACCAACTGCCTGACAGATGGCAAATAGCAGATATTTACTCTATTGCAAATGTGATTTACGGAGCCCCTTTTGCATCAAATTTATTTAACACAGAAGGAAACGGAAAACCGATAATCCGCATACGAGATTTACAAAGTCAGAATTTTACAACCTATACAACAGAAAATCATCTCAAAGGTTATTTATTACAACGGGGCGACATTGTAGTGGGAATGGATGGAGAATTCAGACCGTATATTTGGGGAAATGATGAAGCATGGCTAAATCAACGAATTTGTGTTTTTGAAAACAAAAGAACCAAGGGAAAATTTTTTCTATATTTTACATTATTGCCCTTATTAAACTTTATCGAAGAAACAGAAATGGCTACAACCGTCATCCATATCGGGAAAAAAGACTTTGATGCCTTCCGAATAATTTTACCGGATGAACAAACCTTAAACAACTATGACGAATTAACAATGCCAATGTTTGAACAGATAGTCGCAAATAAAAAAGAAATTGCAAAACTTACCCAGATCCGTGATACAATATTACCCAAACTGATGAGCGGAGAAATTGAGGTGTAAAAAATGACTTCCCTATCATAATTTTAACCAATAAAATGGTAATTTACTTATAATTTTTGCATATTTTTCGCAAATTTCTATTGTAAAAACATGTTTATGCCGATATAATAAACAGTACTTTTACAGGAAGCCTATATAATATGTTATTACAATTTTCTTTTAAAAATCATCGGTCTATCAAAGACGAAGTTATCTTCTCGACTTTAGCATCATCAGGCACAGAGCATATTAATACACTAATTGATTTTGACAAAGACAAATATGTACGGGTAGCAGAAATATACGGTGCGAACGGCTCCGGTAAGACATCTGTCTTAGACGCATTGGCTAGAATGCAGTCAATAGTGATAAACAGCAACAAGAACGAACCCGGTGACATAATTCCCAGAATGCCTCATAAACTGACAGCATCACAACCTACCGAGTTTTGCTGTATTTTTGAAAAAGATAATATTAAATATTCGTATCAATTCAGTTATGACGAAGAAGGTATAAAAGAGGAATCTTTGTTTTATTGGCCTAACGGCCGTTCTGCGAAAATTTTTGAAAGAACAGGCGAATCTTTTGAATTCGGTTCAAACTTTCAAAAGTATACAGAAACTACAAAAAATTATTTTAAAAAAAATAAACTCCTTCTTTCTGTTGCAGCCAATGTAACTGATATAGAGGAAATAACAAATGCTTTTTTGTTTTTTAAAAAAGATATAGTGATGTTTCCCGGTGAACCTAATAACTGGCTTGAATATTCAGCCAATAAATTGCAATCCGATTCACAAGTAAAAAAGGAATTCATAAAGATAATGCAAGAAATTGGGTCAGACATTTGCGATATAACCTCTAAACTTGAAACCCGAATTCCTAAAGAAGAAGAAGTTAAAGATCTTCCTGATATTTTAAAAAAATTAGTTATATCACAACCTATGAATTATGTAGATATACAGCTTGTATATAATAATTTGATCCTTAACCTTAATGAAGAATCTGCCGGAGTACAAAAACTCTTCTCATTCATATGTCCGCTGTTGGATATTCTTGAAAATAACAAAGTATTTATTTGCGATGAAATAGAAAGAAGTTTGCATCCGTCGGTAGTATCATATTTTGTAGATAAATTTCAATTAAACAATAAAACAAAATCACAAATTATCTTTACAACCCACGATACCGATCTTTTGGATCTAAATCAAATAAGACGGGATCAAATTTGGTTTACGGAATTAAATCCCGAAGGACGACAAACAGATTTATATTCACTGTGCGAAATAAAAAATGTCCGTAAGGATGAGAATATTAAGAAAGGCTATATCATGGGAAAATATGGTGCTATTCCTATGCCCAATTCCCAAATTCAAGAAGTTTGCGGGGAATAAAAAATGGGAAAGACTTCTCCTGATATCCGGCCAAGACAACAAGACACAAGAAATAAGAAAGTTATAAAAATTTCCACAGATCTCTCAAAGATTCAAGACGATTTTGATATAAACATAAAAAACGTAGAAAATAAATTTGCTTTGACAGACGCCTTAAAAAATGGGAATTTATCCTCTGCCGAAGATATATGGAGATCCCAAATTGTTTTTCTGGACAGCACATTAGATTTTTACATTCATGAAATTACAAAATACGGAATGTCTAAAATCATCAATGATGAATGGGAGACAACATATGATTTTAAAAAGTATAAAGTTTCAATGGAATTTGCAAAAACAATAATCAACTCACCGGAGAATTTATCGCTTTTCCTGGAAGAAATAGACAAAATCAATCAAAGATTGTGTTTCATGTATTCTGAAAATATTAAACAACAATTAAAGCTAATTGGGGTTTCTGTTTCATTTAACAATGATGAAGTTGCAACCATAAATAATCTATATAAAAGACGGAATGAAATTGCTCATCAGGCAGACTGTACCAACGGAACAAAAAATTCTATTACCGAAGCAGATGTAAAAAACTTTATAGATTGTGTCAAAAAGCTGCAAACCAAAATCCAAGAAGCAGTAAAGTCAAAAGGTTGAAGTAAAATAACTCACCTCTCGTTTTCTCCTGCAATTAGAATTTTCCATTCCTTTTTTTTAATTTCCCCAACAGGCACATATTTTCTCAGCACTGCTTTTTGTTCTTCCAATTCTTTTTGGGGAGAATTCCGATTATCGATTTTCCGTAAATCATATCTTGCCTGAAGGTTAAGCCACATTTCCGCCGGAGCGGAAAAGGCCTGTCCCAGCAAAGTTGCCGTTTCGGGAGTAATTGCCTGTTTATTATTAATAATGAGATTGACCGATTTTTCCGTAAGACCGGTTATTTCGGCAAGATCCGCCTGATTCCATCCCAACTCTTCCATTGCATCCCGAATAATGTCCCCGGCACCGGGATTATAAAAAGGTTTTAATTCTTTCATAAATCACAATATCAACTTATATAATCCATGGGAGTGGAATCGGCTTTAATGAATGTCTGTTAAAGGCATCCAATACCGTTCCGCGAAGAATTGTCCATAAAGTTCTATGAAGCTGCTTCTTGAGGAAAATTTCCCTAACCTCTTCATTTGCATATAATTCTGAAAACCGTTGAATATTATCTGTTTTAAACTGAACAATAAGGATATATTCAGTTCTAAAATAAATTTCTTCCCTTATCGAAAAAGTAAATATATATTTAGGATAGAAAGATAGCTGAGTTTCATTTATTTGAGGATTGTTGTCTTTGGGGAAGCCTTGCTCCATGTTTATTTGAACTTCCTCTCCGCCATTAAAGCTCATACTCTGTAAAACCTTTTCATTACTCTCTATTATTTGGATATTTGTGAGATTCAACAATTTTATCAATTCCGAAAAGTCATCATTAATCATAAATATGCTCCTATGTCATGCGGCAATAAATGCATCTTTCATAGATAAACTATCTTGACAGACCTCTTCCATTGGACTAAACACAAGATTATTCAGCTGAAAGTTTATACCTTCATATATTTTTGAACTTAATTTTTCCTGTTGGAGATCTATATATTTTGAATCGATTTCTTTTCGAATTAAATCTTCCAAAAAATCCTTTGTAGTTTTATCTTCATATTCAGCTATACTTTGAACTTTTTCCTGTAAATCAAAAGGAACTGTAACCGTCATATCAGCCTGAGGTGTAATGTACAGTTTTTCTCCTACAGCTTCCGACATCTTGTTTAGAATTCTATAAGAAGGATTTGTCCTTAAAGCCAAAATTCTGGATACAGCACTTTGAGTTGTTCCAATCTTTTTTGCTAAATCCTTTTGTGTCAAACCGTTCAAATCCATTAACATTTCAAAATCATTAATAAAAGAAGCGTATGCTTCATTTTCACTTACAAAAGTTTTGAGTTTATTGTCTCTGCTTTCAAGTTGATTAAAAAAATCAGTTAATTCAGACATGTTTTTCTCCTTGCCTTATCAAATCTTTATATTCCTTAAGTTTATCTCTTGCAATATCCATTCTTTGCGGCTTTTTTTTATGTTTTAATTCCGCATCCAATAAAATTAAGACATCACTTTTCACATCTAAATTATGATAACAAAAATATAACCTAAACACACCTCCTCGTCGTTTTTTAGGAATTCTCATTTCATGTAATCCATCTCCTAAATCTCTTAAGCGTTCTGATTTATAGTATATTGATAGATCTGTTACTTTTTCCAATTCTATCAAGAATTTTTTAACTATTACATATAGTTTTATTTGCTTTTCCAATAAGTATTGAAGTTCCTTTGCAATAACCCCATTAGGAATTCTGCTAAGAGGAAACACTGCCTCATGTTCAATTAAATCAGGGTAGAATACGAATTGCATCTTTCATAACCTACATTAAATATAGCATATACGCTATATTTGTCAAGTAATTCCTTACTTAAACCTGTTTTTTTATCCTATATCCCTACTTATATACAAAATTCTCCCATAACGGACTGTAATGAATTTGACATTCGTCCCGAAATAAAATACAATATTGACACCGGTCATGATTCAGACAAGAAAAATCCGTACAAAATTTTTTCTCTGTATTATTGATACGATTCCGGAGGCGGACTGATGGCGGCGTTTTACACGGAAGCGGATTATGAAAATTCCGTTGTCGAACTTTTTAAAACCGTTCTGGGATACAGGCATCTTTATGGCCCCGATATCCAAGACCGCAATTATTACAGCCCTCTTTTGGAAGAAGAGTTAAAAGCCGCCCTTGCCCGCATCAATCCCGCACTGCCGGAAGAAGCTCTTTCGGAGGCCTTTGATAAACTGAACCGTTTCGAAAACGCTTCCCTTGTTCAAAAAAACGAGGTTTTTACAAACTATATCCGGCAGGGCATCGAGGTTCGTTACCGTACCAACGGAGAGGAAAGAAGCGGCCTTGTTTATCCTGTAGATTTTAAAAATCCCGGCAACAACTCATTTATCATTGCCAACCAGTGGACTTTTATCGAAAACTCGACCAAACGCCCCGATATTCTTATTTTTTTGAACGGACTGCCCGTTGTTCTGATGGAATTAAAATCACCCTCCAGAGAAGAAACGGAGGCCGGGGAAGGTTATCTGCAAATCAGAAATTATATGCAGGAAATCCCTTCTCTTTTCATTTACAACTGCATCTGCGTCATTTCCGACCATCTGACCTCAAAAGCGGGAACCATTACCTCCGGCGAAGACCGTTTTATGGAATGGAAAACCAAAGATGGTTCCTACGAAAATACCCGCTATGCCCAGTTCGATACCTTTTTTGAAGGCATTTTTCAAAAAGAAAGGCTTCTGGATATTATCGAAAATTTCATCTGTTTTTCCGATGAGGGAGTCAAACAGTTTAAGATTCTTGCCGGCTACCATCAGTATTTTGCGGTCAAAAAGGCTATAGAGTCTACCCAAAAAGCGGCTGCCATGGGCGGCAACGGCAAAGGCGGTGTGTTCTGGCACACCCAGGGTTCGGGAAAATCCCTTTCCATGGTTTTCTACGCCCGGCTCCTACAGGACGCTTTGGACAGTCCCACCATTGTGGTCATTACAGACCGCAACGATTTGGACGACCAGCTTTACGGCCAGTTTATCAAGTGCCGAAAATTCCTGCGTCAAAAGGCTGTTCAGGCAGAAAGCCGGCTTCATCTCCGTCAGTGGCTTGAAAACCGCAAGGTAAACGGCATTATTTTTACCACAATGCAGAAGTTTGAAGAGTCTTCGGAACCGCTTTCTTTACGGCGCAACATCGTTGTGATGGCGGACGAGGCTCACCGCAGCCAGTACGGACTAAAAGAAAAAGTGGATGCCAAAACCGGACAAATCAAAACGGGAACCGCCCGGATTATCCGGAACACACTGCCCAACGCCACCTACATCGGTTTTACGGGAACACCGGTTTCCGCCAAAGACCGCAACACCCGGGAAGTGTTCGGCGACTATATCGACATCTATGATATGACCCAGGCCGTAGAAGACGGTGCCACACGGCCTGTTTATTACGAAAGCCGCGTTATCAAACTCAAGTTTGACGAAGCAACCCTGGCTTTAATCGATAAAGAATATGACATTATGGCCAACAATGCCGATCCGGAAGTCATCCGGCAGAGCAAACAGGAGCTTTCCCGGATGGAAGCGGTTCTCGGCAACGACACTACCATCGATTCTCTCGTAACCGATATTCTGGATCACTATGAAAATTGCCGGGAAAATCTTTTAACAGGCAAAGCCATGATTGTGGCCTACAGCCGTTCAATCGCCATGAAGATTTACAGACAGATTCTCCGGATGCGTCCGAACTGGACGGAAAAAGTCAAAGTTGTCATGACCGAATCCAATAAAGATCCGGAAGAATGGCGTCCGGTTATCGGGAATAAGCACAAACGGGACGAACTGGCAAAAGAGTTTAAAGATAATGACAGTCCCCTGAAAATTGCCATCGTGGTTGATATGTGGCTGACGGGATTTGACGTGCCGTCTCTGGCAACGATGTATATTTACAAGCCTATGGAAGGCAGCAATCTGATGCAGGCCATTGCCCGGGTCAACCGTGTATTCCGGGACAAGGAAGGCGGGCTGATTGTAGATTATGTAGGGATTGCCGGCGCCCTCAAGCAGGCAATGAACGACTACACTACCCGGGATCAAAAGAACTACGGAGACACCGACATTGCCAAAGGGGCTTATCCCAAGTTCATGGAAAAACTTCAGGTTTGCCGGGATTTATTCCACGGATTTGATTACACCCTCTTTCTCTCCGGAACAGACCTGCCCCGCTCAAAAACCATCAGCGGCGGAGTCAACTTCATTCTCTCCCCCGAAAAACAGCAGGATAAAGAACTTTTCTTAAAAGAATCAGTGCTTTTAAAACAGGCGCTTTCCCTTTGTTCTTCCCTCGTACAGCGTGAATTACGAATAGAAGCGGCTTTTTTTGAATCCATACGGGTTCTTCTCATGCGGCTGATGAATCAGGGAGACAGGCACAAAATCAGCCTCCCGGAAATGAATGAAAGAATCAATGCCCTTTTGCAGTCTTCCATCAAGTCCGACGGCGTTATCAATCTTTTTTCCGACATAAAACAGGAGTTCAGTCTCTTTGATCCGAAATTTCTGGAAGAAATTTCCAAAATGAAGGAAAAAAATCTTGCCGTAGAACTTTTAAAACGTCTGATTGAAGAGCAGATAAAAATATACCGCAGAACAAATCTGGTCAAATCGGAAAAATTCAGCGAAATCATTCAGGAAACCATGAACAAATACCTCAACGGAATGCTCACCAATGAAGAAGTCATTGAAGAGCTTTTAAAGATGGCAAAAGAGATTTCCGCTGCCGACAAAGAAGGAGAAGCATTGGGACTGACGGCCGATGAGCTTGCCTTTTACGATGCGCTGACGAAACCGGCTGCCATCAAAGACTTTTACGAAAACGAGGAACTGGTAGCCATCACAAAAGAATTGACGGAAACACTCCGTAAAAACCGGACGGTTGACTGGCAGAAGCGGGATTCCGCCCGGGCATCCATGCGGATGATGATAAAACGGCTCCTCAAAAAACACCGGTACCCGCCGGAAGGCATGGAAGACGCCGTTCAGACCGTCATGAGCCAGTGTGAATTATGGACAGACAATGCAGACATTACGGCTCCGTCACATAAAGCACACCCCGCAACGGAATACAAAATGGACAACGGTTACGGAAATTTAATGGCAGCGGAAAAGACCGCCGAAAACAGTAACTAAAAGATCATACTTTTTTTTTATTTGTGAATCTGCCAGTGCAGCCGGTTTGCTGACTCTGTCAATATTGCCAAATATTCATCCAGTCTTTTGTTCAGGTATCCGGCAAATAATTTTTCCATGGCTTCAGGGTTCTTTTTCTGATGGTAATCATCAAAGGCTTTGTAATAAGCAAGCCGGTCTTTGAATTTGATGTCGATAGGCGGATATCCGGCTTTCATCAGTTCCAGGTTGACCAAAAGACGGCCTGTACGTCCGTTTCCGTCGATAAAGGGATGGATGGCTTCAAATTCGATGTGAAACCGTGCCAGTTTGGGAACGATATGCTCCGTGCTGTGCCGGTAGGATTCCAGCAGCTCTTCGATTTTCGGCTGAATCAGATAGGGTTGAACAGGATCGTGTTTGGCACCCGTAATTTTTACGGGGATTCTTCTGAAAACGCCCCGGTCGTCTTTTTTATCCGCCAGTACCAGAAAATGGATTTGTTTAATCACGCTCTCCGATAATGGAGTCTGCTTTGCGACCAAATCCCGGACAAAATCAAAGGCCTCTTTGTGTCCGATAATTTCCAGATGGTCTTTCAAAGGCTTTTGACCGATGGTCAGTCCCCGCAAGACCATGTCGGTTTCCCGCAAAGTCAATGTGTTGCCCTCAATGGCGTTGGAATTGTACGTATACTCTACCGCAAATTCTTCGGTGAGGCGTTCCGCTTCCCCCGGGGTTAAGGGGCGCTTTGAGTCCAACTCGGTTTTTTTTCTGTCGATTTTTTCCAAAAGTGTTTCGGCAGATTTGAACCGTCCGTCATCCGGTTTTGAGGCATTTTCCGGCAGCTTCCACGTCCGGCCTTCCCGGATAGTCCCGGGAATTTTCCCTTCGGCACATAAAATTCTGACCCTTCTGTCCGAAATGCCCCATTTTTCCGCCGCCTGATTCACTGTTATGTACATAAATTTCCCCGTTTCTCTTAACAGAATATACTATTAACGGAATAATAGCAAGTTATCGGAATAATATAAAACAGGTAACGGAATAATATAAATATCCGGAAAAGACATCGAATCTGCCGGATGAAAACTTTCAAATTATTTATTTTTTTCTTATTGACGCCTGTACATTACGATTTGTTATCATTTCATTATACCTTATTCAGTCGCGAAACATGATACCGCATACAAGCATGTATAACTTCATCGGGACATCCATTCAGTTTGTAATCTGTTCCTCAATTTTTATCGGCAGTATTCTCACATAGTTCCGACCGAAATTGCTCATTTTCAGCACCCTTGTTAAATGTCTTGTTTTGCTTTCTTGGATTAACAAGGATTTGATTATCTTTTTTGCTTTTCAACATAAATTGGTTTTGTGCCGTCATCTGACTCAAAATTGTGACTATCTACCCGTACATAGCAACTTCCAATTTCAGAATGAAGAAAAGGAATGATATCTTTATCGTAATTACAAATAGTATTGATTGCAAAGATATGATGATTATCGGAATCAGTCATATACTCATCATCTTCATTACCTGCCAAAAATCTCCAACCACTATCCGGGGACTGTACATGCGGTTGCTCTCTATACATATATCCGACTTTAAAGCCTTCTTTGGTTATTCTGTCAGATACCATACAACCGTTGCCGTTTGCCTCATTCCATTCAATTAAATTTTCAATTTTAATTTTAATAAAATCGTTTTTTCTCTTGTTGAATAACCCCATAGTTAGATCTCCAATTCACCAATCTTTTCGGCAATTTCCCATTTGGTACTCTATGTATTCCCAGAATAAAGGTCGCTGTCTTTTCATCATTCTCGATACTGCGGGATATTTTTATAATCTTTTTGTACGCTTTGTTTGCTCTTTTCGGACTACCGTTCCAGCTCGACCGGAAATCCTTTGACATGCTTAAAAATCACTCCACTCCTCCGCATCCAGTTTGGCGAGGGTTCCGTACAGATTTCCGATTTGCGGGTTGCAGTAAAGCATCTGTTTACGGGAATCGACCATCCATTCCTGGGTGTAAACGGCGAGCATCACTGCGTTTTTTGGATCCTCCGAACTGGATTTGATATACGGCTGCCAGCCTGCCTGGGAGAGAAAACTGTCAAAATGTTCTTTCGTAAAATAGCGCGGCAGTTCTTTCAGTTTTTCTCTGAAACTGTCAATCCGGTCTTGGTAGTGTCAAGAATTTTGCGCAAATTGGTTTGCAGATCCTGGTATAAATGAAGTCAGCCGGCAATGGAGGCGTCCTCAAGGGCATCCTCCAGGTGCTTCATATTCATATACTTTTTGTTGCCCCACTGGGTGCCTGCCACATGGCGCAGCCTTGCACAGACCAGCATCAGGGCACAGTTACCATCCGGGAAACTGCCCACCACACGGGTGCGGAGGCGAATCTCCCGGTTCAGCCTCTCAATGACATTGTTGGTGCGGATACGGCTCCAGTGTTCACTGGGGAAATCGCAGTAGGCCAGAGTCTCCTCAATGCCATCTTCTACCTTCTTTGCGGCCTCTTTCAGCTTCATAGCGCGCAGTTCCTCCGCCACAGCTTTGGCCCTCTGCCGGGCTGCTTTCTTGCTCTCTTGAGCGTGGATCGCTTTGAGCATCTTGGCCACAATCTTTACCTTGGAGCGGGGCGTTACCGAGAAAACATTGCGGTAAAAGTGGACGGTACACCGCTGGTATGTGGCTTCGGGGAACACTTCCCCCACGGCCTCCAGCATACCGAGGCTTTTGTCTCCCACAATGAGTTTCACGCCATCCAGACCACGGCTGCGCAGCCATTGGAAGAAACTGACCCAGCTAGTCTTGTCCTCTTTCATGTCATCCAACCCTTTATTTATTTCACTGACTTCCGATGCACTCAGACTTTCCAGTCCTAACTTTCCGGCTATCTTTTCTATCTTGCGTGTCGATACTCCGTTCAGCCAGCATTCCTGAACTACTTGGATCAGGGCTTGTTCACTACGTTTCTTTTCTGTCACAAAAAACGGTATATATCCTCCCTGCCTGATTTTAGGTACCGACAGGTACACTGTTCCCAGTCTGGTGTCAAACCGTCGGATTCGGTACCCGCTTCTGTATCCGGTTCGTTTTTCTGTTCGTTCTCCTTTCTCCGCCCCTGTCTTCTGTGACACCTCTATTTCCATGAATTTATCCATTACCCATTGTAACATTTCCAGCATGGGATCTTTTGTTCCCACAAATTCCAGTAGCTTTTTTTCAAAATATGTTGTATCTTCTCTCTTAGCCATTGTCTTATCCTTTTGTTTGTTCCTAGCTCACATTATGGATTTTTCAATGGCTTTTTTCTACTCCTTTTTGCGAACTTCATTGTACTGTATCACATAAAGCAAATCCCGAAGCGATTGCAAATAGAGCTTATGCCAATCGTAATGGGAATGGAGATATTACAAGTGGAGATGGCTGGAGATATAGAGGGGGAGGATATATCCAGGTGACAGGGAAATACAATTATGAAAAAGTAAATGAAGAAGTTAAGAGAAAATGTCCTGAATTTACTAATAAAATTTGTGGTGAAACTGTAAATAAATTACCAGAAGCTCTCATATCAGCAATGGCGTATTGGTCGTGGAAAAAACTTAATGCAAAGGCCGACACAGGATATGCAGATAAAGATGTGGATGCTATTACAAATGTCATTAATAAAGACGATGGACACAAAACTGATCGTAAAACGTATTTTGAAACAATAAAAAACAATTGGAAATTGACAGAATGTAATTCATTACAGGCAAAGGAGATTACATGAAATATTTAAAACCTTCAATAATACATTGTATAACATTTTTTTTCTTTATTAATATTGTATTTGCACAAGCTGAAGCAGAATATATTGAAAAGGAATTCAATAGATGGGCAGGGGATGACTCATATTCAACAGTGTTAAATGAAGATGTTTATCTTCAAATTCTCGTTACTGACGTTACTGATTCGTTAGGTAAATCTTCACAAATATTGTCGTTTTATAAAAAAAATATAGATAATTCTTTTTCATTCATTGGTTCCATGGAATCAATAGCATTAGGAATAGAAGATTATGGCGAGGGATTACAATTTATATACAAACACAATAATTTTATAGTAATACAACAAAGTTTTGGTGCAGGAAGATTTCTTATAATTTCAAAATTATATCTAGATTTTGAAAATGACAATACTATTAAATTAGTCAGATATACAGAAGAACACATTAATAGGTTTATTGAGGATAAAGATTTTGCAGAAATCGAATATGAAATACCCAATAATATTTATCTAAATAATATTACTCGCGACACGGTTTATAAGTTACGTCAATCAAAAACGAAACCATGGTGGGAGGACTCAAACGGCCAAGCAATTACGAAAGCTCTAGTTGGTGATGAAGTCTACCTTTGTTTTGATGTTCGGTACAGAGCCTATGCCGATGATGTCGATGGAGCCCCCGCCACCATCAAGATTGTAGAAAAAGACGCTGACGGCAAGGACGACCCGGTAACCACCCTGTCCGCTGTTGTAAGTGGCGGCAAAATCAAATGCCAGTGGCAGGTGACCTACACTGCAGACGACGACGATGCGAACAGCCTGAAGGAGCTTGAAGAAAAAGGCTACACCCTGCCAGAATATGCCTTTGTGGTGGAGTGCGGCGGTGCCACCAGTGGGGAGAGCGGGGTGTTGGAGGTTTATGCAGATTTTATTGCAAAATTAAGCATGAATGGGAAGCTTTTGAGAAACTACCCTTACATATTAAAATTAGCAGATGGTTCATGCAGGAAAGGACAGACTAATTCAGAAGGGTATATCACAGAAAATGAGCTGCCTGTAGGCAAAGTGAAAATATTGTAGGAGGAATGTATGAGTGGAGAATGTTCTTTTTTCAATTTCTGTCTGCGAGGAAGGGACTCATTGGTCAGCAAATGGATTTCGCAAAAAAGAAAAATACCAGAAACTTTGAAAACTGATGGTGCGAACATCTATGCAATATCAGAATATATACATACTGTATTCTATTTTGATAAATTGTACGGCTCTGATTATAGTTGTAATGTCTTGTTTAACAAAATAATTGCAATAAATGAATTAGACAAGAATCATATTGTAAAATTTGATGAAATAATAAAGATTCCATTTGATTTTACCCCATATGAATTTACAGAAAGATCTTTTGACGATATGGCAAAGGATGTTTCTGGAGCAGAGTTTTCAGCAGTAACACTTGGCAGTGTGTTGTCAGATTCTGAAATAAAGGAATTATTGATAAACATCTACCACATAAATTACGATTTGCGAGAGAATGAGAACATAAAGAATAAAACTTACGATGAGATAATAAGCGGAAGATTCATTGAATTTAAAGACAAAGCCAGTCTGAGTTTCTTTATACCGTATATTTTCGAAATTTCTGCAAAGAAAGTAGCAGAAAGCTCAAAGTCTCCCGTAGAAGTTCCATTGGCAACCAGTTCCGTACAGCCGGAACTTTCCAACACTACTGTTGAGGGGTATTTTTATAAAAGAACAACGGGTGAAGCAGATGAAAAAAATAAAAAATATAAAGGGGCTTCCAAGAAAGCATATGCAGTGAATGAATTCAAAGAAAAATACTATGAATCAGATGTTATTGATTTAAATATAAATAATGATGATTTGAATATTTTTGCTAATTCCACTGCAAAGGAATCTTCTGGCAATAAAAAGGAATCATATGCTATTGCAAGTACAATTGTTAATCTAGCAACCTATAGAAATAAAACAATTTTAAATACACTTAAAACAGAAGGTATTTATGGGTACAACGATGGTGGTAATAGTACAAGTTATAAAAATAATGAAAAATTTTCAAAGGTAAATAAAAAAGCATATGGCGCTACTTCTACACAAGCAAAAGAGTTCTTAAAAGGAACCGACAAGGATAATAAAGCTTGGGAATCAAGAAAAGCTGCGTATGCTGCAATAATTTATACTGATTTAACTGCAAATCCAACTAAATACAGTAATGGGGCAACTCATTGGGATGGTAGAGAGCAAGCTATTTATAGCACAGATAAAAGAGGTATTTCAGCTGATGGTGAGTTTACAGATGATAAAAGTAAGTCCAAAAAGGTAAAATTATGAAGAAAAAAAAATTATTTTGTCTTATTTTCTTTTGTTTTGTAGTTATTCCTGTTTTTTGTAAAAATCAATTTACTGTAAATAAATCTTTTTCAATACAACAGGTAGAACCAAAAGAAAAAGATATTGAAGTTCGCACTCAAAAATTTTCATTTTCAATTAAAAAAGATTCTATGATAAAACATGAAATAATCGATAACAATGATTTTGTTTCAACCTTTCAAATTAAAAATGAAAAAAATACTTTTACATTAAATTATATAAAAGATAATTCTATTGAAAAATTATATACAATAACATTCAAACCAGAAAATAAAGTATTAATTAACAATACAGATGTTTATTTATTAAAAGATGACAGTTATTTAAAACTATATAATGATTTACTATCAAATAGAAGCATAATTTCAATATTTCAATTTCTATCGTTTTGTCATTATTTCTTTATTGATCCTAATTTGCAAAATTTGCCTTTTTATTTTTATAATTATGAGTATATGATTTTAGAAGGTCATTTATCGATTCAAAGTCCTGATTCTAATTTAAGATTAACACATATCGTACAATATAAATATGATGAAAATGGAAATATTAGTATTAATTGCAACTGTTCTGATGAAAATTTTATTGGATTAAATTATCAGGTAAATTTTAACTATAAACAATGTAAAATATCTAATGTAACTATCAAAATGAAATTTTTTGAAAGAAAGTCAGAAAGATATGATTTAAAATTTAATTATGAAAAAGCTACTATAACCGCATTTGGAGAAAGTATTCATTCATATTTTACAGATATAATAAAATATTCTTTTGCCACAGATATAAATTAAGCTAGAATTAAAATATAATTTCAGAAAAGATACAACAACCAGAAAAGGAGACGTACTGAAGCCTGGTATTTTACTCAACATTATAATGGCTTTACAAAAGTTTTATAATATTTTGATTGTAGAAATGTAGACCAAATTAAGTCAATGGCATAAGCAAGTTGAGTCTCATCTATTTTCTTAATTTCCATACAAAAACCTCGCTAAATCTATATTAGTTACTCTATGTATATTATCCTTTCAAGTTTTCCAATGCAGCCGGATTATTTTCAAGAATCACCCCAACAGTCGGGCAGGTTTCTAATTCAGAACAGTCACCGCAGGTGGAAACACCTTTATTTAATGCACATTTCCGAATCTCACACAGACTGTCGCAAAACACCGTTTTCGCTCCGTTCATACGGCAGCCCTCGCAGTTAATATGTTCAGGCAGAATAGGAGCATTATTTAACTCTGCCCACAGCTTTGCTGTTTTCTCACGCAAGGCTTGATCATCATTGATTGTTGCAATATATGCGTGGCATTTTTCACAATCCAGGCCACAGTATCCGATCAGCTCTCTCATGGTTTATTTACCCCTAATGCTCTTTTTATATCCGCAACAAACCGTGCCTGCTGTTTTTTCAGATAAGACTTTACAAAGGGTTTCATAAACCACTTTTTTGCTTCCACGAATTCCGTAAAATCAATCTCTGTTTCATTTCCTTTATCCGTAAAAACGCCAATCCAATGACCTTTCATATTACTGTTTTCCATATTAAATTCCCATCGTTTGTATGGGTCAACAAGTGTTACAGTAAAAGTGGTAGGGTAGCCGTCTTTAGTATATTCAATAAATTGCGTGTCACTGATGACTTCTGTTTTACTTAGATCGCTTCTCCAAGCAGCGTAATTTTCAATGTCCAAAATCAGCTCCCAAACTTGTTGAAGCCCGCCAAGAATTACAGCTTTTATATTTGAACTAGCCATTTTGCTGTCTCTCCAAATCAGTTGTATTTTTTGATATTTCCCCTCACTCCATCTCTTCCAGCACGTTCAGAAGCGTGCCGGTGGCATATTTGTCCCTGTATTCAATCAGGGCGCTGCGGACGGTCTCCTTTCCGAAGCGGCCGCAGAGGTTTTTCAGCTGCTCTTTGACATTTGCCCGGTACCCGGCCGGCGCATAATCGGTGCCGGAGGAAGCGGCCGCCATGATTAACGTTTCCAGATGACTGTAACCGGAATAGTAAAACATGTGGTAGGTATTCTGGGTACGCAGTTTCCAGCCGGTCAGGGGTTGGTTAAAGGCTTGCCGGCCGCCGTCGGGGAAAGTGTCGATAACGGAAAACATTTCGACCATATTCGTCACACGGGAAACATCCCACTTCTCCAAAGGCTGGTTAAAGTCCCGGGCGGTATTGAACATACTGCCCATATTGGTGACCGAAGAGATATCCCACTTTTCCAGAGGCTGGTTAAAGCACAGCGTATTCTGAAACATCCGGCTCATATCGGTCACTTTGGAAACATCCCATTTTTCCAGAGGCCGGTTGAAGAACCGGGCGCAGTCAAACATTCCCCTCATGTTGGTAACCGAACCGGTATCCCAGTTGCTGATGTTTTGATTAAAACTGGCGGCACATAAAAAGAGAAAGCTCATATCCCGAACCCGGGACACATTCCAGCTGCCGATGTCTCCGTCAAAAAGGCGGCACCCGGCGAACATGCTACCCATATCTTCTACGTTGGAAACATCCCAGTTGTTCAGGGGCTGATTAAAGAACATACAGTTATAAAACATCTCGTACATGGAAGTCACCCTGGAGACATTCCAGCCGTTAAGGCTCTGGTTAAACGTCACGGCGTTGTAAAACATTCTGTGCATATCGGTGACGGAAGACATATCCCACTTTTCAAGGGGCTGATTGAATTCCGCCGCGTTTTCAAACATTTCCGATGTATCGGTGACGGATGAGGTGTTCCAGTTTTCGATATTGTGATTGAACTGTTTGGCGCCGGAAAACATTCCCCGCATAGTGGTGACTTTGGAGGTATCCCATTTTTCGATGCCGGAAAAATCGCTCCGGGTGGAATTCTTAAACAGACAGGACATATCGGTGACAGCCCCGGTGTCAATCTCTCCCAGAGGAATATTCAGCCGCAGCAGGCGGATCAGCCCGAATTTATCCGCAGGCCGGTACATTCCGGAATCGTCCTTTTGCAGCTCATCGGAGACCGTTATTTCTTTCAGGCGGGGATAACATTTTTCCAGTTCCTGTTTAAAGGCCTCCACATGCTTCCCGCTGTAGCGGCACAGTTCCGGATAGACTTCATCCGGGTTCATCTTTTTCAGTTGAGACTTGACCTCTTCCCGGTATTTTTTCTTGGTAGTAATCGCAAAACACTGCACCAGCATTTTCACGTCGGTAAAACGGGGAGCGTTTAAAAACATATCGCTGACATTGCAGCGGGGCATCACCGTCCGGAATGAAACGGGAAGACCGCGGGAAAAACTGAGGGCGTCCTGAAACATTCCGGCCATGTTTTCGACCTGGGACACATCCCAACTGTCCAGAGGCTGGTCAAAAGAATCCGCCCCTTTGAACATGACTTCCATATCTGTGACCCGAGATACATTCCAGCCGTCCAGCGGTTGATTAAAGGCTTTGGCGTTATGAAAACACTTGCTCATCTTAATCACTTGGTCGGTTTTCCAATGATCCAGAGGCTGATTAAATACAGTAGCGTTCTCAAAGACCCCCTCCATATACCGGACATTTTCCGTATTCCAGCTGTTGATATTCTGATTAAAAGAAACTGCCCGGCTGAACATATAGCTGATATCAACGGCATTGGAAACATCCCACTGATCCAGCGGCTGATTGAATTTTTTGGCATTATCGAACATACAGGCCATGACTTCCACATGGGAAACATCCCAGTTGTTCAGGGGCTGGTTAAAACTGTGGGCATTCCAGAACATGGCCCGGGTGGATTGTACGGAGACAAGATTCCATTTTTCCAGCGGCTGATTAAACCTTTTGGCATGGGCAAAAAGACAGTGCATGTCTTTCACCCGGGAAACATCCCATGATTCCAGCGGCTGGTTAAAAGCCGCGGCCTCGCAGAACATATAACTCATATCGGTGACATGGGAGACATCCCAGCGGGATATGTCGTGATTAAAGTACCGCGCCATGCGGAACATACGGCTCATATCGGTCACACGGGAAGTGTCCCATTCTTCGATGCCGGAAAAATCTTTCCGCTCGGAAAATTCGAACAGGTTCGACATATCGGTTATCAGGGAGGTATCGATATCCCCCAGTGGAACATCCTTTTCAATCAACTCCATCAGTTCGGGTTTATTGGAAGGCTTATAGGGTTTGCTCATTTTTCAAGTATAAATGATGATGTTTTAAAAGGCAAGAAAGTATTATTGCTCCGTTCGGTTTTGACCGGATTCTTTCATGCTACCCATAAGGATTTACAAATGCGCCCAAACAACCTGCACCGGTTCACCCAAAACGGCGGCGAATTCCTCCACAAACTCCTCCGTCATGTCGGAAAGATTCCAGAAAGTAAAACCAATCTGACTGAACCCCCAGGGCGGCTCCAGCACATAATCCCGGATGTCAAAGCTTTCTCCGCAGCAGGGACAGGGAACCGGAGGGTTGTCTTCACCGGAAAACCATGCTTCCGTCATATCGTAAAACTCTTCCCCGATATCTTCCCCGCAGCCGGAACAGACGGCAGACTCAAGGCCGCCTTCCAGATTGGTAAACACATTTTTTCCGTCAAACTGTTCGATGCAGAATCCGTTTACGGCGAGGTTGTGATCCGGCTCAAAGCCGCTGATATGGGTATTCCCTTTTCGGGTTATCCGGCGGCCGCCGCCTTCGGAAAGAACGCAGTCGCTGATTTCGGCTTCTATCCACCCTTTTTCGATCATCCACGAGGTGATTCTTTTTCCCATCTGCTCCCGTTCCGCCGCTTCGATGAAGATCCTTTTCGGAACCAAAGTGGTGCTGCTGTCGCTCATCTGATTTTCTCCTGTTATTACTATAAAAATATATCGGTATTCGCTTTGTTACTCTCGTAAATTACTGAACAGAGACAGGAAATATTCCCGTAATTTTTTATTTCTTTTGTAAAGGGGCAGCATCTTTGTATCGGCGGAAAAGCGGTTCATCCACCGGTTGTAAAAATCCAGACTGCGCTGCGCCTCTTCTTCTTTTGAATAGCGGTTGAGGTCTTTGGTGAAGGGATCAAAATCAATCACGGAACCGATCAGGCAGTTTCTCAGCTCCTCCGGCGGCGGGTGCAGGGGACGCAACAGGTCGTGAACTTTGCCGTAATAAGAGGGAATCCGCTTCGCTTTCCGGTCGCCCAGCTCCGGTTTGGGGCCGGCCTGGATGATAAATCCGTCATCATAACGGGCAATGGGATACTCCCTGCCCAGCGCCTTGAGGCTTTTCTCTCCGCCGGCCTGTTCCGCAAACCGGCGGCAGATAACCGTCAGCCAGTTGATGCCGGCGATATGGTTTTCAAACAGTCGGGTATCTTCGGGCATGACAGGCAAAGGCGGCAGTTCCAGTCCGGGAAAGCGCAGCAGCTCCTGGGCGAAGGTGTCCTGGGCAACAAGAAAATTGAACTCGCCGGAATGCTGGCTGATTCCCCAGCCGGCTGTTCCGCTGAGGGGATGCAGGGCGTTGCTCCACTTCAGCACCAGATCGGTGAATGTCAGCGGCTGTTTGTCAATCAGAAAAAAGGAAGGAGGAAAGACCGCGCTGATCATGCTGACTTTTCTTTCCGGAGGGATTTCATCTTCACTGTCTTCGATGTCAAGCTGCAGGCTGACAAACAGCGAAAATTTCGGCGGCACAGTATTGTATTCCTCCATGGTTTCGTGGGAAGCCATAAGGAATTTCACCGTCCTGCGTCCGCCCTTTTCCCGGACTTTACGGATATCGTTTTCGCTCAGCAGTTTAATCCGTCCGTTTTTTGCCAGATGCAGCCGGGAGGAGACGGGACTCATATAGAACTTTGCTTCTTTTCCGATGAGTGAAGCGTATTCCCGGACACAGCCGCACACCCGCTGCTGCACTTCGGGCAGATGTCCGTTCAGAAAAAAGAGAGTGACGGTAAAGGAAGTCCATCCGGTAATCATATTTTCGTTGTCGTTCCAGCCGATGGCACGGACAAAACCGGAGTTGTCAAGCCGGTTGCGGAGTCTTTCTTTTTCTCTGTTTAAAGATTTGTCTTTCATGATTGCGTATTCCTTCCGGTTTACAAGAACATCAGCCGTTCATAAAAAAAATTGTTTTTGCAAACAGCAGGCAGATAAGTCCCGCAAACAGTATATAGTAAATTTTCTTACGGGGAAAGACGTTCATCAGGGAAAAGAATGCGGCTGAAATCTGGGGAATCACCAGACAAAAGAGCATGAACTTCCAGACGGGATAATAACCGCAGCGGGACAGAATAAAAAACGAAGCCGCCAGGAACAGCACGTGCACGCACAGGAGCGGAACCAGTACCTTGCGGCTTCTTCTGTCCGCCAGCACCGCATCGGCAGTCAGCGCCGCGGCGGAGACGGAACCCAGAACCGCTTCTTTTGTGAAAATACGGAAAAAATCCTGCGGAAGAAAGAGGATGACAACGGCGGCGACGGAAATGAGAACGTTAAGAAACAAAACACAAACACAGAAGAGCAGAAGAAGCCCCGGGTGTAATCGCCGTTTCATCGGGAACCTCTTAAACCAATTTTGTTATAACGGATTTTTCCGTTATCTGTTTCATCTTCCCCACTATCATCCGGCCTCTCAACCTGCTTTGGTCCTTCTGCCGACAGCACAATCAAAAAGAATATTCTTCTCAAAAAAATCAATTGCATCAATAAAATTAATCGACTTAAATTCACCCGCAAATAATGTTCCTTTACAATTGCGATGAATTTTACCATTTGTAATATAAGACTTTTACACAACAAATCTTAGTACTTTCGAAAGAAAAAACGCAAACAGTAAGTGTTCATTTGTAATAAGGAGTTTTCCCTAACAGAAATGAGCCATATCGTAGGGATAGTATTTACAGTCTTTCAGTTCCGTATCGTCAAGTTTGAGGGCTTTTACCAAAGCGGCGGCGGCGACGCACCAATACCCCCGGTACCACCCTATTTTCAGATCCCGGTTGGTTATAACACCTTCGGTTAATGACATAAACCACTGCCTTTTAAGATACCTCTTTAACCGCTGGACGGCTTCCGCCTTGTTTTCTTTTGACAGTACCACCACCTCATATACCGATACCGCATTGGTGTATTTTGGGCAGCACAGTTCTTCCGTACTTATCTGCCAGGTTGGGTCCAGTATCTGTATCAGATTTTCCAGATAAACATCCCAATATTCACTTTTTATCAATAATTCCTTATATTCATCAAGAAATTCTGTCCGGTTAAAAAGAATGATTAAGTATATGATCAGAGCCATATTATCATAACCACTGTCCATTTCTTCCATTGTATCAATCAAATTTCTTATGATAAGGTCTACTTCGGGAAGCAGCTCATTCATACCAAGCCCCAAGGAATACCCCGAATAAAACTTACAAGCTGCTTCCATATATATGTGATACTTAAACGACCATACATTATATTTTTCCGGATGGCTTATTACCTCTTCATATTTACTCATCCGTTCAGCAAGATCAGACGCATCCTTATTATATCTTTCCCTAAAATATTCTTCTGACTGTACCGTGTCCCGCATCTGTTACTCCTTAATGTATATTATAGATTTTTGGTTTATCTGCCGGCATTTGTGTTATGTCGAATTCAGCACTTTATCTACCCCGTATCTTTTCAAGCCGCCTTTGCTCTTCTTCAAACCAGGCGTCGTAATTATCAAATACTGAAACATCATCAGAAGTTTGGTTTTCATATGTATATTCGGCATTGAATTTTTTTGTCTTTGGTTCATATGTAAACTTCATCAATTTAGGTACCGGTTGCTTATATTTCCTGCAAACAGATTCAATTTTTTGTATATCTTCGTTTAGTATGTCTAATACTTTGCCTTGACAATCCTTAGAAACATCAAATTTAATCTGTAAACCGGAATCGTTTAATTTATGACAATCATAAATTTTATTATTTATACAATAAAAATGATGGGTTAAAATCATGCCTTCATTTGCAGCATAAATAAAAATTTTATCTGCCATCCCTTTAGAATACTCGTTGCAGATATCGACCATATCTGCCTGTAATGCTGAAAATTCATCTTCAAACATCTTTTCACCTTTTAATTATAGCATACCGGCTTTATACCCCAACCTCTACCTTAAATAGCCACGGCGGCTTTACGCCCCAGTATTTACCTTAAGTAGCCGTGGTGGTGTTACACCCCAGTTTTTACTCTAAGTAGCCGCGGTGACTTTATACCCCAGCATCTACTTTAAATAGCCGCCGAAGCACCAGCCAACTGTTCCTTTAGTGATTGTTTTGCCGTCACGGTCTTTTCCCCCTGACTGGACTTTCACCTTTACCCAGTTTGAGGAAATGCCGTCTATTGTTTCGGCTTTACCGACTTCAAGGATTTTTACACGGGTGCCTGCCTGCAGCACAGTGACAACATCTGATGTTGTGGCTTCTTCCGAACGGAGCCTCAGGTTTTCAGAGACAGTCATTGTTTTGTTCGGAGAAATGTTTACCGCTGGTGCTGCCGGTGAAGATTCTTTTTTTACAGAAGAAAATCTTGGCATGACTACTTTTGATAAATCATCTGATTCCCCTTTTATCCATTTTTCTATTTGGTCGCAGGCTTCCGGTGTGGTGCGGACTAGTATTTGGAACAGGTTATCTTCCGAAACTTCATCTATGTACATTTTCATATAATCGCCATCAAGTGTAAGAAAAATTTTAAAAGGTGTTTCTTTTTCAAATAGAGGTAAAAATTCTGGCTGATTATAACTAACTTCTTCTTTATAATCAAAATAATGAGAATACATTTTTTGAACATTGTAGACTATCTTTGTGTCAGAAACTTCTTCCAGGTAGGCAAAGAAATCGACATCTTTATAACCATCGCTACCAAATACTACTATATAAAAATCTCCAAAATAATAACGTTGAATACCA
>CALXOJ010000005.1 GCA_944390005.1 uncultured Spirochaetota bacterium
GTAAAGGCGCGGGAGGCTGCGAATTGCAGCGGAAAGCCCGGTGCGCGCCGCTTGCGGCGCGCACGCGCCCGAAAAAAATATGCTTTTACCTCGTCTGATTTGAGTATAAAATTCAAACTTGCTCTTCATTTGTTTTTGATTTATAATGCGAACATGAATATGGTTGATTTGATTCGCAAAAAGCGCGACTGCCAAACGCTGTCGGCTGCTGAACTGCGCTTTATCGTCGACGGTTACGTTTCGGGTGCCATTTCCGACGAGCAGGCGGCGGCATTCTGCATGGCGGTGTGGTTCAACGGCATGGATGATGAGGAACTGTCGGCATTCACGGAGGCGATGCGGCTTTCCGGCGACACGCTTGATCTTTCGCCGCTGGGGATTACGGTTGACAAGCACTCAACGGGAGGTGTGGCCGATACGGTTTCGTTGATTGCTTTGCCGGTGGCGGCGGCGTGCGGCTGCCGTATTGCCAAAATGAGCGGCCGCGGACTCGGTTTTACCGGCGGCACGCTTGACAAGCTCGAATCAATTCCGGGTTTCCGCACGCGTCTTTCCGAAAAGGAGTTTTTTGCTACGGTTGAAAAATACGGTTTTTCGATTATCGGACAGTCGGAAGAGTTGGCGCCGGCTGACAAGAAATTCTATGCGCTGCGCGATGTGACGGCGACAGTCGATTCGATTCCGTTGATTGCTTCCAGTATCATGTCGAAGAAGCTGGCGTGCGGAGCCGACGCCTTGGTTCTCGATGTCAAAACCGGCAGCGGGGCGTTTATGAAAACGACGCGGGAAGCGTTTAAACTGGCGCAACTCCTTACCCGTATCGGCCGCCTTGCCGGCAAACGGGTGACGGCGTTGGTGACGGATATGAATCAGCCGCCGGGAAAGGCGGTCGGCAACGCGATTGAAGTAACCGAAGCGTTTGAAATTCTCGGGGGAAAAACGCAGCCTCACTCCCGCTTGGAGCGGCTTTCTTTGCGCATCGCGTCCGAAATGATTCTGCTGTCGGGAAAGGCGGCGTCGCTGCAGGAGGCGGAGACCGTTGCCGAAGCGGCGCTGAGAGACGGCCGCGCTTTAAAGACATTCGCCGCTGTCATTGAAGCTCAGGGAGGCGATTCCGAAGCGGCGGTCGATCCGAAACGGCTGCCGCAAGCCGCGTTCCGTTTGACTGTGCACGCACGCGAAAGCGGATTCATAACCGCCGTCGACACGGAAGAGATCGGCCGCACGGCTATGGCGCTCGGAGCCGGCCGTTTGCGCAAAGAGGATAAAATCGACGCGGCGGCAGGACTCCGCTTTTATCCCGAAATCGGCAGCCGAATCGAAAAAGGCGAACCGATTGCCGAACTTTTCACCTCAAACGAAAGCATACTGACGCAAGCCGCCTCTCAAACGGAACGGGCGGTGATTGTCGGCAAGGAACCCGCAACGCCGCCGCCGCTTGTTTACGAAACGGAGGAAATACAGTGAGCGAATTTCAATCCGAACAGCCGTTTGATTTGGCGCCGTTTATCGATCACACACTTTTAAAGGCGTCAGCCGTCGAAGCCGACATTCGGCGGCTGTGCAGCGAAGCGCGTGCCTTCGGCTTTGCAGCCGTTTGCGTCAATCCGCTGTTTGTCAACGCAGCGAAACGGTTTCTCGTCGGCAGCGGCGTAAAAACCGCTTCCGTCGTCGGTTTTCCCCTCGGCGCATCAACCGCTGCAGCGAAGGCGTTTGAAACCCGTCGAGCCGTTGAAGACGGAGCCGATGAAATCGATACGGTCATTTCGTTGGCGGCGGCGAAAGAACACCGTTACGGCGACATCACTGCAGAAACGGCGGCTGTCGTCGAAGCAGCCGGCAAAGATGTTCCTGTTAAAGTGATTTTGGAAATGTGCGAACTCACCGAAGAGGAAAAACCGGCTGTCTGCCGTGCCGCATTGGTGGGCGGAGCCGCTTTTTTGAAGACCTCCACCGGATTCGGCCGCGGCGGAGCCCGTGCTGAAGATGTGCGTTTGATGGCGGCGATTTGCCGTGAATACGGCGGAGAACGGCTGCCCTTAGTGAAAGCGGCCGGCGGCATTCGCACGCGGGAAGAGGCACTGCAAATGATTGCCGCCGGAGCCTCGCGTATCGGAACATCCGCAGGAACCGTCATCTGCGCACCGCAGCCTGAAACAAGGAGCTAAAAATGAAAAAACTAACCGAAGAGCAAATGAACTTTTTTTTGAAAAACGGGGAATTTTCCGCCGAAGTGATTGCTTCCGCACCAAACACCGCGGTCGTTTTAACCCAGGACTGGTGCCCGCAATGGACGATGATGAAACGCTACCTTTCAGAGATAACCGAAGCGGCTGTCTTCTTTATCGAATACAATCGCGAAGCGCGCGCAAACGAATACATGCATGCCAAAGAGACGATTTTCGGCAACGATTTGATTCCTTACGTTCGCTATTACCGCAACGGCGAGTTCGTCGGCGACTCGAATTTCGTTTTCAAAGATAATTTTCTCGATTTCTTTAAAAAAACCTCCGATTGATTCTTTCTTTTAAAATTGTTACTATAAACAAACTCAATAAAGGAGATAAAAATGGAAAAACTGAAGCAGATTTTAACCGCCTGCCTTTTTTTGATTTTACCGCTGTGCGGCTGTGCCGACAGTGAAGCCGAGGAAGTGCGGCAGCGCTACGCCTCTTTGCCCGACGGACTTTACGCCGTCATCGTAACCGATAAAGGCGATATCGTTTTGCAGCTTTATTTCGAAGAAACACCGATGACCGTCGCCAATTTCGTCGGTTTGGCGGAGGGAACCATCCGCACCACTTACCGCGAAGGAAAGCCGTTTTACGATGGTTTGACCTTTCACCGCGTCGTTGACGGTTTTGTCATCCAAGGCGGCGATCCGAAAGGAAACGGAACCGGCGGTCCGGGGTACAAATTCCGCGATGAATTTGTCTACGAGCTGAAGCATGATTCGGAAGGTGTGCTTTCCATGGCCAACAGCGGTCCGAACACCAACGGAAGCCAGTTTTTCATCACGCTTTCGGCAACGCCTCACCTCGATTACATTCACACTGTTTTCGGTAAGGTGGTTGAAGGAATGGACGTTGTCAAACAAATCAAACAGGGCGATGAAATGAAACGAGTCATTATCGTGCGCAACGGCGAAAAAGCCGAAAAATTCATCGTTGATGACGAGGTTTTCACCAAACACCGCTCCACTCTTTCGGAACGGCGCCGGATTTTCGAAGAAAAAATGAATGAAAACGTCTTGGCTCAGGTCGGAAAGGATTTCGGTAAAGCGATAGAAGCCGCCAACGGAATCCGTTACATCGTTGAGAAAAACGGCGACGGTCCCCGCCCTCAAACGGGAAACACAGTGACCGTTCACTACACCGGCCGCCTGACAGACGGTCAGATTTTTGACAGCAGCGTCGGCCGCGCTCCGTTTACGTTTCAAGTCGGAACAGGACAAGTCATCAAAGGCTGGGATCAGATGGTCGGAGAAATGCGGAAAGGCGAAAAACGCAAAGTTCTGCTTCCCCCCGACATGGCTTACGGCAGCCGCGGCGCCGGCCCTATTCCGCCGAATTCGTGGCTGGTGTTTGAAATCGAAGTTTTGGACATTGCCGAATAACATAAATAAAAACCCGAGCTATAAAGCTCGGGTTTTTATTTTTAAATTAAACAGTCGTCAGAACTCCAACCGGAAAACCGATCGGATTCATAACGCGCTCTGTTGATTTTACGGATAATGTCAGCGAATCGAGGCAGGGCTGCCGCTCATTATCTTAAAATATCAAACAGATGCGGTCGGTTGATCGAAAATAACTTTCTTTTACCGCTTATTTAATGTACTTAATAGCCAAACCGCTCAATGCGTAATGGCGTCCGTTCCATGCACTTTCCACCCAGATGTTGACAACGTCGTCGCAATCGGGGTACTCGGCTTTGGCTTTTTCAAACAACTTAATGTATCCGTTTGCTAACTTCGGTTCATCAAGAATGACTCGCCCCAATACTTCGTATTCAACGCCGACAGGGAAAGGATTAGCGGGTGTAATCGGTTTCGGAACTGTTCGGCAGCCAAAAAACATCAATCCGGTAAGAAGCGCCAAAATAACAGCAATTTTTCTTTTCATTTTAAAACTCCTTTATCGTTTTTATTTTACTACGGCAGCCGATTACGGGAACTCCACGCCTCATACGGAGAAACGTACTCCTGCCCGTTGATTTTAACGCTGTAATCTGTCAGTGCCGGGCTGACCGCATTTGTGCTGACGCTTGCTTTAATCGAAACAAAAACCTCGCCCTCGTAAACAACGCTGTTATCGCTTTCTTTGACAACTTTGACAGTCAATCCTTTACCGCCGGCATTGCCGATTTCCATATTTTCTTCCGCGTATCGAGAAGCGTTGGTTCTTCCCCAACTGACTACTTCATCCTCAACGTAAACGCCGCCCGTCACCGTCACAGTTACTCCCTCTGTCGACAAACCTGTCAACGAATCCGTAACGGCTTTTTCTGTCAACCAAATTTTGGTTGAAAACTGATAATCGATCAAAGAAGCGTTGTAAACCGCCTTGTCGCGCGCTTTTACCCCGAGCGTTGAAGAAGCCGTGTAATTACCGACGGACCCGTTTGCATCAAGCACAAAATCGCCGTCCTCGTTTTTCTCTGTAACGTTGTTAAAGCCGGATACGACTTGACCGCCCAAATCATACATCACCTGCTGCAAAACCAACATTGTGTCATTGCTTTCGATTTTCTCGCCGCCGACTCCGGGACAGGAAACCAACAAGAAAGAAACAGTAACTGCCGCTAAAAATTTTTTCATAAGATCTCCTCTTAATTTTGTTTTACCATTATACAATCAAATAAACAAAAGAACAAGTCTCTCTGCGGAGAAGACGGAAGTCCAAGATTAAGGAAAAGCGCCCCTGAAGGGGCGCTCAAAAATCACTCGGTTTCACTCCATGTGACAGCACCGCTGCTCAAATTGTATTTATAAAATCCCTGCGGACTGTCGGGATCAGTCAAAGTTTTTTTACCGGGCCATGTGACGGGAATGATGCGGATATTGGAGATAAATCCGCCGTAATCGTTTTCCCATTCATCAGAACCGTTGACTTGAATTGTGACATTGACTGCGGTAATGCTGCCTCCCGTCACTTTTACCGTGTCATCGTTTTTGATCATCCAGGTAGAACGAAAATCTTTTGCTCCTCCTTTATTTGTGACGGACGGGTGGGAGGCCAACAGGTGCCACATATGGGCTTCGTTCTTTTCGTCTGTATTTGCATCGGGGAAAAAGATTCCTTTCTCCTGAGAGGCGTATGTGCTTATCACAGAAGTCTGACCGCCAAAAGTTCCGGATCCTCCGGTACGCGAAAAAGTCACGCTGCGCTGCTGCGCTGCTCCGTAGGTGCTATCGTGAGCCGCGTAATTTGCCGCATCATATCCGAAGCAATAACTCACACCGTTGTACAGATTGACGTTCCGGTTGGCTTCAGTCAATTCAATTGTGAAGCGGATATTGGTTATCCAGGCGTCATTCGGCCATCCCACAACAACATGCCGTGTTCCCGAAAAGAGCAGGGCGCTGATTTGGGAATTTGTCGCCGGGAATTTGACCCCGCCGACAATCAAATTACCTTCGTTGTAAGCCGGAAAAGAGTCAAACGTCTGAGTATTTTCCGACCAAGTCGACGTCCACCGCCAGTATCTGTCGGCGCCGTCGACGTATCCCCACTTATCCGGATCGGTCGGCTGCATCTTCCACCAACTGCCGGAAGCGGTTCCGTCCCAATTCATTCCGTTCCACTGAGCGTTTACGCCGTCAAAATCGGCATTCAGCAAATTGTTCTGCATGTAATTGGTCCCGCCGCTCGGATTGTTCAGCGGCGAGCCGACTGTCACCTTGGCTGTTTTTGTTGTCGCCGAAGCGGAAGGCTCATCCGGCGCCAAAAGCGGAGCAGTGAAATCGACATTGAAAGAACCCTGAACCAACGCGTTGGAAATCTTTTCGAGCGTCAAACCGGAACAGTAGCCTTCCTGCCCTGAGTTGTCGCGGTAACGCAGCTGCTTCTCAGTTCCGATCGAATCGGCACCGAAGGCGATCTGCGGATTGCCGACAAGAATTTCCGCCGGCGTGGTGTCAACCAGACGAACCGAAATAGGCAAAGACGATGTGTTTCCGGTGTTATCCGTCGCCTTAAAGGTGACTGCTTTGATATTGACAGACGATCGCGGATCATTGTAATCGTAAATGTCAAGACTGCCTCCCTTTGTCCATTCCAAAGCAGTTTGAAGGGCAGCGTATTCAACCGTCAGCTCCTGTAAAAGCGGTTGATTGTTGTCATCATTCGGTATGGAATTCGGCGTAAATGGTTTTGCTGCTGTATTCGCTCCCCAACTGTTGTCCCAAACAGTAACATCCAAAGATTCTAAAAGTTCGGTCCAAGCGGGGGTATTATTGCTCCACATGTCGACTTCAAGTTCATAAGGGCCTTCCGTGCCGACCGTAATGACAGGCGGCTCCGCGTCGGCGACAATGGCAACAAAGAAAGAAGGCAGCGGTACGGGTACATTTCCGTCGTTGTCGGAAACGGTCAAAAAAAGTTCGTATATCGTGCCATCAACAGGTTCTGCTTTCAGTGCCTCCAAAAATCCACTCGCAGTCAGCGAAGTTTCATCAACGCGCACTTTATAAGAAATGTCGCCGTCCTCCAAATCAAACGCCCGGAACAGCGGCAAAGAGTCGTAAAAATACGATTCCGCCTCTATCGAAGCATCACTTGAAAGATTTTGAATTTGAAACGGACTTTCTTCCGAAGAACCCATTTCCGGTATAATGATCCTCGGAGAAGAAGATTCAAGAACGTAAACAAAAAGAGAAGCAGAACCGGAAATACCGGATGCATCGGTGACGGAATAAGAGACAATATAGGTACCGACTTTCGAAGTATCAACGGAAGAGGCGTCAACGGCGATTGAGTCGGAGATGTCAGTACCATCGTAAGCGAGAGCGGATGCAGAAGGCGGTGTGAACTCTGTTCCGAGTTTGACCAATAACGGATTCGAACCCGCTATGGTGATTTCGGGAGCAAAAGCATCGCCAACGTTGACAACACGGTAAACCGGATCCGCTTTGACGCCTTTGCGGTCAACGGCGGTGTAAGAAATTTGATAAGAGCCTTCTTTTCCCATATTCAAATCGGAAATATCACGGCGTACAAGGGAGGTGACATCGTTTCCGTCGACGTCGGTTGCGGTATAACCGTACTCGATATAGGTATCATTGATATTGAAAAAGACTTCCGTCGGCCCAATCAGATCGATACGCGGCGCCACATCAATATTGCGTCCGCTGTCTTCGGGACACGCAGTCATCAACAGCAAAATCAAAAATGGAACAACCGTTTTTTTCATTCGTCAGCCTCCTTTTGCGAATCCTTCTCTTTTTCGACTCGATAATAATACGAAACTCCCGACCCTTCAAGCGCCAAAACCCGTTTATCAAAAGAGAGTGTCATCTTATATGAATAAATAATAGGATCTTCGCCATCCGGGGTCAATGTTAAAATTTCCCACTTTTGCCCGTAATCGTATGAGCGGCGAACGTTATACGTACCCGTTACCGGTTCTACAATATCGGTACCCTGAATTTGACGAGTCCAATTGAAACGGAATTTTCCTTTTTCATAATACAAATCGAGAGTTTCCGTAATGTCTCCGCTCTCCAAGACCCAAAGGTCGATCAATCCCGCCGTGGTGGCGGCGTTATATCCGTCCGGACGGCACGATCCGAACACCGCCGCTATTTGCAAAACTGCCAAAAACAAAATCATTTTTTTCATCTCTATCAGCTCCTACCACGGGGTTGTACCGTAATCGATGGATGCGTTCTTCCCTAAACCGGACATAAAAGAATTGTTTTCCGGATACGGACGAGCCGGCCAGTTGATGCGAGTAAAGTGCCACGAGCCGCCGCCTTTTGTCGGATATGAACTTTTTTCAGACGGATCTAAATCGCGGTTTAAATCATATCCATGCACCTGATAATCGAAAACATCGGTTGCGCCGGTTCCCTTCATAATGATTTCCGATGGATTGAATCGATAGGAAGATCTTCTTCCCGCTTTTACGGTCAGATAACCGCCTTTTTTGTACGAACCGTCGCTTTCCGACCACAATCCCCAGAACGGACCGAAGTCGCGAACCGTCATCTGCAAATCCATACTGCCGCTGAAATACGGGGTTACCAGCTGAACGCCGTTCAAAGTGACCTGCCGCGGCTGATTCGATTCCAAAGAAACCTTCATGCTCATCGATAATTTAATGGTATATCCCGGCCAGTCGCTGTACTGCGTTCCGTCGGTACCGCCGGAACCGCTCAAATTGGTGACGCTTCCGACGTTGAACACCATCCGTCCGCCGTTTTCGCCGTTGTGTGAAAAACTCAAACTCGGCAGCCAGCTGACAGTGTTGTCCCACAAACAGCGCGGAATGTTCAGCTGCCAAATCGAGTTGAGAGCACAGTCTGTCATCCATTTCGCCAAATGGGCGAACTCTTTGTCGCTCAGATCGGGATAACCGGTCGCCGGCGACGCATTCAGAACGGTTTCCTTATTTTCGTTGTTCAAATCAATCGAGATCAGCGTATACTCGATATTCATAAACTGCCGCATATCAACATCTTTTTTGCGGAGAATGCACTTCCACGCTTCACGATCCCAAGTTGCGTAATCCCAAGTGATGGTTCCGACTTCGTTGCCGTTCTTGTCATAATCGGGCATCGGATCGTTCCATTCAATAACGCCGGAGTTAAAGTATTCGCTCATGGAAATCGTTGAAGTGCGCGCCTGTTTCGCCTGCCCGTTCTTTGTGAAAACTTTAGCATCGCTTGCTTTTGTGTTTGCCGGCGGCAGACTGAGCGGATACACGCCCGTTTCATCACCGTAATAACACGTTCTCTTCAGTTTGATGTCGTACAGGTAGCCGATTTCCGAATTCAAATCCAGTTCGGCGGTGACCTTGACCGTACCGATTTCGGTTCCCTGCGACGCTTCAATGCTGATGAGCGACGGCGCTCGTTTTTCAAAATACATGGGCTGCATGAAATTCGACCGTCCGACAAGGATGATATTTGAATCTCCTTCGGATCCGGTGCCGTTTAATTCATTTTGATACTTTGTCCCGTCTTCCGACAGCGTTACGCCGTTTGTCGGATCGTAAGCGGTGACCAGCGTCGTATTGACCGGTAAAACGCGGAAGTAGAGTTTGGCGTCGGCGATTTGAGTTCCATTTAAAACCGAACTCAAATCGCTTTCGCTGACGGTCATTTCCGTCGCCGTAACGGCGCTGCTGCCGATCAGCGTCCAGCCGCTCTCTTCCGCCGGAGCGCGGCCGCTTGTTCCGTCGGCAACCATCAGATAATAACCCGCTCCGCTGAACACCTGCGGCCACGAAACATAAAACCCGGTGCGCTGCAGCATAATGTACGGCTGCAAATCGGCGGCTGACGGAATGGCGCGGCCGGCAACACGCAGTTGTTCGCTGACTTCTGAAATATTGGGAGAAGAAAGCGAGCCCGCACCGTAGTCGTTGATAGCCGCGACACGGTAATAGAAAGATTCGCCCGTTGCGACAATGGGGTCGGTATCATACCAAACCGTAGCGCCGTTGTCACTTTTTAAGCTAGCGGGATCAACCGCAATTTCCGTTCCAACGTAGTCGCCGCCCTCCAAATTCTCCTGTGTAATGCGATAAACAAAGTAGCTCTCGGCATTGGCGTTCGCTGTCCATGCTACGCGGATAGCGCCAAGAATTTCGTCCTGAGAAACATCCTCAATGTAACCTTCTGCCGGTGCACCGGCGGAAAGCAGCGCACCTCGAGCATAACCGCTGCGTTCGGCTGTAGTTTCGCGGTCAAAACACGCTTCGACATAGTAATAATAACTCTTCCCCGCTTTCAAAATTCCGCCGCTGGTCAAGCTGTAATCATTGTAAGAACATTCTGTAAACGCCTGATCGAGGCGAATGAAATCTTCATCCGGCGGCCGAACGCCTTCGTAAACTTCTTCGGCTCTGTATAAATAGTAAAAAGACGCGCCTTCAACCTCGCCCCATGTGACGGTGACCTTCTCGGTAGAAACGCGGAAATCCGCCGAAATGGTCGAGACTCCCGCCAATGCAAAACCTTCGACAGGCGCACTCAAAACCGAACCTTCGGTATTGGGAGAGCTCATGTTGACGGCTCGAACATAATACCTGTAGACAACCCCCGGCTCAACCGTTCCGGAGACCAAATCGTCGAAATAAAGGTTTACAATCGGCCGATAGCCGGTCAGACGAAGCAGTGTCGCTTCACCGTCTTTCGTTTTACTTTCACGATAAACGTGATACTGAATTTGCGAATCATTGTAAAACACCTGCTGCCATGAAATACGGATGCGGTCGCTGAAATCGCCCTGAGTGGCGGAGACTTGCGTCGGAATGGGAATGGCAGCGTCGATCACATAATCGTTCTGCGGATCGGTAATGTGCACTGCGCCCGCTGTTTTGATAACAGCTCCGTTCAGCTCTCGTAATTGATTGTGGCAACCGGTCGCTAACAAAATGATTAAAACTGTATAACAAAGGAACCGTCTTTTCATGATTCTGCTCCCGTACTTGCAGAGGAAACATTCACCTCATCACTTTCAAAAATAATCCCGACAGTATCACCGCTCACAGCCGCAACACCGAAGGAATAGCTCCCGTCCTCCAATCCTCCAACGGAATACTCCGTCCCGGAAACCGATTCGGCGCCTTCAATGACCGTATAACCGGCTTCGCCGTCTTTTTTCATAAAAACCGCCCAATTTGTAGATTCACCGCCGCTCCATGAGACGGAAACCTCACCGGCACCCGATTCGGCAGCTGTTACGGTTAAATCTGAACACAAATCTGCGGCGGTTTGACTGACGGCATAACCGTAAGCTTTGTTTGACCACGGCAAATCTGTATATTTGTTGCCGTATTTTGATCTGACTTGAAAATACGCGTACGTTTCCCAAATCGGATTCGTTTCGGCGTTGTGACCGTTTCCATCTACAATAATATAAAGCCGGTAAACAGAACTATTTTCGAAAGATTTTTGATAAATCTTTGCTCCTGCGATTGTCAAACCCGAATCCGTGAAACCATCGAGATTCAAATTACTGAAATTGCTTCCGTTGTAATTCGAAAACATGGGCAGATTATGGATACTCCAATCCGCTGAAAAATTGGCGCCTTCTCCGTCCAGTCCCGTAGCGGAATTCGCCGTGCGAATTTCAAAAGCCAAGTCCGCAAGCAGCTCATTTAACACTTCATCCTCCACGGGCTGATCGTCAAAATCCAAAAGTTTTGTTTGAACTATCCATTCGACCGCAAAAATACCTTTATTGCCGTCGTACACTCCTTCTCCGCCCTGTCCTGCTTTCAAAGAACGCGCCAAAGGCAAAGAAAACCCCTCTTTTGCCACCCTTGGAATACCGGCAATACCGGCAACGTCAATCGGAGTGATTCGGTAATCGTAACGATATCCTTCTTTTGCCGTTTGATCGAAGTAGTAATATTCGGGGTCGTCAAAATTAGCGTTCACAATTCCCGGATTGATGATGTCCCACGGTTCTTCTTCGGGCGCCCTTGAACGGCGGCGCTCCAACATATAGCGATCGGCGTCTTTTGCCGGCGAATACGTCAATTTAATTGACGTTTCCGTTCCTCTGGATGCGTAAAAGTTGTGGCACTCTTCATTATAAACGGCATCCGTTCCGATAAAAACAGATAACGGCGCGCTTGAAGCTGAAACAACATTGTTGATATTGATCGTTTTCAATGTCACTTCGGCGGAAAATCCGTTTTCGTCCATCGTAATCGGAAAGCGGTATTGAGCTGTCGCGACTTTGACCGTTTCATTATGATCACCCTTTACGGTAACTTCGTATTCCTTTGCATTGGCAACGGAATTCCACGTAACCAAAATTTGACGGGAAGCGTTTTCAGCTATCGAAACAAATTTCAACCCGGACGGCGGCAAGACACCTGAAGTGCCCAAAGATTCCGACAGTACAGAATCGGATCCGGTCAATTCATTCTCCAACAACGATCCCCATGCACAGCCGATAAACAATAAAATGACTGACAACAAACTGACCAAATTTCTCATTTACCGACCTCCTTGGAATAAAATCTTTGCTTGGAAATCGAATCGCTCTCCAAAACATAAGTTCCCAAAACAAGCAGTTTTCCATTATTTTCCATTGAATAAAGCCGAACATACTGCTCCGTATTCGCCGGAGAGGAAGGAGCAAACACAATAACGCGCTGTTCATCTTCAAAAGTTCCAACCGTCTGTTTTTCGGTCAGCCATGTTCCCGACTCCGTATAAACAACCCGCCCATCCTGTTTTCTGTCATAGGCGTAAGTCCCATCTTTCTTTAAATTATACGTCTCTTCATATAAAATCGACAATTCAGTTGCATGAGAAACCCACACACCTTCGACAGCGGAAGAGAGCGTCATGTCGCAAGCCGTCCAAAGCATCGGCACAACAAACATCAATAAACAGAATTTATACATATTGTTACCGCTCCTCATTACAGTGTACCCTATTTTTATTCATAGTTTTAATAATAACAAATAATTATAAAACAATAAATAAATTAAACTAATTTTAAAATAAAATTTACAAAAAAAAACTTCAATGCTTTTATATCGGCGAAAAGCAAAATAGATTTGACAAAGAAATTCTTCCGTGCTACCATGGTAGCAGGAGCTAAACATGAAAAAAATACTGCTTCTGCTGATCTTTTGTTCATCATCAGTCGGGGCATCCGAACCGGCATTGGTTCCGCGGCCTGCGGAGATCGTTTCCGGCAACGGCGACGCGCAGCTTCCCGCCGCTTTGGTTTACGGCAGCTGCCCGCAGGAAGCTGAAAGCGCTGTCGCTTTTTACAACCGAATGGGGAAAGGGCTTCAAAGTTCGATGGAGGCCGGCTCTGAAGTCAATCTTGAGTTGACAGTCGACGCTTCCCTCGGCGCAGAGGCGTACACGCTCACTGCCGCCGGCAACCGCGTCCAGATTGCCGCCGCCGACAAAGCCGGTTTTGTTTATGCGTTTTCATCGCTGCTCCAACTGCAGGGATTAAAACTTTCCGAATCGGTGAACGTCAGCGACGCGCCGTTTCAGCCGTGGCGCGGTTTTATGCTCGATTCCGCCCGCCATTTTCAAAGCGGTGAAACGGTTTTGGCTCTATTGGACAAACTGGCGTTTTCGAAAATCAACCGCTTCCACTGGCACTTATCCGATAACGACGGTTGGCGCATTGAAAGCAAAAAATACCCGAAACTGAATGAAATTGCCTCAAACGTTGGCCGTTATCCCGAGTCGGAACGCAACGGCTTTTACACAGTTGAAGAAATTCACCGTGTTCTGGATCGGGCAGCGGAATTGGGCATCACTGTTTATCCTGAAATCGACTTTCCGGGACATGCAGCGGCTTTTGTTGAGGCGTATCCCGAATTTCTTTGTCCGACCAATTCAAACTCTGTTCCGGCGAAAGAACGGCTTTCCAACGCCAACCAGACCGAAATTCTTTGCGCTGCCAATCCCGACTTGTTTCCGTTTCTAACCGGCATTCTCGACGAAGTGATTGAAATTTTTCGCAAGCCCGAATATTTTCATATGGGAGGAGACGAAGTTCCTCTCGGTATTTGGGGAAAGTGTCCGCTCTGTTCCGAAAAAATGAAAGTCGAAGGGCTCGGTGAAAAAGAGCTTTTGGCTGCGTTTTTAAAACAATATGCGGCTTATTTGGAAGAAAAAGACATTACGCCGATTTACTGGTGCGAATATCCGTCCCTGAAAATCAGCGACCGAGCCATTGCCCAAGTTTGGCGCGCCTCTGTTGGTAAATCTTACCTAAAAAAGTCGCTGAAAGCGGGAATCCGGACTTTGAACGCCTGCGGTGATTATGCCTACTTAAATTATCCTGAATACCCCGGAATGTGCAAATCGGCATGGATGCCGCTGCTTCCGCTGAAAAAAGTATACAATTACGCCTATCTGCCGCCGGCACTAACGCCTAACCGAGATCTGTTTATCGGCGGCGCATGCACGATGTGGACAGAAGAAATCAACGAAGAAGCAATCGATGAAATGCTCTTTCCACGACTCTTTGCGGTATCCGAACAGTTGTGGACGAAAAAAGATCGAAAAAACTTTAAGAACTTCGAAACGCGGCTGAACGCACTGAGACCGGTTTTTGCCGCCGTCGGCATCCAACTCTCCGAGCCGCCGTCGCGCGAAAAACTGCAAGCTGAAATCAACGCGACCGTTGAATGCGATGTCGCTTTTGCCAACAATACTTGGCCCGAATACGCGGTCAACGGCCGCGACGCCGATGCGTTTGTTTCGGCTTCCGCACCGAAAGAAGGACAATCGTTTACTGTCATTTATAACGAACCGAGACAAGGTTCCCTGCTTCAAATCATTTCCGGCGGGTTTTTCATCCATGACGCCCAAAACGGCCGTATTGATGACGAAACGCCGGTTTTTATCCTCACCTCCCGAAACGGCGAATGGAAGCAGGCAGCTTTGTTTAAAAAAGGAATAGCTGAGACAGAGGCGGCGGCACCGATTTACGGTGTCAAAATTGAGTTTCAAAACGAAGACGAGCGTATTTCCGTAAACGAAATTATTATCAAATGAAAAAATTAATTTTGCCATTGACATTACTTTTCTTTTCGTGTTCAAACATCACATACGAAGTTTTATACCAAGTTAAAACTTCGTCGTCGGCATCCACAAAGATCGAAGCCGTACTTTCCGACGGCAGCACTCAATCGATACTCTCCTCGACAGCCGCAGACCACACCATCGTTTCCCAACTGCTTCCGATTTCAAAGGATTCCGCACTTGATGACGAAAGCTTTAAAGAAATTTGTCCAACGCCTTCCGAAGTGATTCGTGAAATCAACATTTACTCAGTGTCAACCTCTTCTGATACAACGACTGAAACTCTGCAGCAAACCATACCCGTAAATGATGCGGAGTGGACCTATCGACGTTGGGCTCGTAATTTGGGAATTTACTTGTATGAGCTTGAATGAATTTCCTTTGTGTGACGCCCATATCCATCCAAAGGCAGCTCAAATTTGCAGCCATACGGAATTTTTACTTTTCGTTAATAGCATATGCGAACAGGATTTTGCCCGGTTTCCATCATTTTCCGCCGGACGTTATCAATTCGCCGGTATTCACCCGTGGCAGCTTCGCAAGCCGAAGTACAAAAATACCGCTTACTATTTTGATTTATTGGAACGAGCCGTGCGCCGCGGTTTTTTCCTCGGAGAAACCGGATTAGATCGCCTTCACCCGAACTTTGATCTTCAAACGGAGTACTTTCGCCACCATTTCCAACTGGCGCAAACATACCGCCGCCCGCTGACGTTTCACTCAGTTCACAGCGACGACGCCGTTCTTGAAATTCTCGAACCGCCGTACCCGAAAATGATTTATCACTCGTTTGTCGGTTCGCCGAAAGCGGCTGAACCTTTTCTGAAACGGGGATGCTTTTTGTCGTTTTCGCTGCGTTCCTTAAAATCTCCGGCAACAGAAGAGACCATCCGCACATGCCCTGCCGATCGATTTTTGATTGAAAGTGACAGTACAGAAGATGATCCGGCTCCGCTTTTGACCGAATTACTGCAAAAAGCAGCGGAACAGCGGCAAATTTCCGAAAAAAAACTGCAAAAACAAATTCTCACCAATATGAATGTTCTCATTCAGGGATAAAACCGTCCTTTCCTTTTCTCACTTGAAAATTGCAAAAATTTGATTATATTGTATTCATGAACGATTTAAATGACACATTGAATTTCGAATTAAATCCGATTATCGAAACGTTGGAAGCTCAGGCGCGGGCAGCCGCCGCTGCCGAAGGCCGTCTGGCGCTGGGTCTTTCCGGACGCGCCGACATTTGTGAAGCGCTGAAAAAAATTCTGGCGGTTTTTTTTCCGAATCGGTATTTGGAAGAGAAAATTGAAGACGATGAAATGAATATCTACATCGGCGACAATTTACGTCAAGCCGCACGGCTGCTGCACAAACACATCGCCGATGCGCTGCGGCTGAAAAACAGCGGCGGCGACACCAAACGGCAGTCGGAAGAAATCGTCCGCCGACTGCTGTTTTCGCTTCCGCAAATCCGACAGGACTTAATGGAAGACGTTAATACCGGCTATCACGGCGACCCGGCGGCGCTGAATCTTTCCGAAGTCATTCTCAGCTATCCATTTGTGGAGACGACCGCCGTTTACCGCGTTGCGCACAATTTGTACGCCCAAGGAGTTCCCGTTATTCCCCGCATCATGAGCGAATACGCTCACTCTCAAAGCGGAATCGACATTCATCCGGGAGCGGAAATTCAGCCCGGTTTCTTTATCGATCACGGAACCGGCGTCGTTATCGGTGAAACTTGCCGAATCGGACGCAATGTGATTATCTATCAAGGCGTTACTTTGGGCGCCGTTTCGCCGTTCGATACCAACGGAACGCCGATTCGAGGACAGAAACGTCATCCTGACATTGAAGACGACGTCATCATTTACGCCAACGCGACGATTCTCGGCGGCGATACAGTCATCGGCAAGGGATCAATCATCGGCGGAAACTGCTGGATCACGAAATCAGTGCCTCCCCATTCAATTATCTACAACAAATTGAGGAGCGAAAAATGAAAAAGTGCGAACTCTCCGTCGACGGCATGACCTGCTCGGCGTGCGCCGTTCATGTGGAAGACGCCGTAAAAAAAGTCAAAGGCGTGCGCTCCGTTCAGGTCAACCTGTTGACGCGCAAAGCTAAAATCACCTATGACGAAACGCAAACCGAAACCGCCGCTTTTTCCGAAGCGGTCAAAAAGGCCGGTTATGTTCCGGGAACTGTTTCGACCGGCGGAAAAAAAGCGCCCGTTTCCGAAGCGGCAGCCGATAGCGACAGCACAGCCCGAAACCGTTTGATTGCCTCAGTTGTGTTTGCTGTTCCGCTGTTTTTATTGGCGATGATTCCGATGCTCGGCGTTCCGCTTCCGGGAATTCACAAACCGACGGGAATTTTCGCATACGCTTTCACGCAGTTCCTGCTGCTGCTCCCGATTCTGTTTCTGAACCGTTCGTATTTTATCGCCGGCTTCAGAACCTTGCTTCATGGAACGCCGGTCATGGATTCGCTGATTGCCGTCGGCGCCGGCGCGGCTGTTTTATCCGGCGTTGCCGCACTTTACGGAATCGGTTACGGGTTGGGAATCGGCGACACGGAGATTGTTCACCGTTTCTCAATGCGGCTTTATTTCGAGTCGGCAGGAATGATTTTGACTTTGGTTTCCTTAGGGAAATACTTGGAAAAGAGAGCGCAGCGCAAAACGTCATCCGTCATCGAAAAACTGGTGAATTTGGCTCCGAAAACGGTGATTCTGCTGCGCGACGGAAAAGAGGAAACCGTTGCAGCCGAAAACGCAGCGGTCGGCGATCTCATTCTTCTGCGGCCGGGTGACACGGCGGCAGTTGACGGAACGGTTGCGGAAGGTTACTCGTCGGTTGATGAATCGGCACTGACGGGTGAAAGCCTTCCCGCCGAAAAAAAAGCCGGCGACACCGTTATGGCCGGTTCCGTCAATCTCGGCGGCGTACTGAAAATCCGTACCACGCAGGCCGGAAACGAAACGGCGTTGGCACGCATTATCGCCCTGGTAGAAGAAGCTTCCGGATCGAAAGCTCCGATTGCCCGGCTGGCGGATAAAATCAGCCGCGTTTTTGTTCCCGTCGTCATGGCAATCGCCCTCGCAGCATTTTTGCTCTCATTCTTTGTAGGAGGAAGCGGTTTTGAAACGGCTTTCAGCCGCGCGATTGCAGTTTTGGTTATCTCTTGTCCCTGCGCTCTGGGATTGGCGACTCCGACAGCAATTATGGTTGGAATCGGGAAAGGCGCTGAATTGGGAATTTTAATCCGTAATGGAGAGATTCTCGAAAGAGCGGGAAAAATCGACACGCTGCTGCTGGATAAAACCGGTACACTGACGCAGGGACATCCGTCCGTTACCGAAGCGAGGCCGGCTGCGGGAGTTTCCGCCGCCGACTTAGCCGCTTACGCCGCCGCCGTCGAATCGGGTTCCGCTCATCCGCTGGCGGAAGCCGTCGCCGCTTATGCCGCCGATTTGCAGCCGAAAGCGTTGAAAGTTTCCGACAGCCAAACGATTCCCGGCCGTGGTGTAAAGTGTATTGCGGATGGAAAAGAAGTGACAGCCGGCAATTCCGCATTTATGAATGAAAACGGAATTACCGTTCCAGAAACAGATCTTCCCACGGGAGCGCAAACGCCGCTCTTTTTTGCCGTAGAAAAAAAGTACATCGGTGCACTGTGGACAGAAGATCAGCCGAAAAACGATTCTGCATCCGCCGTTGCCGAATTGAAACGGATGAAAATCACTCCCATAATGCTGACCGGCGACCGTCCGCAAGCCGCTCAAGCTGTCGCCGAAGTCGTCGGAATCGACCGCTTCAAAGGCGGACTGCTGCCTCAAGACAAAGCGGCCGAAGCGGAAAAACTCCAGAGCGAAGGTCATATTATCGGAATGGCGGGTGACGGAATCAATGACGCTCCGGTTCTGGCACGCGCCGACATCAGCATTGCTCTTGAAGGCGGTTCGGACATCGCCGTTGAAGCCGCCGACATCATTCTGATGAAAAACCGACTCTCCGACGCCGTTACGGCTATCCGACTCAGTCGAAAAACAATGCTCAACATCAAAGAGAACCTGTTTTGGGCACTTTTTTACAACTGTCTGGGAATTCCGGCCGCCGCCGGTTTACTCGAAGTCCTGTTTGGCATTCCGTTAAGTCCGATGTTCGCTGCCGCCGCCATGAGTCTCAGCTCGATTTGCGTCGTCGGCAACGCCCTGCGCTTAAAGCGCTTTAAACCGCATGGAATTCTGCCGGAAAAAACACCGGCTGTTTCAAAAGGAGATGAAAATATGGAAACGAAAATTCTGAAAATCGAAGGAATGATGTGCGACCACTGCCGCAGCCACGTCGAATCGGCTTTAAACGCAATCGACGGCATCAAAGCGTCTGTCAATTTACAGAATGCCGAAGCCGAATGCCGAATAGAAAAACCGGTTGCCGACGACGTTTTAACGAAGGCGGTTGCCGACGCCGGCTACAAAGTCGTTTCAATTTCCTGAAAACGCGATTGACTGCAGCTGCCAACTGTGCTTTTTTGCGGTTGTTGGCGACCGCATGCGTTGGAGCTGCCGTAAAACCAAAAAAAGAGCCGCCTGAGGGCGGCTCTTTTTACCGAAGGATTATTTATCCTTTCGGAAGCACATAAACCAATCAAGGCAGTATTGATCCGCGGTTTGCGTCTCCATACGCTCCTTCGCCGTTCCGCAAGAACCGGCTGTCGGAACAATGACGTCGTCACCGGGACGCCAGTTCGCCGGAGTCGCTACGTTGTCGGCGTCAGCTTTTTGCAAGGCTTGCACAAGCCGTTTAATTTCATCGAAATTGCGGCCCGTTGACTGCGGATAATACAAAATCGTACGGATGATTCCCTTCGGATCAATGATGAAAACCGCGCGGACCGCCTGCGTTGTCGATGCATTCGGCTGCAGCATTCCGTATTTCTTTGCGACTTCCATTTTAATGTCCTCAATCAAGGGAAATGTCACTTCAATATTTTCCAAGCCATTCCACTTCAGTTCCTGAATTTTTCTCAGCCACGCAATGTGAGAATAAATCGAATCAATCGACAGTCCGACCAACTGCGTGTTGAGCGCTTTGAATTCATCCATCATTGACGCGAACGTCATGAATTCCGTTGTACAAACCGGGGTAAAATCAGCCGGATGACTGAAGAGAATGATCCATTTTCCTTTAAAATCTTTCGGAAAATTGATTTCTCCCTGTGTCGTCACAGCGGTGAACGCCGGCGCCGGATCGCCGATAAGCGGCATCCGATTCTGTTCCTGTGCAAATGCACCCGCAGCCGTTAAGGCGAACAAAACAAGTAAAACTCTTTTCATTCTTTTTCTCCTGTAAAAATTATATATTTGTATAAAATACAAATCAAACGGTAAAAAAGAAAGGGGAAATCCCCTTTCCGTTTATTTACTGTGCGGAAAACATATTCTTAGCCGCACCGCAAATCGGACAAACCCAATCGTCGGGAATATCTTCAAAAGCCGTTCCCGGCGCAATTCCGCTGTCCGGATCGCCGATCATCGGATCATAGACATAACCGCATAAATCGCAAACATATTTCTGCATAACGTTCTCCTCTTTTGATACTTAATCATAAATACAAAGCCGAGTTTTGTCAACTGTTATGATTCAATTTTTTTATAAACTCAAACTTCTGTTAAAAAAAGAGAGCGTTCATACGAACGCCCTCTTTCTTAAATTGTTATTCGGCAGGAAGGGCCTGAATTTCGGAAGCGGAAACTTCCGTCGTTTCGCCGGCTGCAACGGACTCGGCTGCCGTTTGCTTCGCTTTCGGAGTTTCAATAATCCGTTCTTTGATCTTCGTTTCGTCCAATTTAAAGACCGTACGGATTGTTGAACTGTTCCAGAAAACGGCGTACAACGCGCACAGAATAATGATAACACCGAACGCAATCACATTGAATGCAGAATGCGTTTTGAACAGTCCCTTTTCGAGGACAATAAACTTTTTATTGTCCTTACCGCGGTTTTCGATTAAACTGATTGCCGCAATCACAGCCAAAGTAACCAAACAGGTCACGCCCATCTGATGCATAAACGGTAATCCCGCTTCAGGAACCGCATTGGAGAAAATTTTGATTCCCAGCGAAAAAAGCGTACCAACGATAACACCGATAATCGCTCCCTTCGTGGTGGTCTTTTTCCAGAACAAACCGAGAAGGAAGACTGCCAGAATCGGAGGTGAGACCAAACCGGTGTACTCCTGAATGTACTGAAAACCCTGACTCATATTTTTCATCAGCGGCGCAATCGCCACACCGATCAGCAATGAAACAACTGCTGCAATCCGACCGATGTTAACCAGTTTCTTGGAAGAAGCGTTTTTCCCGATGTATTCTTTATAGATGTCCATCGTGAAAATCGTCGAAATCGAGTTGATCATCGACGCCAACGACGAAACAACGGCCGCCAGCAACGCTGCAAACGCAATACCGCGCAAACCAACCGGCAAGAATCCGATCAGAACAGAGTACGCCGAATCATTAATAATGCCGCCGTTATCGTTGACAGGCATATTGATTTTTCCATCTTGGAAGAGAATATAAGCAGCAATGCCGGGAAGAACGACAATAATCGGCATGATCATTTTCAGAACCGCCGCAAACGCAATACCTTTCTGCGATTCAGCCAAACTCTTCGCTGCAAATGTCCGCTGAATGATGTATTGATTAAAGCCCCAGTAATAGAGGTTAGCGACCCACATACCGCCAAGAAGAACGCCGATACCGGGCAAGTTGTTGAATTCCGGGTTTTCAGGTCCCAAAATCATTTCGAAGTGGCTCGGAAATTGAGCGATCATCGTACCCAAACCGCCGACTTTATCGACAGCGACAATCGTCGTAATGATACCGCCGAGAGTCAAACAAACCACCTGAATAACGTCGGTCCAGGCAACCGCTGACAAACCGCCCCACAGCGAATAAGCCGCCGCGAAGAATGCCAGAATCAGAATGCAGTGAATCAAATCAAGTCCGGGAATAATCGCGGACATCGCACGCGCACCGAGATAAAGAACCGAAGTCAGATTGACAAAGGTGAACAGCGCTAACCAGAAAACCGAGAGAATCGTTTTCAGTGTGCGGTTGTACCGTTTCTCGACAAATTCAGGAATGGTATAAATGCCTTCTTTAATAAAAATCGGCAGAAAATACTTTCCGACAATAATCAGCGTCAGCGCCGACATCCACTCATAACTGGCAATCGCCAAACCGATTGCAAATCCGGAACCGGAAGTTCCGATGAACTGTTCGGCAGAAATGTTAGCGGCTATCAACGACGAACCGACCACCCACCACGGCAGCGATTTTCCAGCCAAAAAGTAGTCTTTTTCGTCTTTTTCATGACCTTTTTTTGTCCGTGACGCAAACAGACCGAGGGCGACAATCACAACCGCGTAGACAACAACGATGATGTAATCCGGAAGGTGAAGCCCCATTTCGTTTACAGCTAAATCTTTCGAAAACTGTTCTTCGGAAACGGTTGTTCCGACCTTTTCGACGGTTCTTGAGATATCCGTTTTCGGCACATACAAACTGCCGAACGCAAAAAGAACCAGCAGAACGGCCAGTCCGACATAAATGAAAATTTTCCTGTTCATGAAAACTCCTCGTCTGAAATTTGATATGCTTTGATTTAAGTATTTTATAACGGCTTTGGTGAATTGTCAATTTTTTTTCTTGCCGCAAATAAAAATTCCCAATATTGGAAGCTCTTTCAAATTATTTTTATTTTTTACTGGAAAAAATCCCCGTTTCGGTGTAAAATATCAACAGGCAGATTAAAAAAGGAGATTTAAAATGAAAACAATTTTTGATTTATCAATTACAAATGCTGAAATGGAAGATATTTTAGGTCAGACGATGAACGGAGACGAGTACGCAAAACTCAGAACAAATCCGGACGAAATTGCCGGAGACACATACTGCCTGCTCCGCTACCGAGGAAACGATGCGGAAGCCGAAGCCGTTCTCGCCCAAATCGGCGACAAAACTTTTGCGGAAAGTCTGAAAGCCAGTTTTTAATTTAACGCACATGAATTTTGACTGTGAATCGGAATGGAATGAAATCACAGAAACACTTGCTTCCGTGACCGACAAAGATTTTATGAAAGACTTGATGCTTGTATTGCTGACTGCCGGTGAAAGAGAAGAACTAGCCAAACGATGGGCTCTGGTCAAACAACTCTACCAAGGACGCTCTCAACGGGCAATTGCCAATGACTTGGGGTTGAGTCTTTGCAAAATCACACGCGGATCGAAGGAGCTGAAGCGGGAAAATTCCGCATTTGTTCGAATTTTCCGTATGAAGGAGAATCAAAATGGCTAAACAGAAGCCGCACTATTTTTGCGAAGCGTGCGGCGCTCAAGTCGACAAATGGGATATTCAATGCCCTCACTGCGGGAAGCAGTTTGATTCCATTAAATGTCCTCAATGCGGGCACTCGGGACACGCGCAGGAATTTTCCAACGGATGTCCTTCCTGCGGTTTTATGAGCGAAGAACAAAAAGCAATTGCTGTCCGAAAAAAAACAGGTTCCCTCTCCCGTTCGTTAACCCTTCCGCAGCCGCAAACCGTTTCCAAAGCCGGCCGTATCGCGCTGATTGTATTTCTGCTCGCTGTCGCCGGCGCTCTTTTCTACTGGATTTCCGTTTTAGCCGCCCGTCCTTAACGCCGACTGCCGCCGTAAATCGAATCGATTTGCTCCGCATATATTTCGGATATTGCATTCCGTTTCATTTTCAGAGTGGTTGTCAATTCGACGCCGACGCGGAACGGATGTTCCAACAAAACAAATCCGCCGATATTTTCACAACTTCGGAATCCTTTTGAAGCAGAGACTGTTTCTCGAAGAATTTGATTGTATAAATCTTCGATTTCAGGCGCATGGATCAAATCTTCTGCAGGAACCTCGTTTAGTCCGTGCTCGCGGGCATAATCTCCCAACACTTCAAATGCCGGTACAATCAATGCACCCAAATAACGGCGATCCTGACCGACAACCATCACCGTTTCGATGAACGGAGAAGCAGAGAGTGCATTTTCGATCGGCTCCGGTTCAACGTTTTCACCGCCGCTGAGAACGATCGTCTCTTTGACGCGGCCGATGATTTTCAGAGCGCGATTATAAGTGACAATAACCAAATCCTCGGTATCAAACCAACCGTCTTTCAAAACGGCAGCTGTCTTTTCAGGATCTTTGTAGTATCCATCCATAACCTGAGGCGACTTGACCAACAGCCGTCCTTTCTGTCCCGGCGGAACCGAATTGCCCGCTTCATCGACGACTTTGTATTCAATATCCGGTAAAAATTCACCGACCACCCCCGGAATTTGGTGATTCAGTTTGCGCACAGCCAAAACCGGTCCGGTTTCTGTTAAGCCGTATCCTTCCAGCAATGTAATTCCGGCTGCCATAAAAAACCGGTCGATGTAAGCAGGCAGCGATCCGCCTCCGGAAACGCAGGCAATCATCTCTCCGCCAAGCTTTTTGCGAATCGTCGAAAAAACGAGTAAATCGCCCAAATAGTGGAACGGCGCCAAAATCAGCAGCGGGAAAAACGAAATCAGCACATCGGCGAAACGGTTCGGCCGCTTCATCCACGGATATTCGCCTCTCAAAACGTGGTGAAAGTATTTGAAATTCGTTCCGACAGCCGTAAAAAAACGGAATATCAACTGTTTGAAAACGCCTCCTTCTTTCACAGCTTTGGAAATGCCTTTGTAAACACCTTCCCATATGCGAGGCACCGAACCAAACCATTGCGGTTTAAATTCAGCCAAATCCCGCAGAATCGCCGGTCCGATCGGCTTTCCGTAAATCAGTGCGCCGCCGCAGGTAGTGACAATGTACTCGCAAATTCTCTCAAATGCGTGCCAAATCGGCAGAACACAGAGATCCTTGTGACCCGGCCGGCACGGAATGAAATCGGTATAAATGCGCTCCAGTTGAAAAATAAAACTGCGGTGAGGCAGCAGAACGCCTTTAGGGCGGCCGGTCGTTCCCGAAGTGTAGATGATACACGCCAAGTCATCCGATTCGCCTTTTGCGGCTTCCGTCTGAAAAAAAGCGGCCGCATCGGATTGAGCAGCGGAGCCCTTCTCTTTCAATTCTGAAAATGTGTATTGCGGAAGAGAGACGTTTTCCGCCTTTTCTTCGCCGGAAAAAAGAAAAATTCCTTTGACAGAAACGTCGGGACAGGCAGTAAAAAATTTTTCCGCCAACGCTTTGGTTTCAAAAACAATCCAAGAACTTTCGCTGTGTTCAACGATAAACCGAAGCTCTTCAAAAGGAGTATCGGTTCCGCGCGGAACGTCAACGCCGCCGATACCCGACAACGCAAAGTTAAAAATCAGCCATTCGGGGCGGTTATCGGAATAAACGGTTACTTTTTCTCCTCTGCCGATGCCTAACGCATCCAAACCGGCGGCAATCGCCGCTGTCGTCTTCAACGACTCTTCGTAAGTCACGGTAAAAACGGCTTTCTTTTCTCGATAAATTTGAATCGGAAGCTGAGCATAATTCCGGCAGGCGGTTAAATAACGTTGAACAACTGTTTTTTCGTTCATACGGACTCCTTACGGTTTCAGTAAACTCTTTATTTTATTTTTCGTCAAGAGCTCGGGCAGCACCGTTTCCCGTCCGTCAGCATCGATGAATAGAGAAAACGGAACGCCGGCACGGCCGTATCGCTTCAGCCATGCGGAAATCTCTTCGTCTCCTTCGGTGTAATCGCCGTAAAAAAAACGAACGCCGTTTTCTTTAAAAAGCGTCGTGATTTCCGAGCTGTTAAGAACGGTTTCGTTGGTTTGGCAGGTCAAGCACCAATCTGCGGAGAAAACCACAAAAACGGGATTGCCGCCGTGCATTGCGTCGGAAACCGCATCCGAAGAGAAGCGCTCATACTCCGTAAAATCCGATTCACCGCGGCTCTCCTCTCGTTCGGTCGGAATCAGCGCCGCCCCTGACGGAATCAAAATCACTGCGATGGCAACAAGAGCCGCCGCTCGAATCAGCCTCCGACTTCCCATCATGACGTACTTTTTCCAAATCCAAAACGAAAACACCAGCAAAAGAAGCCAGCCGAAAAACGCGGTTAAAGCGGCCGCACCGATCTGATTTCCCAAAACCGAAAGCAGCCACACCGCAACGCCCAGCAGAATGAACCCGGTCACCTCTTTGACGGTATTCATCCAATTCCCAGGCTTCGGCAGAAAACGAATCGACTGCGGAAAAAATCCGATGAGGAGGAACGGAAACGCCAAGCCAACGCCGATGAAAAAGAAAACCGCAAAAATAACGGGAACCGATTCCGTCAGGGCAAAACCGACAGCAGCCCCCAACAACGGCGCTGTGCACGGCGTCGCCAAAAGAACCGCCAGAATACCGGTAAAAAAACTTTCGGCATAAAGACTGCGGTGAGAACGGGTTTTGACTCCTCCGGGAAGAGTGACAGTCAGCACATCAAACATCGAAAAAGCGACCGCCGTCAGCAAAATAATCAGAAAAATCAGATAACCGAGACTTTGAAATTGAAATCCCCAACCGACGCTTTGACCGCCGGCGCGGAAAACCGCCGTCGCCGCCGCCAAAATCAGCAGCGAAACGATGATTCCGGCAGCGTACAGAAACGAATGAATCAGAACACCGCGGCGATCAGCTCCCGATTGCCGTAAAATTGAAAAGGCTTTCAGTGACAGCACGGGGAGAACGCACGGCATGACGTTCAGCAGCAGACCGCCTGCAAACGCCAACAGCAGCACCAACGCCAACGGCAGCGACCGCGCGGCAGCATCCTCAGCCGAGCTGTTTTCATCCGATAAAGACGACGTTTCCGGCGACAGTTCAACGGTGACCAGCAACTGCGCACGGGCCGGCATGAAACAGAGCCCGTCAGCGTCACACAACTGATAACGCAGCGTCAGTTCCGTTTGCAAAGAAGTCTCCGCAACGGCATGAAAGACGACCGACAGCGTGAAGGTTCCCTCCAAATAATCGCCCTCGCTAAAACCATCCGGAAAAACGACATCCGCACGAGAAAATGCTTCGCTTGCAGGAATATCGATTCCGAAAAAATCGGGATTCCACCCCTGACGATAACCGTCGGGAACTGTTACTGTCACATCGATTTGATTGACTGCCGAAGCGACGGAAATCGCCGCCTCGGGAGCTTGCGCCGCTGCAAAAAAAGATCCGATCGTCAAAAAAATCGAAAAAAACAACATCCGCTTCATTTTTTAATAAACCTCCAGCAACGATGAATTTTCGGATTCCGCCTAAAATCGGGATCGACAGTCGCCTCCGTTATCTCTTCGGGAGAAAAAAGCTGCTGAACCGATTCATCCAAAACAAATTTACGAAAATGATTGGAAAAGTAAAGAGTGCCGCCGGAAGTTAACCGTTCCATGCAAAGACGAATCAGCTCGTATTGATCTCTTTGTAAATCGAAATCTTCCTTTAAACTTTTCGAATTGGAAAAAGTCGGCGGATCCGCATAAATCAAATCGAAACGGTCGCGGTTTTTTCGCAAAAACGTCATCACATCCGATTTAATCCATGCCGCTGCGGAGGAAGAAAAACCGTTGCGTTCAAAATTCCGCTGTCCCGTTTTCAAATAAGCCGACGATGTATCGACCGATGCAATTTTTCCGGCTCCTCCAGCCGCCGCGCAAACGCTGGCTGTCGCCGTATACGAAAACAGATTGAGAAAACTCTTTCCAGCTGCCTCGCTGCGGATCATCCGGCGCAGCGGACGATGATCCGAATAAAGCCCCGTATCCAAATAATCGGATAAATTAACTTCGAAAAGCAGCCCCTCTTCGTTAACCGTGAAAATCTCCGCATCGCGGCTGCGGACGCCGTAAGCGGCGCCGTTTTTCTGTTTAAAACGGGTTTTGACGTAAATATGCCGATGATCGACCTGAAAAAAGAAAATCAACGCATCAATCATTTCATTCAAACGGCGCCGACGGTTTTCTTCGGAAATTGACGACGGCGGAGCGTATTCGCTCAAATCAATCCGGGGCGATAAATCCGCTCCTTCAGCAGGAATGTACACATCGATTGCAGCGTTATATTCGGGCATATCGGCATCGTAAAGACGGAATGCTCCCGTCCGTTTCGAAAACGGCGATTTTTTCCACTCTTTTTCATTTTTTTTCAGCCGGTTGACAAACATTTTCGCACCGTCAGAGAGCGTTTCTCCCGATTGAACAGAACGAATACGGTTAGAAGCCGCCGACTCGCACGCCGTTCGTTTTTCTGCGGAAAAAACCGGAAAAATCGCCGCAGTTGTCTCCAAAGCGCCGTTCCGCAAGGAAAAAGTCTTCTCTGCTTTCAGTCCGACAGCTGCCGATAATTCCGCACTGCCGCACAAAACGCCGGCCGCCGCTCCCGGAAAAACGCGACGCAGCGTTTCACCAAAATCACGATAAAGAGCGGCGACGGAATCCTTTTCACCGAGTCGTTCACCGTAAGGCGGATTGACGATAAGAAACGTCTTTTCAGGCCGCCAGTCCGACGGAAAATCGGCGGATGACAGTGTGCGAAAATCGGCCTGTCGAATGGAAATGAAGCTGCTTAATCCGGACGCCTCCGCATTCTTCCGGGCCGCCTCCGCCGCGCGCGCGTCAATATCAAATCCGAAAAAGCGCACGCGGGAGGCGGCCGCCGCCGCTGCGCGGAAATTTTCTTCTTCTTCCGCGCAGAGCCGCGCCCACAGCGGTCCGTCAAAATCGGGCAGAGCTTGGAAACCGAAGCCGCGGGCGCGGCGGCTGCGCAGCAGCCCGGCGGCGGCGTTAAAGGCAGCAAGTGCCGTTTCAATCAGCAGCGTTCCGCTGCCGCACATCGGGTCAACAATAAAGTCGGCTGTTTGCCAATATTTCCGACAACGAGCTGCAACAGCAGCAGCCGTATTTTCCTTTAACGGCGCTTTCACTTCCGCTGTTCGATACCCGCGCCGACTCAAATTTTCTCCCGACCAACCGACACCGATGATCACGTGAGCGTGAACAATCCGCAGATGAAGTCTCACGTCGGGATTCTGCGTATCTACCGGCGGACGCCGTCCTTTAGCGCGTCGAAAACGGTCACAGACGGAATCTTTCAGCAGCTGTGCACCGTAATGAGAATGAACGATTTCGGTTTTATTATTGGCGGCGATTTTGCAAAGAACGGAAAAGCTTTGTTCGTCCGAAAACACGCTTTCCCACAGAACAGTGTCGGCCAATGAGGCAATTGCGGCTTTTGTCTCGGCGTGGCCTTCTGCCAATATTCGGATAAGCGCATTCCCTATTCTTGAGCGCAAACAAATTCGGTAACCGACTTCCGCATCTCCGTCAAAAACGACGGAGCGAACGCGCGTTTTGATGTTTTGACCGCCTGCTTCTTCTACTTCTTTTCGCAGCAGATCTTCGCAGTTCGCAGGACAGCTGATCAAAAACCGATATGTCACGGATTCTCCCGCCGAAAGAGCGCTTCAAAACGCTGTCGGGCGCCGTCTTTTTTGGCGGCAGCCGTTTCGGAAGCAGCCGTATCCGCAATTCGAAACCATTCGCAGAAATTCGGGCTTTCTTTGTCGGCAACCGCTTCCGCCTGCGGTTCGCGGCACTGCGAAGCCGCTGCCGTATCAAAAAATCGGCAATTTTTACATACGCGAAGCGGACGTCCGCAATGAGAGCATTCATCGCTCCGTCCGGGACGGGAATTTTCTATGGTTCCGCCGCAATGATAACAGAAACTCATGCCTCATTATAGCGCAAAATTTTCGAAAATTCCATTGCAAAAAACTGCGGTTTGGAATATTTTTAATCTATGAGTCTCAACAAATACATTTTCGTGACCGGCGGCGTCTGCTCCAGTTTAGGCAAAGGCGTAGCGGCTTCTTCCATTGCGGCATTGCTTGAAGCACAGAATTTTTCGGTTTGCATGCTGAAAATCGATCCTTATTTGAATGTCGATGCAGGCACGATGAGTCCGTATCAACACGGCGAGGTTTACGTGACGGACGACGGCGCTGAAACCGATCTCGATTTGGGAAATTACGGAAGATTCACCTCTGCTTCTTATTCGAAAGACAACTCCGTCACAACAGGGCAAATTTACGAAGAGGTCATTCGCCGCGAACGGCACGGAAAGTATTTGGGTAAGTGTGTCCAGGTTGTTCCTCACATTACGGATGAAATCAAACGCCGCATTTATTTAATCGGCGAAAAACCGGAAGTTGACTTTACGGTGGTCGAAGTCGGCGGAACCGTCGGCGACATTGAGTCCATTCCGTTTTTGGAAGCCATCCGTCAGATCATTCACGAAAAAACAGTTCGGAATGCGCTTTCGGTTCATTTATCGCTGCTGCCGGTGGTCAGTTGCGGCGAAGTCAAAACCAAGCCGACGCAGCATACGGTAAAAGCGATGCGTGAAATCGGAATTCAGCCGCAGGTTTTGATTTGCCGCTGTTCGACACCGATGGAACCCGAACAGAAGAAGAAACTGGCTCTTTTCACCAATATCGATGAAGACGCTGTTATCTCCGGTCACGATGCAAGTTATACGATTTATGAAATTCCGATCAATTATTACCGTGAAGGCATTAACGAAGCAATTTTGAAACGGATGGATACGCAGCCGCGCACTCCCGATTTGAGCAAATGGCAGGCTATTGTCGATACACTGAAACACAGCGATAAAACCGTTCGCGTAGCAATGGCCGGTAAATACATTCAGCTTGAAGACGCTTATAAATCCATCGACGAAGCAGTCCGTCACGGCGGCTTCGAAAACAATGTCAAAATCTCTTTCAAAAAAATCGATACGGAAGAAGCGGAAAAACTCTCCGACTCCGAGTTTGCACGGCTGTTCGATGATGTTGATGCCATTTTGATTCCCGGTGGTTTCGGCGAACGAGGTATCAATGGAATGGTTCGAACCGCCCGTTTTGCGCGTGAAAATAAAATCCCGTTTTTAGGAATCTGTCTCGGTCTTCAGATTATGGTCATCGAATACGCCCGCAATGTGTTGAACTATGCGGATGCCGACAGTTCCGAATTCCGCCCCGACAGTCCGCACTGTGTCATCTCTTTGCTGGAAGAGCAGGCAGACGTCACCCAATACGGCGGTTCGATGCGGCTGGGGCTCAGTGAATCGAAGATCAAAAAGGGAACGAAAATTTACGCTGCTTACGGAACGGAGTCAATTTTCGAGCGCCACCGCCACCGCTACGAAGTTTCCAATAAATATAAAAACGAATTACAGGAAAAAGGATTGATTATCAGCGGAACAACACCGGACAATGAACTGGTAGAAAGTGTTGAATGGCCGAATCATCCGTGGAGTACGGGGGTTCAATTCCACCCGGAATTTACGTCTCGTCCGACGAAAGCCGGTCCGCTCTTCCGTGAATTTGTTAAAGCGGCTCTGGAGCTTAAAGAGAATCGCCAACCATCTCCGAGTAAAGCGGAATAATCCGGCGGCCGCCGCCGAAATCGCGAATATACATTTCCCGGTATTCCAAAAACAGCGTTTCAGCTTCTTTGTATTTTCCGCTGTTCATGTAGATTACGCCTTGCATGGAAATCTTTTCGATGTCTTCAACAGGGTTTTCCGATTTTTCTTTTCGGCTCATGATTTTTTTTACAGTACTTTTCAGCTGTTTGTCTTTTTTGGCTTCTATAACCAACTCTTCCCACGTTTGCGGTTGATCAATAATGAGATAACGACCGCGCCCGCGCATGAGATCGCAGTAGCGCAAAAATTCTTTATCTGCTTCTTCTGTCATACCCACCTGTGTGTACAGATAGGTCAAAACTTCAGCAATGACGTAATTTTCAGGATTGACTTCACGCAGCCGCTCAAAATAACAAAGAGCATCTTCCTGTCGAGCATCTTGAAACGAATCGATTGCCTTTAAAGCGGTTTCGCGGTACTCTTCAACGGAATCAATGACATCAAAACCCGTATATCGCATAAATTCCCCTCGTTATGTTCTATTTCGGCAAAAAAACAGCTTTTATCGCATTTTATTTTATATTTTTTATGTGAAAATATCGATAATAAAATATAAGTTTTATGAATCAAGAAAGTTTATTCAAGTATAACATCGAATCCATCTGCTGTGTCATCGACAGTCTCAACCGCTCGACAGGAGAGACTATTAAAGTTAGAATTCACTCTTTTGTCAATTTACTTGCCAACGATCCGTTTTTGGGCGCCGCTTTTCGTCGGATTTTCGAACTTCACCCTTATTTTCGTCTGTCCATGAAAATCGACGATCTTTTTCCTTCGGTAGACCTTCCGAAAGACCCTATTGCACAGATTATTTTTGTTCTCAATTTAATGCACGATTCCGTCACCCGTCCCCATTACTCGATTTTCGATCTCATTTTCAAGATGTACGGTTCGGGAAGCGGAACGTCCGATTTCGTCCGTCACGTTTTCTGCGCTCCCTTAGAGCTCCTAAAGGTTCGGCTCCGTCAACTGTCGCTTTTTACGTGGGAAGAAATCAGACACAATGCATCGGAAATTCTATTTCCGTACGAATCTTTCCGCTTTCTGACGCCGGAGTCACTGCCGGAAGAAGAACAAATCAACAAAGATCGAATTTTGTATCGCTTACAGCAAGCGCATGTAAAGCCGGAAGAGATCGAGTTAATGGCAGAGGATTTCGACTTATTTGTTTCGAATCACAATAGCTACCGTCCCGACATTTTCTTTATCAAGGGGTTTCTTTCCCGCGTCGTCAAACACGGGGGCCGTCCGGCGCTGTCGATTATTTTCGATATGTGCAATAATGAAATCCTTCTGCCTCACATCATCGATGCGGATCCGGCCGTTCATCCCGTCAGAAAACGGGGACGCAAACCGAATCCGCCGAAACCGAAGCCCGGCAGCCAGCAAATACTGCCGTTCTGAAACTGCCGAACAGGGTTAAGTGCAAAACGGTTCGAATTTTTTGACGCGATTCTCGATTTCGGTATTATAAAATTCGAAGAGCTCCACAGCATCGACCGCATTCGGAGCCGCCTCAAAAATCCGAAGCGTCACCTCTCCGGTTTTGCGATCCGGTGTCGGCAGAGAAACGGCTCGTCCGTCGTCGGTAAGACCGGAGAGCGGGTAGCGTTTTCCGTCGCCGAAATCGATCTCAGCCCGATCGATAAAAGCGCCGCTGCCCTCTTTCAAGCGAATAACAACCAAATCGCCGACAGCTTCGTTTTCAAACAACAGACGGATTTGATTTTCTTCTTTAACAACGGAGGCGGAAATCGGCGCTAATGTTGTGCCTTTAACCTCAAATTCCTCCGAAACACCGCAAAATTGACCGAAATCTTCCGGTTTTTCGGCGGCCGCTTTCTTTTTGAAGGCACCTTTATACACAACTCGGTACACTCCTTCCTCCGTTCCGAAAGGAATACGCCAAATGATCTGCGCCCGCGAATAGCCGGCTCCTCTGTCTTTCCATAAAAGATTGGTCTCGTAGTCATCGTCAATCGCCGTTGTCACCCAAATTCCCTTTTCCGGATTCAGCCGCTGAATGTAAAAATAAGAGTCGTTATGAAAGATTTCGGTATTCAGTCTCGCCGCATGAAACTCAACGGAAAAAGTTTCGCCCGTACAATAGGTCTTTTTTTCAAGAGGCTTGACTTGTTCGCCGAATGCCTTGCCGGCCGCAACGCGATCGGCCGTCTTCTTTTCCTTTGCATAAACAATTTTGTCGGCGGGAACTCGGCGCGGCGAAGTCACAATCCATGCCGGATCGCCGGGCAAGCGTCCGCTTTTTCCGGCTGCCAGTTTTTTTGCCAACCGCGTAAACTCCTGTTCGCACGCCGGAACCTGATTGATGCCGAAAGCAGTCGAAGCTCCTTCATAATGCTGCAAGCGATACTCCTCAGGCGTCGCCATGTAACCGACGTAAGCGTTTGAATTGCCGCAATAAATCACTTCATCGACCGGCGTTCCGGCTGCTTCCAATGCGTTAAAAACCCGCTCTCGAAGCCGCCGCCCGGAAACGGTTGTCGTTTCAAACGGCGCCGCCATCACAGCAATATTACCGATTCGAAAAATCTGAAACGGCAAATCTGTATCCATCCAAGACGGATCGGCATTTCCCGATGCCATCAAAATCGGTTTCGGAAAATGAGCCGCTTGATACTCTTTCGACGGGTTAAAAATTTTTGGAAAGCCGTGTTTTGTGTCGAGGTTTTTGTACGGTCCCAAAAGGCAGTGCACCAACGGGAAAAGTGCATGACGCGGTTTTTTTTCGTTTTCCAGGCTCATCCCTTCGTAAAAACCCGACGGAATCGTTACTTGATTGATTTCAGCACCTTTTGCCATGCTCCATCCGGTTGCCGGCGGCCAGGTGCGCGCAGGGTAAGTTTCCGGCATATAGGCAAACTCATCATCAATAAAAACGCCGTCCATGGAAACCCACTGTGTCGCATAGGCGATTTCACCGCGGACGGGAACCTGCGGCTGCGAATAGAGTTCCATTGCCTTTGCCGCCTGAGCCCTTGCCGAATAGAGTCCGTTTTCGGTCTCTTCGTCAATTGAATAACCGAATTTATCTCGGTAATAAATTGTTCGGCACGGATCGACATCTCCCAAAGCGCTCTGTGCGAACCCCGCCACAAAACCGCTGTCGGTCTCCGGGGAAACGCCCATCATTGATTCGAAAATCTGCGCGGCAAATCCTTTACTGTCCCCCGAAATCATTCCGAATGAAGCGCTGATTGATGTCGGATGCACGGAATACCAGTTCAGGGCGCCTTTATCGCGTCCGTCGGCGGTTCGAAAGCGCAGCAGATACATCATCTTATCGGTCGCCTCTTCGTGAAGCCGGTACGCCTCTTTCTCTTCTTCCGTCGGCAAAGCGTCAAACTCTTCAGGAGTTAAATCGTAATCGTAAATGTGATCCTCGTTATTCAAGTGTGCGGTAAACGACCGGTTTTTGGAGACGTTGTAGTCTTCGATCAGTTTTCCTTTTGAAAATTCGATTGTGCACGGCTCCAGGTTCGCGTGCGCTTCGGCAATCGCTTCAACGGCGGCGCGCACCGTAATCATCATTAAATTTTCATTGTAACCGCCGGCAGAAATGTTATACTGGTGCCGCTGAGCATCTCCCATCACCCCGGTGTGAGTGTGAGTCGCATTCAAAAGAACGTTATGATCGTGGTAATACGGCGCCGAACGGCTGTCCGTAAGTGAAATTTCCGTTCCATCCTTCGTCTTTTGTGTACTCTTTGCCAATTCTTCAATTAAAGCGGCACGCATCTCCAACGAAACCGCCCAATCATCAACCACCACAATCGCCACACGGGCACCATCCGGAGAATCGGCAATCACAAACGCCCGCGCACGCTGCCTTGTAAAAATTCCTTCCGTTTTTTGAGAGGATTCAACATAACCGCCGCAAAGCTGTCCGGACGGATACTCCGTCGCATCGCCAATGCCGACACCGACGTAGTAAGTCTGCGCTCCCGGCAGCGCTTCCTCTCCGTTTCCTTTTAAATCCAATTCAACAACCGAAGGACGGTCAAACCACTCCGTATTGACCCAAGCCGCACTCGTGCAGCCGATTGCAAAAACAGCCGCGAATAGAACAACGCCTTTTTTTAATATCATAAACAAAATCCTTGCCTATATTCTACTCCAAATCGGTTGAAAAAGAAAGATTTTATTATTGCAAACTTGAATAAGAGCCCGTCATTCGGCGATATTGGGAAACATCGATGATCAGCTCAGCAGCGCCGTTATAATTTCCGTTGTTGTCGAAGAGCGGAACATAACGGGTGTAAATTTGCATATCGCCTTCGGGAAACCAGAATTCGACAAAAGGCACCTTTTTCGACTTTAATAATGAAAGAATTTTTTTGATGTTAGTGTAATTCTTTCCGGAAAAAGCCTCTTTTAGCGGTTTTCCAATCAGATCCTGTTTGCGCGGGTAACGGCGACGGTTAGGACGGTTGAAGTACACCACAACGCCGTCTTTATTAAAAACCGTCACTTCAGCCAAAACGGAATCCAACAGCAAGTCGATCATATCGAGCGTCAAAAAACCGCCGCCGAGATGGAACCCGTCCAAAAAAGGAAGTTCTGCCGCTGTTTTTTCATCTTTTTCGTCTTTTTGCGTCCATGCGTAACCGACGGAAGCGCTTTTCGACCGCACAGTCTTCCATTCATCGGGCGAGAGAAAACTCAAAGCCGTCGGATAGAGAATCTGATCTTCGTCGGTAATAACTTGACGGATTGATTCGGAGAGTTCATAAAACAGTTTGTTCATCGTATCAAAATTCTGACTCTTGACCGATTGCGAAAAATTTCTCAGGAGCCGTTTAACCTCTTCATAACGTTCCGAAAATTCCCGATCCAAACGGCTGATATTGGAGTGTTCTAAAAGAGGAAACAAAACGGTTTCGATGCGGCGGTAGTGAAGTTCGATATCCTTCAATTCTTTTGCCAAATAAAGCAGCTGATTCCAATCCGATTGAAACGGCTGCTGAGAAATCCGTCGGACAATTTTTTTCATATCCCGCAGAATTTGTTCGGCATAACGGTTCTCCTGCATCAGCGTATCAACGGGATGACCGTGCGCAATATTTGATGAAGATACGCCTGTGTGTCTTTCCGACTGAGAATACGCTTTTTCGTCGGAAAAAATCGGCCGATTAATTTTATTTTGTCTTGAATGAAAGATTTTTTTTACCCTTTGAAACGCCATAACACTCTCCTGCGAATTCATATTGCAGAATTTTTTCTTTTTTTTCAAGTCTGAATTTCCGATAATTGAAAAGGAGGGTCTTCATGTCGAGAACAAACTCGCTCTTTTTTCTTTTTTTTACCGCGTTTTTTTCATTCCGAGCGGAGGCTGCTCCGTTTTTTTATAAATCCGCCTCCTATGATGCTGTCTACGAAGAAAATCTCGACAGCAAAACAAATACTGTTGAATCATTTACGATTTTTTTTAAACCGACGCGGCAGATTTATATGACCATTTCTCCGTACGAAGACCGATGCAAAGCCGACGCCGTCGTTTACAATCAGCGAATTTATAACGGAACCGTGTTTCCGATTTCATGGGAAAAAGTCACGGAAAAAAATTTTGAGGATTTAATTAAAGCATCAAAAGCGGTCTGGGATTGGGATTTGCTGTTGGCTCAGCAAAATAAAACTCAGACAAGAATCGTGTTGACTGTTGAACAACAAATTGACGAAAAGCTGCCTGACTTGAAGTTGGCTGATTACAAAGCAATGTCGGAATCAGGGAAATGGGTCGATATCTCCGACGGAAGCGAATATAACCGCGCTCTCATCAACAGTTTCGGATTTGTAAAGTGGATTGCCGACGGATTTTACCGCCCCGCAACAGGCCGTCTGATGAATTTAAATGATCTCGTTTTGAAACACTTTGAAGAGGCGCCTAACAATAACTGGTTGATTAAAGAAACATTCAAACGCAATCCATATTTCGGATTGGACTGGATCAAAAACATCGGATTAAAACTTAACCGCCTGTCAATTCCCGATGCGACGGTCAGCGAGATTGAAGTCAAATCGATTCCGTTTTACGGTTTCACCGAAACCGCCGGAATTCACACTTCAGCACTTCCGTTTGTTTTGTATTGGCTCGCTGCCAAAACCCCTTCAAAATTCTATTTGATTTCATACAGTTCGTCTTCTCCTTGGAGCGAAGATCGGACGCTTTTGGAGCACAGCAAAACCGCCGTCGCTTTTCCGACTATCGATTACCAAGGTCTGCTCAATGTAGCTTATTACGAAAACGGAGTAAAAATTCCGATCGATCAAATCGAAGATCGAATCAAAGATGCAAATATTTTTTTGATCGGTGTGGAAATTTCACCGCTGTTCCATTTACCGCCCGTCAAGAATCTGAGTATTCTGTATCGCTGAGCTCGAATTCGAGGGCGGGAAAACGGCATAACTTTCGCCAAAACCGATACTTTTGTACATATCCGCAGCTTTCCGGCAGCAGGGGCGAAAAAAACGCCGTCGCCGGCGTTATCGGTAAACAGTGCGGATTTTTTTCAAACCGCTGAGGATAAACGCGGCACAACCGGGTTTTCTCATCCAAAAATGAACACGGTCGATTCATAAGGATGACCCATCGGCCGTTTCTGCGTTCTTTCTGATAACAGCAAAGACCGCAGCGGCAGCAAATTTTGTCATTCATTAAAAATCTCGCGGAATGAAGTAACCTGATTCCGCCCAACCCGTTCGGCTCAAATGGTTGAGCTCAACGGAGCAAGGAATGTAGCGGCGTCCGTAATCACCGTCGGAGGCAGAGGTGTATTTCAGTAAATAAAACCCGGTCTTTTTCTGTTTGATATGCTCGACAATTTTTTTGATTCCCGCCGGATCGTCGTACGGCAATGCCAATCCGTCGCTTCCATCCGCCAATTCCTTCATTTCTTCGGACGGTTCAGCTCCATCTTCATCAATAGAGACGACATATAATCCGATGTGATTGGCGGCAGCGTATTCAACCAACCGCTGCGTATCATACAGCTCAAAATCCTGCGTTTCACTGTGACGGTTATTCGTAATATAAATCACCGCCTTTCGGGTTGGCGCCGTTTCCAACCGCGCCATAGCGTCCCTCAAACAGACATCGAGTTTCCGCGGCGTCGGAGCGGGTTGTTTTTCTCCTGCCATTTTCGAAACAAATGCTTTGATTTCATCAAGCGGCGCCGTTGCGGGAGAGTCGATTTCATCCAAACGAACCGGTTTTCCTTCAGCCGCAATCAAATAAAAACGGTCATTGTGGCCGCTGCGTTGAAATAACTCCGCCGTCAAATATTCGAAAACAGAGGCGTATTTTTTCTCGTCTAAATTTCGGTCGACCAAAACCGAGACTGTCATCTCCTCCGCTGCATCAGCAGAAAAAACCGAAACCTGATCGGCAATGGGCGAGGATTGTTCGTAAACCGTGAAATTGGTGTGATCCAAACCTACAAACGGTTCTCCAAGGCTGTTGCTGACAGAAACCACCATCTCCGTTTTCGGGAAATTCAACGTATTAATGGAAACTATTTCAGCATCAAACCCTGCATATAAACTGTTGATATCACAAAAAAAATCGATTCGATTTTCTTCGGCATCTACGGAAATCAAATTACCGTTGATATCTGTGATCGCTTTTGTCACGCGCGTTCCTGAACTCCCGGCGTCGGTCAAAGGTTCGAAAATTTTCTGATCATAATCAAATGAAAATATCATTTGCCCATCGGCAACAATCAATTCGGCATCATTGCGGTTAAACAACCCTTCGGGACCTTTTAACCGGGGATCGGTCAATGTTTCGATGTAGTTTCCGCTGCGATCAAACGCATAAACCGCCTTTGCCCGCTGATCGGCGACATAAACCGTCTCTCCCGAAACAGCGATACCGCTCGGCATGGAAAATCCCGGAAACGGATAAACGCTTTTTCCGAATGCCAAAACAAATTCTCCTTCGGCGGTCCATTTTGATACTTTTTTATTTCCGGCGTCAGTCACATAAAGGAAGCCGTCTTTATCCTGTGCCAAAAATTGCGGTCCCCAAAAACGGTCATCTTCCCGACCTTTTCCGCCAAACGACGCCGTCTCTTTTCCGAATCGATCAACCTTAACGACGCGATCCTCTCCAAATTCGGTGAGCCAAAAGACATTCGGATTGTCGGTAGGCAATACGTCAAACGGTTTGTTGAAACCGCGGTACCCGGATTTGATACGAGCGATTTCGCGGCCATTGGCGTTAAAACGCAGCACCTCAGAAGTCGAAAACGAAGGCACCCACAGTCCGCCGTAAGAGTCGGCCGATACCGACATTGGAGCGGAAAAAAGCAAACGACCTCTGTCAGTGTTTTGAAACAGTGTGTGAGAGATAACAAAATTCCGTTTTTGATACGGAATATCATCTTTATAATAAATTCGATTTAAAAAGTCGATTCGATTACGAAGAAAATCGGTTTTATAACCTTCATCTGCCAAACGCATCCAAACTTCACGGGCAGCCGAATAATATCCGTTTTGAAGCAAAGAACGCCCCAACCAAAAACGGTACAGACGGTTTTCCGGTTTAATGGAAAGCGCCTTTTCAAAGCGCATATACGCCTGATTGTAATAACCGCTGTTAAACAGCATAACGCCCGTCCGAAACTCATCCTCTGCTTCAACACCGGGCAAATCGATGGTTTGAGCCGGTAAAACAAACAACGGAGAAAAAATAAACAGAAAAATCGCAATAATCAATTTCACGCAGTTATTTTACCACAATTTTCAAAGAGAGTAAACAGAAATTTTTGAATCGAGCCGTTCGCGCAGTTTCTGCTGAATCATCAGCATAGTTCCCGACTGTCCGGCAGCGCAGCCGCGGCACGCGCCCCGATAACCGATGTAAAGATTCAATTCACCGTTTTCTTCCTTTATATCTTCCAATTCAACGCCGCCGCCGTCACGCGATAAAATCGGCCGTACTTCTTCATCTAATACGGTTTCAATCCGTTTCAGTTTCTGTATTAAAGTCAGTGTATCGAAAGCCGGTTCGGCAGCAGCCTCCTTTTCGGCGTCCATTTCCTTCCTCGTTTCCCGTAGAATATCTTCCAGATAATATTTTCGTTTTTCGTGACCGCCGGGACGGATGCATGATTTACAGAAAGCGCCCGCTTTGGTATATTCTGTAATTTCTTCAACTGTTTTCAAATCGTTGAGGCGAATCACTTCCTTGATTGTCGAAAGCGATACGCGCGCGCATTCGCAGACGATTTCTTCCTCATCGTAATCGCCGATTGATTTTCCAGAGTAGACGGAAGCCGCTTTTTTGATAACGTCGTAAGCCATCACAGAGCAGTGCATTTTTTGCGGAGGAACAGCCGGTTTGGTTGGTTCATCGCGCAGTGCAAACTCTACGTCGAGATTGGTGATTTTAACCGCTTCATCGACGGTTTTTCCGATACACATTTGCGCCATGACGTCGCTGGAGGCAATTGCAGTGCCGCAGCCGAAACTTTTAAAGCGAGCATCAAGAATTTTATCGGTTTTTTCATCGACAATCCAATAGAGACGAACAGTATCTCCGCACGATTCGGCTCCCCAATCGGCAACAATCAGTTTACCGCCGGCTTTTTCGGCATCGGCCTGTGTCAATTCGCCTCGGTAGCGAGGATGGTTCATGCGTTCAACCACCTGCCGCGAATATTGATCCCACAGAGAACCGCCGATTAAATCTTTTTTCCCCATTTGTTCCTCCTCGCCGCCGGCAGCGGCTGCGTTTATGCGTTTGTATCCGTTGAAATGGAGCGCAGGCGTTTGACGGCTCTTCCGACGATTTCAACGGCCCGAACGACCTCTTCTTCCGTCGACATTCGGGAAAGACTGAAGCGAATCCCCGTATGCGACAGATCTTTATTCAGATTCATTGCTTCAAAGAGAGGATTAGCTTCCAGCGATTCGGAGGCGCAGGCACTGCCGGTCGAAGCCGCCAATCCTTCCCGATTTAAATCCCACAGCATCGCTTCGCCCTCAATCCCTTTAAAACTGATAAACGAAGTGTTGGGCGTTCTCAGCGATCGGTCGCCGACAACAAAGGTTCCGTCGATTTTCAGAACTTCGTCCTCAAAGGCATCTCTCAATCCGCGGACAACGGTGTTTTCGTAAGGAAGCGCCGCAACTGCCAACTCCAGCGCCAATCCCATTCCGACAGCCCCGGCCGTATTAACCGTTCCGCTGCGCAGTCCTCCCATTTGATCGCCGCCGTGAAGCAGAGGGACAAACGGCGCTCCGTTTTTCAGATAAAGTCCGCCGACTCCTTTCGGTCCGTGAAACTTATGCGCGGTAAAGGTCAGATAATCGACGGGAACTTCCCGAACCGAAACGGGAAGTTTTCCGACTGCCTGAACAGCATCTGTATGAAAAAGAACGCCGTTTTCGTGCGCCGTTTCGCATAACCGGCGGATCGGATTGATGAGACCGGTTTCACTGTTAGCCCAAACGACGGAAACCAAGGCCGTTTTATCGGGATCGATAAGTTCCTTCAGCGCATCAGCGTCCGCAACGCCGCATCTGTTCACCGGCAGTTCGATAATTTCGACGCCTTGCGCCGTCAAAAATTCCGCCGTATGAGAGACGCTATGATGTTCGACTTTACTGATAATGATTTGTTTTTTGGAACCGTTGAGAATTTGAGAAATCCACGCGCTTTTTAAAACGGTGTTATTGCCTTCCGTTGCGCAGCCGTTAATAATGATTGTATCTTCGTCGGCCGCATCGATGCCGGCGTATAAGCGATCCAATGCCTCACTTAAAGGCCGGCGCGCTTCCGTTCCAAATTCGTGCAGCGAGTTGGGATTTCCGTATTTTTCCGTCAAAAACGGCGCCATCGCCTCGGCGACGCGGTCGTCTGTACGGGTTGTGGCATTATTGTCAAAATAAATTCTTTCACTCATATCGAATTCAGTATAAAAAAAACGACGCCGAACGGCAAGCAGACGGCGAAAAGAATCGGCAAAAATCGAACGGTTTTCAGTTGACCGCTTCAGGATGAATTTTAATGAGAGAAAGTGCAATCTTTCCCTGTGAAACCAAATAACTGTCGGAGTTTGGGTCGACAGGCGGTTTTGGAGCTCCTCCCATTAAGAAATAATATTCACTTTTGTCCGCAGCAATGAACTTTTCGATTTTATCGGAATAAAACCGCCGCGCCGGCACCGCTCTGATAAACGGATCTTTCTCAGAAATTCCACACGGAAGATTAATATTGATAAACGTATCGGGACGCCACAACGCGGCAATTTCTTCGAAGCGGCTGCGAAGCCACCGCGCCGCCGTGTCATACTCTTTTTCCTCCGCCTTGTGAGCACCGCAAAGAGAAACCGCCATTGCCGGAACGCCCCACAACGCCGCCTGCCGCGCGGCGGCTGCCGTTCCCGAGTAGATCAAATCGGTTCCGAGGTTTGGACCGGCGTTGATTCCCGAAATTACCCAGTCGGGACGGTTTTCCAAAACTCCGAGCAGAGAATACATCACGCAGTCAGCCGGGAAACCGGAACACGCAAAACGGCGTTCTCCTTTTTTGATTACCCGAACGGGATGAACCAAAGTCAGCGTCTGCGATGTTCCGCTTCGTTCGCGATCCGGAGCCACCACTTCATAATCAAAAGAAGAAAACGCTCTCGTCAGCGCTTCGATTCCCGGCGCGCCGTAACCGTCATCGTTCGAAAACAAAATCTTCATATTTCACGCCTCAAAAAAAAGCTGTCCGTCAGGACAGCTTCGCAACCGATTATTTATCGGTTTTGACATTGTACTTTTTATTGAATCGTTCGATCCGTCCCGCCGTGTCAACCAACTTCTGTTTACCTGTATAAAACGGATGACATTTCGAACAAATTTCAATGGAAGTATCGCCCAAAGTCGATTTGGTTTCAATCACATTTCCGCAAGCGCATGTAAACTTGGCGGGTTTATATGTGGGATGAATGCCCTTTTTCATACTTTTTTCCTCCGAAATCAATCTGTCGTGTTATTTTAACAGTTTTCCGATTATTAATCAACCACCGCATCATTCATCGAGCGCAAAAACGCTTCGTTGTCTTTCGTTTTCGACATTTTATCGATTAAAAGTTCCATAATGTCTAAATCTTCCATCGGACTGAGAACTTTCCGCAAAAGCCAGATTTTAGCCATTTCTTCCTCTGTTAACAGCAAATCTTCTTTCCGAGTGCCCGATTTTTTCACACTGATAGCGGGAAAAATCCGCCGTTCGCTCATCCGCCGATCGAGAACGATTTCGGAATTTCCGGTGCCTTTAAATTCTTCGAAAATCACTTCATCCATACGGCTGCCTGTTTCAATCAGCGCAGACCCGATAATGGTCAGACTGCCGCCGTTTTTGACATTTCTTGCCGCGCCGAAGAACTTTTTCGGTTTATGGAGTGCGTTTGAGTCAACACCTCCGGAGAGAATTTTTCCCGACGCCGGAACGGTTTGATTGTAGGCGCGCGCCAATCTCGTGATTGAATCGAGTAAAATCACCACGTCGCGGTTGTTTTCTACCAACCGTTTTGCTTTTTCGATCACCATCTCCGCTACCTGACAGTGACGCGTTGCCTGTTCGTCAAACGTGGAAGCGATCACTTCGCCTTTGACATTTTGACGCATATCGGTGACCTCTTCCGGCCGTTCATCAATCAGCAGCACAATCAAATCGATTTCGGGGTGATTTTCCGTGATGGCGTTTGCGATTTTTTGCAGCAGTACGGTTTTTCCCGTTCGCGGAGGCGCAACAATCAGGCTTCGCTGACCTTTTCCGATCGGTGCAAACAGATTGATAACGCGCATCGAAATGTCGCCGTCTTTTGTTTCGAGATTGATGCGTTCGTTTGGGTAAAGAGGAACTAGATTATCGAAAGGAATCCGCGTTTTGGCAGCCGCCGGACTGCCGAAATTGATATGCTCGACTTGCAACAGAGCAAAATATTTTTCTCCCGAACGGGGCGAACGCACCAGTCCGCCGACAACGTCACCGGTTTTCAAATTCAACTTTCGAATTTGATGCGGAGAAACATAAATGTCATCGGGGCCAGGAAGGTAGCTGTTCTGCGGCAGCCGCAAAAAACCGAAGTTGTCAGGCAGAATTTCCAACGAACCGTAGCCTTGAATGACGCCGCCGCTTTGTGTATGCTGCTTCAGAATTTCGGAGATGACCTCCTGAATTTTCATATTGGAGAGCGCTTCTCGGGAAACACCCATCGATTCAGCCATTTCTCTCAATTCGGAGTAGTCTTTAACAGTCAGTTCGTTGATGACAATTTTCGGCCGATCAACAATGTCTTCCATGGATAAATCCGCATCTTCAAATTCTCGGGGTTCTTTGGGATCTTTTGCCTCCCGACTCTCCTTTACTGCCGGCGTTTCAGTGGAAACCGTAAATTTAGCCGGTTTTTTGCGCTTCAATGCAACTGTACGGCGGGATTTTTCCGAATCACTTCCCTCTTCCGGATGCGCGGGAAGCTCGTTTGCGTCGGATGAATCTTCTTCCGTCGTTTTTTTTGCCGTTTTTACTTTCTTAACGGCCATACGTCGTTTTACAACAGGCGCTTCGCCCGCTTCCGAAAACAAATTTCCCTGCTCCGTTCCGGATAAATTTTCATCCATAAAAGATTTTCCTCTATATTATATTGATTTTTGATTGATTTTGAAAATAAAAATGACCTTTCTCGATGAATTTACCGAATGAACACAATGATTATATAAGAAGGACGCTGAATTGTCAAGTGCTTTTATTCCGCCAACATTCGAATCAACGTCAACGCCGCCTGACGGCGAATTTCTTCCCTGTCGCCTTGAAACAAAAAGCGGCTGATCTTTTCTCCGCATGCATTCGCCGTTCCGATAAAAACCGTCCCGACAGGCTTTTCCGGCGTTCCGCCTCCGGGACCGGCAATTCCGGAAACTGCACCGGCAACGGCGCATCCGGTCTTCTGCCGCAAACCTTTCAGCATCTCCGAAACGGTTTCGGAAGAAACGGCGCCGAAACGCGTCAACGTTTCTTTCGAAACGCCCAAATCGCGCTGTTTCGCTTCATTTGAATAAACAATATATCCGCACAGAAACCGAGAAGAGACCCCCGGAATCTCGGTAAAAGCGGCTGCACACAAACCTCCTGTGCACGACTCCGCCAACGCAAACGTCAGCCGTTCGGCTTGAAAAAAATCGAATGTTTTGAGGGCAGCCTTCGTCAACTCAGACGAAATATTCGGCACCACCGTCACGATTTTAATGCCGCCTTGATTTTTTCCGCAGGAGCCGAAAAAATATCGATGTCGACCGCCGTCGGTTTCAGCATTTCACAGTGTCCAATCAATTCAACTCCGTCATCGATTCTCAAACGGGAAGTTTTAATGTCGCCTTTGATTTTCGCTGTCGGCATCAAATCAAGAGCGTCGGAAACCGTAATGTCGCCCGTCACTTTTCCTGCAATGACCATTGATTTTGCGGTAATATCGGCTTCAACTTCTGCGCCGTCGTCAATATACAGAAATCCGTCGCAGTTGATGAGACCTTTAACGCGTCCTTTGATTTTCATCGCCGATGAAAAGCGAAAAGTCCCTTCAAAATATGTTCCTTCTGCCAAAGTAGTCACGATTTTGGTATTGCGAATCGACATGAAAAATCTCCTCATCTATTTTTATCATATTTACTTTTTTTTGGCAAGTTTTCCGCGGCCGGAGGATTTGCGGAATACCGCCGCCCGCTTTATTCTGTAAGCAGCGGCGATGATGACCGCAGCGGCAAGCGCCGGCGCAAAGCCGTTACGCAAAACGAATGCGTTGACGGTTTTTGACGGCCGAAACAACGGAACGTCGGCTGTCAGCGTTGTTTTCAGAAACGGCGGCAGCGACGCTTGTATGCGTCCGTTGGGGAGAATCACTGCAGTTGTGCCGGAGTTGGTCGCCCTTATGGTCGGCAGTCCCGTTTCAATCGAGCGAAAAACGGCTATCGCAGCATGCTGCCTTTGCGCCGCATCAGATTCCGCCCAAAGGTCATTGGTCAAATTGATCAGCAGCCGCGCGCCGTTACGGGCGTCTTCGCGGGAAATATCGCTGAAAACATCTTCATAACAAATGTTGACCGCAAAAGGCACGCCGCCGGCACTTTTAAAAAGCACCGAACCTTCCCCGCGATCCCATAACTGACAACCGTGCGCCTCCAAAAAACGGACTGCCGCCGGAAAACTCTCCTTCAGCGGAAAATCTTCGACAATCGGTACCAGATGACGCTTTCGATAAACGCCTTCGACACGTCCGTTTTTCAACACAACAGCCGCGTTGTAGGAACGGCGATTAAGACGACCGATTCCGGCAGAATCGTAAACCACCGGAGGCAGCGACGGATCTCCGATGACGCTTTCGCTGTTGCCAGTGATGAAGGTTCCCGGCACCGTTTTTGCCCATTCAAGAAACTGCCTGACCAACTCTTTGGATTGAGGATCGGTATCATAGCGCGTATGCCAGTCGATTCCCGGCACCAGCGCCGTTTCAGGCCAAATGACGAAGTCATAAGGGCGGCTGTCTGCGTTTGAAGTCAATGCGTCATCCGTCAATTTTTTAAGGATTTCATAATTACGCCGGTACGTCTGAAAACCGCCCGACCATGTATCTCCGGAGTGCTGAACCGTCAAAATTTTCACCGACTCTCCCGTCGGCTTAACGGAGGCAATTTGAACCGCACCGAAAACAATCGCCGCAGCAAAAAAAACAGCAAATCCGCTTACGGCAATCCGCTGTTTTTTAAGGAAGATCGGAAAATTCCGCACTGTCTCTTTTATCGAATTTCCGATCGCCGCCGCAAAAAAGGCCGCCGGAAACGCCAGACAAAATGAAACTCCGAAAACACCCAAAACCGCCGCAATCCCGCGCACCCCGGGAACGGAATACTGCGTGTACCCGATAATTCCGTAGGGAAATGCCAAAAATCCGACAGTTTTCAGAGCTTCAAAAACCGTAAACCCGGCCGCCGCCGCAATCCACGCGGCATCGCCAAAAAGCCGCCGTACCGCCGCCGCGTAAACCGCCAGCAGCAGATAGGCAAACGCCATCACCGTGCAGACAAAAATCATCGCCAGCGGGTTAAAGGTCCAAAGCCAGTAACAGACAAAAAGATAAGTCAAAACGCCGGACGCCGGCACCGACAAGAAACGGCTTTTTTCGGTTTTTAAAAGAAGAAAAAAAAGAAAAAAAAGAGCGAACGGAGCCGCAAAAGGCAAACCGTTTTTGAAAACGGGATTCGGGAATGCCAAAGCCGTCAGCGCAGGATACAAAATCACCGCCGCAAGAATCAATCCCGACCGCAGAGGTTTCATTTGCGGAGATCCCAAACGCGGTTTTTTAACTCTTTCCCCGGACGAAAAACCGCAACGCCGTGATTTTCAACGCTGACGGTTTCACCGGTTCGAGGATTGCGCGCGCATTGACGGCCTTTGCGAACTTTAACCTCAAATGTCCCCAAACCTCGCAGCTCTATAACGCTGCCGGACGCCAACGCCTCTTTAATTTCGAACAAAAGCGTATCGACAATACGCACCAACTCCGACTTTCTTCCGAAAAATTCTCCTGAGTTCCAAATTCGATCCACGAGTTCCGCTTTTGTGACTTTTGTGACGGATTTTTCTTCCCGTTCGGACAAAATAACCCCCGAAAAACAAAAAATATCCGACAGAAATCGGATATTTTCGCCGCGGATTAATTCAGATAATTAAATCCGGTTGATTTGTTTCATGAAACGCGATTTTTTCCGCGCAGCCATATTCGAATGGAAAACGCCTTTCCCTTCGGCGGTATCGATTAATTTTTCGAAAATTTTAAACTGAGCCAACGCTCCGTCTTTGTCGCGTTCGGCAATGGCCGACGAAACTTTTTTCATTGCCGTGCGTACCGCGCTCTTCGTCATACGATTGCGAAGCGTCCGCCGCTCGGTTTGTCTGATTCTCTTTTTTGAAGATTTATTGTTTGCCAAAGTTTTTTCCTCCGCTCGGTTTATTTAAAATCTTTCGGTCTGCGCTCTTGACGATTGCACTTTTCACACACAGCCACATTTTGCGCTTTTCCGTTTTTAAACAACGTTCTCATTTTAACTTCGCCGCCGCACGGACAGGCGAATTTATGGGTATTGGAACCGACACGAGAGTTTTTTGAAGCCTGCGCCATATTCGAATCTCCTCATAATACTGAAATGGATCTTATGAAGAAGAATACACAAATTCGAAAAGAAAATCAAGCGGTCTTCTTTATTTTTGTGATTAATGTTAAAGTTAAGTATGGAAATGATTTCGGAATGCGTTCTCAATTTCAGCGAAGGCCGCCGCCGTGAAATAATTGACGCTGTCGCCAATGCGGCTGCGGAAGTTGACGGTGTGTTTGTTCTGCAAATCGACAGCCACAAAGACGCCAACCGCACTGTTTTGACCTTTGCCGGAGATCCCGAAAGCGTCTGCGAAGCCGCCTTCCGCGCGGTCAAAACGGCTGCCGAACGGATTGACATGCGCCTCCACAGCGGCACGCACGCACGAATCGGCGCCGCCGATGTGGTTCCGATTGTGCCGGTCAAAGGGCTTTCCCTTGCCGATGCCGTCAGCCGCGCACGGGCGCTGGGCGAACGCATCGGCGGCGAACTGCGTCTGCCGGTTTATTTATACGCCGAAGCGGCGCGCAGCGAACAACGCAGACGGTTGCCTTTTATCCGCCGCGGCGAATACGAAGGGTTGGCGGCACGTATGGCCGACGGATTTCTCCCCGATTACGGACCGACCGTCTTCAACCCTCGTTTCGGCGCCTGCGCCGTCGGTGCGCGGCGTTTTATGATTGCGTATAATGTCAACATTCCGGGGAACGAATCGATTCTGCCGATTTTAAACCGAATCGCCGCACGGCTGCGCAGCTCGGGCGACGGAAAAAAAGCCGGCCGACTGAAAGAAGTTCAGGCTAAGCCGTGGTTCAGTTCCGATTTCGGAATGTGCCAGATGACCGCCAACCTTTTCGATTTCCGTAAAACCGGCGTCGAAGGCTTTTTTGAAGCCGTTAAAGCCGAGTGTATGCGGGAAGGGCTTTCGGTTGACGGCAGCGAACTTATCGGATTGATCCCGGCGGAAGCGCTTCTGCAGGCCGCCGACTTTTACGGCTTTCCGAACTCCGGAAAAAACGAAGCCGACGCCTGTGCGTTTGCCGGCGAGCGTTTGGGGTTAAATCGATGCAAACCGTTTAACGTCCAAGAACGGGTTTTTGAATTCGCACTCGAAAAGGCAAAAAAACAGTCGGAATGAATTGACATTTTCCCCTGTTTTCATTAGAATGTTTAAAAAGCCGGTGTGGTGAAATTGGTAGACACAGTAGACTCAAAATCTGCCGGGTTCACGCCCATAACGGTTCAAGTCCGTTCACCGGCAAAAAAGGTCTCCTTTCCGGAGACCTTTTGCTTTTCAGGCGGACAGACAGCGTCACTCACCGTATTTTCTGACAACCACCTGAAAATTAAGAGCCTTGGCAAAATCCAGATCAGTATCACCGCAAAGCGCACGAGCCTGCTCCGGAGTAAACTGAAGAATTATTTTATTCCTTCTATTTTCCATCGCTATTTTGGCAGCCTCATTCGGAACATAAAAAGTGAGCGGCGCGCCTGTTTCCGCCAGTTGTAAATAAAATCTGCGCTGCGGACTGTTTGCCTGCTCTATTGCATACTGAAAATAGGTCAGGTTATCGCGGTATATATCCGTCGAAGCACTTCCGCCTCCGTACTCCAGAAAATCTTCATACGGCACCTCCCCCGGCATCAGCGAGGTCTGAAGAGGGTCAAAAAATACATTTTCAACAGTGCGTTCATACAAATCCCACGGATTCTCATGCTCCCACTGTAAATAAACCTCGTCGGAATGGTACAGCCTTCCGGTATAGGCGAATGGGTAGCGCGGATCGACAACGACAGGCCCGTCCAACCGGATGGACTCCGAGAAGAGAGGAGCCCTTATATTCACCGGATTATAAACAACCCGGGCATCGGAAGACCAGCCTAGGTTGACGCTTTCAATATTTTCGGGAAGAATGACCTCTTTAAAAGTCGAACTCGTGAAAGCAAGGGGAAATTCCTTTAACTTTCCGGGTAAAATGGTTATTTTTTCCAAATTCTCACAAAGAGAAAAGGCATTCTCTTCGATTTCGGAAACGGAACCGGGAATGACCAATTCTTTAATAGCCAGGTCCTGGAAAGCCCAACTTTCGATTTTTTCTACCCCGTCCTCAATGGTCAGCGACTCCACAGAGGTACACGACCCAAAAGCCCTCTCCCCGATCACTTTTACGGAACCGGGAATGACAATACTTTTTATCCCGGCCTCTAGGAAAAAACATTCGTACCCGATACCTGTAACCGGTTTACCGTTGATTTCCGACGGAATCACCAGCGAGTCGCCTGTCACAATCGCATTTTTAATGATGACTCCGCCTTCGCCGTCGCTTACGTAGCCAAAAGTGCCCCCTTCTCCCCTGTAGCAGGAAGACAGGATAAGTATCAAAACCGCCTGTATAATCATTCCGATTCTTCTCATTTGATTCTCCTTTCTCATTTGATTCTCCTTTTTTCTTTTCAGTCAAGACCGGGTCCGGACGGAAGTGCGATATCGGAAAAAGAAACGGCTTTCCCCCACACAGTGTTCAGAAAGGCGGCGTTGATTTCTTTCAGAACGGACGACGGATTTTCCGCTGTTGTATACGGCAGATAAAATCCGGGAGACGCCCCTTCCGGAGCCGTTTCAAAGACTTCTTTTAACTTTGCGGCGGTTTCCGCGGATACCGCCTGATCAAGAAAATGGAAAAAATCATAAAAAACAACCGCATATCCGCTTTCGGGAGTCTGCATCGGTTTCATATCCGACCGCTGAACGGGATCGAATGTCAGCTGCCGCGAAAAAGGACCGGTACGGCCGAAATCCTTCGGATCGCAGGCAATCAGCATCAGCTCTCCGCCGCCGGCGGATTTGTATTCCGCAACAGCTTTGTTCAGGTCAATCTTTTCCCATCGGGACATTCCTGCCAATGTTGTGTAGTAAAGCCCTCCGACATCAATATCTGTCGCCGGGGCAATGATGCGCCGAATTTGGGCAGCGGAAAATTCGGCAAAAACCTCCACCGTTCCCATCCGGCACGAGTCAAAAACCAGCGTCCCGACCTGAAAAGACGACTCAAATACCGACGCCAAATCCCGGATCGACATGCGGCTTCCTGCCGTATCATCAACGGCAAAGGTGCGGGAAGCAATACGGGAAGCCGTGTCCGCACCGGTATCTGCCGTACCGGCCGGGGTATCCTGCAGCGGAATCCGGTTGTAATCAATATTTTCCGGCAGCCATCCGGTTGAATGGGACCAGAGAATCAGTTTGTCAAAATAAAAACCCGCCTCCGATAAAACCGACACCATTCCGTCTTTGGAGGCAGAATCGATTTCCTGCAAAAACACCTTTACAACCGGACTGACAATTTCATCCGTTTCATCATGGACAATCCGAAAGATAAGCGGCTGGTTAAACGGTGAATTTTGAGGCGGATCGAGAAAGACATAAAGCGTAAAGGATGCATTCCAGCCGGCTTCCATCTCATTGATATCATTGAGGGCGGCCGTGTACAAATCGTTATCGGCAGCCATATAAACAAGCACATTACCATACATTTCAGTCGGCATTGATTTCCGGTCTTCCGAAGCCTTTCCGGCGGCGAGCCAGCTGTCTTTTACCTCAAAAATCCATTTATAAATCTGACGTCCGTCCCGTTCGTCATACTCCGAATCGATTCGCACCGGATAGGCCGTAAAAATCCCCAGCAGTTCGTCGCTGAAGCGGCCCTTATTGGATTCCCAATTCTCTCTGAGTTTCTGAATCGGGATCCTAAAAAAACAGGAATCGTTAGGAATAGAAAAACCGTTAAACCTTTTTAAGTTTTCGCGGCCAAAATAGAGTTCGGACGCCGAACGGCTGTCCCGGGCACGAGCATGGAAACTTTCGGTCGGTTCAATCGTCTTTGCCCGTTCGTCATATTGGATGTACACGGGCTCCCCGGTCTGGTTTTCCACATAAAATTCGATTCCCCGCAGCTTCTCCCACTCTTCCAAAGGCGGACAGGCTGCCAGCGCCGGCAGTAAAAAAATAAGCGGCAGTAATTTTTTCATTGAATCCTCCTTAGTTCTTATATGTTGAAGAACTATGCTCATATATTGCTTTAAATTCAAGCGTTGCAAAGGTTCTTTCGGGAGCAACATCCTGGCGGATCCTTACAAAAAACGTATCCCCGTTTTTAAGTGTTTCGGTATACCATCCGGAAACCGATGGATACCATCCGTTACCGTAAGTGGCCCAACCGAGTTTTTCTTTTTTGACAACGCCATTCACAAGAACGTCAAAGGCGGCAATAGCACCCCCGGCATCTTCTTCCTTATAAACCCGATACTGCCAATCCGCTTGCCCTGATTTTAAGTACAGTTGATATCCCTCCTTACTATCCCAGCCTACAGTCCCCATACTCTTTACCTTCAGAAGAGTGTGATTTAAGCCTTTCTCATCAGCGTTAGCCATTTCGTCTTGAAAATCAGGGGCATTTTTTACCTTCGCTGTTACTTCAGAAGAATCCGAACCGGACACGAAATCAACATACCATTGATTATTCCGGGAAGCAACATTTCCATGCCATTCAACCACATACCCCTTTGCCACTTTATGCTGCAAAACAGGCTCTCTAATTGTCTTCACCTTCAGCGTAACTGTTTGTTTTGAAAAAATCTCCCTTTCGGCTGTTATGAGATGATCTTCGTCCGAATCCTGATCATAAAAACCGGAGACTTTTATCTGACCTCCTTCTTCCGCCGTCAGTGTGACAGAATGAATCTGATACCGGAAAAAGACATATTCGTAGACATTGACCAAACTTCCGCAACTTACCGAAACCCTGATAATCGTTCTTTGGTTTGCGGGCAATGAATAATTTATTTCTCCACCGGAAATTTCCGGGGAATACGAGTCCCTCCGTCCGTCAATTATAGTCTCCAAAGAAATACGCTGCCCGGGATTTCCTGTTTTTAAGATATAATTAAATTTCAAGTTGCTGTCTGCCGAATCTTCCATATAAAATTCGATTCTTCCTGAATTCAGCAAGTCAGCAGTTTTCCGATTCTCGCCTGAAAAGTAAGAAACAGTCAATGCTTCCGGCGCAGCCGCTTCTGCCGGAAGCATCAACGTTACACGATAAATTTGACTTTCCGTACCGAACGATCCGATTTTGACTTCAATTTCTTCCTGTTTCCCTGCCGTCAGTTTTACATCAAAGGAATTCCCTTCCCGCCATGATGTTTCTGACGTTTTTTTTATCAAAACTTTTTGCCCTTTTTTCTCATTGACATTAATTCTTACCCAATCTGTATATATCAAACCGGGGTTAAACTCGGAATAGTCAAAATTTGTTTTTTCTGCAATCAAGGAATTGGTTTTCCTGTCTCTTAAGGAAATGGATTCGGGAACATTGTCCGTTTTTTTCAAAGTAATGATATACTCCGTAGAATGACTCCTGTCCTGAGATGTCACAAAATAAGACACCTCTGTAAGCGGAGCGTTCAAAGAAATTTGACTGCTGTTACCGTCGCAAATCCGACCATTAATTTTCAACTGTTTTGTCTGTCCGTAAAATAAAACAGGAACCAATGATACGGAATTCACTTCTTCGGGGAAATACATTTCCCGACCGCGATCATCTGTCATTCCCAACTCAATTTGGTTCGCTCCCTGCTCTGTTGCGTTTAAATCAATCCCATAATATTGGATTTCGGAAAAACCTCCTGCTGTCTTACCGTTATTGATCCTTACTCCCAACTCTCCGGCATTCCAACTGTGCCTAAGTCCGTCAAATTCCGAGTCTGCGCTATTCGATATGGCTGCTATATGAAGAGATACCATTTTTGAAAGCGGACTTTGGTAGCGGCCGTTATAAATTGACGCCAGAAATTCTTTGTCCATTTCACTTAAAGTATTTCCACCGACTGTTATACCATTATACAATTCCTGAAAATCCGGTTGCAAATCAAACCAATTATAATAATTCATAATCGAAAAAATATCATAAGCCGGAGATGCATAACTTGATTTTGTGATTCTGTGATATATTTGCGGCTGAAGCGAACCGACGCCCGAGACATATAAATCGCGATCGTAGCGGCAATGTTCATGCATTAACCCCGCTGTATGCCCCCACTCATGTATAATTGTCCGCATGAATCCATAAACGGAGTCCTTCCCCGGAAACGCCGCACCCGATGAGCGGTAAAGTTTTAATGCCGGAAAGCTCCCATTCTCAACGGCAAGCATATTTTCAGCCCCGATAAAAGCCGATTCGGGAATTTTACCGGCATTAATCTCATACCAGCCCCCCAGCTGCCCGACGCTGGCACGCCCGGCCCAGCCGACGCCTTCCGTTTTTCTGTAACGGACAACAACATGAACAGGCGATGCAAAAATTTCAGCAAGCTCTGATACCTCGCGATAAGAAAGAGCTCCGTTTGTTCCAAGTTCGATTTCTTTCAGCCCCGCCTGAATGGCATTTTTAATGCCTTCAGGGATCTTCATTCCGTTTTCCGCCTCCGAGGCAAACCGGAATAAGACAGAGTGTTTCCCTCCGTTTTTTCTGTCTTTCGGCCACAGCACCGTTCCGAAAGGAACCGCTCCTTTGACGCCGGAGGCAGCTTCCAAAATGCCGCTGTACCAGTAAATTTGCTCGCGATAGCCTTCATTAAGTTTATCGATTGGAGCACCGTCGACTGGAGTGATGTAGCGTTCATCTTCAACCGCGCTTTCCTTCAATGACGGAAGCAGCAGATTTTGCGGGGCTTTCGGCAAAAGAGACGCCGTTTCTGCTTCAATTTGTTCCAATTCGGGTTGAAATTCCGCCGTTTCGGCATCACCGGTAAATTTCGTTGTCACTTGGGTAAAAACAGTTCCGAGATATCCGTCGGTCACTTCCAACTTGAAATGTTCTATAATATCCTGCGTTGTTGAAAATTCCTTCAGCTCTTTGTTGTCCATTGTCAGAACAACTTTATTTTCTTTCGCCATAGCGGAAAGAACCGTTACCATTCTTTCGGTACGGTCGTTAAGCCAGTTTTTATAGGCTTGAAATCCGGCTTCGATTTCTTCCTGTTTCCGTTTCTGATCGGCCGAAAGGCTGATTTTTATTCCGGAAGACAGACCGGAGACTTCATCCATCGTACTTGTCAAAGAATAATCTCCGTTCAGAACAAACACCAAATCATCGGTAGTATCGTAAACAAATGTCCGATCAATAAAATAGTTGGCACTGCCGGAAAGCTGTATCTCGATACGGTACCGGGAACCTCTTCCCGGAAAAGGATAATCAGGGCTCCAAATCACGCCGGACGTTGCCTCGCCGGAAACTTCGGCCTTCACTACCCCGTTCACGGACACTTTCACCGATTCAATCCGGGCATCGGAGCGGTTTTCTATGCGGAGTTCTCCCGGTGATAGAATACTGAGACGGTCGCAGCCTATCGCAAAAAGACAAAAAATCAATAAAAATGACATGCGATTCATAACACCTCCTCTTCTCGTACATAATATTAAATCACATTTAGTAAAAAATAAACTATTTTTTTTTTTTTTGATTTTTTTATTAAACTAATATTAATAAAATTTAAAAATTAACTTCAGTCGAAATCAAAAATCGGAAAAGATGAACATGATTATGTCATTAAAAATGATTTGAATTTGAAAGCGTCCTTTTTATTTGCCGATATTGTAAAACAAATTGAAAGCGTTTTCAGCGTTCTTTCTGAGGAAAAGAGATTCGGATGGAAATCGGTGATGAGCTCCGTCCGTTCAAGAAAAACCGTTATTGAAACAATGACCGCATCGCTCTCGTTTCGAAGCGATCAAATGAGATTTTGAAAATTTTCAGACCGACGCTTTTGTTCCGATGCTTTTAAACCGCAATAAAGAACTCAAGGCATTTTCATAAAAAAACGGACTCTTTTAAGGAGACCGTTTTTTGCTTTCCCGTCAATCTTTACCAAATTCCCAAAAGGCGCTGCATCGCCAGCGAGACGGCCGTTACGATCATCCAGCAGCAAAACCCGAGCGCCAACGGTTTTCCTCCGGTTTTGATTAATTTAACGATGTTTGTGTTGAGGCCGACCGCGCACATTGCCGCCACAATCAAAAATTTACTGACCGTTTTTAACGGAGCGAAAAAATCGGGAGAAACGCCGGCGGCAACGGCAGCCGTCGTTACAACGGACGCTGCAATAAAATATAAGATAAACATCGGAAAAACCGATTTCAGTCGGACATTTTCGCCGTCCGCTTTCGCTTTGCGCGCCGCAGCTAAAGCCAAAATCAGCGTAATCGGAATGATGGCGAGCGTGCGCGTCAGCTTGACAATCACCGCTTTATCCAATGTTTCGCTTCCTAATCCGTACAGAGAATCCCAAACGGAAGCGGCCGCTGTCACCGAAGAGGTATCATTGACAGCCGTTCCGGCGAAAATCCCGAACGCTTCACCGCTTTCCGTCGAAAATCCAAGCAGCGCACCGAACGAAGGGAAAATCAGCGCCGCCAAAAGATTAAAAAAGAAGATGACCGAAATCGACTGTGCGACCTCTTCATCGTTTGCCTTCACAACGGGGGCGGTGGCAGCAATCGCCGAACCGCCGCAAATTGCCGATCCGACACCGACCAACGCGGTGATTCGTCCCGGAATTTTCATCACTTTTCCGAGAACGTAAGCCGCCGCCAACGCTGCCGCAATCGTCGTTACGATAATCGGAAGCGACTGTTTGCCGGTCTCCCAAATCACCGAAAGATTCAAACCGAAACCGAGAAAAACGACCGCCGTTTGCAGAACTTTTTTCGACACAAATCCGATGCCATCCTGAACCGAGCTGCGATCCTTAATCAGCAGCGCCAAAATCATACCGAACAGAATGCCGAAAACCGGCGCACCGACAGCCGGTACTAACTCGCCTAAAAACCAACTCGGAACGGCAATGGCAAAACACAGCAGAACTCCCTTCCCCATTTTTCGAATGAAATTCATTTATTTCTCCTATCGGAGTTTACGATTTTCCGGGAAAAGTGTAAACCACAGGCGCAGCGGATTTAAAATTTCTCAGACGATGAAAACATCTGAATCTGTCGGCAAACTTGAAACATCGGCCGTCTTTCGCTATAATGAACCGAGAGGTGAACCATGATTCGTGTCAACGAAAATTATTTAAAATTGAAAGCGTCTTATTTGTTTGTCGATATTGCAAAGAGAGTTGCGGCGTTTACGGCAGCTCATCCCGAAAAAAAAGTGATCCGTATGGGAATCGGCGACGTCACTCGTCCGCTTCCTCCGGTTTGCATCAAAGCGCTGCACGAAGCGGCGGATGAAATGGCCGCTGAAGCGACGTTTAAAGGATACGGGCCCGAAGCCGGTTACGAATTTCTGCGTGAAGCGATTGCCGAAAACGATTACCGCGCCCGCGGCTGCCAAATCGGAGCCGATGAAATCTTCGTTTCCGACGGCGCCAAATGCGATACTGCCAATATTCAGGAGCTGTTTGCCGGCGACATCAAAATTGCCGTACCCGATCCCGTTTATCCGGTTTATGTCGACACGAATGTCATGGCCGGCCGAACCGGGGAAAACGTCGGCGGCCGCTATCAAGGCTTTATTTACCTGAACTCGACAGCGGAAAACAACTTTATTCCCGAACTGCCGAAAGAAAAAGTCGATTTGATTTACCTTTGTTTTCCCAATAATCCGACCGGAGCCGCCATTACAAAAGCGGAGCTGAAAAAGTGGGTCGATTACGCCAAAGAAAACAAATCGCTGATTCTTTATGACGCCGCTTATGAAGCGTTTATCCGCGACGAATCATTACCCCGCTCAATTTACGAAATCGACGGTGCTGATGAAGTCGCCATCGAATTCCGCAGTTTTTCGAAGACCGCCGGCTTTACCGGGACCCGGTGCGCGTTTACCGTTGTTCCGAAAAAAGTCAAAGCCTATACATCCTCCGGAGAGGCTGTCGCACTCAATCCGCTGTGGAACCGCCGCCAATCGACAAAATTCAACGGCGTTTCGTATCCGATTCAGAAAGCCGCAGCCGCCGTTTACACCGCCGAAGGCAAAGCGCAAGTGAAAGCGCTCATCGATTTTTATTTGGAAAACGCAAAAATCATCCGCGAAAAAATGACTTCGCTCGGGTTCGCATGCACCGGAGGCGAAAATTCGCCGTATATTTGGGTTCGGACCGGATGCGAAAGCTGGAGTTTCTTCGATAAACTGCTGAACGAAGCGGCTGTCGTCACCACGCCGGGGTCAGGCTTTGGCTCTTGCGGTGAAGGTTTTATCCGTATCAGCGCTTTCAATTCCAGAGAAAACGTTATTGAAGCGATGAACCGCATTTCTTCGGTTTTGGGAAACTAAATATGGAATTTTTGAAAAATTTCCAGGCCGGCGCTTCGGTCCCGATGTGTCCGTCACGGGATATCGTCCGCCAATCGTTTTCTTCGATGATTCTTTCGGCTTCCGGATTCCGGAAAATCTTTTCTTCAGACGGAATCGAAGAGAGCGCCAGTCCCGCCGTGACAGCTGCCGATGCCGCGCTGACCGCCTTTATCGGCAGAGCGTTTGCCGAATTTTGCCGCCGCCGAACGGGAAAAACCTCCTTAACCATCGCACTCGGAACCGACACGCGGCCTACCGGCGCTTCGCTGGCGGATCTTCTGATTCGAATTTTCTTGGCTGACGGAATCAATGTCCGTTATTCGGGAGCAACGGCTGTTCCCGAACTGACAGCCTGGGTCAAAACCGACGCCGGCATCGACGCATTCGTTTACGTTTCGGCAAGCCACAACCCAATCGGCCACAACGGTTTTAAATTCGGTTTCGAAGACGGCGCTGTTATGGAGCCCGAAGCGGCGGCTGTTTTTATCGAAGAAGTCCGCAGCGGCGTCAAAGAATTCCAACCGCTGCGGCAAGCTGCCGAAGATGCGGCGTTTGCTCCTCCTGAAACGACAGCCGCCGTTTTCAACCGCCAACCGCAGAACAAAGCGGCCGCTTTCGACGCTTATCTGCGGTTTACGAAAGCGGTACTGTCGGGTGAATCGGAAATCAAAAAACAGGAGGCGTTTTTTGCCCGTTTTGCGGACGAAGTCAAAGCCAAACGGTTGGGCATGGTCATCGATTTTAACGGCAGTGCGCGGACGCTCTCCGTTGATGGTGATTTTCTCTCCTCCCTCGGAATCAAATTAAACGTTATCAATCAACTTCCGGGGCAAATCGTCCACCGAATCGTTCCCGAAGGAATTTCACTCGAACCGTGCCGAACGCTTTTGGAGAAAACAGCACGCGAAGAGTCGTTCCAGTCCGACAGCAGCCGTTTCGTTCTCGGTTATTTGCCTGATAATGACGGCGACCGCGGCAACATCGTTTATCTGCAAGACGACGGAAAAACGGCGGCGGTTCTGGAAGCGCAGCAGCTGTTTGCGTTGTGTGTGCTTGCCGAATTGGCGGCGTTGACGGCTGCAGGCGTTTCGCAGCCGACAGCCGTGGCGGTCAATGACTGCACTTCGGATCGAATCGAAGCGATTGCGTCGGTTTTCGGAACAAAAGTGTTTCGAGCGGAAACGGGAGAGGCGAACGTTGTTAATCTGGCGCGCCGACTGCGAAAAGAGGGGTACCTTGTACGAATTTTGGGAGAAGGTTCCAACGGCGGAAACATCACCGATCCGGCGACCATTCGCGATCCTCTCAATACAATCGGTTCTCTGCTGAAACTTTTAACGCAGCCGCAGCTGTTTCGGCTGTGGTGCGAACGGACAGGACAACCGTTTTCTCCTGATTACACCCTTCAGACCATCATCGATTCGCTTCCGCCTTATACAACAACCGGCGCTTACGAACCGCAAGCGAAAGTCGTTATTCGAACCGACGATCACGGCGCTCTGAAAGCCGCGTACGAAGAACTTTTCCCCCGGTATTGGGAAAATCAACTGCTGCCGCTGCGGCAGGAATTGGGAGTGACCGAATGGCGGGAATTTAATTACGAAAAAACGGAAGAAAAAGAAGGCGTCGGCGCAATGTTCCGGAGCGGCGCTCAACGCGGAGGCTTTAAAATCCGGTTTTATGATTCAAACGGTGAAGCGGCCGCCTATGTTTGGATGCGCGGATCGGGAACCGAACCGGTTTTCCGTGTCTCTGCCGATGTCAAAGGCAGCCGCCCGCAGACAGAAGCCGAACTGCTGCGCATTCACACCGACCTGATTGCCGAAGCCGACAACCGCTGCCGTTAACGGTCTCGCGAAAAAGCAAAACGGGAGCCTTGTCGACTCCCGTTTTTTGCACAACCGTTCGAGGCGGCTGAGTGCGGTTAAAGGCCGACAACGCGGCGTACTTTTTCCATTTTTTCGGATGCGATTTTCCGCGCACGCTGCGCGCCTTCGTTTAAAGCGCGGTCAATCACCGACGGATTTTTCATCAGTTCTTCATAGCGGTTGCGAATCGGCGTCAGAGCTTCGTTCATTTTTTCAAACAGCGTCTTCTTCGCATCCCCCCATCCCATACCGCCGGCACGGTAACGCTGCGCTAAATCGTCCTGCTCTTCGGGTGAGGCAAAAAGTTTGTACAGCGCAAAGACGGAACAGGAATCAGGATCTTTCGGTTCTTCCACGCTTTGGGAATTGGTTACAATCCTCATGACCGTTTTTTTCAGCTGCGCTTCGCCGACAAACAACGGAATTGTGTTATTGTAACTCTTACTCATTTTCCGCCCGTCAAGGCCGGTAACGGTTTGCGTTGTTTCGCCGACAAACGGCTGCGGCAGCCGGAAAAGTTCTTTGCCGTAATTGCGGTTGACGGCTTCGGCAATATCAACAGCGATTTCAATATGCTGCACCTGATCCTTTCCGACCGGAACAAAATCAGCGTCAAAAAGCAAAATATCGGCTGCCATCAATACGGGGTAAGTGTAAAGCCCCATATTCACTCCGCTGTCGGGATCTTCGCCCTTTTCAATATTGGAAGCGACCGCCGCCTTGTACGCGTGCGCCCGATTCATCAACCCTTTCGGGGTAAAAGCGCTCAAAAGCGTTGCCAGTTCGAAAACCTGAGGAATATCCGACTGCCGGTAAAACAGCGTTTTTTCGGGATTCAGTCCGCACGCCATCCACGCGGCGGCGACTGCATACGTGTTGCGCCGAAGCTCCTCCGGATCTTTGACCGAATTGAGCGCATGATAATCGGCAATAAAGTAACGCGCCTCAAACGAAGCGGCCGCCTCCAATGCGGGGCGGATAGCTCCGAGCCAGTTTCCGATATGCGGCGTTCCCGTCGGCTTAATACCTGTCAAAAAAATTTTATTTTCCGTTTTTTCCATTATTTTTCCCCACTTTCAACTTTTCGCATACAACCCGCCACGCGGCCGCGGCCTTTTCTTTCAAGCGGTTCGGATTAGTCAAAGACTGAGAATCTTCTTCCGGAACGCCGGAGATCACCACATCAATCGGACGCAGAGCCGGAACGTTCACCAAAACGATTTTTATCAGCATTGTCAGCGGAACCGCAAGGAACATTCCGACAATGCCCCACATCCAGCTCCAAAAAAGTAAGGCAAAAAATACAACGACGGGACTCAAATCGAATTTTTTCCCTTGAATCATCGGCTCCAACCAATTCCCGATCGTAAATTCGATGGCAATATTAATGAAAAAGATGTAAGCCACAATGCCCCAGTTTGGCGAAAATTGGGCAAATCCGAAGGTTGAAATAATGAAAACGGCGACAATTGAACCGATATTGGGAATAAAATTAAACGAAAACGCGATCGCAACCCACAATGGAACAAAATCCATTCCAATAACCGAAAGAGCGATTCCGACGCACAGTCCGGTCATCGCACTGATAACGGTTTTTAGAGCCAAATAACTCAATGTATCTTTACTGATGCGCTCGACAATAAAACCGACCGTTTCCGATTTTTTGAGCGATTCCGGCGTCGGATTGCCCTCTTGGTCTTTACGTAAAAATGCCAGTTTTATCCGATCTTGAATCATGACCCGTTCCGACATCACAAAAATCAAAAAGAGCAGCAGCACTGTAAAAGCAGACAAAAATGAAAATGAACGGTTTAAAATCGAATTCAGTCCGCCGGAAATCAAATCACCCCATTGAAAATTCTGCACAACAGAAAAGAGGGAAAATGTATCCGGAATGTCGTACCCGATACGGTCGCCGAGTTGTTCGGCAAAATGACGCAAGTGCTGATCCAATCCGTAATAAAATCCCTGTATCTTTTCCTGATACTTCGGAAATTCGACGGCAAATTTGGTTACCGTGTTCAGCAAAAACAGTGATAAAATCAAAATTAACAATAAAAGGATCAAAACGGCGATCAGTACGCCCACTATGCGTGGAATTCGATGTTTTTCCATTTTATTCAGCAAGGGTACAAAAAAAATCGCCAAAAATAATGCCAATACCAACGGAATAAAAATTGAACTCAATGTTTTTAAAACGAAACAGACGGCAATCAAAGCCAAAATCCCGATGCCGACTGTCATTATTCGGACACTCTTTTCCATGCAAATTTTATATCACAATAAGAAAAAAAGAAAAAGCACCTGAACTGTTTCATTTTTTTGTATTTGTCGTCTTTTTTTTTCGGAAAATATTGACAACACTATATGTTGTGTACTATATTGTGGAAGGTCGTTAAGAAAACACTATAAACGGCCGATGTAAACAGAGAAAGCAATGAGATGTCCTTACTGCGGCTCAACGGAAGATCGTGTTCTCGAATCCCGGCAAAACACGACGGGAAACGTCATCAGACGGCGGAGAGAGTGCGCGGCATGCGGCTCACGGTTTACCTCCTATGAAAAAACGGAAGAAAAACCGCTGATGATTCAAAAGAAGAGCGGCGAACTGCAGGAGTTTAATCTCGAAAAACTGAAAAAAGGAATTTTAACAGCGACCCGAAAACGACGCATTCCGCAATCGGTTATCGACAACATGATTGCCGAAACCGAAGACGCCGCCGAATACGCCGGGCGGAAAACACGGGTGATTTCGTCATCGCTGTTGGGCGACTTGATTTTGGAGAAGTTAAAGGCCGTCGACGCGGTCGCTTACATCCGCTACGCATCGGTTTACAAAAACTTCGATGACTTGAAGCGGTTCATCACCGAAATCAAGCAAATGGATAAAAAATAATACGGCAAACCGGGAGGGGGGATATCGATGGGAGATGCAAAAAACGACTGGACGGAATTTCTCGGAAATTCTGTCAGACCGCAGCCGTTTGCGGTGCGGCAGATTGTTAAGCGCGACGGCAGTTTGGAAAAATATGACCGATACAAAATTGCCGGCGCCATCTCCAAAGCGCTGCAAGCGTCGGGCGAAGACGCTTCATCGGAAACCGTCGATTTCCTGACAAAAAAGACCGAAGAGAAGTTGGCGGACTTTATGAAAGGCCGCCATCCGAATTCGGCGCCCGCACTCGAAGAAATTCAGGATATTGTCGAAACCGTTTTTATCGAAGAAAAAAAAGTCAAAACGGCGAAAGCCTATATCCTGTACAGAGCAAAACACGAAGCAATGCGCGACGTCAAAAAATTGATGCTCGATATTAACGGCACAATGGACGGCTATTTGCTTCAATCGGATTGGCGCGTCAATGAAAACGCTAACGTCAACTTTTCTCTCGGAGGTCTCATCCTTCACAATTCGGGGGCAGTCACTGCCAACTACTGGCTGAAAAACATCTATACCGAAGAAATTGCCGACGCTCACCGGCACGCCGATTTTCACATTCACGATTTATCAATGTTTTCCGGTTACTGTGCAGGTTGGTCGCTGCGTCAATTGATTCAACTCGGACTCGGCGGGGTGAAAGACAAAATCAACTCAAAACCTGCCAAACACCTTTCAACGCTGATCCAGCAGATCGTCAACTTTTTGGGTGTAATGCAAAACGAATGGGCAGGCGCACAGGCGCTTTCGAGTTTCGATACGTATTTGGCTCCGTTTATCAAAGCGGACGGACTCAATGAATACGAAGTGCGGCAAGCGCTGCAAAGCTTTCTTTTCGGCGTCAACACCCCGTCGCGGTGGGGCAGTCAGGCGCCGTTTACCAACATCACTCTCGACTGGACGGTTCCCCGCGATTTAAAAGACCGCAAAGCGATCGTCGGCGGAAAAGAGGTCGATTTCACTTACGGCGACTGCCAAACCGAAATGAATCTCATCAACCGTCTCTTCATCGAGCTGATTCTGGAAGGCGACGCCGACGGCCGCGGTTTTCAATATCCGATTCCGACGTACAACATCACCCGCGACTTCGATTGGGAAGGTGAAAACGTCGATTTACTGTTTAAAATGACCGCCAAATACGGAACACCGTATTTTCAAAACTTCATTAACAGCGACCTGAATCCCGAAGATGTCCGCTCGATGTGCTGCCGCCTCCAACTGGACAAACGGGAATTGAGAAAACGCGGCGGCGGCCTTTTCGGTTCGGATGAGTTCACCGGCTCCATCGGTGTCGTCACCATCAATTTACCGCGAATCGGCTACCTCTCTTCGACAAAAGAAGAGTTTTTCGGCCGTCTCTACCGTCTGATGGATTTGGCACGCGATTCGCTGGTTATTAAACGGAAGGTTGTCAACCGACTGCTGGATGCCGGTCTTTTCCCATACACAAAACGGTACCTGAAGCACCTGAATAACCACTTCTCAACTATCGGCATCTGCGGAATGAACGAGTGCCTTCTCAATTTTTTGGGAAAGAATTTAATCAATCCCGAAGCACGGGCGTTTGCCAACGAAATTCTTCTGAAAATGCGTGACCGCCTCTCCTCTTATCAGGAGGCAACCGGCGATTTGTTCAACTTGGAGGCGACGCCGGCGGAAAGCACAAGCTACCGATTGGCAAAGCACGACAAAGAACGCTATCCCGACATCATTACCGCCGGGAAAAATGAGGTTTATTACACAAATTCGACTCAGCTTCCGGTCGATTTTACCGAAGATATTTTTGAAGCGTTGGATTTACAGGAAGACTTGCAAATCAAGTATACGGGCGGAACGGTTTTTCACGGTTTTCTCGGAGAAGCAATCACCGACATCGGAGCGTGTAAAAATCTGGTTAAAGCGATTTGCTCCAACTACCGTATTCCGTATTTTACGTTATCACCGGTGTATTCCATCTGCCCCGTTCACGGCTACCTATCGGGCGAACACTTCAACTGTCCGAAGTGCCGCAGCGAGCGGAAGAATGAAATCATCGAAGAGATAAAAAAACTGGAAAGAGAGAAAGCATCTCTGCAAAACAATCTTTGAGGGGAAGATATGATGAACGAACACAACATTGAAGAAATCAACAAGAGAATCGAAGAACTGAAACGGGAAATCTCTGCCGTTCAAGGCTCCGACACCGAAGTGTACGCACGCATTGTCGGTTACTACCGCTCAGTCGGAAACTGGAACAAAGGCAAACGGGAAGAGTACAACTACCGGAAAAACTTCATGATTAACGATCCAACAACCGTCTGTATTTCCGCGGAAGAACCGGCGAAAGAAACAACGCCGATGCCGCAAACCTCGGCCGTCGGACGAATTCTCTGCTTTGTACGGAAAACCTGCCCGAATTGCCCTCCCGTAAAAGCGGCGCTGGAAAAGAGTGATCTGCCGGTTGAATACATTGACGCGGACACAAACGAAGGACTGCAATCAGCCGTCGCCTACGGTGTGATGAAAGCGCCGACCGTTCTTTTTTTGGATGCCGACGGACGCGAACTGCTGCGCACAAGCAGCGCTGCTGAATTGGAATCACTGTCGACTGTCGCCGTTTAATGAACACTTCGGCATTTGAAGGCTGCCGTTTCGGTTTGGAAAAGGTGTCGATGAACGACTATCCCGGCCATCCGGCAGCCGTTCTTTTTATTCCCGGCTGCAACCTTCGTTGCCCCTACTGTCACAACGGCTCACTGGTAAACGCTCCTTTTCCCGAAGATTTGGTTTCGTTTGATGAAGCCGCCGCTTATTTGCGAAAACGGCGCAACGTTTTAGACAGTGTTTGCATCAGCGGCGGCGAACCGACCCTTTTCCCGAAAATCGAAATGCTCATCGAATCGCTTCAGAAGCTCGGTTACCGCGTCAAACTCGACACAAACGGCACCCTTCCCGAACGGTTAGCTCTTCTCCGTCCCGACTTTATCGCAATGGATGTTAAAACATCGCCTCAAAAGTACCGTCTTCTCGGAACGGAAGACGGCGAGCGCATACGCCAATCAATCGAACTCATTAAAACATCGGGAATCCCCCACCAGTTCCGCACCACCCTCGTTCCCGGCATCACCGACGAAACCGACCTTGACGTCATCGCTGAACTAACCGCCGGCAGTCCGTGGGTCCTCCACAATTTCCGCAACAACCGCTGCCTTGATCCCGCTTTTGAACACATTTCACCGATCGCCGACGACATCTTTCTCAAACTGCGCCAACGATACACTCCCGACGACCGATCTTTGATTGTTTACTGAATCCGCTTATCCGCTTGCGAAGCTTCTCCGAATCGGTTATACTGGACTCAAAAGGAGATTTTATGGACACCATTGCCAGTTTTACCGTCGACCATCTTCGGCTTTTACCGGGCGTTTATGTCTCGCGCATTGACCGCATCGGAACCGAAGCCGTCACAACCTTCGACATCCGTATGACCGCCCCCAACCGCGAACCTGTCATCAACACCGCCGAAATTCATGCCATCGAACACATCGGCGCTGTTTACCTGCGCAACCGATCCGACGTCGCCGATTCCGTCATCTACTTCGGCCCCATGGGCTGCCGAACCGGCTTCTACCTGCTCATGGCAGGCGAACGAACCTCCGAAAGCATCACAGCCCTGCTTCACGACCTCTTCTCCCACATCGCCGCTTACGAAGGCGATATTCCCGGCGCTACACCTGCCGGATGCGGCAACTGCCTTGACATGAACCTTCCCATGGCACGCTGGCACGCTAAACGATTCCTGTCTGTCTTGAGCAGCATCACCGCCGAACGGCTGCATTATCCGCAATAAGTCCCTCTTTTCTTTTGGGCGCGTGCGCGCCTTACGGGCGCGCACCGGGCTTTCCGCTGCAATTCGCGGCATCCCGAGCTTCCGCCGCGGCAAAGCTGCCGCTTTGCCCTTCATCTCATTTCCGTCTGCCGCTCATTTCCGCTTCAATCCCTCGCGCTTTCGAAAAACAGACCGCATCCTGTTGACCCGCAATCGGAAGAGCATTCAAAAAACAGAAACCTATGGACGAACAGAGACAGCAACTCCTCGATTTGCAGATTCTCCGCTCAAACGAGTATCCCACACAGTTTTCTGCTCGGTCGAGACAGTCAGATTTAAATCCCGATCGACACCGCGGCCGTCGGTTTGAGCTCCGCAGAAAAAACGATAAATTAAACCGGTATTGGAAGAAAGATCGAGACGCTGCAGTCGATTGCCGGAGCAGTTGAGGTAGGTCAGCTGCGGAAGCGCAGCGGTGTTCAGCGTTTCAAGACGATTATTAAAACAGGAAAGGGTGCGCAAAACAGGAAGTCCGGAGAGATTGAGAGAAGTCAGAAGATTTTCCGCACACATCAACGTTGTCAGAGAGAGACAGCCGCTAAGGCGAAGGGCGGTTAATTTGTTGGCATAAGCGTTAAGCTCTGTCAGTTTTTGAAGACCGCCGGCATCCAACGAAGTCAGAATGTTATACGAGCAGTCGACCGACGTCAACGCTTTCAACGGCCGTAAATCCAATTCCGTCAAACGGTTGCCGGCGCAGCGCAGCGTTGTCAGACCGGTAAAGTGTCGGACAGCGTCAAACGAGGTCAGTCCGCACTCCGATACGTCAAGCTCCGTAACAGCGGCCATCAACTGCCGATTGGAGGCTGTCAGCGGAACTGTACCGTCCGCATTTTTGTACCAACCGATGTTCGGAACAGCCTTCTCTATCGCCGCTATTTGCGCGGGATCTTCAATGGCTTTCTGTCTCCATCCGCAACCGAAGAGTGTCAATGCAACGGTCGCTATGATTGCCAACTTTTTCATCTTGCCTCCTTGGACATTTTATCTCCGCTCTTTCCTTCGCAGTTTATACAAAATGCGGCGAAAAGGCAAGCTCTTTTATTTTATTCGCAATCGTTCCAACGCAATTATACGATAACAAATGAAATCTCTTCTATAATTACAAATCCTCTTAATGACATTTTCCATTTAAATGCTTCCAAATGATTTAATTTTCCGACTTTAAACTAAAAAAAAGATCTCCGAAGAGATCTTTTTAAATGCGTAACCGCTATTTTTCCGTCCCAACATACTGATAATAGCGAAACCAGTCGTACTCATAAACAACCTGTTCCCAACCGTCGGGAGCGCGTTTGACGGAGGTGGCTCCAAGTCCGCCCGTCCACGTTCCGCTGTTTTGGTCCGCCTCTACCGCCAGAATGATGCGCTGCGGAATATTGGCTGTCAGCTGATATTCGTTGTCAGCAGAAATCCGAGTTGACGGTTTGCCTTCTGCGGCTCTTTGAACACTGTTCACCACAGTTGCCGGAAGATATTCGTTGCGATTATCGTTGTAAAAAACATATGACAGTTCGTCGTTAAGGTAATACGCCACTTTTTCAGGCGTCCACGCGACGGTTGCCGTGATCCACGTTTCAAACTCCAACGGACAGCTCCAACTATAATCGGCAACGGAACCGCCGTGCCACAGCCAGCGGGTCGTTTGATCGATTTCATTGTTGGTCAACGGTTCAAAAATTTCAAATTCATAACCGGCAATCGACCGTCTGGCGTCGCCGCTGCCATCAACTTTTTCGGCATAGGTGTAAAAACCGGGCCAATAGCAGCTGTATTCTTTTTTGTACATTTTGATACGCGCTTCAATAACGCCGTAAAACACTTCTTGGTTATAAGTCAAACCGCCGCATAAAGTATTGGCAATCGGCGCCCACCCTTCCGGCGCGCCATCCGGCTTATAATCAGCGGCGACCTTCTTTACCTTCATCTTTACCGTACCGCCGCCGACTTCAACGCCGTCGGGATGGACATTCCGATCCGTTTGAGCATACCAACGAGTTTTCCCGCCGTTATACCCCGTTTCACCTTCAGGCAAAGATTCAGCCAGCAACTCGTCCAGATTTGCGTAATCAAAATTGTCTTCATATGCTAATTTGAAGCAATCCTTTCCGGACTTAAAATCAAATTCGGCCTCTGTTCCATCCGCAGTGATGACGGTTCCCGTTTGATCACGAGCGATCAAGTTATCCTGTCTGTCCTGCTCTGTTATCTCCGGACACGCCGTCAACGCCACAGTCAACGCTGCCGCTCCGAAAATCCATTGCATTCGTTTATACATTTTTATCTCCTTAATTTTTATGATACAGAAACCCATTGAAATGTCAACTCTTATTCCGATAAAGTCGGTTCGATACAGCTGTGCGTTTTGGATGATTGATTATAATGAAAGCTCTGAAAAAATCCATCACCGTCATTTCCATCTTCCATCAAATCAATTTCATTTCGATTTTACCGAAAGCTGAGCCGTTTTCCATTGCTGTTGAATAATGTTATTGCCGCCGGTGAACTCTGTTTCGTTTGCCGTGTAAAATTCATCAGCTTTGAGCAGCGTTTCCGCAGCAGACAATAGTCCGTACAATTCCGTCGGATCAAAGTTAAGCGCCGCATACGAATAAAACTCCGCCGCTGTTGCCGACTTTTACAGCAAAAACAATTGTCATGCCTGCGGCTGCTGCATTCTCTCTTCAGACGGTGTTTAACAAAGCGTCGATTCATGATGCACAAGAGGAATTTATAAGACTGAATATCACCAAATACGAATGTAAATCGAAAAAAGATTTCCCATGTCGGTTTGATGAGCAGTTTCGTTCCATTCAAAAGTGTCTAAGCGATTGAATTTTCCGGCTTCTCCGTCATATTCGGTTAAATAGCGATAATAAAACGTGTATCCCGCTCCGACCGCAATCGGCACATTGACAAAACGCAAATCCAATTCCGCTTCAATTCCGACAGAATGGATCCACTCGTAAACGCCGTCTTTTAGAAAATCTTTCCAATATAAATCACCGCTTTGCGCGCCGTTGAGATCGGCGCCATAGTCGAGTGATTCGGAAAAGGAACTGCCATCGGCAGATATACCGTGACGAATCATGCGGTAAGTCAGCGCGGCATTCAAATACCACAACGGCATGGTTTCAACCTTCAGTTTCAGTTCATCCGAGTTGGGATCCAGTTTATACCCCAACGGTTCGCCGTGATTAAGGTAATTGGATTCAAGTGCATTTTCATACCACGGTGTTTTGGTATCAGGATGCGTATACATATACGGTTCAACTTTTGTATATTGAAGGGAAACGGTTGTAAACGGCGCTCCGGGAACAGCCAAACGGGTACCGACTTGCCACGAATACATGTTGCGATCAAGATTGGCAAAGTTCTCCGCCACTTTCATTTCATCAATGAACCAACCTCCGTAAAATTTCAAATATTTCGGAACGTTAAATCCAAAATGGAACCCGACTTGGACATTATCGAAATCACCAATCATATTTTGATAGAGCGCACCGAGCATTCCCGGATTTCCGTATCCGAGTTCAAATCGTTTTGCCCAAACGACAGAACTGCTGACAGCAAAATACGCCCATTCACGAGCAAAGAGCTCCAGCATGGTTGCAGTGTAAGCGTTTTGAAAGGTTTGCGCGGCGGTTTTGACTCCTGTACTGCTGTTAAACTCCAAAACGCCGACAACAAATGAAAGATTAAACCACTCAACGGGATTCAGATGAAAATCCACACCCATGAACGGACGGGCAGTTCCCGAAAGCATAAGATTCCCATCTCCGACACCCCAGTCTCGTCGCACTCGAGAAAAATTCAACCGCACTTTATTATCCCACAATCCGAGTGCAAATTCGGGGAGAATTTGAAGCCCGATAGCCGGATCTTCGCTTAAATATTGCAATGAATAAGGGTTGTCCAGCGGAAACTGATACCCATCCCAACTTTTTGTGTAAGTATAAGGCGCGTAAGCATTCATATTCAGCGCCGTAACGCCGAGCGCCATTTGAAAACGATAGGAAAAAAACTCGGAGATGTCGCCCTGAAAACGCGCCTGCAGCCAATTTTCGGAAGAAACAACTCCGGTTTTGTTGTAAGCGCCAAAATCGAGTGTCGATTGATAGCTGACAACCGCTTCAATAGCGGTGAAAATCGGCTTTTTTTGAGTCTGCTCCGATTCTGTCTGCTCCGATTCTGCTGCGGCTTTGGCAGCTTCCGCTTCGGAATCATATCGATAACCGCCGATTTGGTACCACGGCTGTGTTTTTGAGGCTTCAAAACGGGCAATCAGCCCTTCGGCAGCTTTTTTTTCCAACGGAGAAATCCGCGGCGATTGAACCATTTCGCGCAAAGCGCTTAAAACCGTCGCGAGCGAATACGGTTTTGCCGTCGGTAACGGACGGATATAATTTTGAATTAATGCGTTTTCAATTACCCTATAAACGGGATCGTCCAGCGGGACGGAAACGTGCTGCTGTGCAAACACGGAAGCAGCCACTAAAATGAACAGAGAAGCAAAAATTTTCCTTTTCATGACGGTATTTTATATATTTTTCCGGAAAAATGCAATAAAAAGAGCGCCTTTCGGCGCTCTTTGCTGCAAACCGGAATACCGGTTTATTCGGCGGCAGTTTCTGCAGGAGCATCAGCTGCCGGCTTTTCCTTCTTTGCCTCAGGTTTTGCGGCGGCCGCTGTCTTTTTGGTCTTTGCTTTTTTTCGGTTTTCTTTTTCCGCCTTTTTTTCTTCTTCAGACTTTTGATCCACCAACTCAAGAATCGCCATCGGCGCAGCGTCATTGACTCGGTAACCGAGTTTCAGTACGCGGGTGTAGCCACCGGCACGCTCAGCGGAACGAACGGCAATGTCAGTAAACAGTTTTGCCAACACAGCCTTATCGTTGATGTCGCGGGCAATCATCCGGCGGTTGTGCACGGAATCGGTTTTAGCACGTGTAATCATTTTTTCCGCCATTCCCTGAACTGCCTTTGCTTTAACAAGCGTTGTTTCAATTCTTTCATATTTGAAAAGCGCTGTAACCAAGCTTCTTTTTAGCGCTTTCCGGTGACTCTCTTTTACATCCAATCTCTTAAAACCGACCTTATGTCTCATTGTTTTCTTCCTTGTTTATAAAATTTTCAACAACCTTAATTCCGCTGTAATCTGTCATTCCGAACGAAAGACCCCAACTCTGCAATTTATCCTTGATTTCTTGCAGAGATTTTTTCCCAAAGTTGCGCGTGCGGGCAATTTCTTCTTCAGATTTACGAATCAATTCACCGATTGTTCTGATATGTGCATTTTTCAAACAATTGCTCGATCGAACGGAAAGTTCCAACTCTTCGACTTTTGTTTCCAGCAACCTTTGAACTCGCAATTCATCTTCATCAATCTTATCCGGATCATTGATTGAATCCTCATCAAAATTAATAAAAGCAGAAAATTGCTCTTTGGCGATTTTGGCTGCCTCCGCAACCGCATCTTCAGGAGAAACGGTGCCGTCAGTTTTCACAGTCAAAACCAGCTTGTCGTAATCATTGCGATCTCCGACGCGGCAGTTTTGAATATCAATGCTGACTCTCTTCACAGGAGAAAAAAGCGCATCAATCGGAATAGTCCCGACCACATCGATGTATTTCGCATTCATGTCCGAAGGAATATATCCCCGTCCAAAATCGATGTTCAGTTCCATTTCAAATCGAGCATCATCCATCAAGGTCATTACTTTCAATTCAGGATTCAATACTTCAACGCCGCTCTGAACAAAGTCCGCACCGGTCACCGTTTTAGCCCCTGAAAATTCGATAGCAATGGTTTTTTGTTCTTCGTTCTCGTTTAATTTAAAACGCAAGCGTTTTAAAGCGGCGATAATTTGCGGTGTATCTTCAACGACCCCGGGAATCATTTCAAATTCGCTGGCAATCAAATGCTGCTTTCCCTCTTCGACAAACGCTGTAATCCGCATTCCCGAAACCGCATATCCTTGAATGGAAGAAAGTAAAATCCGTCGCAACGAGTTGCCGATTGTCATTCCGAAACCTCTTTCAAACGGATAAGCGTAAAAAACGGTTGTATTCGGTTCAATCGGATTCTTTTCGATAGTAATCTTATCGGGCTTTTTAATTCCCTTTAAAAGATTCTTCCTTGCCATAATCTTCTCCTCAATTTTTCCTGCGGCCGCAATTATCTCGAATACAACTCAACAATCAGGTTCTCTTTGATATCTTCGAGATCGGCAATATCGGCTCGTTCGGGAATCGCAACAACGGTTCCTTTTAAAGCATCGGCGTCGACATCGACCCAAGAAAATGAACCCGATTGAGTCAGTGCTTTTAAGCTCTCTTTAATAACGGGCATTTTCTTTCCGGAGGCGGCAATCTCAATGACGTCTCCTTTTCTCACAATATAGGAAGAAATCGTCACTCGCTTTCCGTTGACCAAAACATGTCCGTGTGAAATCAACTGCCGCGCCTGTTTCCGCGATGAAGCAAAATGCATGCGATAAACAATGCTGTCTAAACGGCTTTCCAACAAAATAATCAAGTTGTCGCCGGTTTTTCCCGGTTTTTTGGCCGCGCGATTGTAAAAAAGTCTGAATTGCGCTTCCAAAATACCGAAAATTCTTTTTAATTTTTGCTTTTCCCGCAACTGCAAGCCGTAATCGGAGACCTTTTTCCCACGTGCTTTCGCATCTTTTCCGGGAGCCGGCCGTTTTTTATTAATCGGACATTTGGCGGAACTGCATCGTTCGCCTTTCAAAAAAAGTTTTCGTTTTTCAGCTCTGCAATGTCGGCAACTGGGACCGGTATATCTTGCCATATTTGTTTACTCCTCTGCTTTAATTAAACGCGACGCGTTTTTTTCGGGCGGCAACCATTGTGAGGAATCGGAGTGATATCCTTCATGCTCATAACGGTTAAGCCTAAATTAGCCAAAACCCGAATCGCCGATTCGCGTCCGACGCCGGGACCTTTCACAAAGACATTAACAGCGCGTAATCCGTAATCCATCGCCTTTTTGGCGGCAGCTTCCGCTGCCAACTGCGCTGCATACGGAGTTGATTTTTTGGCTCCTTTAAAGCCCAAGTTTCCCGCACTTGCCCAAGAAACGGCGTTTCCGTTCAAATCGGTCACCGTCACAATTGTATTGTTAAAAGTGGCCTGAATATAGACGCATCCGTCGTAGACAGTCTTCTTCTCTTTTCTTTTTTTTGTAACCTTAGCCAAAACTGTTTCTCCTCAAGAATTATTTGGTTGCTTTCTTCTTGTTCGCAACCGTCTTGCGTTTTCCTTTGCGTGTACGGGCATTCGTTTTTGTCCGTTGTCCGCGAACCGGCAATCCCTTCCGATGCATCAAACCGCGGTGACAGGCGATGTCTTTCAAGCGGTTGATATTCATCGCTACCTGCGTCCGCAGCCGTCCTTCGATTACATATTCATCTTCCAGGATTTTGCGCAGCGTCGCAATCTCATCGCTGTTCAGATCATCTGCCTTTTTATCCGGGTCAATGTTCGCTTTTTTGCAAACTTCCAAGGCGATCGTCCGACCGACTCCATAGATGTAGGTCAACGCAATTTTGATGCTTTTGTTCGGAACATCAATACCTGCAATACGTACCATTCCTCAAACTCCTATCTCTGTCTCTGTTTATGTTTGGGATTGTCGCAAATAATCCGCACAACACCTTTTCTCTTTATGACTTTGCATTTATCGCAAATTGTTTTTACGCTTGCTCTGACTTTCATAACAACCTCTTATAAATTCCTTGATCGGATTTTTCCTTTTTTGACAAGCCCTTCCTGATGGTGCATCTTCAAATGACCTTCGATCTGACTCATCGTGTCCAAATCAACACCAACCATAATCAACAGCGACGTACCGCCCATCAGCATGGCTGCCTCTGCCGGAAATCCGAAGATCGCCGAAATGACAGTCGGAATGACCGCAATGAAGGCCAAAAACAGTGAACCGGGCAAAATGATACGATTCAACACTCTTGTCAGATACTCTTCGATTTTGTCAGAACGAATTCCCGGAATCGAACCGCCATTCTCCCGGATGTTTTTCGAAATCTCCTGCGGATTCAACGTCACCTGTGTGTAAAAATAGGCGAAGAAGATAATCAACAGACAGTAGAGAATCTGATAAGGCGCTCCGTCGTATCGGAAAAAATTCGCCAGCTTAATCACCCACTCCGATTGACTTCCCGCCATAAACGACAGCGGAAACGTCAAAATAGATGAAGCAAAAATAACCGGAATAACACCTGACGGGTTAATTTTAAACGGAATATGCTGACTCTGTCCGCCGTACACTTTCCGTCCGACAATTCGCCGCGCATAGTTGACAGGTATCTTCCGTTGTCCCTGCTGTTCGTAAATGACTAACGCAATAATAAGAACGTAAAGCATCATCACCAACAGCAGAACGACGACATTCAAATCCCCGGCCTGAACCTGATCGATAAGCGATTTAATAGCGCTCGGCAACCGCGCCGCGATTCCGGCAAAAATAATCAGGGAAATACCGTTTCCGATTCCTTTTTGAGTGATCTGCTCGCCCATCCACATCAGCAACAGTGTTCCGCAGGTCGTTGCCAAAATCGAAATAGCGACAAAACCGGCCATCGGGATTTTTAAAACCTGTTCCTGAAACTGATCATTGCCTGCATAGTTGATGATAGTTAACGCCTGGATAATACAGACCAACACAGTCCCGTAACGGGAATAACGCTGAATTTTTTTGCGGCCGCCTTCTTCTTCGGAAATCTTTTTCAACTTTGGGAACACCAACAGCAAAAGCTGCATGATAATCGACATCGAAATGTAAGGCATGATTCCCAAAAGAAAAATCGAAAACCGCTCAAACGCACCGCCGACAAAAAAATTCAAATACGACATCAAGTCGATTCCACCGCTGTTTTGCGCACTGCTGGCAATTACGTCTTTCAGAGCGTTGACGTCGATTCCCGGAATGGGAATGACGGAGCCCAAACGGTAAACCACCAACATAAAAAGAGTAAAGAAAACTCTTTTTCGCAGTTCGCGGATTCTGAAAATGTTGACAATTGAACCGGCCATAATCTTCAATTCCGTCCGTTACTCTTGTGCGCCGCACTCGGCACAGCCGCTGCAGCCGCAAATCACCGTTCCGCCGGCTTTTTTGACTTTCTCTGCAGCAGATGCCGACAATGCGGGTAATTTAACTTCCAACTTTTTGGTCAAATCGCCGTTTCCGAGAAGTTTGACCATTACGTTCCGTCCTTTCATCAATCCTTTCGCCATCAACGCTTCAACATCAACGATGTCACCGTCTTGGAAATTTTTCTCCAAATCGCGGATATTGATGACTTTGTATTCGGTTCGGAAACGCGCATTTGAGAATCCGCGAATAGCAATTCTTCTATACAACGGCATTTGTCCGCCTTCAAATCCGGGACGCACACCGCCGCCGGAACGGGCATTTTGTCCATTGTTTCCGCTTCCGGACGTTCCGCCCCGTTTGGAGCTGCGACCGCGGCCGACAATGATTTTCTTTTTTGTCGCTCCGGCAGGAGCTTTCAAATTCATAGCCATGTTATACTCTCTCCACTTTAACAAGATGAGAAACGGTCTGAACCATACCGCACAGGGCATCGTTCATTTCATGCTCGACGGACGAATTGATTTTCCGCAATCCGAGCGCCTTTACGGTTTTGCGCTGATTCGGCTTTGTTCCGATTACACTTCTGACTAAAGTAATTTTTACTCTCTCCGCCATATCAACCCCACATCTCGCCGAGGCTTTTTCCCCGGTTTTTAGCCGTTTTTCCGGCGTCCAAAATTTGCTCAAGTCCGTTAAAAGTTGCTTTCAAAATATTCATACTGTTCTTGGAACCGAGCGATTTACATAAAGTATCCTGAACTCCGAGCGCATCCATAACGGCGCGAACCGAACCGCCGGCAATGATACCGGTACCGGGAGCCGCCGGTCGGATCAAAACGGACGCACTTTTATATTTCCCCAAGATTTCATGAGGAAGCGTATTTCGTTTCAAGGGAACGGTAATCATGTTCTTCTTGGCTCGATCGACGCTTTTGCGAATTGCCTCCGAAACGTCGTTTGCCTTTCCGAAACCGTATCCGACGCGGCCTTTTCCGTCTCCAACCACCGTTAACGCTGAAAAAGAAAACCGTCGACCACCCTTCAAAACTTTAGCGACACGATTCAATTTGACCATTTTTTCGATTAAGATCGTTTCATTGTTTTCCATAAACCGCAACCTCTCAGAACTTGATTCCCGCGCTTCTCACGCCGTCGGCCAACGCTTTGACAATACCGTGATAGCGAAAACCGTTACGGTCAAAAACCGCCGCTTCGATATTCAGAGCCTTCAATTTCTTACCCAATGCTTCACCAATTTTACCCGCGTCAGCCACACAAGTTTTCACCGATTTGAAATCCGGCTGCAAATTGTTAACAGCTGCCAAAGTCACACCGTTTTCATCATCAATCGCCTGAATATAAAGATAGCGATTGCTGCGATAAACGCTCAAACGGGGCCGTTCGCTCGTTCCCGAAATATTCTTGCGAATGCTCTTCTTTCTTTTCAATCTTTGCTTTTGTTTTGCAATAATTCTGTTCATACCGCTATCCTATTTTTTGCCCTTACCGCCGGACTTTCCGACCTTTCTGCGAACAACTTCATCGGCATATCGAATTCCTTTTCCTTTATAAGGCTCAGGCGCACGAATCGACCGAATTTCAGCTGCCACTTGTCCAACTTGCTCTTTTCCAGCTCCGCTGACTGTGACTTTTGTCTGGTTTTCAACAGCCGCCTTGATTCCGGCCGGCAGATCATACCAAACCGGTGACGAATAGCCGAGATTCAGAATCAATGTATTGCCTTTCAATTCAGCGCGATAACCGACTCCTTGAATCTCCAAAGTTTTGGAAAATCCTTCGGAAACACCTGTCACCATGTTGGCGATCAGCGTTCGGTACAAACCGTGGTTAGAGCGGTTGCGCTTGGAATCGTCGGCACGGGAAACCGTCAACGTGTCGCCGTCAAGTTGAACAGAAATACCGTCGGCGTAATCCTGCGACAGTTCGCCGTTTTTACCTTTGACCGTAACCGTATTGCCGGAAACGGTGACTGTCACTCCCTGGGGAATTTTGATCGGTGCTCTTCCAATACGTGACATAACTTTCTCCTACCAAACCGAACAAATCAACTCGCCGCCGACCTTCTTCTCGGTAGCGATTTTTCCGGAAAAAACTCCGGACGAGGTGGAAACAACAATCGTTCCGAAACCGTTTTTGATTCTCGGCATATCTTTGTATCCGGAATAAATCCGTTTTCCCGGCTTTGAAATCCGTTCGATTTCATGAATCACTGGCCGTCGGTTTTCGTCGTACTTCAAAAAAACACGAATGAATTTTTTCCCGTCAACGGTTACCGCCTGGAAATCCTTCAAATAACCTTCCGACTTCAGCAGGGAAATGACTTCCGATTTTAATTTCGAAGGAAGCACATCAACCGAATCAAAGCCGGCCCGGCTTGCGTTTCGCAATTTTGTCAACATATCTGCTACAGGATCAGAAACTGCCATTTAATCTCTCCTACCAACTCGATTTTGTTACGCCGGGAATCATGCCTTCATTCGCCAACTTTCGAAAACAAACCCTGCACATTTTGAATTTGCGAATATATCCTCTCGGTCGTCCGCAAACTTGACATCGATTGACTTTTTGGGTCGAATACTTCGGCGTGCGCTGCGCCTTGATAATCATCGATTTTTTCGCCATTTTTAAGCTCCCTTCTTCCGCAACGGCATACCGATTTTTTGCAGCAATGCCTTGGCTTCCATATCGGTTTTTGCCGTCGTCACAATCGCGATGTTGAATCCGCTGATGCGGGCGATTTTATCGTAATCGATTTCCGGAAAAATGATCTGTTCCTGAATACCGAGTGAGAAATTTCCGTGTCCGTCAAAAGCATTTGCTTTGACACCATGAAAGTCTTTGACGCGCGGTAAAGCAACACCGATGAGACGATCAAGAAACTCCCACATGATATTGCCTCGCAATGTCACTTTGGCTCCGATTTCCTGACCTTCACGAATTTTGAAATTCGCGATCGATTTACGAGCCTTTGTTTTCACTGCTTTCTGTCCGGTAATCAGCTCCAATTCATTCAGCGCCGATTCGAGAAGCTTTTTATCCTGAACCGCTTCGCCGCAACCAACGCTCAAAATCACCTTTTCGATACGCGGAACCTGCATGAAAGATTTATAATTAAACTCTTTCATCATCTCCGGCGCAACCGTTTCGTTATAAAATTTTTTCATTGTCGGAACATAGTTTGCCATTATAACACTTCTCCACATTTGCAGCATGTACGGATTTTTTTATCTCCGTCGACTGCATATCGGATACGAGTCGGACCGCACTTCTTGCAGTTGATCATCACGTTGGAAGCGTCAATGGAAGCTTCGATCTCGACAATTCCGCCTTTGTCCTGTTGATTCTTCGGCCGCATCGCTTTTTTGACGATGTTGCGGTCTTGAACAACCACTCGGCCTTTTTTTCTGTCAACCTTCAAAATTCGTCCGGATTTTCCTTTATCTCTTCCGGCAATAATGGTTACCAAATCATCCTTTTTCAGTTTCATTTCGTCTTCCCTCTTACAAAACTTCCGGAGCCAATGAAACGATTTTACTGTAATCGGTTTCGCGAATCTCGCGGGCAACAGGTCCGAAAATACGCTTTCCGCGCGGGTTCCCGGCAGCGTCCAAAATAACGCATGCATTGTCATCAAAGCGGATATAGGTTCCGTCCTGACGCCGAATTTCCTTTTTCGTGCGGACGATAACGGCTTTAAATACTTTGCCTTTTTTAATCGCTCCGTTAGGCAACGCATCCTTTACGGCTACTACAATCACGTCACCGACGGAAGCATAAACACGTTTGGAACCGCCCAAAACTTTGATACACTGTACCAACTTAGCGCCGCTGTTGTCGGCTACATTCAAATAGGTCTGCATTTGAACCATAACGCCCCCCTATTTTGCTCTTTCAAGAATTTCGACTAAGCGCCAGCACTTTTCTTTGCTGTACGGTCTCGATTCGATCACTTTGACACGGTCTCCGATATGAGCCGAGTTTGTCTCGTCGTGAGCCTTCAATTTCTTTGTCCGCGTCACGTATTTTTTGTACAGCGGATGGAGGGTTTTAAAAACAACCGCCACAACGATTGTTTTATCCATCTTATCGCTGACGACATTTCCGATGAAGATTTTCTTATTTACTGCCGATTCCACAATCGTACTCCTTATTTCCTCAATCCGATTCGGTAGGCATGAATGAGGGTGTTGACCGTCGCTATATTGCGCCGCACTTTTCTCAATTCAATCGGACTCTCCAAATGGCCGGTGACTTTATTGATCCTAAGATCCAAGTATTTTTTAGCCAATTCTTCTTTTTTACTCAAAAGTTCTTTATATGAAAGATCGCTGAATGATGTTTTCATTTCTTACTCCGCATCCCTTCGTACAACAAACTGACACTTACACGGCAGTTTATTCGCCGCAAGCCGCATCGCTTCGCGCGCCAAACTTTCATCAACGGCTGACATTTCAAACATCACCGTTCCCGGCTTAACAATAGCGACCCAACCTTCCGGATTACCTTTTCCGCTTCCCTGACGCGTTTCAGCCGGTTTTTTCGTATACGGCTTATGCGGGAAAATACGAATCCACACTTTACCGCCTCTCTTAATATGACGGGTCATCGCAATACGAGCTGCTTCAATCTGCTTGTTGGTAATCCAGTGATTATCCAACGACGCCAATCCGTATTTTCCGAAAGCAACGGTATTTCCTCTCGTCGCAATTCCGGTCAAACTCGCTTTATTTCTGAATGTTTTTCTGTGAAGAACACGCTTGGGACTAAGCATCTTTCCTTCTCCTTGCCGCAGAGCGGTCGTTCTTTACCAATTCGCCGGCATCTTCTTTTGTATCATTTTTAAAAATCAGACCGTTAAAAACCCAAACTTTGACACCGATCTTTCCGAAAGTCGTGTCTGCTTCAGCAAACCCGTAATCGATATCGGCACGCAGTGTATGCAGAGGAATTCTTCCCTCTTTATGCTGTTCGGTACGAGACATTTCTGCACCGCCGATGCGTCCGGAAATTTTGATTTTAACGCCCAACGCGCCGGCTTGAAGCGCCTTCGAAACCGATTGTTTGAGAACTTTTCGGAATGCCGCGCGGCTTTTCAGTTGTTTTGCCACGTTTAAAGCCAGCAACTGCGCATTCGCTTCCGGTTTTTTGATTTCCTTCACACGGATGGAAATTTTTTTGGTCGTAATTTTTGCGATTTTCGCTGTCAAACTTTCGATATTCTGCGCCTTCGGACCGATCAACGCACCAGGACGAGAAGTCTGCAGAAACACTGTCACTTTCTGCGGCTGACGGACGATTTCTACATCGGCTACATCCGCTTTTTCCACTTCGGAACTGTTTAAAATCGCTTTACGGATTTTCAAATCTTCCAACAACGTATCGGCATAATTACGAGGATCGACATACCACTTTGACTTCCACGTTTTGTTAATACCCAACCTCAATCCAATCGGATTAACTTTCTGGCCCATCTTATTCTCCTGCCTTACGAACTTCGTCAACCGTTACAGAAATGTGACTCATTCTTTTTAAAAGAAGATCCCGGCGACCGCGCCCGCGTGCCCAAACCCGCTTCATACGGGGACCGTCATTGACCTGAATCTCTTTAACAACCAATGACTGCTCATCCAACATTTTATTCAAAGAAAGCGCATTGGATCCGGCCGATTTCACAACTTTATAAAGTATAGCCGCACCTTTTTGCGGCAACGCGCTGAGAACAGCCAAAGCATCTGTATACGGTTGATTTCTCACAACGTTAGCTACCCGGCGCACCTTTGACGGCGAAATCATCAAAAATTTCGCATGTGCTACATATCCTTTTTTGTCAGCCATTATTTTTTCCTCGCTTTTTTGTCGGAACCGGCGTGCCCTCTGAACAGACGCGTCGGAGAGAATTCTCCCAACTTATGTCCGACGAGATTTTCCGTTATATACACGGGAACCCAACTTTTTCCGTTGTAAACGGATACGGTAAATCCAACCATATCGGGAATGATTGTCGAACTACGAGAATAAGTTTTAATCATCTTTTTCTCGCCGCTATTATTCATTTCACCGATTTTCTTAAACAGATTCTTATCGATGTAAGGTCCTTTTTTGATCGATCGTGCCACTGTCCTGCTCCTACTTTCTTCTCGTTACGATAAACTTATTCGAAGGCTTCTTCTTGCTGCGAGTCTTGTACCCTTTGGTCGGAACTCCCCACGGAGTCACAGGATGACGTCCTCCCGAGGTTTTTCCTTCACCACCGCCGTGGGGGTGATCAACCGGGTTCATAGCCACACCGCGAACTTTCGGCCGTCGGCCCAGCCAACGAGAACGACCCGCTTTTCCAAGAGAAACGTTCATCGAATCTTCGTTTCCGAGCGTACCGACAGTCGCAATACATTTTTTAAACACCATTCTCAATTCACCGGAGGGCATCTTCAACGTCACATAATCACCCTCTTTAGCAGCAACCAAAGCGCCGCAGCCGGCAGAACGAACCAACTGAGCACCTTTTCCGTACTGCAGCTCAACATTGTGAACGGTGATACCGATAGGAATAAACTCCAACGGCAAGCAGTTGCCGACTTCAATCGGTGCCTGCTCTCCGCTGACAACTGTCATACCGACGCTCAACCCTTTCGGAGCTAAAATATAGCGTTTTTCGCCGTCAGCGTAAAAAATCAGAGCAATGTTAGCAGTCCGGTTGGGATCATATTCAATCGACGCCACTTTTCCGGGAACACCGAATTTATCACGTTTAAAATCGATGATCCGATACGAACGTTTGTGACCGCCGCCGCGGCGCCGAACGGAAATGCGTCCGCCCGCACCGCGTCCCGCTTTTTTCTTCAATCCTTTTGTTAAATTTTTTGCGGGAGCGTTCACCGTCATATTTTCTTCGCCGTAAGTCAGCGTCGTCATGTAACGTCGCGACGGCGTTGTCGGTCTATAACTCTTAATCCCCACGATTCTCCCCCCTTATACGCCTTCAAAAACGGAAATCTTATCGCCTTTTGCCAAAGTCACAATCGCCTTCTTCCATCCGGGAACTTTTCCAACGGTCTTTCCCGAACGGGTTCGCCGCGTTTTGGTTTTTTCTTTCACCGAAACGATATTGCAGCTTTTAGGCTTTACAGAAAACAGCTTGTAAACGGCATCCATCACTTCAAATTTGTTAGCCGAATCGTGTACTCTGAACGCATATTTTACACATGCGCCTTCTTTCATCATGTTGGTTTTTTCCGTTAAAACCGGCTCAATAATAATTTGATCTGCTCTCACAACACCAACCCTATTCCTTGACAGCGTAAAAATCATTCAGATTCTTTACCGCTGTCTCCAAAACAATCAGTTTTTCCGTATAGAAAAGATCGTGCGCATTCAAGCGGTTGTAAGTCATATAGCTGACCCACGGAATATTGCGAGCACTTCTTTTCAACATCTGATCATCGTCTTTCATGATGATCATAGTTTTCGTCTCGGGAGAGAAGTTTTTCAACACAGCAATCAAATCCTTGGTTTTTCCACTCTCGATTGAAAAATCCTCAATGACAGTCATCCGTTCTTCTCGATTAATTTGAGAAAGAATAGAACGCATCGCCAATCTTTTCGCTTTCTTCGGCATTGAATACGAATAATCGCGCGGTTTTGGTCCAAAAACGATGCCGCCGCCAACCCATACCGGTGATCTTCTCCGACCGGAGCGGGCACGTCCCGTTCCTTTTTGCTTCCAAGGCTTTGATGTCGAACCTTTTACCTCAGAGCGGGTCTTTGTACACGCCGTACCGACCCGTTTGTTCGCATTTTCATTGCGAATTGCATAATACACGGAACCTTCCGAATACTCCGTGTTAAACACGTCGTCATTCAGTTCAACCGTCCGCAATTCTTCTCCTTTTACAGAATAAACCTTCTTTTCCATATCCGCCGCCTTTAACCCTTAATTGCCTCGCGAACAAAGACAAGACCGTTTGCATAGCCGGGAACGGCGCCTTTCACCAAAAGAACACCTTTATCCGCATCAACTTTCATTACACGCAAATTCAGCACGGTAATTCGCTCGGCGCCCATACGACCAGCCATTTTGCGGCCTTTTTTCGTCGTTCCCGGAGTCGTCGCCGCACCGGTACCGCCCAACGCTCTATGAAATTTCGAACCGTGCGTCTTTCGTCCGCCGCCGAAACCGTGGCGCTTCATTGCACCTTGAAATCCTTTTCCTTTAGAAATTCCGACAACATCAACAAAGTCGATATCGCGGAACGTTTCAACTGTCAACTTGTCGCCGATATTCGCCTCTAAATCGAAATCGCGGCACTCAATCAAATATTGAGTCGGCTCTACACCTTCAGGGAACTGCCCCGCATACGGTTTAGTCACGCGGCTTTTTTTCTTCAAACCGGAACCTAAAACACAGGCGTTGTAACCGTTTTTTTCTTCGTTTCTTAAAGCGACGACATAATTATCTTCGATTTGAAGAACAGTCACGGGGGTGACCTTTCCCGCCTCGTCGAAAATCCTCGTCATTCCAATCTTCTTGCCGATCAATCCAAGCATTTCCTTTTCCTCTATTGTTTGATCTCAACATCCACTCCGGCCGGCAACTCCAATCTCATCAATGCCTCGACCACTTTCTGATCCGGATTATAAATATCAATCAGCCGTTTATGCGTTCTCATTTCAAATTGCTCGCGAGCCTTTTTATTGACGTGCGGCGAGCGCAAAACTGTAAACTTTTCGATTTTCGTGGGAAGAGGAACGGGACCCGAAAAATCGGCACCGACCTTAGCAACCGTATCGACAATCGATTTCGCACTTACATCAATCAACTCAATATCAAAACTTCTTAAACGAACCCGGATTTTGTCGTCTGCCGGTTTCCCGTTCTTTGCTTTCGCAGTCATGATTCCTCCTGAATAAACAGTCCTGCTCATACAAGCAGGACTGTTCCTCGCTTAAACTGATTATTCGATGATTTCGGTAACCTGACCGCTGGCAACGGTTTTGCCGCCTTCGCGAATCGCCAAGCGCAAACCTTTCTCCATTGCAATCGGGTGAATCAACTCAACAGTCAATTCTACGTTGTCGCCGGGCATAACCATTTGCTTGTCTGCCGGCAATGTCACCGTTCCTGTAATATCGGTTGTTCTGAAGTAGAACTGCGGCCGATAGCCATTAAAGAACGGGGAGTGACGTCCGCCTTCATCTTTACTCAAAACGTAAACTGTCGCCTTAAATTTCGAGTGCGGAGTAATCGTTCCCGGCTTAGCCAAAACCTGTCCTCTCTGAACGGCTTTTTTCTCGATACCGCGCAGCAACGCACCGATATTGTCTCCGGCTTGAGCCTCGTCCAACAATTTATTGAACATTTCAATACCGGTACAAACAGTTTTCTGCGTTTCTTTGATACCGACAATCTCCAACTCATCATTTAAATGCAAAACACCGCGCTCTACACGACCCGTAACAACGGTTCCGCGTCCCTGAATCGAGAAAATATCCTCGATCGGCATCAAGAACGGTTTATCAACATCACGTTCAGGAATCGGGAAGTATGCATCCATTGTATCCAACAACTCCTGAATACATTTCGTTTTTTCAGGATCATCCGGATGACTCATCGCCTCAAAAGCGGAACCTTTGATAATCGGCGTATTTTCATCATAACCAAAGCTGGTCAAAATATCCTGAATTTCCATTTCAACCAAGTCAACCAATTCAGGGTCGGCCAAATCCATTTTATTCAGGAAAACAATCAACTTGGGAACACCAACCTGGCGCGCCAACAGAATGTGCTCGCGAGTCTGCGGCTCCGGACCGGAATCAGCCGCACACAAAATGATTGCACCGTCCATCTGAGCGGCACCGGTAATCATGTTTTTGATATAGTCGGCGTGTCCCGGGCAGTCAACGTGAGCATAGTGACGAGACGGCGTCTCATATTCAACGTGACGAGTATTAATAGTAATACCGCGCTCTTTTTCTTCCGGAGCGTTATCGATATCCTCATACTTCATCACCTTGCCGCCGTTTTTCAAAGCGCAATACTGTGAAATGGCCGCCGTCAACGTCGTTTTACCATGGTCAACGTGACCAATCGTTCCTACGTTAATGTGCGGTTTTGTTCTAACAAACTTATCCTTCGCCATCTTTTTTCCTCCAAGATAAAATAATGGTTCTATTTATCAGCAGCTATTCTGCCTTTTTACACAAATGAGACTGTATTCAGTGGAATCGGTTTAGAAGAATCTCTTATAAGAAAGAGACTTTCCACCTAATTATCCTCGCCTGAAAGGCCGGTTAACCGGTTTGGACAGTCTGATATTGATATTACACGCAAACTCTGTTTAAGTCAAGAGTTTGCGTTAATTTTTTATTTTTAGAAACGGTAATGACTGAAAGCTTTATTAGCCTCCGCCATGCGATGAGTATCCTCTTTTTTCTTGAATGCTGCACCGGTCGAGTTGGATGCATCCAAAAATTCGGCACACAATTTCTCCGCCATCGTTTTACCACTCCGGCTGCGAGCGGCTTTAATCACCCAGCGCATTGCTAATGCTTCCTGCCGTTTTTCGTCGATGGAAACCGGAACCTGATAAGTCGAACCACCGACTCTTCTTGATTTTACCTCAATCTGCGGCTTCACATTATCGATCGCTTTTAAAAAAACATCCAACGGTTTTTCGTTTCCTTTTTCCTTTAAAAGATCCAGAGCGCCGTAAATGTTTCTGTAACTGACGGTCTTTTTTCCGTCTAACATCATCCGTCCGACAAACCGGGCAACAACAGCATTTCCGTAAATCGGATCCGCCTGTGTTTGAGTTTTTTTACCTTCTCCTGTTTTCGCCATTTCTTTCTATCCTTATGCTTTCGGTTTCTTGCTTCCGTACTTACTGCGGCCCTGTTTGCGGTCGTTCACTCCCAATGTATCTTTCGCACCGCGGATAATGTGATAACGCACACCGGGAAGGTCCTTGACTCTTCCGCCGCGCAAAAGCACAACGGAGTGCTCTTGCAAATTATGTCCGATACCGGGAATATAGGCAGTTACTTCAATTCCGTTCGACAAACGAACCCTCGCGACTTTCCGCAAAGCCGAATTCGGTTTTTTCGGCGTCATCGTCATCACACGAACGCAGACACCTCTTTTCTGCGGGCACGCTTCCAGCGCCGGTGACTTGCTCTTTTTCTTTGCTTTTTCTCTACCCTTTCTAACCAATTGGTTTATTGTAGGCATTTCCGTCTCCTAATAAAAAATAACATACTCGTTGCGGACTTTTAAAATAGCAAATTCGCTATCTCTTGTCAAGCCGTCCGAATTAATTTTCCGAATCTCCGTCTTCATCCTCATCGACAAAATCGTCATCTTCCGTCTCTTCCATTAAGTCGTCGATATCGTCAAACTCATCTTCATAATCAAGCCGTTTATTCATAATATCTTTGATCGTTTCGTCAAGATTTTTCATTGACTCATCCACCAGCTTGATGTTGCGGTAAACACGATTTCCCGTTCCCGCCGGAATTTTATGACCGATGATGATATTCTCTTTCAAGCCGCGCAATTCATCCGTACTGCCGGCAATAGCCGCATTTGTCAGAACCTTTGTCGTCTCCTGGAACGAAGCAGCAGAAAGGAAGCTGTCGATGCTCAACGCAGCACGGGTGATTCCCAACAGCAACGGTTTGGCAACGGCCGGCTGACCTCCCTTCTTAATAACCCGCTGATTTTCTTCAAAGAATCGAAACTTATCGACCTGCTGACCATAGATGAAGTTGGTATCGCCAACCGCTACGATTTCAACCCGACGCATCATTTGTCTGATGATCACACCGATGTGCTTATCGTTGATATTGACACCCTGCAGTCGGTAAACCGCCTGAATTTCATTCATCAGGAAGCGCTGTAATTCGTTTTCTCCGAGAATTTCCAGAATATCGTGAGGTTCAATGTTTCCGTCGCACAACTGCTCTCCGGCCTCAACCAAATCTCCGTCACGCACCAACAGATGTTTGTCCATCGGAATCTGGTGTTTGTACTCTTTGCCAAAACGGTCAACGACAATGACAACACGTTTTTTCTTGACGCTCTCACCAAATTTGACGGTTCCCGTAATGCGAGACAGAACAGCGGGATCTTTAAGCGAACGCGCTTCGAAAAGTTCACCGACACGCGGAAGACCAGAGGTAATATCCATCGTTTTTCCGCTTTCTTTCAGAATCTTCGCCAAAAAACGGCCTTTTTCGACTTTATCGCCGTCCTGTACATTCAGATAAGCGCCTCCCGGCAAGTAATACTCACCGAGAAGTTCTCCGTCGTCGCCGATAATCAACAGTTTCGGTTCAATATCTTCGTAAATATCAGTGATTTTGTATTCGATATTTCCGGTGTCGTCGTTGATTTCCTCTTTCAAAGTCGAACCGGGAATAACCCCTTCAAATTTTACCGTTCCCGTCTGTTCGGCAATAATCGGTTCAGAGAAGGGGTCAAATGTCGCAATCGAGTCACCGGCTTTGACAATGTCGCCTTCTTTTGCCAATAAAATCGAACCGGTACGGATTTCGATTTTCTGCTCTTGCGCCAAAAGCATCAACTGAGAACCGTCGAGGTGAACGTAACCGTTTTCGGTTGCTTCCATTATCTTGGCGCCGTTTTTGTAAATCGGCACACCGACAGTCACCTTCTGTCCTTCCTCCACTAAGATCGTATCTCCGGGCTTGATGTCGAACTGCGTGATGATTTTTTGAACCCGCAGATTGCCTTTTCTTGCAAACAGCACCGATCCGTCGGCCGCTTCGACACACGTTCCGTTGACAGCTGTCACGACAACCGGATATTTCAGGCTGATGCGGTTTTCTTCGCTGATTTTTGTCGCCGCACCGCCGATATGGAAGGTTCTCATCGTCAGCTGCGTTCCCGGCTGACCGATTGATTGAGCCGCAATAATACCGACCGCCTCTCCGATATCGACAGTCTTGTTATTGGCCAAGTTGCGTCCATAACACATTTTACAAACGCCGTGCTTCGCTTCGCAAGTCAAAACCATGCGGATTTTTACCTTTTCAATGCCGACCGCCTCGATTTCGGAAGCAATCTCTTCGGTTATTTCGTGATTGGCCTCCACGATGATGTCGCCGGTAATCGGATGGCGAACATCTTCAATCGGGAAGCGTCCGACAATGCGGTCTTTCAAAGATTCGACAATGTCTTCACCGTCTTTTAATGCCGACGTTTCAACGCCGTTGATGGTGCCGCAATCCTCTTCATTGACAACAACATCCTGTGCAATATCCACCAATCGCCGTGTCAGATAACCGGCTTCGGCTGTTTTCAGCGCCGTATCCGCCAAACCTTTGCGGGCACCATTGGTCGAAATGTAAAATTCAATAACCGAAAGTCCCTCTTTAAAATTTGAACGAATCGGTAAATCGATAATTTCACCCGACGGCTTTGCCATCAATCCGCGCATACCTGCCAACTGACGAATCTGCGTCCGCGAACCACGAGCTCCCGAATGCGCCATCATGAACACCGGATTAAATCCGTCATCGGTTTCGCTCAGCGTTTTCATCAGCGTATTTGTCAGATCTTCGTTGGTTTTACTCCACTCTTCGACAACACGATTGTAACGTTCTTCAAGCGTGATGTGTCCCTGAATGTACTGCTGCTGAATTTTCTCCGTTTCACGATTGGCAGCGTCAATCATCGTTCTTTTCTCTTCAGGAATGATGATGTCGTCGATACTGATGGTTGCGCCGAAAACGGTCGCGTATTTGTATCCGGTATCTTTGATAGAATCGAGCATTTCGATGGTAACGGCCGAACCGAATTTTTTAAATACGTCGCCGATAAAAATCTTCAGCTCTTTATCGCCCATCGTTTTATTAACAAACGGAACCTCTTTCGGCATCGCCATATTGAAGATAATTCGTCCCGGCGTCGTTTCTATCAATTCCCCATCAACAAGGCATTTGATTTTCGCATGATAACTGATGCAATCGGTCTCCGCCGCCAGCACCACTTCGTCGCAATCGTAATAAACTTTTCCTTCGCCCTTCACGCCCGGTTTATCTTTTGTTAAGTAGTAGATACCGAGAACCATATCCTGCGAGGGGAAGACAATCGGCGATCCGTTTGCCGGGTTCAAGAGGTTATTGGCTGACAGCATCAATGTCCAGCACTCAATTTGAGCCGCCTGCGTCAGCGGTAAATGGACTGCCATTTGGTCGCCGTCAAAGTCTGCGTTAAACGCGTGACAAACAAGCGGATGCAGCCGAATCGCCTTGCCCTCCACTAACACCGGTTCAAACGCCTGAATACCCAAGCGATGCAATGTCGGCGCACGGTTGAGCATGACCGGATGTTCTTTGACAACTTCATCTAAAATGGCAAAAACTTCGGCGTCTTCCTGCTCCACCAGCATTTTCGCTTTCTTGACATTAAAAACGACGCCGCGGTCAACCAATTTTTTGATTAAAAACGGCTTATACAACTCCAACGCCATTTTTGTCGGAATTCCGCATTGATGGAGCCGCAATGTCGGACCGACAACGATAACCGAACGACCGGAGTAATCGACACGTTTTCCCAAAAGGTTCTGACGGAAACGTCCCTGTTTTCCCCGCAGCATATCGGAAAGAGATTTTTTCGGACGGCCATTGGCCGCCGTTGTTTTTTTCTTCGAATTATCGAAAAGCGCATCAACAGCTTCCTGCAGCATCCGTTTTTCGTTGCGGACGATGATATCCGGAGCGTGAAGATCCAACAGCTTTTGGAGCCGTCCGTTACGGGTAATGACTTTTCGATAGAGATCATTGAGGTCGGAAGTCGCAAACCGACCGCCTTCCAATTGAACCATCGGCCGCAAATCCGGCGGAATCACCGGAATCACATCCAAAATCATCCACTCAGGTTTATTGCCCGAATCGCGGAAATTTTCAACGATTTCGATACGCTTGACCAACCGTTTTTCAGCTTTCGCGCCCTTTTGAATCATCTGAGCGCGCAGCTCCATCGCTAATTTGTCGAGATCCAGCCCTTTCAAAAGCGTCCGCACTGCTTCGGCGCCCATTTCCGCAGTAAAATTCATTCCGTAGCGAGAGCGGCACTCTGCCATATCCGCTTCGGTCAAAAGCTGCTGCTTTTTCAAATCGGTGTCACCAGGATCGGTCACGATGTATTTTTCATAAGCCAAAACGGAGCGCAAATCATTGGAATTTAAATCGAGCAGCAACGCCATTCTTGACGGGGCCGTCCGATAATACCAGATGTGAGCAACGGGCGACGCCAGTTCGATATGCCCCATTCTCTCGCGGCGAACCTTAAAGTGCGTTACCTCGACACCGCAGCGGTCGCAAATAACCCCTTTGTATCGAATCGACTTGAATTTTCCGCAGTAACACTCCCACTCCTTTGTGGTTCCGAAAATCTTTTCGCAGAAAAGACCGTCACGTTCCGGACGAAGCGTGCGGTAGTTGATGGTCTCCGATTTTTTCACTTCACCGTAAGACCAAGCACGGATCTTCTCAGGAGAAGCCAAAATGATTTTCATTTTATCGAAATCTTGCATATCTTCCATCGATTCTTTTCCTCATTAAAACAGGGCGGATTGCCGATTAATCAACTCTTCATCGCGTTCGGTCAGCGGCACCGGTTTTCCGTCCGCATCGTAAATCATGATGTCAAGAGCCAGACCGCGCAGCTCTTGAACCAAAACGTTGAATGATTCAGGAGTATCCGCCGTCGAATTCGGCTCCCCTTTAACAATCGCTTCATAGATTTTGGTTCTTCCGTTCATATCGTCAGACTTGATGGTCATCAACTCCTGCAGCGTGTTGGAAGCACCGTAAGCTTCCAGCGCCCAAACTTCCATTTCTCCCAACCGCTGACCGCCGAATTGAGCTTTTCCGCCCAACGGCTGCTGTGTTACCAGAGAATAAGGACCGGTACTCCGTGCGTGCATTTTGTCGTCAACCAAGTGGTTCAACTTAATCATATACATTACACCGACAAAAACATCGTTTTTAAACGGTTCTCCGGTTTTTCCGTCATACAATGTGATTTTCGAACTTTCGGGAAGTCCGGCTGCCTTCAGCTTTCCGCGAATCTGTTCATCGGATGCCGACTGGAAGACCGGCGTCGAATACCACTCTTTCAGTTTCAGTCCGGCCCAACCCAACTCGGTTTCCAGCAACTGCCCCAAATTCATACGAGACGGAACGCCCAGCGGATTGAGACAGACGTCCAACGGCGTGCCGTCAGCCATATACGGCATCTCTTCCACCGGTAAAACACGTGAAACGACACCTTTGTTTCCGTGACGGCCTGCCATCTTGTCACCTTCCCGCAGTTTGCGTTTAACGGCCACCAGAACCTTCACCACTTCGTTGACGCCGGGACTCAGTTCATCGCCGTTACTCTTGCTCAATCGCTGAATGTCGACGACAATTCCCTGAGAACCGTGCGGAACTCGCAAAGACGTATCCCGTTTCTCTTTCGCTTTCTCGCCGAAAATCGCACTCATAAGCTTCGATTCCGGAGATGATTCACCATCAGCCTTTGGACTCACCTTTCCAACCAAAATATCACCGGCCTGAACTTTCGCACCGATACGGATGATTCCCTCCGCATCCAGATTTTGCAAAGCTTTGTCGCCGACATTTGGAATATCTCGAGTAATCTGCTCGGGACCGAGTTTTGTTTCCCGCACTTCCATCGGAAATTCCTTGATATGAATAGAGGTGAAAACATCGTCCTGAACAATCCGTTCACTGATTAAAATAGCGTCTTCGTAATTGTAGCCATTCCACGGTACAAAACCGACCAAAACATTGCGGCCGAGAGCCAATTCTCCGTCATCAGTCGCCGGACCGTCAGCTAAAACCGTTCCGACGCTCACTTTTTCGCCGACTGAAACCACCGGCCGTTGATTAAAACAGGTGTCCTGGTTGGTTCTCGTGTACTTTTGAAGCGGATAAACCCGATTTTCACCGCCGTCCGCCGGTTTTACTTCAACCCGCTCTGCCGACGCATAAACAACCACGCCGTCTTCTTTTGCCTTAAGCAGAACGCCGGAGTCGTAAGCGGTTTTCCGCTCCATTCCGGTACCGACAATCGGCGCAGCGGGAAAGAGCAGCGGTACTGCCTGCCGCTGCATGTTTGAACCCATCAGTGCGCGGTTGGCGTCGTCGTGTTCCAAAAACGGAATCAAAGAAGTCGCTACCGAAATCACCTGTTTGGGAGAAACGTCCATAAATTGAATTTCTTTCGGCTCTTTTGTCACATAATCGCCTTGTTTCCGGCAGGAAACGAATTTTTCAACAAATGAACCGTCGGGATTCAACTTTGCATTAGCCTGAGCGACAACATATTTATCTTCATCCATAGCGGAGAGATATTCGATTTCTTCCGTTGCCCTTCCGTCAACAACCTTTCGATAAGGAGTTTCCAAAAATCCGTAATCATTGACTTTTGTATAATTGGCCAACGAAACAATCAAACCAATATTCGGACCTTCCGGTGTTTCAATCGGACACATACGTCCGTAATGGGTGTAATGAACGTCTCGAACCTCAAATCCGGCCCGATCGCGCGTCAAACCGCCGGGACCCAATGCACTCAAACGCCGCTTGTGCGTCAGTTCGGAGAGGGGGTTCACCTGATCCATAAACTGCGACAGCTGACTTGAACCGAAAAACTCGTTCAGCGCTGCCATCACCGGCTTCGTTGATAAAATATCCTGCGGCTTCAGCGTATCCGCCTGATCTTTGGAGGACATTTTTTCGCGGACGTGACGCTCCACCTTGACAAATGCGGTTTTCAATGCGTTTGTCAAAAGCTCGCCGACGCTGCGAATGCGGCGGTTTCCGAGGTGGTCGATATCATCGACAGAAGCGTCTCGTTCATAAACACGAATCAAATACTTCATCGTCGCCACAAGATCGTCCTTTGTCAAAGCCGCCTCGTTAACCGGAAAATCAAAGTCAAATTTTTTATTCAGTTTATAGCGACCGACCTTTCCCAAATCATAACGCCGCTTCGAAAAAAACATATCGGAAAGATCTTTTTCGGCGTTTTCAAAAGTAATCGGTTCGCCCGGCATCAACACGTTGTAAACGGCCGTCAGCGCCTCGTTTTTAGTCATTTCGCCAAACTCGCCGTCTTTAGCGGTGTACTTCACCGACTCTTTCTCAAAACAGTTGATAATGATGCGGGAATTCAGAGACCCCTCCGCCTCAAAATCGATGAGAGAAACCTCTTTAACGCCAAATTCAACCAACTCGGTTAAATCATGTTCATGAATTTTATCGCCGGCAGAAAAGAGCCTTGTCTGCTCATCGTCTTTTTCAATGACTACATCGTCAGCAAAAACTCGGTCGATTAAATGCCGATTTTTGTCGGGTTCGCCTGAAACCGCAACCGCCGCCGTTTTATAAAATGCATCGATAATCTTCTTCCGTGTATCATACCCGATAGCACGCAGAAAAATCGTTCCGAGAATTTTCTTTTTTCGATCAATTTTGGTATAAATCAAATTCTTTTTAGCGTCAATTTCGAATTCCAGCCAAGAACCGCGATAAGGAATGATTCTTGAGGAGTAGACGCCTCCTTCATAATTGAAGATGACGCCGGGAGAACGGTGAATCTGACTGACGACAACCCGCTCAGCGCCATTGATGATAAATGTTCCGCGGTCGGTCATCAGAGGAATATCGCCCATGTAAATTTCTTTTCGGCGAATTTCCCCCGTCTCCAAAAAAGCAATGTCAATGGTTGCTCTGATCGGAATCTGATACGTTTGTCCTTTGACCTTGCATTCGTTTTCGGTTAGTTTAATATTGTCTTCATCAAAGCGATACGAAACATAACGCATTTCGATGTCGCCGCTCTGACTTTTGATGGGAAACGTACTTTGAAAAACATCTTCCAGTCCCTGCCGTTCGGGCTTTTTCCCCGCCGCAATAACGTCTCTCTGTAAAAATTCTTCGTATGATTTCAGCTGAATATCGATCAGATTCGGAAGTTCCATGACGTCCTTGAAATCTTCGCCGATATAAGTTCGTGTCACAGGCGTTTTTTTCTTTGTCATCGTGTTCCGTCCCCCTTATATAAACAGCAGTCTGCTTCCGCCTTATCGGGAAACAAACTGACAGATTGCCGCTTCGTTGATTGATAAAAAGATACTTTCAATTTTTTGTCCGAACAAAAAGCCTTCCGCCCCAAAGGGCGGAAGAGTGAAAAATTATTTGACCTCGACTTTAGCTCCGGCTTCTTCCAGTTTCGCTTTAAGAGCGGCCGCATCCTCTTTGGAAATGCCCTCTTTAACGGCTTTGCCGCCGGCTTCAACAAGGTCTTTCGCTTCTTTGAGACCCAATCCGCTGACCTCGCGAACGACTTTGATGACATTGATTTTCTTTGCTTCATCAAAAGAAACCAAAATGACGTCAAATTCGCTCTTCTCTTCGGCTGCATCAGCTGCACCGGCCGCACCGGCGCCGCCGGCAACAACAGCAACGGGAGCCGCCGCCGTCACGCCGAATTTTTCTTCCATGGCTTTAATCAAATCAGCCACTTCCAAAACGGTCATGTTCGCGATTGCCTCTAAAATTTCTTCTTGCGTAGCCATATTCTCTTCCTCCTGAGTTAAGATATTTTTAACGGCGATAGCATGCTACCGATGAAGACTAACGCCGTTTTTTCCAAATTCAAGCGGACTATTCCGCTGCCTCCAATTTTTTCCGATACGCATCCAACACGTAAACGACGTACTGAACCGGAGCCTTCATTGTGCCCATCAACGAAGCGATCAACTCGTTCTTCGTCGGCAGTTTCGAGAAAGCTTCCATTTTGGCAGGATCGAACACTTCGCCGTCGATGATACCGCCTTTAACCTCCAGAGGCATGGTTTTCGCCGCCTCAAAAAGGATTTTCACTGCCGGCATCGTTTCACCGTCGACATAACAAATTGCCGTCGGACCCTTGAGAAGATCGTCGGCATTCGGTGTGTCCAACGACTTCAAAGCAATCTTGGCAAAGTTATTCTTTACAACGCGGAAAGCCGCCTGCGAACCCCGCAGCCGCTTGCGCAAATCGGTAATTTGCTCAACCGTCATACCGCGGTAATCGGAAAAAATAAAATCGCTGTGACCTTTAAACTCTTCCGTCAAAGAAGCGACGGACTCTTTTTTATATTCCTGAATTTTACGTTCGGCCATCTCTCACTCCTTACATTCTGTCGTTGAAATCGACCTTGACGCCCGGCCCCATCGTCGACGAGACGGCAACACTTTTCACAAAATCGCCCTTCGTGTCGGACGGTCTTTTCTTCTTGATTTCGCCCATCACCAGCCGAACATTTTCAGCAACCGCTTCGGGAGCCATGGAAACCTTTCCGACCGCCAAGTGAATAACGCCGGTTTTGTCATTTCGAAACTCGACGCGTCCCTGTTTCAATTCTTTAATAGCACCGGCAACATCCATAGTAACAGTTCCGGTTTTCGGGTTCGGCATGATTCCGCGACGACCCAAAACAGGTCCCAGACGTCCGACATCCTTCATCATATCGGGAGTTGCAACAACAACGTCGAAATCAAGCCAACCTCCCTGAATTTTTTGAACCAAATCAGTATCGCCGACATATGCCGCACCGGCTTGCGTTGCTTCAGTCGCTTTTTCTCCCTTTGCGAAAACCAAAATTCGTTTTTCAGCTGCAAACTGATTCGGAAGAACCACAGTATCGCGAACCGATTGTCCTTTTTTCAAATTCAGCTTAACAGAAAGCTCGACTGTTTCATCAAATTTCGCAAACGCCGCTTCTTTGACCAGTTTAACGGCTTCATTCAGTTCGTAACGCTTCTGCTTGTCGTATTTGGCCGCAGCGGCCGCATATTTTTTTCCTCTGCGCATCTCAGTCCTCCACCTCTACACCCATACTGCGGCACGTTCCGGCAATAATCTTCATAGCAGCCTCGACGTCGTTGGCATTGAGATCCGGCATTTTCAGTTCCGCCAGCTCTTTCAGTTTTGCGCGGGAAATTTTCCCGACCTTTTCTTTCTTTGAGTTGGCACTGGCCGAAGTCAAACCCAAGGCTTTTTTGACCAGAACCGCCGCCGGCGGAGTTTTCGTGATAAATGTAAACGATTTGTCGGCATACGCGGTGATGACAACCGGAATAATCAACCCCGGTTCCATGTTTTTCGTTTTGTCGTTAAATTGCTGACAAAACTGAGGAGCCGAAACTCCGTGAGGACCCAACGCGGGACCAACCGGCGGCGCCGGAGTTGCTTTTCCCGCAGGGACTTGCAGCTTAATCACTGCTGTGACTTTTTTAGTCGCCATAATCTATCTCCTTATGGTACAAGCGTCCGTTGACGGACTCCCATTTCCACCAAAACAAACTCAGAGTTTTTCAACCTGAGTGAAATCAACCTCAACCGGCGTCGAGCGTCCGAAAATTCCGACAGAAACGTGCAAACGTCCCTTTTCCCGATTAACTTCCGTGATCCGCCCCGAAAACCCTTCAAAAGGTCCGGAAGTGATCTTTACTTGATCATCGGCATCGAACTCTACGTTAATACGCATCTGCTTATCGACTTTAATATCGCCGGTTTTTTGAAGAACCGCTTTAGCTTCGTCTGCTGTAATCGCATTCGGTTTCTGCCCTCGAACGGTGGTGCCCAAAAAACCCATTACACCGTTGATGCGGCGGATTTTAGAAATGACCGCTTTCCATGTCAGATCATCCAAATCCATCTCAATCAGCATATAACCGGGCAAAAACTTACGGTTAATGGTTCGCTTTTTTCCTTTGTAAACTTCCATCACCTCTTCTTGCGGAATTTTGACGTCAAAAACCGATTCGGCAAGCTCGGCGTCATCTTCCAGCATTTTTCGAAGAGCTGCCTCCACCTTCGCTTCGTAACCGGAAAGTGCATGAAGCACATACCAGCCGCGGGCCATTACATTCCTCCCGTCAGCCACTCGCCAGCCAAGACGTCGGCCACCAATTTGGAAGAGAGAAAATCAACACAAAAAAGGAAGACCGCGACAATTGCAATCGAAATGATGACGATTTTCGTATTTTCCATTACCGATTCACGGGTCGGCCAAACAACCTTTTTCAGCTCACTGTAACATTCTTTAAAGAAATTGATGATTTTTTTCATAAAAACCTCTTCCTTTATGATTCAGGTCAGGAAGGAATCGAACCCTCATCCACGGTTTTGGAGACCGTTGTACTGGCCGTTGTACTACTGACCTAAAGGACTATTTAACTTTTGTTTCTTTGTGAAGCGTATGCTTGCGATCAAATTTACAGTATTTACTGAATTCCAACTTCACCGTGATATTTTTGCGGTTTTTTTGCGTCGTATAGTTGCGGCGGCCGCATTCTTCACACTTTAAAGCAACCAGCTCGACATTTCCTTTTTTCTTCTTAGCCATCTTTTCTCTCCTGAAAATCCTGCAGTTTTTTCAATGCCAGCCCCCGATCGGACTTGAACCGATGACCCCAACCTTACCATGGTTGTACTCTACCGACTGAGCTACAAGGGCGTAATTTACCGATAATACAGTGATTAACTATATAAATTTCCAAAAAAAATGTCAACGTCTTTTTTTATTTTCATTCGATTTTTTTAACAGTGAGCGATTAACAATCAGTTTTCGAATAATCATCCGATAAAAACACGACAGCGCTGCGTTTTCCGGCTGCCGCCGCCAATACGGCGCCTCCTGTCAACTCGCAGGCAGCGTAACGGGGAATCCGCAGCTTCAAACCGCAGCTGCCGCCTTTCTGCGCCGCCCATGCGGCCGATTCCGCCTGACTGCCGCCAATCACCGCTTCGTCGAACCGCCGCCGTTCCCGCAGCGTCCGCACAGCCGCGCAAAAGACCGACTCAATCTCGTTGAAAAGCCGCTGTCCCGCAGCAAAGGCCTCCTCCGAAAAATCCCTTCGGCACTTTTGAGCCAAAGCGTCCGCCGCCTGAGCCGGCGCCATTCCCGGAGGCGCGAAACGAGAAAACCACTCTTCAAACCAAATTCCCGTCGGCGGCAGAAAAACCGAATCGACGTTGAAGCCGTCCCAAAACGGCGCACCGCCGCCCTCATCTGCGGTCAAAACAAAATTAACGGCTTCACTGGTTCCGGTTCGGTTGAATACCGCCCCTGCCCGCAGCGACCCCGAACCGATAAGCCCGGCAACGTAATCCGGAGCTCCGGCATAAACAACCGCGCCGGCGTCGATTCCCGTTGCAGCCGCCGCTTCGCGAGTGACAACTCCCAACCGCTCGCCGGAGAAGACAAACGGCGGCAGTTTTTCAAACGGCAAACCGAGCCGGCGGCACTCATCTTCCTCCCAATACAAAAACCGCGCCGCTTCACACGAAAGCGCCGCCGCCCTCTCCCCCGTCAAAAACCATGCAAGCGCATCCGACAGCGGCAAAAACGCCTGCGCCTGCCGAAAAACTTCGGGACGAAGGCGGCGGAACGCGTCTAAAAGCTGCAAATAACGGGAAGACGTCGGCTGCGTCTCCGTCCTTGCAGCCGCCATCCACATCAACGGCGCACCGCAAACAGCACCGCTGCCATCAAACGCAATCCAAGAGGGGCCGTTGCCGACCGTTACAACGCTCCGAATTGCCGCCGACGGACAACAGCTGCGCAACGCCGTTACCGCCCGCGCCGCCGTTTTTATCTGCGTTAACAAGGAACGGTTTTCAAAATCGGGTCGAATCTCTCCCTCATACGGCAATCGGACAAACGCCAAACGGCGACCGCCGCCGTCAAACAGAGCTCCTTTTAACGAGGAAGTTCCCAAATCCAAAATCAAAGCGGCGCCGCTTTTCATTACGGATTCAGCAGTTTTTGTATGATTTTGATATTTTCCAAAAGCGGACTGGTGGATTCGTTGTAATGCAGCCGCATGATAAACCGAGCAAACAGCTCCGAAACGCCTGCCGACACATACCACTCTTTTTTTAACAATGTATCATCATGAAAGACGCTATTGGTTCCGATGATTTTGCAGAAACAGCCCTCGTTATACGCTTCATCGAAAGCATCAATCGCATTTCCCGTAAAAAGCGGCAGACTGATTCCGCAAAAAATATTTTTCGCACCCATCTCTTTCAAGCGTCGCATCGCTTTAATCAGCGTTCCGCCGGTCGCCAGCATATCGTCAGCCATAAAAACATTTTTTCCGTCAACGTCGCCGAGCAGACGAATCGATTTAATATTGGACTGTCCGGCATTTTTCGTCACAACAGAGTAATCGCGCTCTTTATAAAGCATCGCCAACGGCCGTTTGAGATGATCGGCGTAAAACTTATTGCGTCCGACCGCTCCGGTATCGGGAGAGACAATCACCAAATCGTCATCCTCCAGACGAATCAAACCGCATAACTTTTTCATGATTTGATACGAAGCGTGCATATTTTCCAATGCAATTGTTTTGCAGCTGTTCTGAATTTCGGTTGAATGAATATCCAGCGTTAAAATGCGCGCAACTCCCATAAATTCGCATAACCGCGCAAACCAAGCCGCCGTCAGCGCTTCCCGCCCCTTGCGTTTATGCTGCCGAGAGTACGGATAAGCCGGCAGAACCAATGTGATACTTGCCGCTCCCGACTGAACCGCCGCGTCAATAACCGTCATCAGGCACATCATATGATCATTGACGGAGAGCACAGCTGTTTCGCCGCTGTTGGGAAAAAGCAGGGGATAATGATTTTCGACATCTTGAAATATATAAAGATCCGAACCGCGAACGCTTGCCTGAATCGTCGCTTTAAACTCGCCGTTGGCAAAACGGGTAAACTCAGTCGGAACCATAAACCGAGGAATCAAAAACTCGTCAGGAGATCCTTTAGAAACGCGCTGACGTACAGTCAAATCGGAATCGAGATTAAAACGGCGAACCGCCTCTTCACGCGAAATTCCGTACTTTTTGACCAAATCATTGGTTTTCTGCGCCAAATCCCGTTTAAACAGCCGAGTCAGATGATTGACAACGCTGTGCGCAAACGCCTCTCCTCCCGGACAGGATATGATACCCAATTTTGAAGAAAACTCGCCCATTGATTGCTCCGACATTTTATTCTATCACGGACAGCGTAAAAAGTAAACCGTCAGCCCGGATTTTTCGATTTTGCTCAAAAAAAGAACCCGCCGAAGCGGGTCCTGAAGAGTTCTTTTATCTTAATTTGCTGCTGCAGTGTCAACAGGTTGATAAAAAACCACCTTTTGTATGGTCATGACGCCATCGTCGTTGCCGCGACTATCCGTTTCCCGCGCAAAAATCAAATGAAACGTATCTTCCAACGTCGGAGCGGTAATGATTTGCGCATCTGTCAGTTCCAGCGGACGGTATTCACCGTTAAAAAAGAAAGAAACGGGATTGGTATTATTTTCTTTATCCGCGCCGTCAAAAAGATAACCGAGGGTAAACGGATCGTTCGACGGAACGGTGTAACGAGTGTTTGCTCCGCTGCGGTTTGCTCCGACACTGAAAGCCGTTCCTTCGCCGTTATTGTTGTAATTGTTTCTCAACAACCAGAACCAAGGGGCACTGCCGTTACCTCCGGCAAACTGAATGATGCCGAGGACATTGGATGCGTCGCTGTAGTTGACAGTCAGCTCCATTAACCAGCCGTTTGTATCTGCTTCTCCGTTTTTGATATTTTTGAATGTTACCTTTGTAGTCGTCCCTCCGTCGGCAACCAACCCGGAGACATCCAACACAAGTCCGTTTGGTGTTTTTTCGACTCCAGCCATATTTTCGACTTGAATAGTAGTCGCATTTGTAAAATCCACATATTTTGTTACCGGTTTGTACAGCTTTTCATTGCGGATCACATAGTCATCGGGATAAACTTTTACGGAAACATCATAAGGCTTCGTAGCGTCGTTTCCTGCGTCATCGATTGTGGTATAGGTAAATGTCAGCGTATAGTCGACCGCCTCGCCGGTTTCGTTGGAAGGAATAGTCAGCAAACGAGTATCGCGAGTATAGACGAACTCTGCGTTGTTAGGAGAGGCGGTGACGGATACCGATTTCACCCAGGCGTTTGGAGGATCCAAGGTTTCGGAAACCGTTACGGAAGAAGAACCGACAACAAATTCCGGCAAATTAACAGTAACGCTGTCCAGTGCTACGGGAGCAAAAGTCCACACTGCCCACAATTCAAGGCGTTCGTTAATCGTTACCATCTCTTCGTCGTCATACTTCTTTTCACCATCGGCGGCAGTCGCCCACCCTTCAAAGCGATACAAAGGAATTTCGAAGGTGTTGGCACGCAGCGCCGTTTCCGTTCCGATAGGAACATTTTGTCCCGCGGCGGTCGCCCCTACTCCCGAATCGGCCGGAGGATTGCTGTGAAAGATAACGGGAACCGACGCCGAAGCCCCTGCCTTAGGCGTCGCTTTGATCTCTGCCGGCTTACTTGAAACCGAACCTTTCCAAACCGTTACCGAAAAAGTGTACTCAGTCCCGTTTTGCAAACCTTCAATATAGGCGTAAGGCTGCGTCCGATCGGTAATTTCCAAACTCTTTCCGTCGTAAACGATAACAATTTTATCGAATGAAGTCGACGGCAATGTCCATGTCAATTCGACTGTTCCGTCTCCGGGGGCAGCGCTTAAATCGGTTACAGGATCGACTGTAATGGATTCCGTTCCGGTGTTGCCGCCACCGCTTCCTTCATCGCTCGGCTCCTCTGTCGGATCGGGACAGGCAAAGAACAGCAGCGCCGGCAAAACAATCAGTAAACTCAGTAATGATTTCACTCTTTTTTTCTTCACAACAAACCTCCGATTAAAACCCATATTTGTAAAAATAATTGATGATACTTCTTTTAGTATTTTAAAACAATTCGACAAAGAATACAAACTTTTTTTCGATTCGCAGAAAAAAACCGCCCCAAACGGGGCGGCAGAAGTTTTACCGTTGTTTACATATCGACATCTTCTTCGTATTTGTGATAGGTGCCGCTTTCGGTGTCCCACGCGTAGAAGGCGAAGAATTCGGCAACGGTTGAGTCGGGCGCATCTTTCGTTAAGGTCTCGCGAGCTTCGTAGATGAGATTGTGATTGTTGTTCCACTGTCCCAACTCCGACGAATATTTGACTTGAATCGGCGCATAGGTGTCCGCAGGAAACGGTATTGGACATAGATCGTTACCAAAACAACTCATACGATAGGTTTCGCTTGCATGCCTAACCAGTGACTCCTTATCGTTTAAATCCCAATTCCAATCTTTGGAAAAATTCCACATCTTCACGCCGCCGTTTTCGCCCGGAATGACAAGCAGAACCAGATAAAACCACTCCTGCCTTTTTGCCTGATTGCCGTCAGGATAACTGATGTTAATTCTTGTGTTCTCAGTCCCATCTTTATCATTATTACGGAAGTCGTTGGTTATGTAGTAGTTCCCGTTATTCGCTCCACCGTAAGTCACCCCCTGCGCCATGCGGTCGTCCCAACCGGGATAACCGCCGTACCACGACCACATATGCGTCACCATATACTGTAAATCATTATTCGAAACCCACTCATACATATCGTATTCATAGACCTGCTGACCGTTCAGTCCGCGAGCGGAAACAGTTGGGTGTAAATTGCCGGTGTTATTGAATTTATACTTGGCAATTTGATTGACGCCCGCTTGCGCGCCCGGAGGCATGAACAGATCCTTCTCTCCGTATTTTTTCGAGAACGGGTTATTGGATTCCGCCCACCACGCGTCCCAATGGCTGGCGTGTTTATTCTCACGGCCGGAGAAATCGTGTTTAATTTTAGTGATAAACAGACCCGACGGGAACTGCCGTTTGGAGTGGATGGCGCCCGCCAATCCGTAACCGGGATTCGCGCCGGCTCCGATATTGGGAATAAAGTTATCTCCCTCCGGCTCCGTTGACGAGGTTGTTGTTGTCGAAATATTTTTATTCGGAATATTCGGATCGAAGTAAACATCGATATAGAGACAGCCGTCTTTGATTCTCACCGCTTGAGGCGACCAATACGGCTGTTTGTAGCGGTCGTTTTCGTAACCTTTGATTCCGTCACCGAAGTCTTTCACTTCGCTGAGCTCCAAACCCATATTACCGATTTCGGGACGATAGATTCCCGGGTTCCCGATGTCCCAATCGGCTTTCAGCGTATCCATGCTGTCAAACGGATCGTAGTAGGTTAAAGAGAGTTTTTTGCCTTCAGCCATCATTGCTGCGGGAATTTTTCCCTCCGCAGGCGGAGGCAGTACCGTCGGATCATAAATTTCAATCGTTTCATCCAAATAGTAGAAGGCAACGTAATCGACGGTGACGGTGACAGCCTCGTCGGCGTTGCTTCCCTCCGTACCAAAGTAGAGGTAATACGTATCTTTACCTGCCAGTTTGAAATTATTGTCGCTGGGAGCAGCAGAAGAAACCCATTCCCCGTCCATAAACGACTCATGCTTCGATTCAGTAAACGAAATGCCAAAGAGGTGATACGTATTCGCCTCAATGGTGATTGATGTCCTTTCGCTATTATTAAACCGAGTCTTCATGCCATTATAATCGTCAAAAAATTCGTTTGCCCAGCCGCGGCCTTTGTTTTGTCCATCTATTCCATTAATTCCGATTCCGACGCCGATTCCGGAGCCGACGCCGTCTGTGTTCAATTTCGCCGAAATTTCAACGTAGGCAATCTGTTTATCCGACGGAATTCCGTCTTTGTAAACAGCCTTGCTAAGAACCAACGGATAGGAGATACCGTTTGAGTCTTTTTGATTCGCCGCTTTATCGACAATTAAAGACCCGCTTTCAGACTTATGAGTAAGCGCATTACTGGAACCAGTCCAAGTCTCACCCGTACCGGTTGTCAAAAAATCGAAATACGCACCGAGGCGGTACGCCTTTCCGTCGCGGTAAACCACTTCGCGTATATCAAGTACGGTTATTGAAACCGTTCCTTTTACCGAAGGATCGGAGACTGAAGCCGCGGTGACGGTGACCGTTCCGGGTTTATCCAACGCCGTTACGACGCCGTCTTCGTTCACGGTCAAAATCGTTTCATCTGAAGAACTCCAAACGACGTTTTTATTGCTTGCGTCGGAAGGCTGCACTTCAACCGTCAGTTTGCTTGAAATATCCGGAGACATTTCCGGCATATCCGTCGTTACCTTTATTGACGTGACGGCGATTTTATCATCGCCTCCGGGCTGAGTTGGATCCGGTCCCGGAGGAGGACATCCGATTAAAACTGCAAATGAAATAAAGATCAATAATGTTATTTTTTTCATATCTGACTCCTTTATTTCATCATATCATTACCCCCCCCCCCCCCCCCAATATACCAAAAAGTTATTTTCTGTTGGTTTAAAATTATATTGAATGAGG
>CALXOJ010000006.1 GCA_944390005.1 uncultured Spirochaetota bacterium
CAGCACAGCACAGCACAGCACAGCACAGCACAGCACAGCACAGCACAGCACAGCACAGCACAGCACAGCACAGCACATTTTATACTCTCGCTTTAATTTCCGTCTTCACGCACCAAAAGGAAACGGTTTATCTTTCAGCCGAACGATCAGCAATTTCCGTAAAATAAAAAGAGGGCTTGCCGGCGTTAAGGAATTTGGAGATAAACTATGACAGAAACAGTTGAGCTCGAAATTTTTTACCCGGGATCATTGGAAGGCGAATTGAAAAATATATTAACAGATTACAAAAAATTGACAGTCAAGGGTGTTCTAAACAAGGCCGATATGGATGCCCTCAGAAATCAAATTCAAAATGATAACGTTCGAGAAAGAATTGTGTCGATTGATCTGAGCGGTGTTTCAGGCGTTGACGCTGTTCCGTCAAAAATGTTCTCGAATTGTCCCGAATTAACCGAAATTAAATTGCCGAAGTGCATTAAAAAAGCAGAGTCGCGTGCTTTTGCTTATTCGCAAAAATTGTGCGAAATCAATCTTGATGAAATTTCGGAAATTGAGGGTTTTGACTGTTTCGCCTTCTGTCGATCGCTTTGCGATTTTTCTTTACCAAAAGCCGAGAAAATCGGAAAATTTTCGTTTCGTCGATCCTGTATTGAAGGATCAGTGAATCTTCCCGTTCTAAAACACGTCAGCGCCTGTCTGTTTATGGATGCGGCTGTGACGGGGGACATTCTGATGCCGGAAGCAATTTCCTGCGACGAAGACGCATTTTGCGGTGTCAAAGTTTCCGGGAAAATTTACTTACCAAATTGCACCGATTTAGGCTACGGACTTTTTAACGACTCACGCATGGTTGGCAGTCTGTGGCTGACCACCCCGAAACACATCGATTTGCACGGAAGAACCTTTACCGAATTTACAAACCTAAAAAATACGACGCTGTATCTTCACTGCAATAAAAAAGGCGATGTTTCCGGAAATTCCTTCAATCAATGGGGAGGTACGGAATGGAAAAAAATCGAATACGTTGACAGCGACGGCGGGATTTTGTCCGAGAGTTAAAATCTTGACTTTTCGGTTTTATCATTTATAATAAAAGAATGTCGGATGAAATTGATCCTTCCCGCGAAACGTTGGTTTTTCCTTCGCGAACCGTCAGTCGTCAGTATCAAAAATATTTTATGAAAACCCGCCGTCTGAATGCAGTTGACGGCAGCCGCTTTATCGAATGGGATCGCTTTACGGAAAAGCTGCGCCGTGTTCCCGACGGTGAATTTCGATCGATCAAGCCGATCATGCGCCGGCTCTTTACGGAAATGCTTATTGAAGAAAATATTTCCCGACCATTTTTAAATTACCTGATTCCTGCACCGGCAGCCGGGAAAAGCCGCTCTTACCGCGGGATTTTAAATCAAGCGCTTTCAGAGCTATCGCTTTTTGCGGCGGATCAAAACGCTTTTGATTCTGTCCCCGCGCTTCAAAGCGATTTAATTCAAATTCTGAATAAATACCGCAGTTTTTTGAAAAAAAACGGTCTCTTTGATCCGCTTTTGGAGGCAAAACAGCCGTCCGCTGAATCGGAGTGTTATCGCATTTTTTATCCCGAAATTTTACCGGATTTTGAGAATTATGAAGCACTTTTCGCCGATAATGTACGAATCGAACCGATTCCCGAAAACAACGGATGGCAAAAAGTCAAAATGTTTGCATCGGATTCGGAAGAAATTCGGTTTGTTTTTTGCGAAATCGAAAAATTGATCCGCAGCGGCGAGCCGACAGACAACATTGCGATTGCCTGTATCGACAGCGGTTACCGTTTTTTATTGGAGTGGTTTTCCGGCGTGTATCAGATTCCGCTCTCCTTTCGCCGCGGAAAAAAACTGTCGGAATATTCCGCCAATCGTTTTTTTTCGAATGTGAATGAAGCTGTCCGTTCGCAATTTTCATTTTCGGCATTCCGCGAACTTTTTTTCGATCCGGTTTTGCCGTGGAAGCCGATTCGACTCAAAAAATGCGGCGTTACGGTTGACGTTCCCGAGACGTTGATGCGGGCTTTCAACGAAATCAATGTTCCTGCCGGCGTTCGGAGGCTTTTAAAAGAGCTGAGACGAGTTTCTCCCGAAGCAGCGGAACTTTTTGGCGAACTGCAGCCTGAATTGGAGAAAATCGTTAAAGCGGCATCCTTTCGGGCGTTGAATGAAAAGGTTCAAAAATTTCTGAGGACCCATTTTGATGACAGCCGCCGTGACGATCGAAGCCGTCAGCCATACAGAAGCGCGTTGGATTTGCTCGCCGCGTTGGAAGAAATCGAAAAAATGCTGATCAAAAATTCCAATCGGGAGTCGGTTTTTGAAAAAAACGGCATTATTTCTCCGTTTGAATTTTGGCTGCGCGAGTTGGAATCCGAAATTTATGTGGAACAAGATTCGACAGCGAAAATCGCAGTTTACAACGAAAAAGTCGCCGCGGGAGCGCCGATTCCGTATCTTTTCGTCATCGGAATTCACGAAGACAGCTACCGGTTTGTTTCGGGGCCATTCGAATTTTTATCCGATTTTGACCGCCGCGAAATTTTAAGGAATGAACGGCAGCGCGAATTTGATAGAACGGAAAAATTTTATCGGCTGTATCAGGCAACTCCCGGTTGTCAGAGCGTTTTTACCGGAGCATTTTCTGTTCGCGGCGAACGGAAGTTTGCTCCATCATGGTTTTTTGCAAACAATGCAGTTGACAGCGCTCCGGATATTTCCGCTGTTCGTTATCCGGAAATTCTTGAAAATGCGCTTTCTTCGGAACAGCTTCAACGCAGCCGCCGCCTTTTTCCGAATAAAAGTCACAGTTCCGTTTTCGGGTACAATCCCGAAGGCGAAAAACGCATTCAAATAACAGAAGATGAATTCACCGTCTTTCGAGAAGAGCGTCTTCTTGATAAAAAACGGCAGAAACTGAAAATTTCAAATTCTGCGATGGAAAAAATGCTTGCCTGTCCGTTTTCATGGTTTTTTTCGAAATTTAAATTGACCGAAATGAAAACGGATCTGATTTCCGAAGAGGGGCGTCAAACGGGAATTTTGGTTCATCGAATCGCCGAATTTTATGAAAAAGAGTGCGCTGCCGCCGTCAACGCTGAATCCGACGAAAAAATCCGCCGGCAGACTGTTAAAACGTTTCTCGATTCGTTTTTTGAACGTTATGAAAATCCCGAAAGCGAAAATCCGATAACGATTCCCGATTTTGTCAAACCGCATCCGGTGTTGTGGGAAGCGTGGAAAGAAAACGCTTACGATTGGTTTTTTGTCTTTTCGGAAGCCGATCGACTGCTTTTCGGCGCCTGTCGAACCAATCTTCTTGAACAAAAATTCGAAACCGAAACGGACGACGGTGTTTTGCTGGAAGGTCGCATTGACCGTATCGTCAGAGACAAAGATCGTTTTTATTTGATTGATTACAAAACAAAAAACATTCCGAGAGCCGAAGAAATTTGTCCGGAAGATGAATCGAAGGAAATTAAAAAGTTTCAGATTGCGTTTTACGATTTGCTGACAGCGGATAAAGGTTTCGGAACGCTTGCGGGCGCTTTTTACTATGCGTTTACTGTCGACAGACCGGGTTTTAAGGCGGTTTTTTGCGACGAAGACCGGGAGGAGTGTGAAATCGTTGAACCGCTTTTCAAAAGATGGCCGGCAGATACCGGACAGATGCGGCGGAGTTGTTTGCGGGCGGCGGAGCATTGCGTTCAATCGGTTTTGTCAAAAAATTATGCGGTTCAAAAAAGCGATGACGCCTGTCAGTATTGTTTGTTCGGATCAATTTGCCGCGTCAATTTCGGAATTAAGGGGTGAGTATGAAATTTTCCGAGGAACAGCAGGCTGCCGTTAACGTCCGCGAAAATTGTGTTGTTTCTGCCGGCGCCGGCTCAGGAAAAACGGCAGTTTTAAGCGAACGTTTCGTCTCATTGCTGCTCGACCCCGTTTTACCGGCAGAGGTCGACGAAATTCTGACGCTGACATTTACTAATAAAGCGACAGGAGAAATGCGTGATCGGATTTACCGTCGGATCCTGGAAAAAATCAAGGAATCGGGTTTTTCCGAAAAAGACCGCAGAGTTCTGGAGTCCGCAAGAGAGAATTTTAATCGAGCGGCGGTTTCGACGTTTGATTCATTTTGCCGACGAATTGTCGAAAATGCAGCCGGATTTTTGGAAATTCCAAGAAATTTTGACATTAATGGCGAAAAAGTGATTGAAATTCGAAAAAATTCAGCGCTTGAATTTATGGAAGAGGTTAAACCGAATACGGCGCTTTTCCGCATGATTCGCTGTTACGGATTGAAACGGGTGATCGATGAATTTTTCGAACCGTCGGCCGCCCGCGTTCCGTTGTTTGAAGAACCGAATTTTGAACGACGTGTCAGCCTGCAAAAGGAAGTCGCCCGGGGGGATTTTATACGCTGCTGTGAAGATTTATCTGCGCTCTGCGTTTTTTTAACGTCGGAATATGCATCGGCTGTCAAAGAGAGCAAAAAATTACAGGAGATTTATTTGAACCTTCAGACCGCAGCAGAAGACTTAAACGGCGGTCGGCTGCAGGAAGCGGCGGAGCGGTTGGCGGAGATTGATTTAAGCGGGACAGGCGGATTCAGGGGTGAAAAACGGGAATTTCTAAACGGTGTCAAAGATTGTCGGGAGAAATCCGGCAAATTCGCGCGTCCGAATTCCGATTATATCAACGGAATCGACGATCAAATCGAAGCGGCCCGGGAACTTGATCGGTATATTCGACGGGTCCATAAAGAGCAGAGAGAAAATAACGTGTTTTCTTACAGCGACGTCGTTTCGGGCGCTTTAAAGGCATTAAAAGAAAATTTTGAATTGCGGCAGCGCTATAAAACTCGATTTAAATACATCATGGTTGATGAATTTCAGGACAATAACGCAGAACAGCGGGACTTATTGTTTCTGCTGGCGGAAAAGGCAGCGCGCTGCATTGATGGGATTCCTGACAAAGAAGATCTGGAACCGGCAAAGTTATTTTTTGTCGGCGATGAAAAACAATCAATTTATCTTTTTCGCGGCGCTGACGTTTCCGTTTTTCGAATGTTGCAGGAAGATTTTTCTCAAAAAGAATTGACGTGCAATTACCGCTCCGTTCCCGGTTTAATCGAATTTTTCAATCGATTTTTTCCTCGAGTCATGCCGAAAGAAACGGAATCGGATAAGCCGTTTGAAGCGGTTTTCAAAGAACTGAAATATCGGGAAGACGATCGGCCGCACACCGAAGTCGAATTCATTCGGATTCAAAAAACGGAAAATGACGACGCAGATGAAGTTTTGCCGCGGGAAACCGAATTTCTTGAAATCGCAAAACGGATAAAAAAAATGGTTGCCTCGAAAGATTTTCTTCTCCCCGAAAAAAACGGAACGCTTCGTCGGGCGGAATTTTCCGATTTTTTGATTCTTTTTCGCAACAAAAGCGAGCAGGAAAAACTGGAAAAAATTCTACGCGAGGCGGAAATTCCGTACAACAGCGAAAAAAAATTGAATTTGTTTAAAGAATCGATTGCCGTTGATTTTGTCAATCTGTTGAAAACGGCTGTCTATTCGAACGATCAAATTGCGAAGGCGGCATTTTTTCGTTCGCCGATTGCCGCTGTTTCCGATGCCGCGTTGACGGCCTGGTTGAACGGAAAAGAACCCGACGATCCGCGGTTTGCGGCGGCGCAGGAAAAGATTGAAATCATCCGCGGACGAATGGCGACAGATTCGTTGATGGATTTGTTCCGCGTTTTTTGGGTCGATTTCGGATATCGGTGGTTTGTCGTCCGAAAGAAGGAAAACCGCTGTTATGAAGAGTTGGCGGAATATTTTCTATCATATTTAAATCTTCAAGAGAAAGCCGGCCGCTCCGTTGTCGAAGTGATTTCGCTGCTTTCAAATCTTGCGAAAGGCGAAGCGGACGACGAGCCTCTCTTTTCGTTCAGCGAAAAAACAGGCGTTTCGTTGATGTCGGTTCATGCAGCAAAGGGATTGGAAGCGCCTGTGGTGATTCTTTCGCAAACCGATAAAGGTTCCAAAAACGACGGCGGTTCGCTTTATTCGGAATATCAGCGAAAAATTTCACTTGAGGATGAAATAAAATTAAAAGAAATCGATCCGTCCATTCATCATCGACTGTATAAATGGGTTGAATTTAAGATTCCGGAAGAGAATTTTTATTTATCCGAAAAAAAACCGAAAAAAACGGAAGTCAGCTCTGCCGAATCCGAACAAAGCAAAGCCGAATTGAAACGGCTTTTATACGTGGCGCTGACCCGTGCAGAGAATAAGCTGCTGATAACGGGAGTTGAATCGAAAGCAAAAAAAGCCAACACGTTTGCCGAATGGATAGATGAAATTTTCCGAAACGAAACAGCCGCTTTGCAGGAAGGCGAATTTTTTACCGTTAAGACGAAAACGGTTGAGGCGCTGAGCGAAACGCAAATTCGTTTGGAATTAAACGAACTTCGTTCATCCGCTGCCGCCGGAAACGGCAAAGATAAAATTGAAAACGCATTGATTGCCCTTTCCCAAGAATCGGAACCGGAAGCGGCCGATCCGTTGGTTTTTTGGAGAAGCGAAAGAACGGCTTCGGACGAAGAGGCAGCCGAAACCGCTTCCGAAGCGCAGCCGCTGCCGTCGATTGAGGTCGATGAATTTTTGACAGAAAAAGACGCCCACTCCCGTTTCGGAACTCTGTGCCATTCTGTTTTGGAATCGGCACTGAAGAGGCGCGACTTCGATCTGAGTCAAACCGATGTTGCTTCGCTTATCGACGGAATTTTTTCTGAAAAGAAAAATCAAATTGAAAAAGAAATCCGCCGTCTGACGCTCAACTTTCTGCAATCGCCGTTTTTAACCGCGCACCGAAACGCAGAGTTTTTGACAGAAAAGCAATTCCTTTTGCGCAGAGAAGAAAACGGCCGAGAGTTTTTCTTTTTCTGCCGGATCGATTTGCTGATTAAAGAAACGGATCGTGTCATTGTTGTTGATTTCAAAACCGACAGTGAAAAAAAGATCGGGCGTTATGATCGGCAATTGGAACTTTATAAAGAAGCGGCCGAAAGCATTTTCGGACTGCCGGCGGAAATAAAGTTGGTTTATTTAAGGGAAAGGATTTGTTGAAGTTCTGTAAAATTCGATAAGCGGCTTTCTTCCCGACTTTTCTCATGATATAATAATAATATGAGCAAGAGAAAATTTTTTTGGATTGTTCTGTTGACTTTATTGCTGTTTTTGGTGGTTGTCGGCGGGTATGTTATTTACGTTTTTCTGGCATATGATCGACTTCCCAAACGAATGGAATTGAAAATTTTTCCACCGAAGGAAGAGTCTGAGGGAGTGACTGCGCTTCAAGTCGGCGTTGAGTACAATGCGGTTACTTATAACATCGGCTTCGGTGCTTACACCCCCGATTTTTCGTTTTTCATGGACGGCGGAACGGAATCGGTGGCGGCTTCTGCAGAGAGTGTGACGGCGGCTGTCGACGGGGCTGCTCGGTGTGTGCATCGTTTGGAGCCCGATTTTGCGCTTTTTCAGGAGGTTGATTTAAAAGCGACTCGCAGCCATTATGTCAATGAATTTGCGTTGATTAATCGTCTTTTTCCCGAGTATTGGCGCATATTTGCCGTCAATTACGATTCACCGTTTTTGTTTTATCCGATTTTAGAACCTCACGGCCGCACTAAAGCGGGAATGGCAACTTATTCCCGTTTTCCGATTGAAACGGCGGTTCGCCGCGCGCTTCCGATTTCCGAAAATTTCGATAAATTTTTTGATTTGGATCGATGCTTTTCCGTTGTAACCGTTCCGGTCGAAAACGGCAAAAAACTCGTGATCTTCCACGTTCATCTTTCTGCTTATTCCGAAGACGCCCGTATTCGGGAAGGTCAGACGAATTTGTTGATGCACTCACTCGATGCGGCGTATCGGAGAGGAAATTACGTATTGTGCGCCGGCGATTTCAACCACGACATGAAAAATCTGACGCAGTCAGCCGACGAGGTCTTTTCATGGGCGCACGTTTTTCCGCGCGAATCTCTGCCTAAACACTTTTTTATCGTTCAGGATCTTTTTTCCGAGAAAGAGAAAGCCGCTATGCCCGATTCATCACGCAACGCCGACATTCCGTACATACCGGGGGAAACCATGACGATTACACTCGATGCATTTATCGTTTCGGATAATATCGAACCGATAAATTACCGCATTATCAATCACGGTTTTCTTTATTCGGATCATCAGCCTGTTGAGTTTTCTTTTCGGTTGAAGAATTGACAACTCTGTCGGAGATTTTGTACCAGTTGACATTGCGTGTCAAATACATAACAATCGCCAATGCGGCAAAAAGTCCAAACGTTCCGACAAGAAGAGCATAATCGGAAATTTGCAGCAATCCGAAAAGGAAAAAATACGCTGTCAACGAAACAACTGCCATGATGAATCCCGGTTTCTTGGATTTTGTGACAGCTGCGGTATAAAAGCTGCTGAGCAGAACGGTCATAATCATGGAGATAAGATAAGCAGCGTTGAAGGGAATTTGTTCCGCTAATGAAAGCAGCAGCAGATAAAACAGGGCGTTGGCGATGCCGATGAGCAGATATTGTGCGGGATGAATCGGAATTTTACGCACCGCTTCAACGAAAAAAAGCGACAGAAACGGCACAAAGATAAAAAGAAATGCGTATTTCATGCACCTTTGAACGCGATTATAAATGTCGTTTATTTGCAGAAATGAAACACAAATCGATTGAGGGTAAACAATTTCCCCGTCGTCATAGTAAGAGTCGGTAACCGATGAAAAGGAAGAAGAGACATTGAATCCGGGAATTTCCCATCGCGCGGAGAATCCTTCATCTGAAACAGTTCGTTCGATCGGCAGCCAGTCGCCGGAAAATCCCGGATCGTTCCAATTTGAGCGCACAGTAAAGATGTTTTCTCCGGAAATTGGGCGCAAAATAAACTGTTTTCCGCCGCGGCCGACAGCCGTCAGGGTAAAATCAAAACCGTTCTTCATTTGTTCTTCTGTCAGCGGCCACGCAAACGGCGCTATATACAACCCCGACGGTTTTGAAAAGAGATGATCCCGTTTCGGCTGAAAATCACCGTTCAGCTGCATTTCCGGCTCTTTTGTCAGATTTTTACGATCCGCCACGTCAAAAATCAACCGGGCACCGGCAAGCGGCGTGCCGTTCACTGCAAAATCCGATGCATCAAACCGTCCCGAAATGGTAATTGCGGCATCATAAACAGGCGTGTCAAAAATCCCTCGTTTCAGTTTGGAAACATTTAAGTCAGCCGTCACCTCATAACGCACCGGTTCAGCGACAAAAAATTCCTTTTCCGGTTTTTTATCTGATTCGGAAGCGGCCGGCAGATACGGAATCAGCACAGAAACTCCGCGAATTAAAAACGAATTGCCGATCGGCATCAATACGGAGTTCATCGCTTCTTCCCGATAGTGCAGCCGATCGCGCACAACACCTTTGATCATTCCAATCGGAATAAAAATCAGCAGTCCGAGGATGAAGACCAAAAACAGTTTGACGCTCAGATCTGATTTGACAGGAAATTTCATGCTGAACTCCTTGAATAATTTACATCGATTAAAACACAGATTTTCGGTTTTGTCAACTTTAATGACTGACGGCCGCCGCAAAGGTCGGTCGGCTGCTTTCCGGAATTAAATTGGCTTTGTGAAGATTCAATTCAAGGATGGTTTTGACTTTCCGTATATCGTCCGTCAGAAAATCGCGCATAATGATGTTGGTTAAATTCAGCCGCTGTTCGTCGTCGGCAATTCCCCGGATATAGGCGGTGATGCCGGCGTCGTGTTCCTGTTCCCGCCGTGCTATGGAAGAGAGCAGTGTTTTTCCCGTTAACTGACACTGGAGAACAAAAAGCCCTTTATTCTTTTTTTCGAAACGTCCGTAATATTGAGGAAGCGCCGACCGGATGAACACTTCTGAAGATTTTCGGTGAAGTTCGCCGACGTAGTACGATTCCAGTGCGCAGTTGTCGTGTGAGCCGTCATCGTTGTTCCGCGGAAAAAGAAAATCCGATTCGGGGGTTTCGTAATCCTTTCCCAAAAAAATCAGCGCTTTTCCGCGGCATTCGCCGAGTGTCAACGTATCGGCTGCTTCAAGCGGAGTCATATCGTCGGGAATCGTCACAATAAAACGATCGGGACCCAACGTCTGTGAAACGGCGGCAAAAGTATCGGCTTCCGAACCGCCTTTGAAATGCTGAAAATCGAGAATGACAGTTTCGCTCGGATGAGCTCCAAGAAAAGTTTTCACGGAGTCCAACACATCCGCAAACGGCTGCCCCGAAACCGGTCCGTGAAAAATCACCAACCCGCGCGCTTTTTTTTGCACGCGGATGTCAAAATAGCGGACGCCGTAAAGCAGCTGCGTGCGGATATACGAATTCTGTGTTTCGGCAGCGGACGGCATTGTCACAGAGCCGGCGTCGTGACTCCCCGGAATGACAATATTGCGAATCGCCGTTTCATCGGAAAGAAAACTCATCCATTGCGAAAAAAACGGATCTGGAGTTTCATCGATAATCGACTGTCCGCATGCTGTTAAAAAAATCAGTCCGGCAATGACAGCAAGGAAACGCGTTTTCATTGTGTCCCCGCGGAGATGATTGACTTGCATAAATTACCGATTTGTGTATTGTCGATGACTTCGGGAAATTCGCAGTCAACCGTTCCGAAAACAAAGTACGCGACATTGGCGTCGGAGTGGCGCGTGCGTGTGTACATTTTATCCGAAAGCTGCTCTTTTGTTTCACCGTTGTATTCCAAACCGCCGGTTTCGTGATCGGCTGTTACAATGACGACGGTGTTGCCGATTTCCGCCGCTTTTTCGACAACCGCTTTGACTGCATTGTCAAACGCTTTTAAATGTTCGAGCGCGTTGAGAAGCTCGTTATCGTGGCTGAATTTATCGATGTGACTCTCTTCAATCATCAGAAAAAATCCATTGGGATTGGCAGAGAGTTTTTCGATCGCCTTGACTCCGAGTTCCGCCAAAGTCGGTTTTTTGCTTCCGCCGTTGTTTAAAGGAATTTCCTCAAACGACGCAAAAATTTTCGGCTGACTCAAATTCAAATCATTCATATCGTCAATAAAGGCATAATTTTTTGTGATTTCTTCTTTTAGAGGAGCATAATATTCGATATTGCTGCCGAAAAACAGATCGATTCCGCTTGCCAGCTGGTCGGCAAAAATTTCGTCGATTTTATCGCGGTTCGAAGTGTGAGCCGAAAACCCCGCCGGCGTTGCACCGTCAACGCCTTCTGTCGCCACCACGCCGGCAGCCATCTTCAACGAAAGCGCCCGTTCCGACGTTGATTCAAACGCTTCTCCGTTCAGCTGACCGATTTGTCCGTTGCGGGTTTTGTTCCCCGTTGCCAACGCCGTTGCCGCAGCCGCGCTGTCTGTCGGCAAAGCGTTTAACGAATAAGTCGTCACTTCGCCTTCAGCTGCCTTTTCTGCCGTTGTGATGAACAGATCGCCGTAAGCGGCTTGCGCTGCTTTGATGTGGTTAAATCCCATTCCATCGCCGATCATTAAAATCACATTCTGTTTTTCACCGTTGTATACCAGCGGCGCCACCTTTTTCGGCAGTGTTGTACATGTAAAAAGAAAAAAAGACAAACAAATCAATCCGATTGTTTTAAATGTTGAATTTTTCATAAAAAGCTCCATGGTTTTGATTTTATATAAACCATTGAAAAAGACAATAAAAAACGAAAAATTGACGTTAAACCGTTGTCGGAATAGCGTAAATTTAAGAAACCCCGACTGTTTTGCTGCGGGCACGGTGCAAAAAGTGAAAAGCACAAAAGAAAGATAATTTGTTTAACGGTCGGGAGAGTTGACGCCGTTGACCGGTGATTTAGGCTTGACTTTGTGGTAGATCCGTTTATGAAGATGAGTCTTTGAGTGCTTACCTCAATTCCTCTTATTTGACAAAACATCCGATCTATGCTTCATCCTGTATTTTACAGCTGAAGTCACTTGAAGTGATTGAATAAAACAAGAGGAGAATAGAAATTCCTTACAGTTCGAATTCGTAGGGCATTGACAAATTTCGTAAAGGCGTTTATCATCATATAAAAGAGGGTTTTGTAGAGCGTACGGTTTGACTCCGTATTGTGTACTGCAAAATCCTCTTTTTTCTATTAGGTCGATCAGTATGCTTTTTTCAGTATCGAAAACCTTGTGATCATAATATTTATTATTTGCCTGATCGATTCCAATAACAGATTTTACGGTGAATATTTCTCTTTCGATTTGTAGTCCGGAAATAAAATAGCTGTATGTTTTAATATTGGGATGAATGTTTTCTTGAGCGACGATTGCTTTATTCGGTTCGAAATTTTTATCAAGAAATTTCGCCTGAGGGCATTGACAAATTTCGTAAAGGCGTTTATCATAATAAAAGGCTGAGGTTTGATTTTCAGGCCGGACTGGTTCGGTAATCCGGTATCCCGTCTGAAAATCAACCTCGGTTTTTTTGTAGTCAAATACAGTTCTTTCGGATGGTTATAGATATGATGATCGTAATAACGGATACCAGTTCGAAGATCCTCTTTAACCGATTTGACAGTCAGTAAATCGGTTTTTGTTTTCCTTATACGAAATTGATTTTCAGCTTTTTCGGTTTTGTCCAAAAAGAGTTTTCCGGAAAATGATTTTCCGGCTTTTGAGGTCATCTTTTTGACCTCTCTTTTATTTCCTGCTGTGTGTTTTTCAAACCTTTTTCTTCCAAAAAACGGTCTAACGGATTTTTACCTGAGTTGGATTTTTCGCTTGACAAAGTTTGATTTCTGCGTATCCTTCAATTATAAAGGCTCTGTTTCTGTCTTTGACAGTCTCTAGGGGTCGCGCCCGGCTCCCCACCTTATTTTGAGCTGAGGAGTCATTCGGTCGGAGATTCTCTCCGGCCGTCTTTGTTTATTGTCGGAAGATTTTTCAGGAAGCGGCTGAGGGGAGTCGAACCCCCGTCACGAGCTTGGGAAGCTCGGGTAATGGCCGTTATACGACAGCCGCGGTTAAAAAACCCTATTTTAATAATAATACATTATTTTTATTTTATCAAGACTTTTTGATAAAAAATTCAATAAAAAATTCCGCAAAAGCCGCCGCCCCGTTTCATTGTGTTTCGTCTTATTTTAGTGTATGATGTCAACGGAGGCGTTTATGGCTATCGGTATTTACGATTCGGGAATCGGCGGCCTGACTGTTTACAAAGCGGTTGCGGCTCATTTCGATCAGTGTCATTTAATCTACTTCGGTGACGTGGCACGCGTTCCTTACGGCAATCGGTCGCCGGAAACCGTTATCAAATACAGCCTTGAATGCGGCCGCTTTCTGAAAGACCGCTACCGCATCTCCGCCCTCATTGTCGCCTGCAACACCATTTCTTCGTATGCGCTGCCGTCGCTCGAAGATGACCTTCAGATTCCCGTGCTGGGCGTTATCAAACCGGGAGCGCAAAACGCCGTCGCCCTGACAAAAAACAAAAAAATCGGCGTTCTCGGCACCCATGGAACGGTCAACAGCAAATCTTACATCGCCGCCGTCAAAGCGATCGATCCGACTGTCAGCGTTTATCAACAAGCATGCCCGCTCTTTGTTCCTTTAGTTGAAGAAGCGATGCTGACAGGCCCGGTTCCCGAAACGGTCGTCCGCGAAACCGTGAAAGACATCGTTCAAACCGGCATTGACACATTAATTCTAGGCTGCACCCATTACCCCGTTCTCAAGCCGCTGATTGCCGCCAATATGCCCGGCGTCAATATCGTTGACAGCACCGAATACATCATCAATGACATCAAAAAATTGCAGCTGCCTCCCGAGAGAGGATTACGCGAAATTCTCATTACCGATGATACATCAAGTTTTTTACTGCTGAAAAATCTGTTGGTCGGGGAAATTCCCGTCGAAGTTGTCACGCTTTAAAAATTCTTTCAGCACGTTCGATTGACAAAGCGGCGGCTGTGCGCTATGATTCCGGTATACTGATCGGTTTAAATCTGTTTCTGTTCGGAGACACATATGAATTCAAAACGTATCGCCGTATCGGTTGCCGGCATAAGTCTTTCGGCTTTTTCTGCCGCTGCCGCCGATAAACCCAATATTCTGTTTATCTTTACCGACGACCACGCGATAAACGCCATTACCGCGTACTCCGACTTTTTCAAAGAAGCCGGATTCGAAACCCCAAACATTGATCGGTTGGCAAACGAAGGCGCGATTTTGCTCAACAACACCTGCTGCAATTCAATCAGCGGTCCGAGCCGAGCCGCCGTTCTGACAGGCAAACACAGCCACTCTAATGGATTCAAAGACAATTCAACGCGATTCAATCCCCGTCAATTCACTTTTGTCCGCGAATTGCAAAAAAACGGTTATCAAACCGCCTTAATCGGCAAATGGCACCTCGGTGACAACTTAAACCCCTCCGAAGCGGGATTTGATCACTGGAACGTTCTGATCAATCAAGGAACTTATTATAATCCCGAATTCCGAACGCCCGAAGGCCGCCGCACCGATAAAGGCTACAGTACCGACATCATTACCGATCTGTCAATTGAGCAGATGGAAGCCGCTCTTGAAAACGATCAGCCGTTTTTAATGATGTGTCAGTACAAAGCGCCGCACCGCGACTGGCAGCCGGCGATGCGTCACCTCGATTTGTATAAAGGAATCGAATGGCCGCTTCCTGAAACCTTTTTTTACGACTTTGATTCAGCGCCGCGTTATATGCAGGAAACTCGCATGCGTATTGACGGTCATATGTTTCCCGGATGGGACATGAAATTGCGCGCAACAGAAATTCCCCGCAATTATCACAACCTCTACGGCCGCAACATGGCCAACACCGAACCGCTGCGCCTTTCCGCCGCCGACAGAAGAAAATACTACGAATCTTACAAAGAAGAGAACCGCTTTTTTAAACAAGCAAATCTCACCGGTCGCGAACGCGCCGTATGGAAATATCAACGCTACATCCGCGATTATCTGCGCGTCGTTAAAGCCGTCGACGAAAATGTCGGCCGGCTGCTCGATTGGCTCGATGAAAAAGGCATTGCCGATGAAACGCTGATTGTTTACAGCTCTGACCAGGGATTTTTTCTGGGAGAAAAAGGAATGTTTGACAAACGGTGGATGTACACGCCGTCTCTGTCGATGCCGTTCGTTGCCCGCTGGCCGGGCGTCATTCCCGCCGGAATAAAAGTCACCGCCTTGACGCAAAACATCGACTTTGCGCCGACTTTTTTGGAAGCGGCAGCCGTTCCCGTTCCGGCGGAAGCCGGCGTTCAGGGCGAAAGTTTTTTGCCTTTGCTGAAAGGAGAAACCCCGGCGGATTGGCGGAAAAACATTTATTACCATTTTTACGAATCGCGTGCTGTCGAACCCGAACATTGGTGCCCCGCGCAGTACGGCGTTTTTGACGGCCGTTACAAACTGATTCGGCTTTACGAACAGTATGCGGACGCCTGGGAACTCTACGATTTGCAAAACGATCCCAACGAAATGCGCAACCTCTGGAATGAAGACGGATACGGCGATTTAAAAGCAGAAATGCTGCGCCGTCTGACGGAAATCAAAGCATTTTACGGCGATCCTATCGAAACCGAAGAGTGAATTAAAAATCAATTCAAAATATTAACCATAATTTCTGAATATTAACAAATTTTTCGTCAAAAAAAAAAAAAAAAATTGTCTTTTTTTGTTTATTATTTTATAATTAAGAGAGGAGAAGGGTTGTTATGAGAAAACGACAAATCGGATGCTGCGTCGGCTTAGCCGGAATTTCGTTGCTTTCGGGTTGTGAACCGAAGCTGGGAGATAGAACAAATATTTTGTTTATCTTTTCGGATGACCATGCGCTGAAGGCTATCACTGCTTATTTAGACGATTTTAAAACTTCAGCATCCGGAACACCGACAGGATTCGAAACACCGAATATCGACCGATTGGCGGAAGAAGGGGCGATTTTGCTTAACAACACCTGCTGCAACTCAATCAGCGGGCCGAGCCGAGCCGCCGTTCTGACCGGCAAACACAGCCACGCCAACGGATTCACCAACAATTCGAAATCATTCGATCCCGATCAATTCACTTTCGCCCGCGCTTTGCAGGAAGAAGGATACAGCACCGCGATGATCGGAAAGTGGCACTTGGGCGATAAACTTGACCCGCGGCGCGCCGGATTTGACGACTACAACGTTTTAATCAATCAAGGGACGTACTATAACCCTGAATTCCGCACGCCGGAAGGCAACAAAACCATTGAAGGTTACAGCACCGACATCATTGCCGATCTGTCGATTGATTGGCTGAAAGACGCCAAAAAACGCAATCGGCCGTTTTTATTGATGTGCCAATTCAAAGCGCCGCACCGCAACTGGCAGCCGGCAATGGAAGATTTGGAACTGTTTAAAGGCACTCAGTTTCCGATACCCGGTGATTTTAGGGATACGACTCAATTTTCCTCTTTACCCCAATATGTTCAAGACGCTCGCATGCGTATTGACGGATACATGTTTCCCGGATGGGACATGAAATTACGTGACGGTGAAGTACCGTCAAATTACCTTAATCTGTATACCGGCACAGATCAAAAAGATCCCGGCGTCACACTGGAGCAGAATCGGCTCAGCGCCGCCGACCGTGAAAAATACTGGGCTTCTTACGAAGAGGAAAACAAAAAATTTTATAGCGAGAATCCGACAGGCAGAAAGCAGGCAGAATGGAAATATCAGCGTTACATCCGCGACTATTTGCGAACCATCGTTGCGATGGACCGCAATATCGGCCGTCTTTTGGATGAGCTTGACAAACTTGGGCTGAGTAAAAATACATTGGTCGTTTACAGTTCGGATCAAGGGTTTTTCTTGGGCGAGAAAGGTTTTTATGATAAACGATGGATGTATAAGCAGTCGTTTTCCATGCCGTTTTTGGCGCGGCTGCCGGGCGTCATTCCCGCCGGAACAAAAGTCACTGCACTGACACAGAACATCGACTTTGCGCCGACCTTTTTGGAAGTGACGGAAACCAAAATTCCCGATGGCGCCGGCATTCAGGGGCAAAGTTTCCTTCCGTTGCTGAAAGGAGAAACCCCGGCTTCTTGGCGTGATGCGCTGTATTATCATTTTACCGAATCAAGGGCGGTGGAAAGCGAACATTATTGTCCCGCTCATTACGGCGTTTTTGACGGCCGGTACAAACTGATGCGTTTCTATGAGCCGGTCGCGGGGGACTCTTGGGAGCTCTACGATTTGGATAATGATCCTGACGAAGAAACCAACATTTACAATACAGCCGACTCCGAATTGGTCAATCAATTAAAAGAAAAATTAAAGAGCTTGCGAAGTCAATACGGTGATACCACCGGAGCGGCTTTGTAAATTTAAATGGTAAGGAGAGAAGAGATGAAAAGAGTCATTTTATTTTTGATTTCTGTATTCTTATTGGGATGTCCCCCGACTCCGGAAGCGGGCGAGCTGTCATTGGGAGAGGTTTCCGTTTCTCCGGCGACGGGATTTAACACAACGGAAAATTTTAAATTTACGGCAGCGGTTTCGGTGCCGGCGGAAGCCTCGTTAAGTGTAGAGGTTCGGGATGCGGCGGGAAAAACCGTAAAAAATTTGTCGGACAGCGTCCGGGCAGGCGAAAAGAGCAAAACGATTACCTCAAAAATCGATGCTGTCGGAAAAATGAAGGCGGTTTTTATTTTGGCAGCCGAAGGGGCCGAACCGCAAACCAAAACAGCCGAATTTGAGGTCAAAGAAGGCGGAATTCCCTCCGCTGCCTTTGAATGGCCGACAACCGGTGTCTATCAGGACGCAACAATTACAGTGGGCATGAGCGCTGTCTGTGCCGATGTCGCGGGAACGGGTACCGATACATACGCGTTAAAATCTGCCGCTTTTACGGCCTACAAAGACAATAGCGGCACATGGGATACTTTCGACGGGTTTACGTTTCCGACTCTGACAGCCGACAAACTGAATACGGATTTTGAACTGACTTTAAGCGAGATCGGGAAATTTCGTATTGTTTTGGAGATCGAAAATACAGCCGGCAAAAAGGACAGTCAGGCTGTCGAATTCGAAATAACCGAGTATAAGAAAATCGATACCATATCGGCAACACCGGATACTTTTACCGGTCAGATTCTCAATGATACGGTTACCGTCACTTTGAATTTTACGGGGGTCGATGGAGAGGTACCGTCGGACATCTCGGTAACATGGTCTCAAGATGATGCAAAATATACTGTCGTTCCCGTAGAAACCGCATCGACGGCGATCTCCACAACATGGCAAATTACGATTAAAACAACGGACGCCGTAACGATTACGGCAACGTCTACGGTGCAGACCGACAAGAGTGTCGGCATTACGTTTGACGGGACAAAGCAGTATAAAGTTGACACAACAAAAACCGTCGAAGGGAAAGCGTTGTCGCTGCTTTGGGCCGAAAACTTTAACAATAAGGACGAAGTGCTTAAAAACTGGCGATCCGAAGGCTATATTGATGCGAATAACAAGGTCAAACGTTTTTATTGGCGTCCGGAGGCTCTGGAAATGACAGAGCTGGACGGAAAATCCGTTTTTACCATGTTTACACGGGAATGGGGAACACGACCCGGAGAGAGTACGGACAGTAAGCCTTATTACCCGGGACAGGATCAGTCAAACGGAAACAATAAAGCCGGAGAAAAATGGATTTCCGGCGGCATTCATTTGCAGAAAAATATCGTTTTCGGGTATATCGAAACCCGTGTCAGAACAGCCAGAACAAGTGCGTCCCACTGGGATGCTTTCTGGAGCTATGACTCCGATGCAAACAGCCCGTTGTGGTATGAATTCGATGTGATGGAAGCGATTACAGCTACGAATTTGGATGTGACGACACATTTTTGGATCCGAAGTTCCGGAAGATTCTGGGATCAACCGACGAAAAAGCACGGGGATGTCGATCTGAATTCGGATTGGTATACCTTGGGCATTTACTGGAGTCCGGAAGAGGTGGTTTATTACGGCTATCACGATAAGACACCCCGTCGCATTGCCAGTTTTAAGAAAGACTTTACATTTGCGGACGGTTATTCGAAAGGAACACGGGCTCCGAAAAACAATGTGCCCTTAATAACCCGCTGGAAACAGGGATTTAAATTTACAACGGAGCTGGGATCAGCATATGGAGGTACAGATAGACCGGCATCAGGTACGGAAGACAAATATTACATCGATTATTTTGCTGTTTATCAAATTCCGGTATCTCAGGCTGTGTTGGCGGAGAATGTCGAAAACGGCACAATTTCGTTTGACCGGGAAGTGAAAGGGAATGATCAGGCGGCATGGGCCGATATCGCTTCGGCCGGAAATAAAATTTATGTGAATGTTACCCCCGTTTCCGGATATTTGACCGAATCGGTTACGGCAACCTGGCCCGGCGGTTCTGCCGCACTGACTGAGGAAAGCGAAGGACGTTATTATCTGGAAGTAACGGATCAAATGCCGCAGTATTTTGATTTCGCAACACAGGAATACGGCGAAAAAGTAACAATTACACCGGTGTTTACGCAAAATGAGGCTGCTCCGGCATTGGAATCTGTTACTTTAAGCGCCAATCCCGCTTCCGGGTTTAGCGATGAGACAATTACGGTTACCGAAATGCTTACTCCTTCCGATGCGGTTGTGACAAATGTAACGGTTAGTAAAGGCAGTTATGATATGACCTCCAAAACGTTAACGCTGCCCGAAAATGCCGGCGATGAGGCAATAACCGAAACAGTTACGTTCACTTATACAACGAAAGGAAATAAAACCGTTACCGCTACTTTGGCCGTTACCGTTTATCCGGATACTTACGTTCGAAGAAACGGTGTCGTTTATCAGCCGATGAAAACGGTGGAGGATTTTAGCAGTAACAATCCCGATGTGACATTTACAAGTAAAACAGATGGAGCATGGAGCACTGATGCGCAGCCGGTGATTACGGTGAACAGTCTGCAGTCTGACGGAACGCAAAGTGATATAATGACTATTGCGAATGTGCCGGATAACAGCGACAATAATTGTCTGGTTGAAATGACGATTAATTACTCTGATACATCTACTGTTCGTTCCATTATTGCCATTACAAACGGGGCAGACAGACCTTTTTGGCTGCTCAGAAATACTTACAAAGGTGGCATTGGAGGTGGCACCGCCTTTCGGGCAGGACCGAATTCGGGAGATACTAATTCCCAATATACGTTAAGCGCGAATAAAGATGAGGTATTGGGATATTTAATTAATGGTGCCAAACAGGGAGAGACCGCACAATTTTTCTTTAACGGAGTCAGTAAGACAGTCGAAATGTCAAACACAACTACTATAACGAAAGCGCCCAGTATAACCGACAACAGCTTCAAATTTAGTTTTAACAGGGAAAAAATAGGGTCGGGTAATGGTGAAAATCCGGAACCCGACCCCGGCACCATTACCCTCAAAAAAATCGTCTTTTACAAACCGGTAACGGAGTAAAAGAACAGGAAAGAAGAAGCGTCCCGCAAGGGACGCTTTTTTTGTCAGAAAATAGCGGTGGGTTACGGTTGGCGGGAATCCCGTGACGGGCTTTCGTCATTGGCGGTGCGGACAGTGATGCGTCCCGAAACGCTTTCGGCCGCGATCACCGGCGAATCGGACAGACGGATAACGGCACGGTTGCCGAAATCGTTGCCGTAGACCGACACGGACCCGTAACTTTCGGCTTCAACGGAAACTTTTTCCTTCAAACAAATATCGACGGCGCCCGATACCGTTTTCAGCGTGCAGCTTTCCGACACCTGCGGGTTCGCCTCAATGCGCCCCGATACCGTTTCGACTGCGGCGTTCCGGAAGGCGGTTTCGTTCAAAAGGCAGTCTCCCGCAATCGTTTCGAAGCGTCCTTCGTCGAAGGAAACAACGGAACGGCCTGTCAGACTGATTTTTCCGGAAACCGTTTTCAGAGAAACGGAAGAAAAGACAAAGCTCTCGGGGACGGTCACTTTCACATAACTCTCTTTGAAAGAGGGAATTCCGAACAATTTTCCGGCTGCCGAAAAAACAAAAGCATCGTCGGAAAAGGCGAGCCGTCCGACCCGCTCTTTCCCCGATAAGCGGTATTCGACCCGGAATGAATCGCCCTGTTCGATGAGGATATCCGAGGCGATTGTCGTAATGTCGAGGGTGCGCGGACAGACAGAAGGCAGTTCCGGAACGGTCTCCTGCCGTGGAGCGGAAAAAAGACCGGATAGAAGCAGAACAGAAATCATAACGGCAATTACGCCGAAAAGAACGGCGGCAACCGATAATTTTTTCATCACAGACTCCTTGTTTCGTTGTTCGAAACGGCAATAAAAAAACGGCTCCAAAAGAAGCCGTTCTGGGCGGTAGCAGACTTGAACTGCTGACCCCTTGCATGTCAAGCAAGTACTCTAACCAACTGAGCTAACTGCCCGATTCTTATATTCTACTTGCGGACGAAAAAAAGTCAAGAGGTTGACGAAACTTTTCTTTTACGGATGATTTTCCGCCTAAATCGGAACAGCTTCATTGACACGGATTTTTCTCTTGAGTATAATAAAATATCAATAATAAAGTTTGAAACGGGGGTTATTATGAAAAAAACCGTTTTCTTGGTCATTGTTTTAGCTGCTTTGACTTTTGCCGGATGCAAGACGGCGCCGCAAGCGACTCAGCCTGTTTTTCCAGTTGGAATTGAATATCGGGTTTTGGGGCGCGTTACCCTTGAGAAACCGCGGCTGAAAAACGGATATTTGGAACTTCTCAAAAAAGCGAAAGAAGAATACCCCGACAGCGACGATGTTGTCAACATTCTTGTCGATTCCGCGTGGAACGGCCGCCGCTACGTTTTAAGCGGATTGGTCATCAAATACATTCAATAAGCTGAAAGGAGCGAACCTATGACGGAGCCTTTGAAACAAAATCCGAAAATGAACAAACGCCGCGGGCCGGTTTTGCTCGTCATTATGGACGGCGTCGGTTACGGAAAATATGCCGACGGAGACGCGGTTGCCCATTCCAAAATGCCGAATTTGCGCGCGTTGGAAAATTCCTGTCCTCATACGAAGCTGAAAGCACACGGTTTGGCTGTCGGTTTGCCGTCGGATGCCGATATGGGAAATTCCGAAGTCGGTCATAACGCGATGGGCGCCGGCCGCGTTTTTGCCCAAGGCGCAAAGTTGGTTTCACAGTCGATTGAAAGCCGCGCGCTGTTTAACGGCGATACGTGGAAAAAACTGATTGACAACGTAAAAAAGAGCGGCGGAACGCTTCATTTTATTGGATTGGTTTCGGACGGCAATGTTCACTCGCACATTGATCATTTAAAAGCCATGTTGAAAGAGGCGAAAGCCGAGGGCGTTGCCAAAGTTCGCGTTCACGGACTGCTTGACGGGCGCGATGTCGGCGAAACATCGGCGTTGGAATATTTTACTCCGTTGGAAGAAGAAATGAAGACGATGAGCGGCGGCGGTTTTGATGCTCGTTTTGCTTCCGGCGGCGGTCGGATGGTCATCACCATGGACCGTTACAACGCCAACTGGGAGATGGTTCGCAAAGGGTGGGAAACACACGTCCTCGGTGAAGGCCGAATGTTTGATTCGGCGACCGAAGCGATTCAAACGCTGCGCAGTGAAACGGGAAAAATCGATCAGGATTTGCCGCCGTTTGTTATTGCCGAAAACGGAAAACCGGTTGGAACTATCAACGACGGCGACAGCGTGATTCTTTTCAATTTCCGCGGCGATCGGGCGTTGGAAATCACCGCTGCGTTTGAAGGCGGCAGCGATTTCAATCGTTTCGACCGCAAACGCGTTCCGAAAGTCGAGTATGCCGGCATGATGGAGTATGACGGCGACCTTCACATTCCCAAGCAGTATCTTGTTTCGCCGCCGCAAATCGACCGCACCATGGGTGAATATTTGGCGAAAACCGGTGTGCGCAGTTTTGCCATCAGCGAAACGCAGAAGTACGGTCACGTGACTTACTTTTTCAACGGCAATAAACTCGGCAAGTTTGACGAAAAGCTGGAAACTTACGAAGAAATTCCATCCGATATTATTCCGTTCGAACAAAAACCGCTGATGAAGTGTAAAGAAATCACCGACCGCCTGCTGGAAGTCATTTCTTCCGGAAAATACGATTTTATTCGCGTCAATTATCCGAACGGTGATATGGTCGGACACACGGGCGTTTGGAATGCGGTGATTCAATCAATGGAAGGACTTGATGTCCAAATCGGACGGCTGCGCGAAGCAATCGAAAAAGCCGGCGGCGTTATGATTGTGACTGCCGATCATGGTAATTCCGACGATATGTTTGAACATGACAAAGCGGGCAACGTCAAGCGAAATTCCGACGGAACACCGAAAGCGAAGACCGCGCATTCGTTGAATCCGGTTCCGTGCATCGTTTTTGATCCCGAATATAAGGGTGAATACGATTTGAAGCTGAACGAAGGACTCGGAATCAGTTCAATTGCTGCCACATGCATTGATCTGCTTGGTTATGAACCGCCGGTTGATTACGACAAAAGCGTTTTGAATTTTAAGTAATGGAGTGAAATGCGAAAAGCGACGGCTTGTTTTGATTTTCACGGATGTGTTGTTCCCGATTTACAGAGCGTTGACAAATTCGACGCTATTACCGAATTGGTAAAACGGACGGCGGTTTTCCGTGATGTCAAAAATAACCCCGCTTTTTTAAACGCTGTTTTTAATCGCGAACGGGAGCGAAGCACGGGTTTCGGTCACGGCGTCGCCGTGGCGCACGCCAAAACAGAGTGCGTCAAGCGGATTGAAATCGCTTTGGGAATTTCCCATAAAGGAATCGATTTTGATTCCATCGACCGGCTGCCGGTTCATCTTCTTTTTCTGATTGCGACGCCGGTTTATAAAACGGAAATTTATTTAAAACTGCTTTCGGTTCTGATGACCGTCATGCGCAGCGGCGATTTGCGGGAGAGGCTGCTGTCGCTGACCGACGTCAGTCAGATCGAGTCGCTTTTGGACGAGCGTTTCCGCTGCTGTTACCGCGCGAAAACGCTCGATGACATTTAACCCCGCGGTTTGTCTCCTTTTAAAAGCACGGATTTCCGAATAAAAAACAGAGAAACAAACCGCGGCGGCGGTCAGAAACTCAAGGTCGCGAAATAATCGTCCATCGTTTCTGCCCGCCGAATTTTTTGAAAACGCTCTCCGCCTTCCCATAAAAATTCGGCACAGCGCAGCTTAGCGTTGTAATTGAACCCCATGGCATGACCGTGAGCGCCGCCGTCGTGAATCACAACAATATCGCCGATTTCCGGTTCCGGCAGTTTGCGGTCGATGGCAAATTTGTCGTTGTTTTCGCAGAGCGAACCGGTCACATCGCATACGTAATCGGCGGGTGCATTTTCTTTCCCCAAAATCGTGATGTGGTGGTAAGCTCCGTAAAGCGCCGGTCTCATCAGATTTGCCATGCAAGCATCAAGACCGACGTAATTTTTATATGTCGTTTTTTTGTGAAGGACTTTGGAAACCAAATAACCGAACGGTCCCGTCACCATGCGTCCGCACTCCATGACGATTTTCGGCTGTTTCAGTCCTTTTTGAATAATCAGTTCGTCGTAAAGTTTTTGAATGCCGGAAGCGACGCGGTTTAAATCGACCGCATTCTGTTCGGGTTTATACGGAATGCCGATGCCGCCGCCGAGGTTGATGAAATCGATTTCAACGCCCGTTTCCGTTTTAATTTCGGCAAGCAGTTCAAACAAAATGCGCGCCGTTTCAACAAAATAATCGGGATTGAGTTCGTTGCTGGCGACCATTGTGTGAAGTCCGAAGCGTTTAACGCCTTCAGCTTTCATTCGGCGGTAACCTTCTTTCAGCTGTTCCCGTGTCAAACCGTACTTGGCTTCTTCCGGTTTGCCGATGAGGGCGTTTCCCTGTTTCAGCGGGCCCGGATTGTAGCGGAAACAAATCGTTTGAGGAATGCCTGCCGCGTTTTTCAGAGTTTCAATGTGAGTGATGTCGTCAAGATTGATGACAGCGCCCAGCTCTTTTGCACGGACAAATTCCTGTGCAGGCGTATCGTTTGAAGTAAACATAATGTCTTCACCGGAGAGACCGACGCGGTGAGCCAGTTCCAGTTCCGGCAGAGACGAACAGTCGGCGCCCATGCCTTCCGCTTTTAGAATTTCCAAAATTCGCGGGTTGGGAAGCGCTTTTACGGCAAAATAGTTTTTAAAACCGCCCGGTAAAATCGAAAACGCTTTTAAAAATGCGCGTACGTTTTCAACAATCGCATTTTTATCGTAAACATAAAACGGGGTGGGGTTTTCTTTTTCAATCGCTTTAATCAAATCTGCGGTAAACGGCACATTTTTTTCGGTCATAACGGCTCCTCGCGTTATTTTATCATCGAACAATAGCAAAAATCAAGCGGTTACATTTCATTCAAATAGCGTTCAGCCAAATAAAGATAGCGTTGGTGTGCGTAAGCGAAAAACTGTTTGTATGATTCGCAAAAACGGTTGTGGTTGTGCGTTTGCGGATCGCGAATACGGTCTTTGGGACAGCCGCCGTAACAGAGTTTGTACCATTCGCATTGAAGGCAGCGCGGTTTGTGTTTGTTCTTTTGCCGACCGAAGCGCTGCTGCTGCGGCGAATTGAGCATCGCAAACAAATCATTGCGGTGAAGATTTCCAAGAAACGTTTCGGCGGAGACCAAAAAATCGCAGCTGTAACAATCGCCGTTGTGTTCAACCACTAAATAATTCCCGCACTCTTTTTGAAGAATGCAATCGGGAATTTCCTTGCCGACATAACGGTGAAAAACCGAATCGATGAACCGCACGGATGTCGTCTGCTTCAAATTCTTTAAATCGATGTCGTCGTACCATAAATCGAAGACGCGGCAAAGAAAATTTCCGAATTCGTTCGGATCGGCAGAAAAGGGCGCTGCCTGTGACGGATTGCGTTTGTCGGTTTCGACAATCGGAATAAACTGCATATACGGAAATCCGAGATTTTTAAAATAGTTATAAAGCAAATCCGGCTGAGTGACGGAATGGTTGTTTACGGTGCAGAGAATGTTTGTTTCGACGCCGGCGTTTTTCAGCATAACAGCGGCATTTTCGACCGTTTCATGCGTCGGTCTGCCGTCAACGGCGGTGCGGTACGCATCGTGAATTTCTTTTGGGCCGTCAAGGGAGATTCCGACAAGAAAGTTTTCTTTGCGCAGAAAATCGGCCCACTCCGCGTTTAAAAGCGTTCCGTTGGTTTGCAGTGCATTCTGAAACGGTCGACCCTCAGCTTCTTGCTTTTGCCGTTCGACGATTTTCTTAAAAAACGGCAGTCCTGCCATTGTCGGTTCTCCGCCGTGCCAAATAAAAAGCGGCAACTCCGAATGGCGGAAAGTCTGACGAATTAATTCAGCCGCAGTCTCTTCCGGCATGACGGAAACCGTTCGTTCTTCGGGGTAGAGATTGTGTTTTTCCAAATAAAAGCAGTAGTCGCAGCGCAAATTGCAGAACGCGCCGACCGGCTTAACAATCAAGCTGTTCAGCGGCTTATACATTTTTTCCTTCTTTTTTCAGCAAATTGAGAAAATTTTTGACCGGCATCGGTTTGTAAAAGTAAAATCCTTGCAAAGAGTCGCATTCCGTCTGCATAATTTCGTTTAACTCTTCGACCGTTTCGATTCCTTCGACGCAAACTCGTTTTTTTGCTTCGTGACAGGCGTAAACAATCGTTTTCAGAACATTTTTGTTGGACGGCGACGTCAGAGTTTTTTTCGTTAAGGATTTATCGATTTTCACAATATCGGCAGGACATTCAAAAAGAAAATTGAGAGATGAATATCCGCTTCCCAAATCGTCAATGGCAAAACGTATTTCTTCTTTCCGGATTTTGTCGATGAATTGATACAGATTTTCATGCGACGTATCGGAAACGGTTTCCGTCAGTTCAAGAACTAAATTGCGGCCTAAAACGCCTTTTTTGTCCATGGTTTTTTTGATAAACAGAAAAAACGTCGATTTTAAAATTTGAAGATAGGAAATATTGCAGGAAATCAGAATATCAGGAACGTAGCGGATCGCTTTTTTACACAGAGCGACGGTTTGTTCGAACACCCAATTTCCGATAGGGTGAATCAGGTGATGAGCTTCCATTAGTGGAATAAATTCCGATGGTGCAATGACTTGTCCGTTTTGCTTCCATCGCAAAAGGACTTCGCCTCCCAAAACGGTCTTGTTTGCAGCGTTGACAATCGGCTGAACTTCGATAAAAAAATCTCTGAAACGGTTGGTAACGGATTGATTCAAACTCAGCAGCCGCTTTGCCCGCGTCTGTTTTTCCGTCAGCGCGTTTTCAGTGAAAACAATAAAGTCGTCCTGAGGGTGTCTTTTTGCCGAATTGATGAGGTTTCCCAGTGTCCGGATGATTTCACTGTCAATAAAAAAATCTTTTGGAATTTGCAGAAAACCGATCGAGCAGGGGTTTTTCATAAACAGGTGCTGCGACGCGTAAACGTCGGTAATCACCGTTTTAATGTGATTGGCAATTTTTGTCAGCGGAGTATTGTTCTGTTGGCGGGCGATGGCAACAAATTTGACGTTGTCAATTCGAAAGAAACTCAAAAACGATCTCTGTTCAGTCTGGAGAATTTGGAAAATTTTACGCAGTACCTGATTGGCGCGCGTTCTGCCGATGGTATCGTTAATAGAAGAAAAATCGTTCAGTCCGAAGGCGATAACCCAGCCGCCGACTTTTGCCAACTCTTTCAGACGGCTCACCATGGCGACGGAACGCAGAAGTCCTGTGACCGGATCAATATTGAGATCTTCTTGCAAATCGGAGACAAGTCCGGCAAAAAAAACCGGTTCCTCGTCTTTCCATTTGATAACGCTTTGCCCGTGAACCCAGACAGCCTCTCCGCGGCTGTTTTTAACACGGTAGTTGATGCTGTGGTGTTGTTTTTTCAGTCTGAAAATTTCGTCGATGTCGTTGCAGTAATTTTCGCGATCCGCTTCGATAATTAAATTGCCCCATTTGGTCAGCCAGTCCTGAACAATATTTGATGGAAATGCAAAATCTTCTTTCATACGATCGGAAATGAAAAAAATATTTTCTTTCATGTCGCCGAAGTAGAGATAATAACGCCTCTCTTGTCCCGCAATGGAGTTGAAAAGCGTCTCCGGATCAAAATAATGAGTGCTGATAAAATGGGAAAAAAGCGACAGTTCGCGGTCGTTTGGTTGTGCATTGCTGAGTTGTTCGCAGTCGTTTTCTTTCATTTGACTCTCTCTTGTTCGGCAAATTTTCCGAAATTCTTCTTCTATATATATCGGCAAATATTCTGTAAAATACTGTCTCATTTTTTTAAAATCGGTTATACTGAACGCGGGGAAGAACGATGGAAAATACGGAAGAGAGTTTGATGTTTGAGCCGCGGTTTGACGCAAACGGTTTGCTGCCGACGGTGGTGCAGGACGCTGAAACAGGAGAGGTGCTGATGCTCGCTTACATGAATCGCGAGTCGCTTGCGGAAACTCTCCAACGGGGAGAAATGGTTTATTACAGCCGCAGCCGGCAAAAACTGTGGCACAAAGGCGAAACAAGCGGCTGTGTACAAAAAGTGGTTTCGCTGGCTGTTGACTGTGACCAAGATGCGCTTCTTGCAAAAGTGCGGCAATGCGGCGAAGGCGCTTGCCATACCGGGCGCAAAAGTTGTTTTTACCGTGCGTTAGAAGGCGGCTGTTTGCGGTTTTTGTGATTACTGTTCCGGATCCAGAAGCGATTTAAAGTCTTCGCTCAATGCCATGCGAATTTCATCAAAAGAGATGAAAATCTCGTAAGTGCCGGCCGCATAAGCGTCCACCATGTACGGAGCAAAGGTAAAAACAAAGCCGTTTTCTTTAATTGAGAACGAAGGACTCAGTTCTCCCATTTCAAACGCATTGACGCTGCCGTCCAAAACAAAAGTTGCCTTTTTTTCTTTTAATTTTTCTACCAAAAGGCGGTTCAGCAGGTTGAACCGTGCGCTGTTGAGCGACAGAATGCTGCTTAATTCCAGACGGCGGAATTGATCGTCGCTGACGGCGTAGTTGAAGCTTTCATAAACATAGTTTCCGTGGGCGCCGCCGGTGTAAAAATAGCTTGAGTTCAAAATGGAAATAATTTTGGAACCGGCAAATTGAATTTCAAATGAATCGATGCGGTCGTATTTTAAAATTCCTTCCATGGCGCGTGTCATTTTTTGCGGATCGGAAAAGTGGTCGGTTAAAGCGGCGTTTGCTTTAAGAATTTCCCCTCGGATCGCTTCGTTCAGCGGCGCATATTTTGCCGGTAAAAAGTAAGGGTACTGGACGGAATAGGATAAATCGTTTTTCAAAACCGTCGTTTCATTCATATAAACCGCCAGAATTTCAAACAGCACGTTGAAATTTTTCCCTTTGTAGACAAGAGCACCGCGCAGTTGATTTTCTTCGAGGTTAAAACGGAGCTGCCCGTTCATTACGCCGGCGTCGTCGGTGATGCGCAGAAGAGCAGAGGCGGGCGCGTTTTCAGCGGACGGCGAAATTAAACCGGCGACGGAAAACATCGTTTCTTGTCGGAATCCGAGAACTCCTGAGACGGATAAGTCGGTAATCAGCATTTCAAGAAAAGCGGGGGTTTCGTCAATTTTCCCCATATAGTAAACACGGTAAGTCTGTGCGCTGTTTGATTGCGCAAAAACCGGAGAGAACGTCAAAACCAGAAAAAGCAACACAGTCAATTTTTTCATTCAAAATTCCCGCTTCATCTTTATTATACAACGAAAAATGCAAATCGACAACAATAAAATCGTAAATTCCTCGGTGAAACCTTGAAAAACTCCCGAAAATTCTATATAAAGTAAAAAAGAGAAATTTATTCAAATTTTACGGCGAACGGATTTTCGTTTTCGGTCCGACACTAAGGAGAAAAGGTAATATGGCATTTGATTTGTCAAAAATGAGAAACATCGGTATCAGTGCTCACATCGATTCAGGAAAGACGACCCTTTCTGAGCGTATTTTGTTTTATTGTAAGAAAATTCACGCCATTCACGAGGTTCGGGGAAAAGACGGTGTTGGTGCAACCATGGATTCCATGGAGTTGGAGAGAGAAAGAGGCATCACCATTGCTTCGGCTGCCACGAATGTGACGTGGAAAGATACGTTTATCAATGTCATCGATACTCCGGGACACGTCGACTTTACGATTGAGGTTGAACGGTCGCTGCGTGTTTTAGACGGCGCTATTTTAGTTCTTTGTTCCGTCGGCGGCGTTCAGTCGCAGTCAATTACTGTTGACCGTCAAATGAAACGGTACAACGTTCCCCGTATTGCGTTTGTCAATAAATGTGACCGCACCGGCGCTAATCCGTTCCGCGTTACCGATCAGCTGCGGGAAAAGTTGAATCTGAACGCTGTGATGATGCAAATTCCCATTGGTTTGGAAGATCGTTTGCAAGGTGTTGTTGACCTTGTGACGATGAAGGCGCTTTACTTTGAAGGCGACGGCGGCGAAGTTGTTCGCGAAGAGGAGATTCCCGAAGAACTGCGGGCCCAGGCGGAAGAACGCCGCGAAATGCTTTTGGATGCCGCTTCCATGTTCAGCGATGAATTGATGGAAGCCATGATGGAAGAGGCGGTCACCGATGAGCTGATTTATGCGGCTGTGCGCAAAGGAACTTTGTCGCTTCAAATGACGCCGGTATTCATGGGTTCGGCTTACAAAAACAAAGGTATTCAGCCGCTGTTGGACGGCGTTCTGCGCTATCTGCCGGCGCCGAATGAAGTCGAAAACAAGGCGCTTGATCTTGACAATGATGAAAAAGAGGTGGTTCTGGTTTCGGATCCCTCCAAGCCGACGGTCGCGTTGGCGTTTAAACTGGAAGACGGACAGTTCGGGCAGCTGACATACATCCGCGTTTATCAGGGGAATTTGAAAAAAGGCGACGAGCTGTACAATGTACGTACTCGCAAAAAGTTTAAAGTTGGTCGGTTGATTAAAATGCACGCCGATAGTATGGAAGATATCAGCGAAGCGCCGTGCGGAGATATTGCCGCGTTGTTCGGTATTGACTGCGCGTCGGGTGATACTTTCTGTAAACCCGGTTTGAATTATTCCATGACGAGTATGTTTGTGCCTAATCCGGTCATTTCATTGGCGATTACTCCGGTCGACAAAAAAGCGGCTGACAACATGGCGAAGGCGCTTAACCGCTTTACAAAAGAAGACCCGACTTTCCGTACTTATGTCGATCCCGAATCAAACCAAACGATTATTCAAGGAATGGGTGAGCTCCATCTTGATGTTTACATTGAACGGATGAAGCGGGAGTACAAAGCCGAAGTCGAAGTCGGACAACCGCAAGTCGCTTACCGTGAAGCGGTTTCCCAATCGGCTGACTTCAACTATACGCACAAAAAACAGACCGGCGGTTCGGGACAATACGGACGTGTGGCCGGCAGCATGGAACCGCTTGAAGGACAAGATTTCGAATTTGTCAACCAAATCAAGGGAGGCGCGATTCCGACAGAATACATTCCGGCTTGCGAAAAAGGTTTCCGCACGGCTCTGGAAAAAGGTACGTTGATCGGGTTCCCGATTGTCGGTGTCAAAATTACGATCAACGACGGTCAGTATCACCCTGTCGACTCTTCCGATATGGCGTTCCAGCAAGCCGCTATCGGCGCTTTCCGCGAAGCTTATGCGAAAGCCAAACCGGTTATTCTGGAGCCGATTATGAAGGTCGAAGTCGAAGGTCCTTCCGAATTCCAAGGAAACATCTTCGGAAGCATCAATCAACGCCGCGGTATGATTGTTTCTTCTGAGGAAGAGGGTACAGGATGCAAAATTGAAGCTGAAGTCCCGCTGTCGGAAATGTTCGGATATTCGACGGTGCTGCGTTCTTTGACGCAGGGCAAGGCCGAGTTTACAATGGAGTTTGCCAAATACGGACGCGTTCCGCAAAGCATCTCCGACGATTTGAAAGCTGCGTATCAGAAAAAATTAGCGGCTCAGAACAAATAAAATCTCAAATCTCTTTTGATTTCAGTCTCCGTCTCAAGGCGGAGACTTTTTTGTTATTTAATCGGCATAAAATCAATCGTCGGTTTTCTGTTGATTTGCCGATAAAAGCAAAAGCAGGGCTATTTTTCACAGTTGGAGTTGACGGCGGCTGTTTGTAAACAACAGAAGCGCGAGGGATTGAAGCGGAAATGAGCTGCCGACGGAGAGGCGGCGCAGGGCAAAGCGGCAGCTTTGCTTTGGTAAAGGTGAAGGGAGGCCGCGAATTGCAGCGGAAAGCCCGGCGCCCCGCAGGGGCGCGCGCCCAAATAAAGAATCCAGTTAAAACGCTTTTGATGCGAGCAGTTGTTCGGCGGCGGTGCGGGCGCAGGCGTCGACGGTCAGTACTTCTTCAAGCGAAGCGGGAGCGGGCGGCAGCGGTTTATTGAGGACGGCTTCGGTGAGTCGGGCGATGGAGAGAAACGGCAGCCGGTGTCCGAGGAAGGCGGCAACGGCGATTTCGTTGGCGGCGTTGTAGGTTATGGCGGCAGAGAGACCGGATTCGGCGGCGCGGAATGCCAGCGGCAGCATCGGGTATTTGCGCGGGTCGGGGCGGGTAAAGGTCAGCGCCTCGGCAGTGAGGTCGGTGTCGGGAGACGGAGCTGCAGCTTTTTCGGGGTAGGTGAGGGCGTTTTGAATCGGAATGCGCATGTCAGGAGCTGAGATTTGAGCGGTAAAGGTTCCTTCAGCGGTTTGTATCAACGCGTGAATGCGGCTTTGCGGGTGAATGAGAACCTCGATTTCGTCGGGACGGCGGTCGAAGAGATAGACCGCTTCTATCACTTCCAATCCTTTGTTTGCCATGGTGGCGGAGTCGACAGTGATTTTGGGCCCCATTTTCCATGTCGGATGATGCAACGCCTGTTCGGGGGTAACGTGTGGCAGTTCTTCGAGAGGCGTGTCGCGGAAGGCGCCGCCCGATGCGGTAATGATCAGTTTGCGGATTTGATTCGGCGCGGCCGTGCGCTGCAGTTCGAAGAGAGCCGCATGTTCGGAGTCAACGGGAATGATTTCGGCTCCGCTGCGCGCTGCTTCGGCTTTCAGCAAGGCTCCTGCCATAACGATGGTTTCTTTGTTGGCCAGCGCCAGCCGTTTGCCGCAGCGCACAGTTTCAAATGAAGGCAGCAGGCCGGCGGCTCCGGCGATGCCGTTGACGACGATGTCGGCGTCACTTTCTCGAATTTCTTTCAGCATCGTTTCGGAGTCGGTGGTGAAGGTTCGGGCGTTGTATTGCCGGGCCAGTTGCTCCAATTCGGTTTTGCGGGTGAATGCGGTGATCAGGTCGGTCTGCCATCCGCCGCCGAGGTGCTCGATAACCGAAAGCGTATTGAGGCCGATGGTGCCGGTGGCGCCGAGGACGATCACTTTTTTCATATCAGATGAATTCCCGATAACAGAACGAAGAAAAACGGCGCTCCGTAGAGGGCGGAGTCGATGGAGTCAAGAACGCCGCCGCGGCCTCCCATCAGACGGCCGCTGTCTTTGACGCCGGCGCTGCGTTTAAATGCCGATTCAACCAAATCGCCGACAATGCCGGCGAACGCCAATACGGCTCCGACGGTCAGCGCCCGGAGGATACTGTTTTCAAACAGCTGCGGCAGAATAAAAAAGGCGGCGACGGAAACGGCAAGGCAGCCGACAGCTCCGCCGATGAAACCGGCAAGGCTTTTTTTGGGGCTGATCGGCGCCGGATGCGGAGTAAAACGGCCGACGGCTACGCCGGTGAAGTAGGCGGCGGTGTCGTTTGTGAAAATCATCAGCAGGTAAATGAGGTAAATCAATCCCGGATTATCGTCTGGGACAAACCGAGAGAGGAATTGAAAACCGACGAGGGCGGCTGACAGTCCGCCGATGTAAAGCAAAATAAAGGCGTATCCGGCGATTCTTGCCAGCGAGTTGTTCCATTTCTCGGCACTGCGGCTGAATGCTTCCCGTCCGATGAGAAGCGTTGGAGCGAGAATAAGAATGGCGGCGACTGTCAGTGCAGCAACTGTATCCGGTAAAAACAGAAAACAGAAGACAGAAAGCGGCGGCAGAACGGCGCAAAACACGGCGGCCGCTTTGTTGAGGCGGGTGAGTCGTGTTTCTGTCAAACGCGCGGTTTCGATTCCGGCGAGCGCCGTGAAAGCCATAATGACTGCGTTAACGGCGGCGTTGAACGGCAGCGGAAACAGGAGGATCACCAATAAAATCGGAATTGCGATCACTCCCAGAAGAATACGGGCGGTCATCTCTTTCATTTGATCCCTCCGTAGCGGCGGTCGCGGCGAAAGAAGGCGGCGACCGCCTCATCAAAATCTTCAGAACCGAAATCGGGCCACAGTTTCGGCGTGTACCAAAATTCGCTGTAAGCGCTTTGCCACATTAAAAAGTTGCTCAATCGTTGTTCTCCGGCGGTACGGATGATTAAATCAGGATCGGGAATGCCGGCTGTATCCAGTTCGGCTTCAATATCGGTTTCCGTGATTTCCTGTTTGCCCGAATCGATCAATTTCTGGACGGCACGGCGCAGTTCATCACGGCCTCCGTAATTGATTGCCAGCTGTACGGTCAAACCGTCATAAGAGGCTGTGTCCCGCTCGACGGAGCGCATTTCTTCCTGCAGCGACGGCTTGAGCCGCGATAAATCACCGATGAACCGCAGCCGGATATGGTTTTTTTTGTAGAATTTCATCTCTTTGCGCAGATGAAGGTGGATTAAATTCATCAGATAAGAGACTTCTTCTTCCGCGCGTTTCCAGTTTTCGGTTGAGAACGCGTACAGTGTTAGGTATTTTAATCCTCGTTCAGACGCGTAATGGAGCAGTCGTTTAGTGGCTTTTAATCCTTCCTTGTGTCCGAAACTGCGAATTTTTCCGCGTTGTTTGGCCCACCGTCCGTTGCCGTCCATAATGACGGCAATGTGGCGGCACATTTGATCCGGCTGCTTTTCATCCGCCATTTCAGATTTCCATAATCTCTTTTTCTTTGGCGTCGAGAATTTTGTTGACTTCGCCGATGTATTTATCCGTTAGCGTCTGCATATCGGTTTCAGCCGCTTTCAGCTCATCTTCCGTCAATTCACCGTTCTTTTGCTCTTTTTTGAGCTTATCGATTGCATCGCGGCGGATGTTTCTCACGGCTACCCGAGCGTTTTCAGCTGATGCTTTGGCGCCTTTTACCAGTTCTTTGCGGCGTTCTTCGGTCAAAGCGGGAATATTGATGCGAATAACTTTTCCGTCGTTGTTCGGATTCAGATTCAGCTCGGATTTTTGAATTGCTTTCTCGATTTCCGGTAAAACGTTTTTGTCCCACGGCTGAATGACAATCAACCGCGCTTCCGGAACGGAAATTGAGGCAACTTGATTCAGCGGCGTCGCGGCACCGTAGTAGGAAACTTGAATTTTATCGACCAGTGCTGCCGAAGCGCGGCCGGTTCGTAATCGATTGAATTCGTCTTCCAATGCGGCGGCGCTCTTCTTCATCCTCTCTTCGCTGTCGGCTTTAATCTCTGCGATCATGGTTCACTCCTGAAAAAACGGCTGCGGCAAACCGCAGCCGAAACGGTTATTCGTCAATGCCGACTTTGTAATAAACGTAATCGGCGATTTTCAACGAAGCGGCGGCCTGTTTGGCGACGGCTGCCATCACTTTTTCGACGGATTGTTTGTCGTCTTTTACAAACGGCTGTTTGGTCAGACACACTTCGGAGTAGATTTTATTCAATTTGCCGGCCATGATTTTCTGCAGCACATCAGCCGGTTTATTCAGATTTTCTGACTGTGCGGCAAAAACTTCCATTTGGTCGTCTTTGAATTTCTGTGTAACGGAGTTTTCGTCGATAAAACGGGGGTGAAATGCGGCAATGTGCATCGCCAAGTCGTTTCCGAATTCGTTAACGGCATCAGCTTCAAAAGCGGCGGGATTGTCGCTCTCCAAAACAACGACAGAGGCAATCTGCCCGTCGTGGGAGTAACCGAACGCCTTTTGGGCGGCGGTCAGCTTAAACAGTTTCTGCCGCTTCAGCGTCATGTTTTCTTTGATGATGCTGATCGCTTCTTTTACTTTATCGGCGATTTCCGGCGTCAACTCTTCCGTTTCGGCGTCAAGCATCATGTTGACGATTTCTTCTCCGAAAGCTTTGAACTTTTCATTACCTGCCACAAAATACGTTTCGCACGTCAGCTCGCAGACGGCAGCTTTTTCTCCGCGGATAGCGATGAAAAGCCGGCCTTCCGTTGTGGCGCGGCCTTCGCGTTTAGTGGCGGCGGCCAATCCTTTTTTGCGCAATACTTTCTGCGCCTCTTCAAAGTCGCCGCCGGCTTCGATTAATGCGTTTTTGCAGTCCAACATTCCGGCGCCGGTTGCGTCGCGCAGTTTTTTGACGTCACTCGGATTTACGTTTGCCATTTTATTCCTCCTTTGAAGTTTCAGCTTCGGATTCGACGGCTGTTTCGGTCGATTTTTCGCCTTCTTCTTTTGCCGGTTTCTTCGGTTTAGCTTTAAAGTTTTTAGCTTCGTCCGCTTCAACCGCTTCTTTAATCGCCGCTTCTTTTTCTTCTTCAGCTTTTGCCAGAATCGACTCATTTGTCATTTCGTCGTCCTGAATGTTTTCGATGATTTGCAGACCGACTTCGTTATCCGCTTCAATGACTGCGTTTGCGATGACCGATGTGAACAGAGAAATCGCGCGGATAGCATCGTCGTTTCCGGGAATCGGATAATCGATGCCTTCCGGATTGCAGTTGGTGTCGACGACGGCGACAATCGGAATACCGCATTTTTTTGCTTCGGCGACCGCAATCGCCTCTTCCTTCGTGTCGATAATGAATACGATTCCCGGCAAATCTTTCATTTCTTTGATTCCGCCGAGGTTTTTCTCTAATTTAGCACGTTCCTTGTTTAAAAGAGAAATTTCTTTTTTTGTGAGAGAATCGAAGGTTCCGTCGACTTCCATTTTTTCGATTTTTTTCAGACGAACGATCGATTTTTTGATGGTTGCGAAGTTTGTCAGCATACCGCCGAGCCAGCGATTGTTGACGTAGTACATTCCGCACCGTTTGGCTTCTTTTTCGATGGCTTCCTGAGCCTGTTTTTTGGTGCCGATGAAAAGGACGCTTTTTCCTTCCAAAACCGTTTTGCGCACGATTTCGTAGGCGTCTTTAACTGAAAGAAGCGTCTTTTTCAGGTCGATGATGTGAACACCGTTGCGCTGAGTGTAAATGTACTTCGCCATACGGGGATCCCATCTTTTGGTTTGGTGTCCGAAATGAACACCCGATTCGAGCAGGTTTTTCATTGTTACCACTGCCACTTTTGCCTCCTGTGCCGGCTCTTTTGTCCGGCTTCCTTCACTGTTACACGCTTTCGCGGAGTTTATTTGTAAAAATTATACTTCGGATTTGTTCTTTTGTAAAGTCTTTTTTGTGACTTTACAAAGGATTTCTGTGAATAAGACTTGAAAACGCCCTGAAAGTTAATTATATTGATAATGTCATTTGACTTGAAAGGCAGAATCATGGTGAAATCGATTTTCAGACGGCGGTTGGCGTTTCATTTGCTGCGTATTGCGCTGCTCTTTTCGGCGACTGTTTTGTTTCTTCGAATTTGGCAGTTGGCTACAGATCAGGCTCAGGCAGCGGCAGCAATCAATCAAGCCGGATTTTTTCGCTGTTCTTCCCAACGGTTGGTAAAGCAGGAGCTGGCAGATCAAAAAAACGAAGAATTGAAGAGTTTTGTCTCCGACATGATTTCTCAAATTCATTCGGAAGAGGGAGTTTCGCAGTTTCCGGTGATTTCCAAAGATGATTACAGAGATCTTGTCGATGAACTGAAACTCGTTTGGGATCGATTGAGCGGAGATATAGAACGTTTCAACAAAAAAGAGGCAACGGGCGATGACGAGAAGATTCTTATCGATGATTCGGAGTCGTATTTCAAACTTTCCGATGACTTGGTCAACCGATTGCAGATCTATTCCGAATCGCTGTCGGAACGAATTAAAACGTATCTGTCGCTGCTGTTCGGTATTTTGGTCTTTCTTGTCATTTTGGCTTTTTTTGAATTGCTTCTCACTTCCCGTCAAATAAAGGAACTTGGTTCTCTGGCATTCCGTGACGGTTTGACCGGGTTGCAGAATCGCTATGCTGCCGACCGTTACATGATGGCGCTTGGCGGTGCTTCGTCCAATCATATCGGTGCGGCAATTTTTGATTTAAACAACCTTAAAGCCGTTAACGACCGCTTCGGCCACAGCGCCGGAGATGATCTTATCCGTCGTTTTGCTGAAGTATTGACCCGATTCAATGATCCGCACGTGTTTATCAGCCGCAACGGAGGCGACGAGTTTCTTCTGATTGCCGAAAAAAAGAATGAAACGGAGTTCCGCCGGCTTTTAACGTCAATTGATGACGCTCTCCGCCGTGAAAATGACAATAATCCCGACGAAACAGCGATTTCTTATGCGGTCGGCTCTGCATTCGGCGGCGGTTCCGTTTACATGCTTGTACATGAGGCTGATTGCCGGATGTATGCGCAAAAACAGGATCAGAAACGGGACAGCGCTTTCTCCGCCCCCATTGAAGCAGCCGATTGAGTTATTTCAAGGGGCTTCCTTTTCATTTCGGATTGCGCTATGATAAGAAAGGAGATTCCTTATGAAAAGAATAATAACGGCGGTTTTGTTTGCGGTTTTGCTTTGCGGCTGTGAAAAACCGAAGGAAGAGGTTCTGTTTTACAACGGAACGGTTTTAACAATGGAAGAGAGCCGGCCGACAGCTGAGGCGGTTTTCGTTCGCGGCGGTGTGATTGCGCATATCGGTACCGATGAAGAGATGCAGTCACTGTGTACGAAGAAAACAGAACGCATCGATTTGAACGGCGCGACGCTTTTGCCCGGTTTTATCGACGGTCACAGCCATCTTTCTCAGTACGTTCAAATTTTAACGATTGCACAGCTTGCGTCAGCCGAATCGTTCGACGACATTGTTTCGATTCTGACCGCTTATGCGAAGGAGAATCCCGACACGAAGGAGGGCTGGATTGTCGGTTTTGGTTATGATAACAACAATCTGAAAGAAAAAGCCCATCCGACAAAAGAGGTGCTGGATCGTGTCTCAACAGAGCGGCCGATTATTATTACGCATGCTTCCGGGCATATGGGCGTTTTTAATTCAAAGGCATTGACCCTCTTCGGCGTAACGGCTCAAACACAGCCTCCGGAAGGCGGCGTTATCGCCCGTGACGCGCAGGGCAATCCGACCGGTTATATGGAAGAAACCGCGTTTTTGGGTTATGCTTCTCAAGTTCCTCCTTCGGACACTGATCCCATCGAATTGATGCGGAAAGCGCAGCAGATTTATCTGTCGCAAGGTTTCACGACGGCACAGGATTCTCTGCTGAAAGAAAAAGAGTATGAACTTCTCGCCGAAGCCGCTGAAAAAGAAGCTCTTGTCATGGATATTGTCGGTTACGTCGATTTAAAGAACGCTTCCGGTTTAGCACAGGCTCATCCCGAGCGATTGGGGCGCTACCTCAACCGGTTCAAAATCGGCGGGTATAAAATTTTCCTTGACGGCTCGCCCCAAGGACGGACGGCGTGGCTTTCCGAACCGTACTTGACTGTTCCGGGTGCGCGCTCCGGGAACGAAGCCGATCCGAATTATTGCGGCTATCCGATTGATAACGACGAAACCATCACTGCTTTTGCCCGCACGGCGGCTGCTCAAGGTCTGCCGCTGCAGGCTCACTGCAACGGAGACGCCGCTGCCGATCAACTGATTCGCGTTTACAAACAGCTGCGCGCGGAGGGCGTCGGCGATTTTCACCGCTCCGTGATGGTTCACTCGCAAATCGTTCGGCTGCAGCAGTTTGCCGATTTGGCTGAGCTCGGACTGATTGCGTCGATGTTTCCCGCGCATATTTATTACTGGGGAGACGTTCATTTGAAGAATCTCGGCAACGAACGCGGCTCGCACATCAGCGCGGCGGCGACGGCGTTAAAAGCGGGTGTTGCGGTGACTGTTCATCAGGACTCACCTGTCGTTACTCCCAATATGATCGAATCGTTGTGGTGCATGACTGTGCGTCAGACGAAATCGGGGGTTGTTATCGCTCCGGAAGAGCGAATTTCCCCTGCGGAAGCCTTAAAAGCGATGACGTTGTCAGCGGCTTTTCAAATCGGTGAAGAGGAGAGTAAAGGCTCGATTCGCCCCGGCAAACGCGCCGACTTTGTCGTTTTGGACAAAAACCCGCTGACCATTGCGCCCGAAGAAATTCGTACTATTAAAGTGATACGTACCGTTAAAGACGGCAGTACGGTTTTTTCTGCCTCCGAAACAGAGTGAAGTTTTCGTTCGGCATTCTTCCGCCTCCTTTGAGGCGGTTTTTTTTTTTGATTTTGACTGTAAATTTCGGTTAAGTACCCCCCCCCCCCCGTGATATAATAGCCCATGTTTTCTTGGGCAGATCGAAAACTGATTAAATTTCTTGCCGTCGGCGTACTCAATACGCTTGTCGGAGCGACGCTGATGTTTCTTCTTTACAACGCAGCGCACTGTCCGTATTGGTTTTCATCGTCGGCAAACTGAACACGGTAACCTTCGAAAACACGCACCGAACCGTCATCCATGCGGACGGGCACGGAAACTTTCAGTTCTCTTTCCGGATAACGAAGAAGAATGTAATCGTCCTCTTTCAGACCGACCGCTTTCGCCGCCCGGTCCAGAACCGACAGAAAATTGGTGTAGGGATTGTATTTGTCCGACATATTCGGCCTCCTTTCATTATTGTAACACCGAAAGGAGGAAAGTCAAAAGAAAAATACGGTTTTCAGTATAACTTTTTCATCGCTTCGAGCTCGGCTTTCAGTTCTTCGACAAACGAGGCCGGTTCGAGAACCCGTACGGTCGCCCCCTGTCCCAGCACAAACCGTTTCATCTCCTCGCGCTGGTTGGTGGTGACCGTCACCGCGACACTGCCGTCCTCAAGCGTTTCGGCGGCGGCCCCGTTGCCGGCGGAAGCAAACTGCTCGGCGGCGAAGGTACCGATGTCGGCGGTGAAAATCATCCGGTAGGTTTCCGGTGCGCGCTCTTTGGCCCAAATCCCGACGCTGCTGTCGATGTAGCGTTCCGGGTCGAAGTCCTGCGGCAGAGTAAAACGGCTGTCGGTGATGCGGCATTTGCGCATGCGTGAAAAAGCAAAGGTGCGGATTTCTCCGGTATGGTGACAGTAGCCGACGGCGTACCAGCCGCCTTTCTGGCAGAGAATGTGGTAAGGGTCGAAACGGCGTTTCATGTAGGTGGTTTTCTGCAGCGGCCGGTATTCAAACATCAGCGTGCGGGTGAGGGCGGCGGCTTCGGTGACGGTGCGGAAGGTATCGATGGCGATATCGGGCAGCCGGTCGGGGATAAAAGTGAAGCGGTTGCCGGCAAAGACCGAATCGACGGAAATCTGTTTCGGCATCGACGCGGCTATTTTGCGGAAAACGTTGCGCAGCGGCTCTTCAATCGGCGTATTTTCGTACTGCTTCATCAGCGGCTCGAACAGCGCAATCGCGAAAAGTTCTCCTTCCGAAATCGGAATGTACTTGATGAAGAAATTGGGTTCGGTGTAATACCAGCCGTTTTTCTTTTTGTCGAATTCCAGCGGCGCGCGGTAGCGGTCGCGCAAAATATCGAGGTCGCGGCTGACCGTTCTCACCGACACTTCGAAATGGCGCGCAAAATCGCCCGCGTTGGGATACCGCCCGCTGCGGATCATATCGTCCATCTCGTGAATGCGCAATGTCTGCACCAGCTCGTTGCTTTTCGGTGTTCCGTTCTCTTTTCCCGTTTTCATCTTCACCCCTCTGTATGTATACCCTCTACTATAAGACATATAATGGCAGAGTGCAAGAAGTTTCGGAATATATTCACAAAATACGAAGATACCTTTCGGCCGGCGGTCGTATCGGATTGATGTTTCCGATTTTTTGCCGGATTACAGAATTAATGCATCCTTTGATTTATGCTTCTTTGTTGTCAAGTATCGGGAAAAATGAGGCTGTCAATCTGATTTTGAAGATGAAGAAAGAAAATCCGATCATTTAGTAGGCGGTTTAACGAACAATTATTGACAGAAATTGCAATAATATGATATTTTGAAGAATCTTTATAACTTTTTTAGGGGTGTTTTATGAGAAAAAAGTCTTTTCTTGCGGTCTTGACCTGTTCATTACTGCTCTTACTTACAAGTTGCGATGAGGTTCTGTCGGTCGTGACTGTCGGTGAAGACGGAAAAAAAGTTGTGAACAGTTATATTTCAATGGGTACCGAGACTGTTTATGACGAGAGTGTGACCCTGAAGTCATGGCGAGATGCAAATCTTTTTAACAGCAAAGAAATTGTTAAGATGAACAACTTGATTTTTAAAATCGAAGATAAAGAGAGAAATATCGTTGTTTTTGGAGATAAAGAGGCTGCTGTCGAAATTGCCTTCTTTGACGGCGGCTATAAGTACAAAGTTTTTGTTTCTGCCGACACTTTGTCCAAAGCATTTTCCGGTGCGTTCAGTCTTTAAGACACAGGAAGAAGTCTTTCGAAAAGATATCGGCTTTATCACAAAAATGAAAACGGATACGTTTTGTCATTATCTTGGGCTTTCCATATTGTTATAGGAGAAAATAAAATGAAAAAGTGGTTAATCATTGGTTTAGCGACAATAGCGATTATTGTTTCCTGCACAAAGAAACCTCTTACCCTTGACGATCAAACTTCAATGAAGACTTTACTCAAGGCGAGTGATGAAGAAATAACAGAATTGGTCAAAAAAGAAGCGGAGAAAAATACGGAATTTTCCGGCGAAGATATAAAAGTAGATTATATTCTGCGTGATAAAGAAGGTCAGTCGATCGTTGTAAAAGTCTCGACGACAAAATAATATAAGATCGGCATTCCTCCTTTCTTTCCCCCTCTCCCCGAAGCCCGAAATATTTCCTTGCCAAAAAACGGTTGATGTGGTATCATTGGCGTAAACTGGGGTTACGATTTCCTTGTAATTGAATGACAGGCAGGTCGCAATGGGAGAAAAAAAACAGCCCGTCTATGACGAGAGCAAAATCAAAACGTTGAGTTCCCTGGAACACATCCGGCTGCGTTCGGGAATGTACATCGGCCGTTTGGGGAACGGAAAGGATCCCGACGACGGGATTTACGTTTTACTGAAAGAGATTATCGACAACAGCGTCGACGAATTCATCATGGGGCAAGGACGGCGGATTCTTATCAGCCGCGACGGCAGGCGGATAAAGGTGCGCGATTTCGGCCGCGGGATTCCGCTCGGCAAGGTGGTGGAATGCGTTTCGGTTATCAACACCGGAGCCAAATACAACGACGACGTTTTTCAGTTTTCGGTCGGATTAAACGGCGTCGGAACAAAGGCGGTCAACGCGCTGTCGTCGCATTTCCGCGTCGTCGCCGTCCGAGGCGGCAGGGCGGCGGAAGCGCTCTTTTCCAAAGGGAAGCTTTTAAAAGAACGGCAGATTAAAAAAACGGAAGAAGCTGACGGTACTTATATTGAATTCGAACCGGATGAAGAAATTTTCGGCGAATACGAATTTGACGATGGATTCATCGAAAAGCGCATTAAAAACTACACTTACCTCAACGCCGGTCTGGAACTCGATTACAACGGTGTAAAATACATTTCGAAAAACGGTTTGCTCGATTTACTTCGAGATGATTTGGGCGAAAAAGAGATGTATGATCCGCTTTATTATCGCGGTGAAAAAATCGAATTCGCATTCACACACACTCTCAACTACGGTGAAACTTTTTATTCGTTTGTTAACGGACAATACACATCTGACGGCGGGACGCATGAAAGTGCGTTCAAAGAGGGACTCCTCAAGGGATTAAACGAATTTTACAAGAAGGCTTATTCCGGAATAGATGTTCGAGAAGGAATGGTCGGCGCGGTTTCAATCAAAATCAAAGATCCCGTTTTTGAAAGCCAAACCAAAAATAAGTTAGGAAACACAAACATCAAAGCGTGGATTGTTCAGGAAGTGAAGGCCGCCGTCATCGATTTTCTCCATAAAAATGACAGTACCGCCAAAAAAATTCAGGCGAAAATCGTCAGTAACGAAAATTTACGCAAAGAGCTGAATGCGGTCCGTAAAGAGGCGAAAGAACTGAGTAAAAAAACTGCTATCCGCATTCCGTGTCTCAACGACTGCAAATATCACAAAGGCGAAGATAAGGAAAAAGGCGACGGAACGATGATTTTTCTCACGGAAGGGCAGTCGGCTTCCGGTTCTATGGTAAAAAAACGGAACGTTTATACGCAGGCGATTTTTTCTCTTCGAGGAAAACCTCTCAACGTATTCGGCAAACGAAAAACCGAGATTTATAAAAATGAAGAAATTCATAACATCGTAAAGGCTCTCGGAATCGAAAATTCAATTGACGATTTACGCTATGAAAAAGTTGTGTTGGCAACCGATGCCGATAATGACGGTTTTCATATCCGCAATTTGATATTAACGATTTTTCTCACTTTTTTTGAAGATTTAGTCAAACGCGGACACGTTTACATTCTCGAAACGCCGCTTTTTCGCGTACGCAATGCTAAAAACAACAAAGAAACCGCATACTGTTATTCGGAAAAAGAGCGGGATGCGGCCGCTAAAACGGTTAAAAATCCCGAGGTGACGCGGTTTAAAGGATTGGGAGAAATTTCTCCTGATGAATTCGGGCAGTTTATCGGAGAAGATATCCGTCTGGTGAAGGTGGAGATCAAATCTTCGCATGATATCAACGAAACACTGGAATTTTATATGGGAAAAAACACTCCGGAGCGTAAATCGTACATTATGGAGAACTTAATCTGATGCCGTTTGTCAACGATCTTTACGATAAGAATTTTTTAGAATACGCTTCGTATGTTATCAAAGACCGCGCCATTCCGCATCTGGATGACGGTTTAAAGCCGGTTCAGCGCCGTATTTTGCACTCACTGATTGAGATGGACGACGGCCGGTTTCATAAGGTGGCCAACGTTGTCGGTCATACAATGAAGTATCATCCGCACGGAGACGCTTCCATTTATTCAGCGTTGGTCGTTTTGGCGAATAAAGATTTGTTCATTGATAAACAGGGAAATTTCGGCAACCTGTTTACAGGCCATGCGGCGTCGGCTGCCCGGTACATCGAATGCCGCCTGCTCCCGATTGCCAAAAAGTTGCTTTACAGTCCCGAGATCACCGAGTATGAGGAAAGTTATGACGGCCGCAACAAAGAACCGGTAACATTTCCGTGTAAAATTCCGTTAGTTTTGGTTCAAGGCGCCGAAGGAATTGCTGTCGGAATGACGACGAAAATCCTTCCGCACAATTTGGACGAGGTGTTGTCAGCGGTTCAGTGCGCGCTGCGGGGGGAACCGTTTCAGCTGTTTCCCGATTTTTTTACCGGCGGTCTGACGGACGTCTCCGATTACCGCGACGGCAACGGAAAAGTTCTGTGCCGGGCCAAATTCGACATCTCCAAAGACGGCAAAAAAATCATCATCCGGGAGCTTCCGTTCGGGGTGACAACCGAATCGCTGACGGAATCGATTGAATCGGCGGCGCGCCGCGGTAAAATCAAAGTGTCGCATATCAACGATTTGACGGCGGAAGAAGTTGCGATTGAAATCACGCTGGCGCGCGGGGTGCAGGCGGCAGAGGTTCTGGATTCGCTGTATGCATACACCGACTGCGAAATTTCCATTCCTGTCAATTTGCTGGTAATCGAAGACCATCTTCCGAAGCAGATGACTGTCACGCAGGTTATCAGCCACCACGCCAAACGGTTGACGGCGATTCTGAAAGCGGAACTGGAAAACGACAAACGCAAACTGGAAGACAAACACCATGCGCGCACCTTGGAACAAATCTTTATCGAAGAGAGGATTTACAAAAAAATTGAGACGGTAAAGACGGCGCAGGGTGTTATCGACGCTGTTTTGAAAGGGTTGAAACCGTTTGCCGGTATCATCCGTCGTGAAGTCACAACCGAAGACATCGAACGGCTCCTGCGTATTCCAATCCGCCGCATTTCGCTTTACGACATCAACAAAGCAAAAGAAGAGATGAAACAGATTGAAAGCGAAATCAAAACCATCAACAAGCATTTGAAAAACATTGTCGGATATGCCGTCGGTTACCTTGACGAAATCCGAAAAGAATTCCCGGCAATCGCTCTCAAACGCAAAACAGAAATTACTTCGTTTACGCAGGTGGCGGAAAAACAGGCCGCCAAACGCGATCAGCCGCTTTTTTACGATGCTGAAACCGGGTATCTCGGGCTTTCCGTCCGATCGGGAAAGGAGCTGTTCCGTGTTTCCGAATTCGATCGCATTCTGATCATTCCCAAAGGCGGTTTTTTCAAAGCGGTTAAAGTCTCCGAAAAGCTGTTTGTCGACAAAGGGCTTCAATTTGCCTGCATTGCCGATAAAGAGGAGATCGAAAAATTGATTTTTACTGCCGTTTATAAAGAAAAACAGAGCGGAAACATTTGCCTCAAACGGTTCCGAATCGAGAAATTTATCACCGATAAAGCCTATCCGTTCATTCCCGAAGGATCTTCGCTTTTGAAGCTAACAACCAAGACCGATGTTGCCGTTAATATAGTGTACGAACCGTCCGCGCGCATCAAAATTTTAGAGGAGAGTTTTCCCGTTTCCGATTACCTTGTAAAAGGATGGAAAGCAGCGGGTGTGCGTTTGACAACAAAAAAGATTAAAACTCTGAAATGGGAAAAGCTCCGAATCGAAAAAAATAAAGGAAAAAATTGATGAACGCCAATCAAATTTACGAACAAATCAAACAAATTGCATTTGAAAAAGGCAGCAACTCAATTAATTATTCGAATTTAATGACATTGTGCCGCAATAGCACTATTGCTTCCGGTCACAGTTGGGATTCGACAACATTTTCGGCCGCTTTGGTCAAATTGCAGGCAGAAGATAAAATTAAGCTGGAACGGTTTAATCAAACCGGTGAAATTGTCAAAGTGGTCTGCGTCCATTATTTCGAAGAAAAACTGAAGAAAATTTACGCTGATATGGAAGAGAACAATTCGATTCCGTTTCCTGCGCCCGATGTGTTCGGAGTGCCGTGCCCGGCGAGTTTAATTCAAAAAATCGACGTCAAAACCGAATTTGTGCGTTTACTGGAGGGCAATTTGGCTGTCACTCGGCCGATTCTGCAGCTTCAATTTAAAGAATTCGATCATCCGATTCTTGTTTTTAAGGATATGCTTGAATATGAATTATTGAAGTTTTGTGTCGAAAAAATTCAGTATTTCTTTAAAAATGAAAATAATTACGAATATATGAATTCCAAACTGAATGCGGCTTTGGTGAATGAACAAAGCGGCGTGGCATTGATGCTGTCGATGATTGTCAAAAAACCGGCAGAAGCCGTTGAATCTCTTCGGAAAACCAATTCGTTTACATTCAAATTTTGGACAGTTTTAGCCGGAACTATTGTAAAGGAATTCGGAGCGCGCCACGCCACCGGAGTCACCGATTTTGTTTTTGCGCAGGCGGCTTTTCTTCTCGGATACTACACTGTGTACTGCAAAGGATGCTTTCAGAAAGAAACCGCCATTGAAGTATGCCGGATCGATTTAATGAAGGCTCTGACCAAATCGCCGTATCTGTTTACGGTTGCTCAAATCATGGAATTCAAAGATTCAAAGGAGAATCTTCTTTATAAAAAAGTCGGTCGGGAAACGTATGAGTCGTTTATTCGTGAACTGCTGACAAGTGACGATAAAAATCCGCCGCGTTTAATGACGGTTAAAAATGCGCACCGGCAGGAAGTTTTCATTTTATATAATGCGATTCCGTTTTATTTGGAAGAAAATTTAAAAATTATCCGCAAGGATATGTATGAAACATTACGCCGGAAGTGGATCAACGACTTAGATCACTGCGAATGGCTGCCGGAAATGGACGACGATAAAGTCTTCGAAAATCTGATGAAAAAATATTTAATTGATCATTACGCCGACTTTTACGCGCTTTTGAATTACAATTTGCTGTCGCAGGTTCAAAAATTTCCCGGAATGGGTGATAAGCAAAAGGCGATCATTATGCTTTATCTTGATGAAATCAATCATCAGATATTACCGTTATCGCGTTTATTCAATATTACCAGAAAGGGTTTGTTTTCCGATGCGCGGGTGATGGTTTCCGTTTGGAAGAGCAACAAAATTCTGCGTGTGTTTGCTCTGTTTTTTAAACAGTTGTTTATGACCGGTGCGGCGCGCAAAGCGATGAAAGAAGACCGCAAACGGAAAAGGAATAAAAATCAAAAGGAATTTCAAAAAATTTCTGATACCGGCGCGCTGAATGAATCGATTTCTTTATTAAAAGAACACTTTTTGGCGCCGGGAATGACAGTTGAAGCCGAGTTGGAAAATTTAATCGATCGGTGGAATCCGCTGATTGATGCGGTAGCCAAACGAAATTTGGTCGAGGATGTCAATTCGTTTATTCGTGACTATGTACGGAAACTGAAACGGAGTTTTATTACTAATCCGCCGAACAGAGAACGCGTTGAAAACATTGCCGAGAGCTTGAGCAACACGCAGGCGTTTGATGCTATCAAGGAAAAAGAAGCGCTCCGTCAATACATGGCGCTTTACATCATCAAACTGCTGAGTGAAATTCGGGTTATGTAGCCGAATCATCCGAAGAGGTTTGATAGGCTTCCAATTCTTTTTGAAATGCTTTCAATTCTCTGATTAACCGGTCGCGAATTTCGTAAATTTGCGGTGCGGCTTTGACTTTACGGAGCGAGCGTTGATCGGCGACAGGATCGATTTTCCCTAATTCGGTTATCAGGGCACTGCATTCCAAAAGAAAATCTGCCGCCGTTAAAGGCGATTCGTCGTTTAAAAGCATGCTGCTCAAAATCGGTAAAACTTCGGCCTGCCGGAACAGCGTTTCATACTCCGGAACGGAGGGCTTCAAACGCGTTCGGTCGGGAAGTTCGGCGGCAACGGATTCGGGAACAACGATGAACCTCCAGTCAGAGCTGTAAACGAGAGCATCGTATTGCATGGCGCCATCGGTGTATTCCGGAAATGTCCGGCAGGCAGCCGTCAAAGTCAGAACGGCGGCGAAAACGGCTGCGGATTTTTTCATTTGTTCGTCTCCTCAAAAAACGCGACGGTTTCATTGACCAGCCGTTCGCGCAGGGTATCATACATAAACAGGCAGTGATGAGTGTAGTCGAATTCTCCGGAATCAATAATGCGGCAGGTGATTTCTTTTGTTCCCAATCGGGAAGCAATGTAAAAAAGATTGGCAAACGGGACCGTTCGGTCTTTTTTTGAGTGCATCATCAGAATGGGGACGGTTACTTTATCCAAATGCCGTTCAATCAGTTTTAAATTCATATAGAAACTGTACGTCTGTCGTGGAAAAACGCCGTTGTAGCCGCGCCACTCTTCATCTCCGTTGGTGCCTCCCTGCGGTTTTCCATTATTGATGCCGGCGCCGATTTTTTTGACGAACGGTATCAGAAATCGAATAATATACAGTCCCGGTTGACGCATAACCCCCAATCGGATTTTGTTGAGAAAAACCGGCGCGGCCGCCGTAACGATTTTGTCGGGGGCTTTATCGGTGTTCGAATACCGTTCAGCGAGTTTTAAAACCAAACTGCCGCCCATAGAGGTTCCGTTGAGAAAGAGTTTCGGATAAGCGGCGCGTTTTTCTTCGTAAAAACGGCAGAGATAATCAAACCACTGCGAAAAATTTGTTTTAACAAATTCATCGGGAGAGGTTCCGAATCCCGGCAGCAGCGGGATGAAAACGTCGTATCCGGCTTGAAAATAAAGCTGTCCCGCTTTGGCATAAGCGGAGGGGGATGACGGAAATCCGTGAACTAAAATAACAGCCTTTTTGTTTCCCGGAGTTGTCAAGGAAACGGGACGGGTTTTTTCGTCAAAACAGTTTTTCGGGTTCGGATCGATCGGAGCGGCTTTTTCGCGAAAAAAAAGCAGCGAATTGGCGTACAGTCCGAGAAGGACGATCAACACACAGGCACAGGCGATAATCGACAGAACGATTAAAATCATAATCCATTATAATCCGAAAAACTGTAAAACGCAACCTTTTTTATTCCGGGCAGGCAGACAGTCCTGATTATTCGGAGAAAAGACTTCAAAAAAAGCATTCAGTTTGTTATAATATCAACCATGAGCGAGTATCAAAATGAACGGGATTATCTTTCAGATTTGAAAGACCGGGCGGTTTTGCCTTCCGGATTCCGAGTGGCGGCGGTGCCGATCTCTTTTTTTCCGACTGAGAGAGCTGTTTCGGATCCTCTGAAGATGAATTTGAGTCTGATTGCGCTGGATAAACCGACAGAGTCGTTTGCTGCTGTTTTTACGCGCAATGCGTTTCCCGGAGCGCCGGTGAAAATCGGCAGACGGCGGTTGTCCGAAGCAAAAGCGGTTTCCGGCGTATTAATTAATAATAAAATTTCCAATGTCTGCGCGGAAGGCGGAGAAGAAGATGCTGAAGAGATTTTGTCCGTTTTGGGAAAATCGCTTGGCGTTCCTCGGGAGTCATTGTTTCCGGCATCGACCGGCATCATCGGCTGGCGGCTGCCGAAAAAGGAGATGAAAGAGGCCATTCCGGAGCTGACGGCTGCGCTTGACTCGGGAACGCTGCCTGAATTGGCTCGTGCGATCATGACAACCGACGCCTTTCCGAAAATTCGTTCGGCTGCGGTCGGCAGCGGAGTTGTGACGGCGGTTGCAAAGGGCGCCGGAATGATTGAACCGAATATGGCGACGATGCTCTGTTTTATTATGACCGACATCACCGTCAGCCGAGATGATTTCCGACGTGCCTTAAACGCGGCTGTCGATGCCGGATTCAATTCGATTTCCGTTGACGGTGATCAAAGCACCAGTGATACGGTTTTGGCGTTTTCGTCGTGTCAAAAAGACGGCGTGCCGTATGAAAGCTTTGCCAACGCGTTGAAAAGCGTCTGTGTTCAATTAGCCGAAGACATTGTCCGCAACGGAGAAGGTGTGCATCACGTGATAAAAGTGAAAATCAGCGGAGCGCTCGACGATGCAGAAGCCAAACGCGCCGGAAAGGCGATTGTGAATTCTCCGTTGGTTAAAACGGCGGTTTTTGGGAACGACCCCAACGTCGGGCGGTTGATTTCAGCGTTGGGAGACGATTTCGGCAATCACGGCGCATTGCCGGATCCTGAAAAGGTGACAGTCAGCCTTGGAGGTCGGACGGTTTTCCGCAGAGGATCGTTTGTTCTGGATGAAGAGTGCGAACGTTTTCTGTCGCAGTATCTGAAATTACGGCAAATCAATCCGGGGGAAAAGCGTTATCCGGAACATGAAAATTGTGTGGAAATAGAAATTTCTCTCGGAGATGGCGATGGCCGCGCGGTCGTTGTTGGAGCCGATTTGACTTACGATTATGTAAAGGAGAATGCCGATTATCGGTCGTAGAAGTTATGAATATAAGCGAGACTGAAAAGCAAATTGAAGCGGCAAAGCAAAAAATAGATACCGTTGTTGAAGAAATTCAAAAGACAGTGGTCGGTCAGGATGCAATGATCCGCGGACTGTTGACGGGAATCATCGCCGGCGGTCATATTTTAATTGAAGGCGTTCCCGGTTTAGCTAAAACTTTAGCGGTCAAAACGCTGGCGGAGGTCATCGACTGCGGATTCAAACGGATTCAGTTTACGCCGGATTTGCTCCCTGCCGACATTATCGGAACCATGATTTACAAACAGCAAACGGGAGAATTTATTGCCCGCCGCGGACCGATTTTTTCGAATATTGTTTTGGCGGATGAAGTGAACCGTGCGCCGGCGAAGGTTCAATCGGCTTTGTTGGAGGCGATGGAAGAGCGGCAGATTACACTCGGCGACGAGACATATCCGCTGCCGAATCCGTTTTTCGTTTTGGCGACACAAAACCCGATTGAGCAGGACGGAACCTATCCATTGCCGGAAGCGCAAACCGATCGATTTTTAATGAAACTGAAAGTCGGTTACCCGTCTCCAAAAGAAGAACTGATGATTTTAAGGCGGATGGGAAAACGGGAAGTTCGAAAAGTGCAAAAAATTCTAACGCCGCAGGAGATTGAAAAATTGAGGACAGCGGCCGACGCTGTTTTGGTAGACGAAAAAATTGAAGATTACATTGTCAGACTGATTGCGGCGACTCGGGAAACCAATGCGTTTGAAAAAGAGTACGTCAAATACATCGAATACGGAGCTTCTCCGCGGGCGACTTTGGCGCTTTACCGTTGTGCCAAAGTCAGCGCTTTGGCAGAGGGGCGGGTTTTTGTTATCCCCGACGATATTAAAGCCGTCATTTACGATGTTTTGCGCCACCGCATCGTGCCTTCATACGAGGCCGATTCCGAAGAAAAAACAGCAGACGACATCATTTCCATGGTACTGAAAGAGGTTAAAGTTCCTTAACGATGCGGAACCTCTACCGATACGGAAAACGGATTAAAAATCTTTCGCTTTTTTCGAAAAAGGTAACCGAAGGCGTTCTTTCCGGAAATTACCGTTCCGCATTTAGAGGCGGCGGTTTGGAATTTGACGAAGTACGCGAATACGTTCCCGGTGATGATGTCCGTTCCATCGATTGGAATGTCACCTCTCGGATGGCGGATACCTATTCCAAAATTTTTAAAGAAGAACGGGAACTGAATGTTTATTTTCTGATCGACGTTTCACTGTCTATCGATTCGGGGGTAGGGACGCGCAGCCGCCGGGAAACGGCTGCCGGTATTGTTGCGCTGTTGGCTTCAACCGCAGTCAGAAATAACGACCGCGTCGGCGCTGTTTTTTTTTCCGACCACGTAGAAAAACAAATTCCGGCTATGCGCGGACGCAACAGTGTCCCGCATCTCGTTAATGACTTGCTGAATTTAAAAGCGGACGGTCGCGGTTCCGATTTGAGCTGTGCTGTTCGAACAGCGTACAAAGCGATGAAACGCAAAGGATTGGTTTTCATTATCTCCGACTTTAAATATCAAACCGGTTGGAAAGAGTTGTCGCTGCTTTCAAGAAAACATGACGTGATTGCCGTCCGACTGAGCAATCCTGCCGATTACCTGATTCCCTGTGTGGGAACCGTCGAGTACAAAGACATTGAAAACGGGAAATCGGTTGTGATCGGCAACTTAAACCGGCGAATCCGAAAAGAATACGAAAAATTCTGGCAGGATTGGTTTTATTTTTGGGAAGAAATTTGTACGCGGCGGAAAATCCGTACCGTAACGGTTTCAACTGAAGATGATCCTTTGATAAAGCTGCTGAGCGCCTTCAAGGAGAATGGAAAGAGGTGAAAAAGTCGTTTTTCTTCTTTTTATTTGTACCGATAACGCTCTTTGCCGCCGATTATCAAATCGAACAGATCTCGTTTTATCCCGAACCAATTTACATCGGAGACGAAGTCACTTGCCGGGTTGAAATTCGAAAAAGTGTCGACGATTTGTGCGAAAATCCGTCGGAGCCGCTGCCGGTCGGAGATCATTTTCGATTTACGGATATTTCGGTGGAGGATGCGGGAGAGTACGCCTTCATCGATATTCGATTTGCGCCGTATACTGTCGGAATTTTTTATTTACCGGAAATTCGTTGCGGTCAGTTCAATGTAACGGGAATTCGCGTCAATGTGCACTCTTTGAAAGAGAAAGATGCTTCTTTTTCGGAAATGGCTCCTGCTTCGGTTTATCGTCTGAGAGGATTTTATGGCGCAACTGTTATCATCGCTTGCGTTTTTATGATTTTTTCTGTTGTCGGATTTATGTTTTTCCCGTTATGGGGTGTTCGGATAAAGCGACGTTTAAGCCGGCTGTTTCGCCGCAATCCGTTTAAGACATTTTCGGCGGCTTGTCGAAATTGGGAGAGAAATATAGAATCAATCGATTCAAAACAGTTGTATGATGAAATGACAGACGGATTTCGATTGTATCTGACGCAGCGGACCGGAGAAAATTTTTTCAGTGTGACAACGCGTGCTTTTCCCGACAGAATGGCTGCTTATTTAATTGATTCGGATTTGAGAGAAAAAACTTTTGAAATTTTAAAACACAGTGATACAGTTCGTTTCGGCGGCAGTACGGAAGGGATTTTAAGAGAAAAAAGAGATTTAACTGAAATTCGGGAGATTGTTTGTCAGATAGAAGAATTTTTTAACAAAAGGAGAATCAAATGATTTCTTTGGAACATCCTGTTTTTTTGATTTTCTTTTTGTTTATTCCCCTCGGAATTTATTTGCGTTACTATTGGCGAAAAAGAGGCGGTCGTATTACATTCAGTATCGGGGTCGGACCGACGAGAAAAACGTTGTTTAAACCTCATCAAAAAGATGTTCAGATATTTTGGTTTTTGGGAGAAGTTTTTTATTGGCTGACGTTGTTATGCGTCGTGATGTCGTTGACAGGAATCACATATATTAAAAGCAAGCGGGTTTACCTCAATCGCGGAACAGACATTATCTTCGTGTTGGACGAATCTCCGAGTATGAGCGCAAAAGATTATTCCGGCAATCGTTTTGAAACCGCTTGCCGCGTGATAGGTGAATTTATCGAATCACGAGAAAACGATTCCGTCGGATTGGTTTCCGTCGGAGAACAGGCGGTTCTCAGAATTCCATTGACGATGGATTATCGTTTTTTTAACGAACGGCTTGCTTCACTCCAAGTCGGTACTCTTGGAAACGGAACGGCTTTAGGGCGAGGAATTTCTTTGGCAGCCGTTCATTTAAAAGACAGTCCAGCGGCGCAAAAGACAATCATTTTGCTTACCGACGGGGAAAATACCGATACATTAATTTCTCCGTTTGCGGCAGTTGAAGCAATCGAAGAACTCGGAATCCGATTATATACGGTCGGAATCGGTACTTTAGGAAATGTCGAATTCGAATATTTTGACCCCGAAGAAAGGAAAATTGTAACCGGCATTTTAGAAAGCCGTTGTGATGACGAATTGTTGAAAGCATTGGCTGAAAAGACCGGCGGCAAATTTTATTCGGCAGCTTCAGTCAGAAGCCTTTCGGACGCGTTGAAGAGAATAGAATCACTTGAATTGACAAGTAAGTCTGTCAAAATAGAGCGAGAGCTGACAAATTTATCGCATTTTTTAAACATCGTCGCCATCTTCTGTTTTTTGATTTCGTTTTTTATTAAGAAATCGATTTTAAAGGAGTTATTGTGACATTTTCTTATCCATTGTTCCTTTTGTTATTGCTCTTCTTAATTCCGATTGCGGCGATTTCGGCGGCAAATGTCCGAAATATTTTTTCCCGCTCAGCGGCTTTTACCGGCAACCAAAATTTATCGGATAAAGCTTTTTTAAAAGTGGTCTTCATTGGGTTTGCTGAAGGAATTGCTTTTATTTTTCTTGTCATTGCGGCAGCACAACCGTCTTGGGGTAAAAAATATGCGCAAGAGGAGAGTGTTTTCACAGATGTGGCGTTTGTCATTGACATTTCCCGTTCAATGACAATGAATGATGTGCAGCCGTCAAGATTGGATTATGCCGCATCCGTTGTTCGGCTGCTGCTTTCGGAAGATCCGCAGTTTCGTTATTCTTTGACGGTTATTAAAGGCGGTGCATTTGAATTGGTTCCGATGACGGATGATCGGGAGGCTGTACGTTTGGCTTGCGGCGCTTTGTCCCCCGATTTAACGACTTCGATCGGGACAGATTTGGGAGAAAGTTTGCAGAATTTGGACACTATTTTCCCTCAAAATATGAAAACCGAGAAGATTGTTTTTTTGTTGACTGACGGAGTGGGCGGAATCAATGGACGCCGCGCTTTATGTGAAAAATGGAAAGAACAAAATATAACAGTTTATACAGTCTGCATCGGAACTGAAACCGAAGAGCCGCTGAAAGACCGTTTCGGTTCACCTGTTTTATATCAAAATCGCCCCGTAGCGGTTCCCGCTGAATCCGCCGATTTGCAAATCATTGCTGCCGAAACAGGCGGACTCTTCTTTTCAAGCGAAGAAAAAACTGCCATCAGCCAAATGCGGCGGGTACTCTTGGAAAGAAACGGTCGGCTTGAGAAAAAAAGTTATTCAGCCGGAAATAGAGATGATTCCGCCTGGTTTTCTTTCGCTGCGTTTCTTTGTCTTGGTATAGGATATGCATTGAGGGTATTTTTATGGCGAAAGTATATCTGAAAACAATATTATTCTGCTTTTTTTTGATATTATGCGGATGCGAAAATGTAGCGGCGGTGTATCATATTACGTTAGGCAATTTTTATTTTTTTAATGATCGATTGCAGGAAGCCGATTATCAGTATTCGCAAGCTATGTCGCACGAAGCTTACCGCGATATTGCGGTTTATAACAGAGGAACGGTGTATTTTCATCTGGGAGAAGCACGGGCGGCAATGGAAGTGTGGGATCAGTTCCAATCAAGAAATCGCAAAACGCTTGATTATCGATATTATTATAACCGAGCTTTATTAAAGTATGAATCAGGAGATTATCAAGGTGCTTTTCTTGATTTAAAGCAGGCGTTAATCATTAACCCCGACGGACAAAGCGCAAAAATTTGCATGGAATCGGTTTTAGAGCGACTTGCACCTGCGGTAAACAAAGAGACAATTCGTCAAACGCAGACACACCGGGAGGACCGTTCTCTCAGCGACGCTTCTCGGAGAATTTTTGATTACATTAAACGAAACGAGGTGTTCGAATGGGATGCGCAAAATATGCAAAAACCGGAGTCGGATTTGCGGGATTGGTAACGCTTTTTTTTGTTTTTTCAACCGTTTCGTTGTATGCTTCGAGTGAATTGCGGCCTGAGTTGAGTTCGGATACCGTATTGGTCGGCAGTGGATTGACGTGGTCGTTGTACATTTCCGATACATCAGATCCTGATTCGGTTTCGATTATTGAAGTTCCTCAAATGGAAGGAGGAGTTTTGACTTCTCCGCCTGATATCAGAGAGAATTATGTCGGAATCGACGGGAAAAATGTTCAAAAAGGAGTCGTTGTCGTTTGTGTTTTTCATCCGAATGAGGCGGGAATTAAGAAAATCGGAAAAGCGGTCTTTCAAGTCGGGCAAACACGGACGATTGTTGCGGAAGAGAAAGCTGTTGAGGTTCAAATTCGTCATCACGGAAAAGCTGTTTTGCCCCCTCAAATTGAACTGAAGCCTAATAAGACGGTCGTTTATGAGGGTGAGTCAATTCTCGTACAATTGATTTTAAAAGAACGACGGATAGCGGAATTGCCCCGTCGGATAGAAATGGAACTTCCGGAAAATGATTTATTTGAGGAAGTGAAGGGGACAGATCCGATTCAAAGATACCAAATTGCCGACATGACGGTTTTTGATTTGCCGTTGGCAGTCTTTTTTTACACACCGACAGCCGTTGGGAAAATAAGGATGCCGTCGGTTTCGGTCGCTTTTGACGAATTTGGAAAGGTTTCTACGCCTTCGAAAGAAATTGAAGTTTTACCTCTTCCGGCGCTTGCGAAACAAAACGGAGCCGTCGGCGATTTTTCTTTTTCTGTCTTTCATGAGAAAAAAAAGCTGTCAGAAGGAGATTTTTTGGACATCGATTTGGTTTTGGAAGGGCGAGGTAATTTCGGTCAATTAACATTTCCTTCGCTGAAAACATCGAATTTGTCGGAGGTTGAGCAGAAAACGGAAGATCTTTGGCGGCGCGACGGCGATCGATTCTCCGGCGTACAGCGAATTCAATACCGGTTTGTGGTTGAAAAAGGAGGAATCCCCGTTGTTTTTTCCGTTCCTGAGTGGGGATGGTTTTCGCCGACTCAAAAACGAGTTGTCAAAAGCAACGGCGTGTTCGTTTCCATTCCGACTGACGCTGTCGATGAAGTTCCCGAAGAACATTTTTTTGCGGAATCCTATCAGCCTTTTTCGCCTTCTCTTGTGGAAAATAATCGTGAATACAATCCGATGATCAGTCCGTTTTCGGGTGTTGTTTTTCTTCCCGGGGTTTTATTGCTGATTTTTTTTGCGGTTTTTATTATCGTACGGCGAAAAAAATTCGGAAGAATCGGACTTTCGCTTCTCGTTGTCTTTTCCTTTTTTCTTTTGATGTCGTTTCTTATTGCCGAATCGGATTCTGCCGAAAAGCCGGAAGGATTAACCGACAAAGAATTGAATTCGGTTGATGTGCTGAATGAAGCGCAGGCTGCCTTTGAATCAAAAGATTTCGAACGCGCTGCGGCGTTGTGGGAATTTTGGGAGATTCAAACAGAAAATGACCGTAACTCCCGTCTCTGTTTTAATCGTGCTTTGGCTGCGGTTCGCGGAGATCTTCCCGAAGCAGTTTTCCAAATTCGGAAAGCGATTTCTTTAAAGCCGTTGGATTCTGTTTACCGTAAATTTTATGAAGAATTGAAAGATGAATACGGCTTGCAATATTCAGTGAAGACTGTTCCTGCGGTCTCGGCTCTTATTGCATTCATTTGCGCCGGAATCGCCTTCAATTTGGCTGTTTTATTTTTGGTATTGTCCGTTCTTTTGAAAAAGAGAAGTCTTTCGATTGCTGTTGTAACTTGGCTGGCGATATTGACCGTTTCAATGGGATTTTTAATTCTTTATGTATCGGCACAAGTGAAAAAAAATGCGATTCTGACGGAATCCGCATTTTTGCTGAAAACCCCCCGACCGTATTCTTCAGGCATTTTGGAAATGCCTCTCGGAACAACCGTCGCAGTCTTGGGGGAAACAGAAGAATTTCTTATTGTTCGCAATGATTTGGGTATTACAGGATGGATTGAAAAATCAAAAACCAAGGCAGATTTTTGATTTATCGTTCCCGGTAAATGATTCGGCCGCGCGTCAAATCATAGGGAGAAAGAGCTACTTTTACTTTATCCCCGGGAACAATTTTAATAAAATTCTTTCGCATCTTTCCGGAGAGATGCGCCAAAATGACAGCACCTGTTTGCTCTAATTCCACTTTAAAAGTCGTATTCGGTAAAGATTCTTTGACTTTTCCTTCGACTTCAATAGGATCTTCTTTTACCACGATAACTCCTCTCAATCCATGACAAAGATATTTCATATAGTACGGAATTAAAAATTAAATGTCAACGGGTTGTCTAATTTGTTATTTTCGTTTATTGTTGTATATCAATTTTAGAGCGAGGTTTTCCATGGGTGACGCCTTTTTGGAAGAAATGGAACAGCTTCTTTGTACGCAGGAAGAAGAAATTATCAGGAATTTAATTTCCGAAAACGAGTCCTACGAGAGTTTAATTAACGATATAGTCCCAAAAGATAATGCCGATCAGGCTTCGGGCGATATTGACAGTAAAGTTTTGGATGTTGTTGTGCGCCGGGAATTGCAGAAGTTGAATCAGGTTCGGAATGCGATTGCCCGCATCAAATCCAATCATTACGGAATTTGCATCCGTTGCGGAAATAAAATTTCACAAGATCGGCTGCGGGCTATTCCGTATGCGACAGTTTGTATGGATTGTAAAACTGCCATGGAAAAGAATTCCGCAGCAAAATAACAATGCCTCTGTTTTCTTTGGCAATTTTTACAGCGATTGTTTTTTTTATCGCTGTGCCGACTTTTCTTTTCCTTTACTCTTTGATTGAATACCGCAAAATCCGCCGAATTGTTATTCGGTCAACATCCGCGCAATTTCTTTCCGAAGATATGAAGAAAGGAGATTATTGCCGTCTTTTCGGACAATTTGACGGATTTAAAGATGATGATGAAATTTGGATTCAAACGGATCAGGCGCTTGTCAAAGTCAAAATGAGGCACGGAAAAGTCATTTTTTTGCCTGAACGTGTAAATGAAATTCCGTCTGGGTTTTTCGGTGTTCGAATTCCCGGGTCTTTAAAGATTTTAAAATGGAAAAAAATAAATAACCTGGAATTTAAAACCAAAATTTTCCTTTTTGGAGAAATTCAAAAAGCAGACGGCGTTTATGTCTTTGATGCGAGCGATCCGAAGACACTGCTTGTTCTTTATGAAGGAGTCCCTGAAGATATCGATAAGGAATTGGTTGTTCAGTCAAAAAATCGATATACGTATTTTCAATCGCCGTCGCTGTCGGCTTTGTTTATCGGTTCTTTGATGATGTGTTTGATTTCTATTCTTGAATATCAATTTTCCGGGTTTTCATTCATGTTTTTTTTGTATTTATTAACGGCTTTTGTTCCCGTTTTGTTTTTTGCGCCGCCCGGATGTCTTTTTTTGCTGTTATCGTACCGTTTAAAATACAAAATTTTTCTTTTACGGCATGATTATTATTTTCATTATTTTAATTCGAAAAGGTCGGAGTCCGATACACGACGGTATTGGAAAAAGTTGTGGATTTTTGAGATTGCCGGCGTTACAACAGCGGTTTTAGCCGGCGTTATCAATTTTTTTCTCTATTTGGGGATGGTTTATTTTTTGGTTCCGTAAGAAACCGTCAGTTTTTTCCCGTTCAAAACGGTTCCGTTGACTTCTTTGATGGCCCGTTCGGCTTCGGTTTCATCAATTTCAATGAAAGAAAATGCCGGCAATACGCGCGCGGCGGCGATTTTTGTCAGAGGAATATCTAAAACTTTTCCAAAATGTTTCATTAAAGCGTCGGAAGAAATACGATTTCGTTTGCCGCATCCGACGAATAAATTGACGAATCCTTCCGGCGTCGTTTTTTTTGTCGTTTTGCGCGGCTGCGTTTTTGAATCGGATACCTCATCGGATGCGGCTTGCATTAAAAGCCACGCGGCCGCATAACGGCGGTATCGAAACGGAATTTGTTTTTTAACGACCTTTACCGCATCGGCAAGCAATTCCGGTTGGCTGCACATACGAAGAGCTTTTGCCGTTTCCGCAGCCTTTTGAGCAACAGATTCGATAATGATTTCATTTTTTTCCTTCATGACTTTTTTTATCTTTTTTTTTGAGTTCTGTCAACGTTTGGGATTTTTACTTATCGTTTTCTCTGCAAGCGTAAAATATTTTATTTTAAAGAGAATTTTTTATTGTGAAAAATTTGACAACTTGTCTTTTCTGTTATAAAATAACAGTATGAAAAATTTACTTCTTTCATTTATGCTAACCATTTTTACTGTTGCCGGATTTTCACAGGAATTGAAATTTCAGTTGGAACCGCGCAAACAGTATAAAGAGGTGAAAACAATCAACGAAAGCGTTTACCTGAACGGAGAATTTTCACACTCTGCGACTATCAGTGAAAAAACGGCGTCGCTGGTGTTGGAGAGGGAGGACGATCGGGCGCTTGTCCGCACATCGGTGACGGATTCTGTGTACAAAGCGATTTTTGGAGAAATCAGCGGACTGGTTCTTGATTCCTCAAGAGAATTCGATTATTATCGCGATGATTTCGGAAATATCGAAATGGTGAGTGATTCGGTTTTTCCGGTTTTGCGCAATATTCCCGTTTTTCCCAATGCTCAGGAACCCCTGACAGTCGGTCAAAAATGGTACAACCGCGCACAGGAAAGTCATGACTTGAAAGAATTTTTCGGAATTGAAGAGCCGTTGATGTTTCCTGTTGCTGTCGAGAACGAGTTTCTTGGCCGCCGCGAATTCAACGGCCGCGACTGCTATGCCATTTCGATTAAATACAACATTTATCATAAACCGGAATCGATGAAAAGTATTTACAATGCTTATCCGGTTAAAATCACCGGATTTTCCAAGAGAATTGTTTATTGGGATGACTCCATCGGTCTTCCGGCAGGAAGCGACGAAACATTCAGCATCGTTTTCGAAATGTCAGACGGACAAATTCTCGAATATAAAGGAGAGGCTCACTCCAAAACGACGCAAACGCGAATTTTAACGGAAGAAGAATTTGTCGGCGTCAAAAATGCGTTGGAAGATGAAATTACAAAGGTTGAGCAAACCGAAGAAGGTATTCATATTACCTTAGAAAACATTCAGTTTACGGCGGAGTCATCTGCCCTGATGCCGCAGGAGCGGACGAGGTTGGATGCGGTGGCAGAACAATTGAAAGAGTTCCAGGATCGGGATATTGTGATTGTCGGACACACAGCGATGGCGGGAACGGAAGAGGGGCGGTACCAACTCTCCGAACGGCGTGCGTCCGTCGTTTTTGATTATCTGACCGAAAAAGGAGCTTTTGGAGCAGCTCAGAATATCGTATTGGTACCGATGGGCGCTAAGCAGCCGCATCCCGAAGGAAACAATTCAACGCCGGAGGGAATGGCGAAAAATCGCCGTGTTGAAATTATCATTCAGAACAATTAGGTGGGAGCGGTGAAAAGCGGTTTTGCCGTTACGGTCGGAAGACCATCCTGTGGAAAGTCGACGTTGATTAATACGCTTTGCGGGCATAAGGTTTCGATTGTATCATCCGTTCCGCAGACGACTCGACGGCCCGTGCGGGGAATCGCGAATCGGGAAGAAGGACAGATTGTTTTTTCAGATACGCCCGGGTTTCACCTTTCCGAAAAAGAGTTCAATCGTGCGTTGAATGAAACGACGGCTGCGGCGCTGCGCGATGATCCTGACGCCGTACTTTACGTTCTCGATGCAACGCGAATGCCGGGCGATGAAGAAGAGGCATTGGCGGAATTGCTGTCACAGGCTGGAGTCTTCCCCGTGTTTGCGCTCAATAAAATCGACGCGGTTGATGATGCAGCCGTTTCAATAGAGGCGTATCAGCGCTTTCTGTCGCGTTTTTGGCCGGATGCGGAAATTATTCCTGTATCGGCATTGCGTGGAGAAGGAGTGAATCGGCTTTTCGATTGTCTATTTGCGCGATTGGAAGAAGGAGCTCCGCTTTATCCTGAGGATTATTATACTGATCAGCCGCCGGAATTTCGGATTGCCGAAATCATCAGGGAAAAGGCAATGAACCGATTGTCGGAAGAACTGCCGCACTCGATTTATGTGGAAGTCGCCGATTGGGAAATGCCTAACGAAAACGAACTTTGGATTCGGGCGTTTATTTGCGTGGAAAAAGAGTCACAGAAAGGAATGGTTGTCGGTAAGGATGGCGTAAAAATCGGTTCGATCCGAAAAGCCGCCAAACGCGAACTGAAATCTGTTTTCCCTCAAAATATCCGACTGGATCTGCGAGTAAAAGTCAGCAAAAATTGGCGTAAAAACGGTTATCAAATCAAATCTGTCTTAGGTCTGCATTAATTAGGAGTGGTATTATGGAGGCAAAAATGCGAATGATCGGACTGTTTCTGCTGCTGGCAGCGACTGCACAGAGTTTTGCAGCAGCTCCGGAATGGGAAAATCACAAAATCTTCGGAATTAACAAAGAAAAGTCGCATGCGACTTTTTTTTATGAACCTGAAAATTCCGACGAACTGATTCTTCTAAATGGAGAGTGGGATTTCCATTGGGTAAAAGAACCGTCCGAACGCCCGATTGATTTTTACAAGAACGATTACGATACATCCGGTTGGGATAAAATCAAAGTTCCTTCGAGCTGGCAGCTTTCCGGATACGATAAACCGATTTATACCAACTTTTTGTATCCGTTTCGTGCGCGATGGCCGAGAATTATGGGATCGCAGCCAAAACACTATACTTCTCACGAATTCCCTAACCCTGTCGGATCGTATAAACGCACATTTGAAATTCCTGCATCTTGGGACGGAAGCGAAATCACACTGCATTTTGCCGGCGTTGAAAGCGCTATGTACGTTTGGGTGAACGGTGAAAAAGTCGGTTACAGCGAAGACAGTTTTCTGCCGGCGGAATTTAACATCACAAAGTACGTCAGGCCGGGAATCAATTCCGTGGCGGTTGAAGTTTATCGCTGGAGCGACGGCAGTTATCTTGAAGATCAGGATTTCTGGCGGCTGAGCGGCATTTTTCGCGACGTTTACGTCTACAATCGGCCGAAGATGCATTTGGCTGATTACTTTTTTAAAAGCGATTTGACATCAGATTTTGCCAAAGCGAATGTCAATCTTGATCTGACGTTGACTAACGCTGCCGATTCGCCTCAAACGGCGGCTGTTTCGGTTTCGCTTTCCCGGAATCGCGAAAATATTTTTGATTTCTCAAAAAAAGTGTCATTGGAAGCCGCATCGACGGCGGTGGAAACCGTTTCGTTTGAAGTTCTCAATCCCGATTTATGGGATTGCGAGGTTCCGAATTTGTATGATTTGGAAATTGTTGTTGAAAACGGCGGGCGGACGCAAACCATCGAATTTCGTCCCGGGTTCCGCAAAGTGGAAATCATCAACGGAGTTGTTTATCTGAATGGCAATCAATTCAAGGCGAAAGGCGTCAACCGTCACGAAACTCATCCCGATCGTGCCCGTTCTGTTGTCAAAGAGAATATGATTGAAGAAATCCTCATTATGAAACAGAACAACATCAATACCGTGCGGACATCTCACTACCCTAACAATCCGTTGTGGTACAAGTTGTGTGACGAATATGGGCTGTATGTGATGGATGAAGCAAACCTCGAAACGCACTGGCTGATGTATTGGCTGACGTCGCCCGCCTTGTATAAAAGTTGGGAGCCTGCGTTTATCGACCGCGGTGTAAAAATGGTCAACCGCGACAAGAACCATCCATCCGTTATTTTTTGGTCCTTGGGCAATGAAGCGGGTATCGGGCCTAACTTCTCCGCAATGAAAAAAGCAATGCTGGAAATCGACACTTCCCGACCGTTCCATTATCAGGTTCAAAATTCCGTTGCCGACATGGACGGATACTTCTATCCCGATTTAAGAAAGGTCAAACGTATAGCTAAACGGACAAAGAAGCCGCAGTTTTTGTCTGAATATCAGCATGCAATGGGAAACGGTGTCGGCAATCTGAAAGAAGTGTGGGATGTCATTTACAAACACGACAACTTTTTCGGCGGCTGTATTTGGGAGTGGGTTGATCACACCATTCGCTCTGTTATGCAGGATGACGGATTGGCAAAACCGGCTCCGTTTCAAGAAGAAGGAACTTTTTTCGCTTACGGAGGCTCTTTCGGCGATGAACCGAATATGCGCCAATTTTGTATGGACGGGCTTCTTTTGGCAACACGAGATCTCACCGGAAAATTGGCTGAAGTCAAAAAAGTTTATCAGTATGTTTTTTTTGAAGAGAGCGATGCTGACGACGGCAAAGTAAAAATTACCAATAAATATCAGACTTTGAATTTGAATGAGTTTGATGTGCGTTACGAAGTGAGCGAAAACGGACGAACGGTTGACAGCGGACGCGTTCCGGTCGCTTCCTTGGCGCCTGACGAAACAATGGAAACAAAAATCGATTTGTCTTCTGTTAAACGCAGTGCCAGAAAAGACGCAGATTATTTTTTGAATATTTACGTTCGGTTGAAAGACTGGGAAGCGTGGGCTCCTGTCGGACACATTGTGGCGGCCGAACAGTTTCCGCTGGATTTGGGCGGAGAATTTAAAGTTCCCGAGGCGGAGAACGGCAGTCGTCTGGCAGTGGAAGATTTTTCAAATTTGATCCGCGTTTATGCCGAAGATCATTCTTTTGAAGTGACTTTCAGTAAACAGACGGGAACAATTTCATTATTGCGTTATGGAACTCAAGCTGTCATTTCCGGAGAAAACAACGGTCCGCAGCTGGACTTTTTTCGTGCTCCGATTGATAACGAAATCGGCGGTGTTTTACCCGGTGTTTATAAAACTTTTCTGGCTCAAGGATATAATCACATCATTACCGATATTGGGCGTATCGAATTTGAAAAAAAAGGAGATTACGCAGTGGAAGTTTTTTCCGAAGTGAGGAGAAAAACCGAAAAACGGGGCGTCGGCTTTGAAGTCGATATGAAATGGACGATTTTCGGAGACGGAACGATTCATTGCGAAGTTGCGTATGACGGGAAAAATATTCTTCCCAATCTGCCAAGAATCGGTATGACGATGAATGTGAACAGGAATTTGCAAAATGTCGTTTATTTCGGACGAGGGCCGATGGAAAATTATCCTGATCGGAAAACCGGTTCTTTTATCGGATTGTACGAATCGACGGTTGATGAGTTTTTTGTTCCTTACGGAAAGCCGCAGGACTGCGGAAACCGCTGCGATGTGAAATACGCAGAGTTGACCGACGACCGTGGGAACGGTTTTGTATTGACATCGGAAGAGGGATTGTTCTTTAAGGCGTTAAATTATACGGCAAACGAAATGTGGGAAGAGAAGTATTCGGCGTTCCTGACGGAGGCGGATTTTGTCGTCGTGAATTTGGATCATCAGGTTCGCGGGATCGGAAACAATTCTTGCGGTCCGCTGCCGGAAAAACAGTATCTGATTAAGGATAAATCCGGGCAGTTTGAATTTAATATTATGCGAAAATAGAGGCTAATAAAAGCCGCACAGCCGGGTTCGAAGAACCCGGCTTTTTTTTGCCCGACGAATTGTCGGGCAAAAAAGAGCCCTTCCCGAAGGGAAGGGCTTTGCGGCTGACTGGACTTGAACCAGCATGAGTCGCCTCACCAGAACCTGAATCTGGCGTGTCTGCCAATTTCACCACAGCCGCATTTTCGATATAATAGAAGAAAATTCGTCTTCTGTCAAGCATCTTTTAACAACAAACACATTAATCGAAAATTTTATGAGTGCTCGGACGGTTGACTTTTTTATCAAAAAAAGTATCCTAATCTGGGAGTTATTATGTCTTTTAATTTTCAAACGACAAGACTACTGTCGCTCGATTTTTTCAGAGGCGTGGCCATTCTGGGCGTGGTCACTGTGCATCTTGTCATTATCGGAATTTTTTTTACAGTCGACAATGCGTTGAACGTTTTACCGACCGGTGTGCTTGCTGTTTTTACTCCGTTGATTATTTTTGCGCCTATGGCAGGGCTTTTTGCATTCATCAGCGCTTTGGCGAACGGTTTGACAGTACAAAAAAGATTGGCAAAAGGGTATTCGATTCGTTCATCGATTCAGCCGATTTTTGTTACGGCAATGGCGCTTCTGGTCATTCATTTTATTTACATCGCGTTTTTTAAGGAACAAATGCCGACTATTTTTGATCCCGGTAAGAATCCGGGCGGACTTTTCCCTGTTTTGCTCATTACCGGTCAATGGAACGGCTTTACGCTGGATCATTTTTTAATGATTGACGCGTTCGCCATGATTATGGAAGCGGCATTTTTCATCTTAATTTTATCGTATTTTCTTTTTAAACCGAACGGAAAAAAATCAATAAAATGGAAATTGAATTTTCTTCTGATTTTCGGAATTGTATGGACCTGCTTGTCACCTTTTCTTTGGGGACTTTCCCTTTACGCAATGGAGTTTTTTTATTTTCAGGAAAACATTTATTTCCGTTTGCCGAGTGTCGTGCTTTCGTTTTTTGCCGGGAAAATGCATCCGATCACGACAATTGCGCCGTTTGCGATTTTTGGGTTGTGGTTCGCTGTTTTTTTGTTCCAATCTCCGGATTATGCCCTGTTGAAACGCACTTCCAATCGCATCGCCGGCGCTATGGCGGTTCTGGCGGCGCTTTCAATTGGGTTCAAAGCGTTTCTTTGTTTTGCGAAAAATACGGCGCTGTACCGCCTGCTGGATGCGGCGGGAATCGTGGACATGATTGCGCTGAATACTCCCGCAAAACTACCGCAGATTGATCCTCGCCCCTCTGTTATTGCCGGTGATTTGGTGAATTCGATTTTGAATTTTATCGTTGTGCCGCCCGAATGGATTTTTATCGCGATGGTGATTGTCTTTCTTGTTTTTCCCCGGTTTATTAAAATTTTCGATTATCGCACTGGAGCGGAAAAGGAATCTTTGGCGCGGAAAATTGCGCCGATTCGCCGTTTCGGAACGTTGTCGCTGACGATTTTCTTTTTTGAATGTTTAGTGCAGACCTGTTTTTCACAGTTTTTTCGTTCTTTTCTGATTCCGCGAATGGCGCAGTCCGATTTTTTTCGCTTTCTGTTTGAAGCGCCGTTTTACATTGCGCCGAAAGAAAGGATTGCCGTTTTTGATGATTTTATGGCGATGTGGCCGTTGTGGATTCTTTATTTGGCGTCAGCGATCGGCTTTTGGTTTTTAATTCTTTATCTTTGGAAACAAAAAGGGTATAAAGGGAGCCTTGAGTGGTGGATTGCGAAGCTGACCGGGGGATTTCGTAAAATTAAATCGGATAAACTGACAGCAGCAATCGGAACTTCGGTTTACAGAGAAAAATGAACAAATCGCTTCTTTTGTTAATTTTTTAATTAAAAGGAGTGGAGATGTTTTTTTGAACATGGTATAGTGAAATATGGACTTAGAAATACGCAATAAAAGATTTCTTTCTCTGGATGTGTTCCGCGGTATTGCTATTTTGGGCGTTGTCGTGGTTCATGCGCTGATTTTCGGCGTTTTTTCGACGATCGATACGGCTTTAAATATTCTTCCTCTGCCGATGCTGATCATTCTTTCCCCTGTCGTGATTTTTGCTCCGATGGCGGGACTGTTTGTGTTTATCAGTTCGATGTCAAACGGAATGGTTGTTCAAAAACGTCTGAATCAGGGGTATTCGATTCAAACGGCAATTCAGCCGATTTTGATTACCGGACTTGCTCTGCTGATTCTTCATTTTATTTTCCCTTTACTGTTTAATCATTCCAATACTTCGATGTTTCATCCCGACACGATGATTGATGCAATGATTCCTGCGTCGATTACGCAGGGACGTTTGATTCTTCCTCGTTTTGAGAATTTGTTGTTGATGGATGCTATGGCGATGATTTCGATGGCGTGTTTCTTTTTCGTCATTGTGTCCTTAATTTTATTCCGAAAAAATTCAAAAAGCACCGTCGAGCAAAAAATGTTTCGGCTTGCGGTTGTCGGTTTTGTGTGGATTTTTGCCGCGCCGCTGATTTGGGGTGTTTTTTGGAAACTGTTGGAGTTTTTTTATTTTCAAGAGGGTTTCTTGCGGTTGTTTGCAATTCCCGTTTCGTTTTTTGCCGCAAAAATTCATCCGATCACAACCACCGCGCCGTTTGCGATTTTCGGTACATGGTTTGCGCTGTTTCTGTACACCGTTCCCGAGTACTCCGTTTTGAAGCGGCGGACGCACCGTATGGCGTTGCTGATGGCGATTTTTATGCTGATTTGCGTCGGGTTTAAAGCTTTTGTTTGTTTTGCAAAAGACAACGCGGTTTACGATTTCCTACTCAAAAGCGGTCTTATTGATTGGTTGGCTCTCAACACACCGGCAAAAGATCCGTTCGTCGATCCGCGGCCGTCTCTGATTTCCGGCGACTTTAAAAATGCGGTTTTCAATTTTCACGTGCTGCCGCCGGAATTGCTTTTCTTAGGAATGGCTATTTGTTTCTTTTTCTTTCCGTTTTTCATTAAAAAATTGGATTATCAAACAGATGAACGAAAAGCCGAACTGGCGAAAAAGACGGCGCCGATTCAGAGATTCGGAACCGTGTCGCTGACGGTTTTCTTTTGGGAAAGCACGATTTTTTCTGCCGTCGCCAAGTTATTTCACACTTTTGTTCCGGCAAAAGGAAGCGAAGCTCCGCTGTTTTCGTTTTTTTACGAAGCGCCGTTTTGGATCGATCCGAAAATTCAGTTTGAAGGAATTGACTCGTTCATGCATATTTGGCCTTTGTGGTTCATTTATCTGTTTACTGTCATCGGTTTATGGTTTTTTGCGTTGTTTTTATGGAGTCGGTTTTCGTTTAAATTCAGCATGGAATGGTTTATCGTCACACTCACTAAACCGTTTCGTAAAATTCGATCAACAAAATTGGATGTCCTGAAAGACAAATCGATTTACACCGCTCATTCGGAAAGAGAGAGAGAGTAGCCTTTACGCGCCGGCGTTTGCATAAAAAAGTTAACGGCGGCGGGGAGATTTTATGCCGGCATATCTTTTGCTCGGAAGTGAACACGGCAAGAAGAAAGAGTTTATTGAAAAGACCGCCGCCGCCTTCATTAAAAAATCGGGACGATCTTTTCAGACTTATCGCTTTTACCTCGATTCGGACGACACGGAAGCCTTTTTCGGCGCTCTGTCGAATCCTTCTCTGTTCGGTGACCTTCAAATTCTGATTGTTTCCAATGCGGAGCGGCTTAAAGGAAAGCCTGCTAAAGAAGCGGCCGCCTTGTTTAAAAATCTGTCGGATTTAACGCTGCTGTTTTTTTGCAGTGATGAAACTTCCGCGGCTAAACTTGATAAAACCGCAGTGTCCGTTTTCGACAAAGAGCATACGGTTGTTTTTTGGGAGTTGTTCGAGTCGGATAAACAATCGTGGGTTTTTTCGTTTTTTTTGGAGCGGAAGATTAAAATCACTCCGGAGGCTGTTTCCGAGCTGCTCGATACGGTAACCAATGATACCGAGGAGTTGAGAGCCGTTTGTTCCCGTTTGGCGGATTTTAAAGGGAGCGGTGAAATCACGGCTTCTGATTGGGAGAATTATCTTTACCACAGTAAAGAAGAAAACGTCTTTACACTTTTTGAAAAAATTGTGAACGGACGATTTGAATCGGCTGTCGAGGCGGTGCGAAAAATTCTTTATTCCGGAGAATCGAATTTGATTTCAATGGCGGCCGGTTTGGCGTGGCAGTTTCGGCGGCTGATGAGAATTCATGTTTTCATCGGCAGCGGAAGCGGTTCGCGTGAAGACGCGTTTGACACCGAGAATATTCGAGGAAAACGCAACCGCAAACTTTACGAGCAGGCGCTCTCCGTTTTCGATGCGGAGACGACGCAAAACGTGCTGTTGCTTTTAAACAGAACCGATGCACTGCTGAAACAAGGCGCATTCTTCTCCAATGAGGTCGTCGCCGATCTTTTGGTTTATCGGCTGACGGTCGAAAAGGGCGCCGTTACAGACCTGTTCCCTTCCTCCGCAGTTCTTGATTAAACGATGTGGCGAAGCGATGGGCTTCATCGCGGACGTTTTGCAGAATACGCAGTGCCGGATCGCCTTTCGGCAGGGAAATCGGTCGCGAGCAGTGAGGCCGGTAAATTTCTTCATCCCGCTTTGCGAGGCTTAAAAGCGTGATTTTTTCTTCAATTCCCAATGCTTGCAGAATTTCATATACCGCATTGATTTGACCCAATCCGCCGTCGATTAAAATCATATCCGGCAGCGGCAGATTTTCGTTTACCAGTTTCATGTAGCGGCGGGCAGTTGCCTCTCTCATCGACTCAAAGTCATCGATTTTTCCGTCCAAAGTTTTGATATTAAAGTGACGGTAATTTTTTTTATCGGGGCGGCCGTTCCAAAACGAAACCAGCGATGCTGTCGTATATTTTCCATGGAGGTGAGCGATGTCGAAACCCTCGATTCGCTGCGGCAGCTTCGGCAGATTGAAAATCCGTGCAAGCGCCTCCAATCCTTCAGCCGGCGCCTTTTCTGTCCGTTGGCGATCCAAATCAACAGCGCAGTTTTGATGCGCCAGTTTCATTAAACGACGGTCGCGGTCGGTCGAAGGAGTTTTCATCCGCGTTCGGCAGCCGCATTTTTCTTCGAGAGCCTTTTCTATCGCATCCGTCGGTTCTCCGTATTCGACATAAATTTCCGCCGGCGGCAACCGTGTTTCAGCATAATATTGAAGAAAAAATTGCCCCAACGCTTCGTGTTCATCAACAACATTACGGAATCGGAAAAGATCTTTCCCGGAGAGTTTTCCGTCTCGGATTTGGAGGACGCAGTAAACGGTCAGCCCGTTTTCCGTTTCGCAGGCGAAATAATCGCGTGCCGTCGGATCGTAATCCATCACTTCGCGGTTTTCGGTAACGGCAGCGATTGCGGTCAGAAAATCACGGTAACGGGCAGCCGCTTCAAAATTCCATTCGCGCGAAGCGGTTTCCATTTTGTCTTTCAAAAAAGCATCGATGGATTGGGCGTCGCCGATCAAAATTTCCTTGATGCGATTGATCCACTCTCCGTACTCTTTCTGCGTCACATTGCCGACGCACGGAGCTTTGCACAAACCGATATGCGCATACAGACACGGATAATCCCGTTTTTTCAATTTTCCCGAGCAGCGGCGCAGCGGAAACAGTTCTTTCACCATATCGAGGTAAATATCGACCAAACCGGCGGCCGGGTACGGACCGAAATACAGCGAACCGTCTTCAATACGGTTGCGGGTTTTAAAAATTTTCGGAAACGGTTCGTTGGTAATTCGCAGCAGCGGGTAGGATTTGCCATCCTTAAGTGAAATATTGTACTTCGGTTGATATTTCTTGATCAGGTTATTTTCAAGAAGAAGCGCGTCGCCTTCAGAAATCGTAACGATAAAGTCGATAGCTGCAATGTGCCTGACCAGGGCCGATGTTTTAACGTCCCTTCCGGATAAAAAGTATGAAGAAACCCGTTTTTTTAAATCTTTTGCTTTCCCGACGTAAATCACGGCGTCGTCTTTGTTTTTCATCAAATAGACGCCGGGACAGTGGGGAAAAGAACGAACGGTTTCTTTCGGTGATGTCATTTTTGTTGTCCGTCGGAAGAAAAAATCAAACGGATACAGCCGCCGATATTCGCTGCAGCCGCCGCTCCTTGCCCCCAGCTGCCGCCTTTTTCACCCGGCGGCGGCAGGATAACGAGGCTGTAACCGGCCTGTGCCGCCGAGCGCGCGCGTTTATCGGCAAAACGAATCGGTCGGATTTCCCCTGCCAGACTCAGTTCGCCGGCAAAAATCACTGATTGCGGAATCGACAAATCGCATCGGGAAGAGTAAAGTGCCATTGCAACTGCCAAATCGGCAGCCGGATCGTTTAAACGCATACCGCCTGCGACATTGATGTACAAATCGCGATCCGAAAATTTGACGCCGATCTGTTTTTCGATCACCGCGGCAATACGGGAAATTCGCTTTCCGTCGATTTTATCGGAAAAAACACGGCTTAAAGAGCTTTGTGCCGGCGTGACCAATGCCTGAATTTCGACGGGAAGCATTCGCGAGCCTTCCATAATCATAGCGCGGGCAATTCCTGCCGGAACGGAGCCTTCCCGTTCGATCGTAAACAACGCCGACGGATTTTTCACTTCAAGCAGTCCTTTTGCGGTCATTATAAAAAATCCCGATTCGTCCACTGCTCCGAAACGATTTTTTTCGGCGCGCAAAATTCGCAAATCGTCGTTCCCGTCTTCGAAATAAAGGACCGTATCAACCAAATGTTCCAAAAGTTTCGGTCCGGCAATTACGCCGTCTTTCGTCACATGGGCCGTTAAAAAAAGCGCAGCGCCGATTTCCTTGCAGACGGAAATCAGTTCGTATGCTGAAAATTTCATTTGATTCACTGTTCCCGGAATCGAACCGGCTTCGCGGCAGATGACGGTCTGAATCGAATCAATGATCACCAATTGCGGTTTGAGCGAACGGACGGCCGCTGTTATCGCTTCCAAATTGTTTTCAATCAAAAGGGTGATTTTGTTTTCGTTGAGATCAAGACGGACGGCGCGCGCTTTGATTTGAGCTGCCGATTCTTCGCCGGAGACATAAAGAACCGACTCCGTTTTCGCGGAAGCGGCTGTCTGCAAAAGCAGCGTCGATTTTCCGATGCCGGGGCGTCCTCCGATGAGAACGGAGGAATCTGCCGTCAGCCCGCCGCCTAAAACGCGATTAAACTCTTCTGTGCCGCAATCGAGACGACTCTTTTCCTCGCCGCACACACGGGAAAGAGGAATCGGTTCCGTTTTTTTTTCACTTGAAGAAAATTTCATCTTGGTTTTGATGTTTTCTTCTACAAACGTATTCCAAGCGCCGCAGATGACACATCGTCCCGCCCATTTTGATTCCCGGTGGCCGCATTCCGAACAGACATAAACCGTTTTTTCTTTTGCCATAAACCTGTCCATTCTCATTATAGTCAAATTTTATCAAAAATGAAAGATTTTATTGCCAATTCGGACAAATTGGTGTATGATAGCTATATGAAAAAATTGCCTATTATCTTTTTTGTTTTAGTGACAGGATGTAGTGTTCCTTTTTCTTATACTTATGAATCGGAAGCCGTGACTTTACCGACTTTATCTGTTGCGGGAATGGATAATGAATATGAAGAGTTACCGATTAACATTCCCGTTGACGGATTGATTCCATTTGACTCTATCGAATTTAAAGAAGTTTTGGTTCGAATTGAAGCTGTCAATGATTCATCCGAGCAAGCCGACGCCGAATTGCTTTTAATTGGCGAGGGCGGCGATCAGGAAACGCTTTTTCTCGGTATTATCCCTTCGAAAGGAGCGGCTTCTTTCAATTCTGTCAGCTTTCTTTTGGCGGAAGGAATCAACGAGAAAAAATTCGAATTCACCATTCGGGCTAAAAACAAGCAGGGTGATGTCCGCTGGGAACAGTATAAAAATGAACCGTGGGTTCAAAGCATTCAGGATAAATATGGCTTACAGACGATTGAAGATATTATCAACCTTCAGAATAAAGAAGAAGCTATTCAGGACGCTTTGCGATACATTGATTTAAAAATTTCGGTTAAAGTTTCACTGGTATTTAAAGGCGTTTTAAAAGTCGATTCTGATATGATATCGGAAATTTCGAATTTAATGAAATAGGAAAGAAATAAGATGATTCAGAGCGAAGGACTTTTTGCCATTCTTGAAACAAAAAAAGGCTCTATAACGGTCAAATTGGAATTCGAAAAAGTGCCGATGACGGTCGCCAATTTTGTCGGTTTGGCGGAAGGCTCTATTGAAAATACAGCGCGCAGCGGAAAACCGTTTTTTGACGGTTTGACTTTTCATCGAGTTGTGCCCGGATTTGTCATTCAAGGCGGGTGTCCGAACGGAACGGGCACCGGCGGTCCCGGTTACCGTTTTCCCGATGAAATCGACGAAACGCTGCGCCACGATGCGCCCGGCGTTCTGTCGATGGCGAACGCCGGACCGCACACCAACGGCAGTCAGTTTTTTATTACCATGGACGCTACGCCGCATTTGGATGGTGTTCACACCGTTTTCGGGCGCGTCGTTGACGGCATGGATGTTGTTGAAAAAATCAAAGCCGGCGATAAAATCGAAAAAGTGACGATTGTCCGCAATGGAGATGCAGCAAAAGCGTTTGATACGTCAAATGACGCATTTCGCCGTTTAGTGGCGGATGCAATGCGCGCTGAGGCTGACCGCATTCGTGCCGCCGTTGAAGCGGGAGAAAAGGAGGCCGATCGTCTTTACCCGAATGCGGAAAAAACGGCAAGCGGATTGCGTTACATTGTGATTCGAGACGGTGAAGGGAAAAGCCCGGGTCCGCGTGATATTGTAACAGTCGACTATGAAGGGTGTCTTTTGGGCACCGATTCTGTGTTTGACAGTTCGTATCGGCGGGGTGAACCGCTGAAGTTTCGTGTTGAACAGGTGATTCCCGGTTGGCAGGAAGCGCTGCAAATGATGAAGCGCGGTTCGGAGCTGCGCGTCATTCTTCATCCTGATCTCGGATACGGCGCAGCCGGCGCTCCGCCCGTCATTCCTCCGTATGCGTGGTTGGATTTTCGCATTGAACTGCACGATTTTTAAATCTGAATAAATATGAAAAGGAGATTTTTATGAAAAAGATTATTTTCTTGCTTGTGGCAGCGGCTTTTGCAACCTCTTCACTGTTTGCGTTTGATCCCGCGACGGTTGAAACTCCGGAAAAAAGAGATGCAAAGAATTTCGAAAGATTTGATCGCGACTTAAAAAAAGCCGAGGTAGATGCCGAAAACGATCCCATGAACGCATCGGCTATCAAAAGGTATTTAAAACTCGTCGAAAAAATAGATTCGACTATGATGAAATCGATTGCCAATGTCGAAAAAAAGACGAAAGACACATGTCGGTTTGATAAATCGCTGATGTACCTTCGCGAATTGAAAAAATATGATGAAACGGTTCAGCGGATCAATGCTGCATACGCAAAAGTCGGAGCGCTTGTTCCGAAAACTTCTTCTCCCGTCAGTCCGAGTTTTTCGATTGAAGATATTGACGCCCGCATTACGGAAGCAACCAATCTTTCACTGGATGCGCATTATGTAGCTGCTCTCGGAATTGAAGAGAAGGCAAAAAGAGCTTCCGACAAAGAAGCGGCGATTCCTCATTATTTGCGAATTATGGATTTAAATCCGGAATATAAAGACGTGAAAACTCGCTGTGACGCAATGATCAAGACAGTTATGATGAATACGATTTTGGTCATTGATGATAACTTCAATACAGTTTTTAAAGACCCCGAATTTGTATCTAAAATGACGACTGAATTGAAGAAAGAAGCCGGAACATACAGTCAGTATTTCACACAGGCTGATTTGCTTGATTTTCAAAATGTCACAGATATTGAAAAATATTTTTCCGTTGAGAAAATGAACGAATTTGCTGCCGCAAAAAATTTAGGCAGTGTCGGAGCTGTTGTGGTGTTGATGAATGTCGACGGAAAAACGACTGATCCGAAAGAAGAAGTCAAGAAAATCGAAGTTGCCCGTTACGTTTTACCCGACGGAACAGCTTTTAAAGCGGCTGAGTGGGAAAATACGGTTGAAAAAGTCAGAAAAATTTCCAAAGAGATTGAGCGCGCCAAGAAAAAAGGAATGAGCGATTCGCAGATTGATTTGGAATTTCAAGCCGAAGATCCTCAGTTGTATGCGTCTTATAAAACTTATGTCAATCAGTTGGATGCTGCACAAAAAGAAATTGTTGCTGTCTTGGACATGGTTACCTCTACCCGAATTTTTAATTTGGACGTCAAAGATGCGTATATGATTACCGGTTTTGAAAAACGCCCGAAAACAACAAAATTCAAATTCGATTTTTCTGCTGAAGACTCTGTTATTTGGTACCGTTTAGAAAAAGGTACGTTGGACGATTTGAAAACTTATGCGCCCGAATACGCTGACTGGTACTTATCCAACAACAACAATGAAGGACTGAAAACCGAAGAAGAATTCATCCGGGAAATAAAAGTCAGAGCCGAAAAAGAAATTCCCGAGCTGGTTTTGAAGGAAATGGGAAAAATCAGACGGTAAATAACCGGTAAAAAAAACGGCGCCCGAAGGCGCCGTTTTTTTTACAGTTAATTTCAGGACAGGCCGACAATTTTTTTGCTTTAGGTGATTATTTTCAAGCCGCAAATCCTGCATTTCAGGAGGGCGGCTGTATTTTTGTCACGCTTAAAATCGAATTGATACATATTTCCTCTTGCAAGCAGAATAAAAATAATAAAAAAATTGCAATTTTAAATTTTCGTGTTATAATTTAACATACGGAGGAGAAATATGATATGGAAAAAGAATTTTAATTTTTGCGGCATTTCTTTCTGCTCTGTTTTCCTGCAGGGAGCCGGAGCCTGACATAGCTCCGAATACCCTTTCTGTCACAAATTATTCCGATGCTGCAGTTGAATCAATCAGAGTCACTGCGGACGGAAATGTTTTGCTTGACAGTTCGTCCGTTAATATTCACGGCGATTTTTTACGTTTGCCTTTCAGAAAAGGAGGCAGTATCATCCGTATCGAAATGCAGCTTTCCGGCAGCGTTAATTATTATATTGACCGGACCTTTGTCTATAACGGCGGTCGATTGGATTTGATTTTAAACAGTGATTACACTTTGACGGCGGATGGTGTAAAAGAGATTGGTTCGCTCTCTTCCGGAACAAAAATCAGACTTTCCGCGGATCAAAAACGGAAGCAGGAAGAAATCGAAGCTGCTTTTACAGCGTATAAAAATTGGCAAAATGACCGGACTGAAAAAATGGTCTCGGTTTTGTCTGCCATGGCGAAAGAAGGCAAAGTCAAACTGACGCTGGACAATAAAGAACTGACGGAATTTGAAACGATACAGGACATTATTGATTTTTTCGACCTGAATCCGCAGAACGGTTATCTAGGAACGGTTTTTGAAGAAATTTCAACGGTCTGGCAGGGAACATATGAAACCGATGAATTTTTGCCGAAACGGAGTGAAATTGCCGCGGAGACGGATCCGCTGCTTCCGAAAGCGCCGCAAAATCTGCTGTTGCCGGCATTGCGGGGCATAGCCTCCGAGGATGAGCGTTATATTACACCTGCCGAAGCAGCTCCGATTGATAAGTTGAGCGAAGGTTTCCGAGGGGAAATTTATTGGTACAGCGGTATTTTGGAAGAGGCGGCGGGAGTGAAAGGAGCTGTTCCGGACGGAACGGTTTTATGGCCGAAAGACAGAAAGAACGGCAATAAGCATACCATACGGTTTAAATTTGCCGATGAAAAAGCAAACGGGGGTAAGGAATACCCGATTCAATGAAAGAGGTCATCAAAGCCGGATTGAAGGAAATCGAGTTGGCGACAAACGGGACGCTTTCTCACCGCGAAATTACGGAAACGGTTGGTATCCGTCGGAAAACGGTTGGTACACCGTGAAACTAAAAGACAGAGACAATCTGTTTGCGGTTATCCGGCAGGATGTCAATAAAGGGAATCATTATGCGAAGGTTTATTTTGAAGTTGATTACAAAATGCCTGATGAATGGCAATAATTTTTAAGGAGGTTGCAATGAAAATTCCGATAATGATTTTTGCGGCAGCGTTGCTGGCGGCTTGTCCGCCTCCGGGAACGGAGAATCCGCTGAATATCGATTTTTATATCATCAACACAAGCGGCGAAGGGCAATACATCATGTACAGGGATGATTCGTATTTGATTTCTCCGGGAGAACGGTATTTTGTTGAAGATCCTGCGCCTTATTCTTCCGTTTATTTTTTGAATGACGCCGAGGCGGCTAAGCAAGGCGGCGGACCGGCGGACGGAACCTATTTTTTCACCCTTCCGATCGGGGATTTGGCGGAGCATTGGCAGTCGAACGGCGGACGGTTCAGTGATGAATTGATGGGAATTTTTACCGCTTATCCGGTGCAGTTCCGGCAAAAATATGATGAAAAAAACGAAGAAATCCGTTATGAGTGGACGTTTTCAATTAAAGAAAATTGGCGTTTTACGGAAGAAACGGATTCTCTGGAAGCGGAATTATTCAGTCTTACCCCTTCTTTGGTCTACATGGCGGCGGACAATGATTTGTACACGGCGGCGTTGGCGGATATAAACGAAATGGAGGCAGGGTGGAACGCAAGCGCACCGCTGTATGTCTTTCTGGATCCGCCTCAAAACTCACCGTTCAGTCAGCCGATGATTTTTCGTATTGTGCATGACGAAACGGAGGAAATTGTCAGTCCCGTTGTCAAAATGTATGTAGAAGAGATCGATTCGGCGTCGAAGGACGGTCTGATGGCGGTGCTGTCAGACTTAGGGAGAGCGTTTGATAAGCTGATCCTCTGGTCGCATTCTACCGGTTGGTTGCCGGGGGGCATCGACTACAACCGCATTCCGCTGAACGACGCGGCGGGCGCAGCGGAAGAAGACGGAAGCGCGACCTCCCGGACATTCGGGGTCGACGGGACGGCGGACAGCCAAATGGCGGTCAATGACTTGGCGTCTGTATTTGAAAATTTCTTTTCCGTGAGAACGCTGATATTCGATTCGTGCCGGATGGGAACGGTGGAGGTTTTTGCGGAATTTGCCGGAGCAAAGGTGGAGCAAATCATCGCGCCTGCGGCGGATATAGAAACCGGAGGACTTTACTATACGACGTTGGCGGCAATGCCTGTAAGGCAGGATCCGGATTTGGGGCGGATTGTGAAGGAGTATCAAGAGGCCGGAGGGGGAGAACTGAGTCTGGTGAAGGCAAGACCGAAGGATTTTGCGGCGGAGTGGATTTCTTCCCAGGTGATACTGCATTTTGACGCCGGAGTACGGAGCGCGGTCAAAGCGATGCAGAGTCCCGAAGCCGGATATGCGGTTGTCTTTTATGACTTTTTTGACTTTCTTGACAAAACAAATAGTATGTGGAGTTCTCCGTTCAGAGAAATGTTTGAGACGGCGCCCGAAGGAGCGTCGCCGGGATGTTACCTGCCGTATACGGAAGCGGAAAATCCGTCGGAGGCGCTGAAAGCTGTCAACGGGGCGTTTGAACGGACAAAATGGGCGAATCTGGTTTCATTCGGCAACGGAATCGCCGCCGTACCGTAGGAGAAGAGGAAAAATAAATTGGAATTTTTAATTTTCATGTTATAATCATTATTTGAGGAGCGGAGGAGAAGGATGAAGAAGAAATCAATGCTTTTAGTAACGGCGGTCGGGTTTTTGGCGGGGCTTGCGGCGGCGTGCGTCATCGAAGGAGGAGCGGCTTACGGGTATGTCGGGGACGGCGACGGAGGATACATTCTTAAAAATGCGGTTGTGACGGAAGAGGAGGTTGTCATTCCGTCTGAAATCAACGGCCGGCCCGTGAGCAAAATTGACGATCATTTATTTTTTGAAAACAAGAAAATCAAGAGTGTTAAAATTCCCGGATCTGTTAAGGTGATAGGCACCCATGCGTTTGCGGAGTGCCCGTCGTTGGAGCGTGTGGTTATAGAAGACGGAGTGGAGTATATAGAGTACAGGGCGTTTACTTCTCCGCTGCTAAAGGAACTTGTGATTCCCGGCTCCGTCAGAGAAATAGAGGATTTTGCTTTTTGGTGTGAGCGGCTGGAAAAACTGACAATTTTGCCCGGAAAACTGAAAGATGCCTCCGGGATCTACTCTCGCGCGCTGAAAGAAATCATTCTTCCCGATAATGTTACCGTTCCTCCTTCCCAGTGCTTTTCAGAATGCCGGTTTGTCTGGTCGGCTGTCAATGCTGAATCGCCGTATGACGCTTGGGCGGGAATGCACATTTTCGGACCGGACGGATTGATTAGCGACTGGGTTAAAAAGGAGCCGGTTGTTATCGATAAAAGGTATCCCTTTTCTTACTACGGAGGCCATCCGTACACTTCCCGCGAAGTTTACCTGCAATGGGAAGGTAAACCGGATTTGTACCGAATGACAATCGATAATATATTTCTGCGCGTCTCTGTACAGAGCCTGATGAGAAGCACAGAAGAAACGGATGAAAATGCTGTCTTCCGGGAGAATATGTCCTATAAGGAGACCGCATGGATGACAAACGCTTTTCCGGGGAATGCCTACTCCGATATGTGGAAGAACGGCGAAAAGCTGACTTTTTATGTTCCCTCCGAAGAATTCAAGACGGTAATGGAGCAGAAACTGAATGATATACGGGAGAGAAAGGAAATCGGAAATCCGGTCGGACAGCTGCCGTATAATTGGGATTTTGTTGACCGCGGAATCGATATGATTGAGATTATTGTCAAACCGTATGCGGGGCAGTAAAAAAGCGGCCTTGCGGCCGCTTCGGTTTATCTTCCGCGATGATGTTTCGGGTGTTTCGGACGGCGTTCGGGATCAGGTGCTTTTTCCGGATGGTGTCGGCGCGGAGGTTCCGGCGCTTTGACAACTTTGTCGCCGCTTTGAATCTCTTTTGCAAACACTGAAACCGAATCGTCGTTCATCCACATGGAAGGTGCGGATTTTCCGCTGACTGTCACCTCGCTTCCCGGTTCAATGCCCTCTTCATCTAAAAGATGAATCGGAAAATGAATTTTGTAGAGAATTCCGTCTTTTTCAATTGTTGCTTTTTGAATTTCCGGGCGTTCGCCGTCCCGTTTTTCAAAAACATAATTGATTTCACCTGTGACGGAAATTTCTTCCATTGCTTCCCACCGTTCGCGGGCCGCTTCAGCGAAGTCTCGATTGGGTCGTTCCGGGCAATCTTCCGGTCTCGGCTGAGAAAAAAGGGCTGCTGAGACACTCAGCAGAATCAGTGAATAAAGAATTTTTTTCATAGGCATCTCCTTTATTACAAATTCTTTTATCATTATAACAAAAGTAAAATAAAAAGGTTACATTTTCAGCTGTATTAAACAATGCAGCGGCATCTCTTAATATAAATAATGAAATCAAGTCTGGTATGAAATCCTGTTTTTAAGATCAAATATAGAAAAGAATTCAATTTTTTTTCATCTTTAATCCGATAAATAAAAAAGGAGTAATACATGAAGAATATGAAGAAATTTTTTATTGCAAGTATGTTAACGGCGCTGTTTGTTTCTTGTCCCGGGTTTGGAGGAGAAGAAATTACAAGCAATGACATTAAAACCGCTGTCTTAGAAGCTTTGATTGCGGTCGACAACGATTTGACTCAGAAATTCGGTGATGCAATGTATCAGAAAGATTACAAATTGGATACTGCCGGATCATCGATCATGAATGTCAAATATTCATCGTCATGCGGTTTGACGGTTAAAGAAAGGACAGCTTACGAAGCGAATCTTGCCGGATATGAATTGTCGCCGGTTCCGTTGCTCGTTGACGAAAAGGGAACGTCTGCCAATTGTTCAATTATTATCAGCGGTGTTTTGAAGGGTGAAATCTCTGTTTCTCGGTGGAATTCCAATCAAAACAATACAGCGTTTTATGAATCCTCATTTGAAAACGGAGATTCTGACGGTCTGACATTAAAAGTCACCAACAGCGACACCGGCGCAATCATCGTTGATCAGCCGGTATTTATCGCAGTGAAAGCGAAAGCCAGCGAATCAACGGGAATCGGCGGCGGAAATTATAAAGACGAATGCAAAATTAATGGAGATGATTTCGAGTCCGATTCTGTTCAAAAGCTTTTAACGGGCAAGAGTGCGGGAAATTAATTAACCGATAACAGTTCCAAAAAACGGTTCATCGTTCAAGATTTTCCGTAAGTTGTTCGAATCGCGGCCGCCGGCGCAAATGACTTTCAAGCCGAGTTCGGCCGCTTTTTGTGAAGCGATCGGATCAAACGGCAGATTTTTTCCCGGCGTCCATTCCGTGCCGACCATAGCAATGAATTCGTTCCAAGTCATTCGGTCGATGGGGCGGGCATTCGGATTGAGTTTCGGATCGTCGGTATAAACTTTTTCGATATTGGAAAGGTTAATCACCGTGTCGGCTTCAAATTTTTCCGCCAAGTAAACGGCGTCAGTATCAGTGGAAAAACCGGGTTTCCAACCGGCCGCTGTGAGAATGCGTCCTTCAAATGCAAAATCTGCTGTCGGGTCGCAAACAACAGGCTGCGGACATTCATCGGCAAAGACCGCCTTCACTAACTGAGCGTTCAAACGAGTTGCCATGATGCCGATCCAGTCTTGCTCCTCGTTTGGTAAGTCGGGGACAATTTCGCGGCACGCTTTTTGATAAATCCGCGCAGGCGCTCCTCCTCCGACAATCAAAATTAATCGTCGGTTTGCATCGGCAGCCAGAAATTCTCGAATTATCTTTGCAAATTCAGTAATCATTTGGACATCAGGCGCATCCGGTGCAACAATCGAACCGCCTAAAGAAATAATTTTTGTTTCCATGCAGTAATTATAAAATGCTTCTCCGAAACATTCAAGAGAAAAGAGCTTTTTTGCTTGTCTTTTTAAAATGATCGATTTATAATAAAAACGATGAGACTTTTTTTATTGGCAGCCGGTATGATTCCGATTTTATTTTTTTCTTGTGTAACAATCGAAAAACAAGAGTCCGGCGTTGATTCCGATTTAATCGAAGGAAATGTTGTGGAAAATCAACAATCCGCTTCTCATTCACTCGAATCTGATTTGCAGTCTTCAGAAAAATCAACGCAAGAAGTCTTTGAAGCGCCGGCTGTCGATATAAAAATTCCACCGGCGGAGAATTCGGATATTTCCGGCGGCAAGCGGCAGCAAACAGAAGAGAGCCGTCTTGTCAAAGAAAATCGAGAGCCGGCCGAGCAGCCTGTTCGCCGATATTTTCGTCCGACAGCTGAGAACAAAACTTTTGCTGCGGAGCCGGTTCGGGACAAGAAAGAGGAATCAGCGAGCGTTCAAGAGACAAAAAGAACTGTTGATTTACCGCAGATGACGGAGCGGGAATCGGATTCGGATTTTATTGCGGATCGGTCTAATCTTCAAAACAGTCGGTTTGATTCATTTTATTTTTCCGCTATGCAATTTCGATTTGATACAGGAAGCGGAAACGCCCGTCTTTTGTTTGAACATGCGCCTATCGGAGCAGCAGAGGATTTGATTCGGCAGACCGAGTTTTTTCAAACATTTTTTCCTGCAAAAGAGTTTGTTTCTCTGGAAGAACGGCAAATTGCAGTGACCGGCGGCGGTATCGGTATTGAAGTGGTTATACAAACGGTCACCGAGAATTTTGATTTTACGCAGGCAGCAGGAGAATTACTCTCTTTGCTGCTGCAGCGGCCGGTAGAAATTGCGCGCTACGGAGCGATTTGCCAATTTTCATTTGCGTGCGATCCCGTTATGACTTTTTCATCACCGAACTCTTATGGCATGTATACCAATAAAGGCGGTGAGCGTGTAACGCTTTCGTTTAATCTGGAAAATGATCGGGAAGTGCGGTTTCGGTTGGCATATTGAGTCAGTTGAGCACTTTTGCTGTCGTCAGCGGTTTTTCTAAAACGTAGTCGTCAGTGAAAAATCCGTTTCCGATGGCAGTTTTTTCTTCTTCAATGATATGGAACCCCAGTCGGTTGTAGATTTTTAAAGTTTCAGCGTTGTTTCGGTTGCAGTTGAGTCTGAGGGCGCGGTAGTTTTCGGCGGCGGCTGTTTTGCAAAGGGTTTTTATAACGGCACTCGCCAGTTTCCGACCGCGGTAGGGTTTGGCAATGTACAATTTGCTTAGGTAAAGGACGTCGCCGCGCGGTTGAACGGCGCAGTAACCGACTTTTTCTTCATCTTCCGAAAGGATGAAAAAATAACGGTAATGTTCGCGGGTAATGGCGTCGGAAATTGCCTGTGCCGATTGGAAACGGTCGAGCATATAATTGACTTGTGCTTCTCCTAAAATCGGTGTGAAGTGCTCGTGCCAAATTTCGGAAGCCTTTTCCGCAACGGCGCGGATTTCATTGTCCGTTTGGACGGGTTTTAAAAATGAACGAAAAGAATCCTGTTCCATCCGTTAATTGTAAACCGATTACAGATTTTTGTCCAGAGTGAATAAAATAGTATTGATTGGAAAATTGATTTGTAAGTTCTGTTGTTAGATTCGGATAGCCATACACTTAAAAGTGTACTGAAAGATTTGTAAGTCGGTTGATTTTGCCGAATGTTATAAGAATAAAAACAAAGCGCTTGGCGGTTTCACCGACATTAATACAACGGTGCAGAGTGGTCAGAGTGAACAAAATTTTATCAAAAATTTTATTTCCGGAGCGGCCGTAACCAATGATTTGTATGGAAAAGGGTATTATGTTGCCAAATTAAGGACCCGCTATAAAGGTTATTCCGAGAGTAGGAACGTCGGCGATGGCGCTTGGTTCGCCTTCTGGATGCACGGACCGGTACATGAATTCGATTTAATGGAGCAGACAGCAGGACATCCAACGATAATCAATTATGTGAATCAATATCACAATGGTTGGGGATCGCCGCCCTCCGGATACGGAGATGTCCATATGGGAAATTTTTATATGAAGCTGACCGTAGGCGGTCGGGATAGCTCTCCGGAAACAATCGTTCAAGCCAACTGGTGGAAATTGGGTTTGCGTTGGACGGATAATCAGGTCACTTATTATTACGGCGATAATAAAGGTTATGCATGGGCGCACTATTATACAGCGGCGGAGGGTAACAAACAGGCAACTTTGACAACTAATACCATCAAAACTTATGTCAACGCAACGCAGGCGTCCCAGGGGAGTACTACCGTCAATACATCGCAGTGGACTACAACTTATAGACAATACGATTATCAAGATACGCTGACAGCTGTTCCGATGGCGCCAATGAATGTATTTTTGTCAACGGAGATCGGTAACGGTTGGAATGGAATACCGTCTGAAAACGAGATCCGGCATCTTCCGATCTGGGTAGAAGCCGATTATATCGCTTATTACATTCCTGCGGAGGAAGGGCAATAAGCGGTTTTATCATTTTTCGATTCCCCGAAGGTCAAAGGCTTTCGGGGAATTTTTTTAATCCTTGGTTTTGAGGGATTGCTCTTCTCGGACTGAAATCGCAGTTTTAGCTTGACATTCGTCGTGCTTTGTGTATGATAAATACTATGGGTTTCCGGTTTTTTTCAAAATCTTTTTTTGTTTTTGTATTAATGCTTTGCGCTTTATCATTGCAGGCGCAAAACAGTCAGACGGCTATGGACGTTTTCGATCGTATTGCCGCAAAATACAACGGAATGACAGATTACGAAGTTGACATTCGTTATGAAGTCGGAAACTCTTCTATGTCGGGAATTTTATACTATAAAAAACCGGATAAAGTAAGAATTAATTTTTCCCGCCCCGCAAATCAAGTGATTGTCAGCGATGGGAAGGAGTTGACTTGCTATCTTCCGCAAACGGGCGTGACGTTTGTTCAAAAATTGGAAAGAAACGGGAATCCTATCGGAGTAGTTGCCGGTGAAGAAGGGCTCTCTTTTATGAAAAAGAATTATAAAATTTCATACAATGAGACGCCGGAATTTGTGCAGGTGGAAGGGGTTGATGTTCCCGTTTTGGGGCTGCGATTGGTTTGGCGTTTTACAAAGGCCGGGTTTCGGGAGATTGTTCTTTACGTTGATCAAAATTTTAATATTTTAAGATTTGAAGGAATTGATGCGGCGCAAAATTCGATTATTTGCACATTTTCCGATTATCAATATAATACCGGAATTCCGGATACTCGGTTCGATTATACATCGCCGCCGACATCATACAAACAGAATAATTTTTTGTTTGATCCGACCGGAGAATAACATAGGAAGAAATAAAAGATGGAAAATTTAGGTGAAAAATTCAGGCAAACGCGTATTGCCAAAAGAATAACAATTGAACAGGCTGCCGAAGAGACATGCATTCCAAAATCATCACTGGAAGCCATGGAAAATGAAGATTACAGTCAGTTTCCGGCAGAGATTTTTTTGACCGGTTTCATTCGTAATTATGCGATTTACTTAGGATTGAATCCGAATGAAATGATCGCTCTTTATCGCAGCAGATTAATTCAGGAACAGCCGATTCCTGTTGAGCAGCTGCTTTCGTTGGAAAAGAAAATTTCGGTTAAAAAAATTTTTCCCATCGTTGTAATCTTGATTGTTGTTGCCGTCTTGATTGCGGCGGCGGCATATTTTTTTATTTTTTCAGAGTCTGATGAATTAAAACCCGTTGTTGAAACCGCTGCCGTATCGAATCTTCCGTTGTTTGACGGTCAATTTATCGAGCAAAAAATGAAAGCGGACGATAAGATTCGAATACCGGTCGGCGAAGATGAATTTATTCTGACGGTAAAAGAAATCGGCGGCAATGTTCTGTTTGAATATGAATCCGGAGCGGAAAAAACTTTAGTTGAAACGAATATTCCGATCAATGAAGAAAAATTAATCGATTTTAATTCGGATGGAATAGCCGATGTCAAAATTTCGACGAAAGAATTTGATTCTGTCTCTCAGACAGCTTTAATCCGAATCAGCCGGGAGGTTGGCGAGGCGGTTTTGTCTTCCGATGCGAATCCGCAGCCGTCGGTTTCTCCGGAATCGGAATTCATCGATATTCCGACAGATGTTGAAATATCCGCGCCCGAATCCCGCCGTGTCGAATCAATTATTGTTGAAACTTCATCCGTTGCCAATCCGTTCAGTATTGACATCGTTTTTAGAGATCGCTGTTTTGTTCGGTATAAATTGGACACAGAGGATGATTTTGTCGAAGGGTTTTTTCGCAACAATCAGCGGTTAAAATTGGACGGGAATATGCGAATCTATCTTTCCCTTTCCAATGCCGGAGTGGCGTCAGTGAAGGTCAACGGAACGGATGTTCAATTAGGCACGTTGGGGCAGGTGGTTTCCCGCGAAGCACAATGGGCATTCAATCATCAAAGAAATCTCTATGAGCTCAGAATCATTCCGAGATATTGAGCCGCATTCGTTTTATCTTGAAACGTGTGGTTGTGCTAAAAACAGTGTCGATTCGGAAAATCTGATTGCGTTATTATCTCAAAATGGGTTGGTGCATACGACCGACGCCGATGCGGCGGATGTCTTGATTGTCAATACATGCGGTTTTATTGATGACGCCAAAAAGGAGTCGGTCGCTGTTTTTACCGATTTGAGAGAGCGTTACCCCGACAAAAAACTGGCGGTGACCGGCTGTCTGGCGCAGCGTTATGAAAACGAACTGAAAAAAACCGGAGCTGCCGACCTTTTTATCGGCAACCGTTCGATTTGTAAAACGGCCGAGGCGGTGCTGAAACTGGCGGGAGCCGAAGTTGTCGTTCCTGATGCGCTTTTTTATGAAAGGAACTTTTTCTTTTCAACGCCGCGCAGTGTTTACGTTAAAATTGCCGAAGGATGCGAAAATTTCTGTTCGTTTTGTGCGATTCCGCTTATCCGCGGACGAGTTAAAAGCCGCAGCGAAGAGTCGATTGAAGCTGAGGTGCGGGCGTTGACAGCGTCGGGTGTGTACGAAATCAATTTAGCGGCGCAGGATTTGACCGCATTCGGCAGCAACGGAAATACCGAATCGGGTACGGCTGCCTTGGAACGGTTGCTGAAACGATTGGACGCAATCGACGGAAACTTTCAAATCCGTCTCCTTTATCTGCACCCCGATCACATTACCGATTCGCTTTTGCAGACTGTTGCCTCCTGTAAAAAAGTGCTGCCGTATTTTGACATTCCGTTTCAGCACGCGTGTGCGGAAATTCTGCGCCGGATGGGCAGAAAAGGAGACGCCGCTGTTTACAGCAGGCTGATCAAAAAAATCCGTACTTTAATGCCGAACGCTGTCATTCGTTCAACATTTATGGCCGGCTTTCCGGGGGAAACCAAAAAGAGGGCGGCCGAGGTCGGAGCGTTTCTGAAAGAAAACCGTTTGGATTGGGTCGGTTTTTTTGTTTATTCGAGGGAAGAGGGAACGGCGGCTGCCCGGTTCCGCGGTGCGCTGCGTCACCGTTTGGCGCGGCGGCGTGCGTTTCAGGCGAAAGCCGAATGGGAGAAAATTCAGGCGGCGGTTACTGCTGAAAAAATGAAAGCGGCTGTCGGCCGCGAAGAAGCGGTTCTCATTGAAGAGCCGTTTGCCGGAGAGCCGTTGGCTGTCGGTCGGACGTGGTTTCAGGCGCCGGAAGTCGACGGGTGTGTCGTCGTTAAAGGCGGCCGTCCGAAAATGGGCGATGTATGGGTTTGCCGCATCGTCGGTGCAAACGGTCCCGATCTGGAAGCGGAGGCGTTGCGGCCGTGGATTGTCTGACAGGTTTAAACGATCGTCAACGGGAAGCCGTTGTGCATAACGGAACGCCGCTGCTGATTTTGGCGGGCGCCGGTTCGGGAAAGACCCGCGTGATTACGACAAAAATCGCGTTTTTAATTGAAGAGATGGGAGCTGATCCCCGTTCGATTTTGGCTGTCACATTTACCAATAAAGCGGCGGGAGAAATGAAGCAGCGCGCTGTCGCTTTGTCTCCGGCGGCTGCTTATGCCGAAATTTGTACATTCCACTCGTTTGGAGCCCGGTTTTTGCGTCGTTACGGTGAATCGGCGGGATTGCGGCAGGACTTCAACATTATTGATGACGGTGACGCCGTAACACTGTTGAGCCGCCTCTTTCCCGAATATAAAAAAGACGAATGCCGTGCTGTGTACAATGCCGTTCAGCGCGCTAAAGACGCTGCATTGGAGCCGACAGACGATCTCACTTTGATTTGTGACGAACCGCGTTTTCCTGATTTGTATGAAGCGTATCAAAATCGGCTGAAAGAAATCAACTGTGCCGACTTCGGTGATTTGATCCTCCGCCCGCTGCACGCCCTTCGTCAGAGCGAAATCCTCCGCAAAAAGATTCAGAATCGCTATAAAATTATTTTGGTTGACGAGTATCAGGATTCCAACACCGCACAGTTCCGCCTTTTGCAGGCGATGAAAGGCGATGACACATATCTCTGTGTGGTTGGTGATGAGGATCAGTCAATTTATGCATTTCGCGGAGCCGAAGTCGGTAATATTCTGACGTTTGCCGACTGTTTTCCCGGAACGGAGACAATCCGGCTGGAACAGAATTACCGCTCTGCGGGACGAATTCTGAAAGCGGCCGATTCCGTCATCTCTCACAACAAACAGAGGTTGGGGAAAACGCTGTGGACCGCGTCATCGGAAGAGGGCATCTGCGAGCTGCGGTATTTTGATGATGAACGGGCTGAGGCGGAGTTTTGTGTCGAAATTTTAAGCGACGGAAAGTGGGAAGGAAGCGCTGTTTTGTATCGCACCAATGCGCAGGCGTCGGTTTTCGAACAGCTTTTCCGACAAAAAGGAATTCCGTACACAACTTTAGGAACGCCCGGCTTTTTCGAACGGAAGGAAATCAAAGACGCGCTGGCATTTTTGAGGCTGCTGCTCAATCCGTCCGATGTTACAGCTTTCGAACGGATTGTCAATCGTCCCGCGCGCGGAGTCGGAGAAAAGAAAATGCAGAAAATCGTGCAGGAGTCCGTTCGATTCGGAAACGATTTGATTCAAACTGCCGCTTCCGCGGCTGAAACTGATGCAAAAGGCGGTGCGCTGATGCATTTTTGCGGACTTTTCGGGCAGGTGCTTTCAAACGAAGATTTCAGTATCGGTGAAACGATTACTTTTTTCTTCAAAGAATCGGGGTTGTTCGAATTATACGCAAAAGAAGACGGCGGTTTTTCTGATCGAGAAGAGAATATCAAGGCGTTGATTGACTTATCGGCGCGTTATGGCCGCGGCCGAGACGGTTTGAGGCTTTTTTTGGACAGTTTGGCGCTTGACACTTCCTTCGATACGAAAGAGAAACGATCCGGTGTAAATTTAGCAACTATTCACAACACGAAGGGATTGGAATTTGATCGGGTTTTTATCACCGGTCTCGAAGACGGGATTTTACCGTCGGCGCGAACAGAAAATATTGAAGAAGAACGGCGGCTGTTTTACGTGGCTGTGACCCGCGCTCGCCATGCGTTGTACATCACCTCGGCTGCAAGTCGGTTTCGCTTCGGACGTTCCGAACGGCAGATGCCGTCTCCGTTTTTAGCGGAGCTTGATAAGGAAGCGGTTGATGTTTTCGGCCGCAGAACCGATGAAGAGGATACGGTTTACCCTTCAGGATCCGTTGTTGAACATGAAAAATACGGACAGGGACGGGTGCTGCGCAGCGTGCGCGTCGGATCGCAAACAGTGGTGCACATCATGTTTGGCGATGGAATTGTCAGGCAGATTTTGCCGAAGTACACTCGACTGGAGTTGATTGCGAAAAGCGGGTATGAATATGATTGGTAAAGAATTATGTCCTGCCGTTAAACGCGCAAGGGATTTCAAATTATACACTTACGACGGACGGGTTTTACTCGATTTGTACCGCGAAAACGGCCGCGCATTTTCCGGTCATAAAAGCGGGAAACTTGTTTTGACGCTGAAAAATGCGGCAGAGCAGGGGGTTTTTTGCAGTTATCCCTCCGTTTACGGCGGCCGCCTTCAAAAAGCACTGCGGACGCTTTTCCCAGCGTTTCCGTATTCTGCCGTTTTTTCCGGCAAATCGGCGGCAATGCAGGCGGCGGACGCCCTCTTTGACAAAAAAACGGCTCTTTGCGATCCGGTTCGAGGCGAATCGGGAAGTTTTGAGCGGTGGCGGCCGACGCTTCCGGTTTCTTCGAAGGCGCAGACGCTCTTCGTCATTCTGCCTGCCGGCGGATTTTCTCGAGCGGTTGCCCTTTGTTCGCGGACGCCTCTTTCCGCAGGAGAAACACTCTCTCCGGTTGAAACGGCCGTTCTGACCCGTGCCGTCTATGATTGGATTGCTTTAAGCGAAAAAATCGCAGATGAAACACCAAAAATCGCCGCGCCTGCCTGGAAACGCAATGGATTTTACCTTTTGTACGGCGGAAGCGATTATGACAAAATGAGAACGGAGGCGTTAAACAGAGGTGTTTTGCTGCCGCCGACTGCGGTCGAGGCGGCTGTTCTTCCATTGACAGCAACGAAAGGCGATTGGGGAAAAATTACCGAAGTTTTAACGCTTTCGGAAGGAGAATATTGATGAAACGGATTCTTTTGTTTTTGATAACGATATTTATGTTTGCCTGCCAAACGGAAACAGTGAGCATACGGTTTTTCTTTCAGGATGGGAGCGGATTTTCAGCTGTTGTAACGGTTGATGCCGGAACTGTTTTAACACCGACAGATCCGAAACGTGACGGGTTTGTTTTTCAAGGATGGTTTACCCGACCTGCCGGCGGAGAAAAAGTCGATTTTTCTCTTCCGATGACACAAAACCGCGATTTTTACGCACAATGGAAGCAAAATACCTGTTTTGTGATTTTTCATTCTTCGATTGAAGGCGATGATCGGGTTTTTCGGCAGGAGTTTCCCGAATACGGAGAAGAGAGACTCATTCCTAATCCGTTTGTTCGTGAAGGCTATCGCTTTCTCGGTTGGAGCGACTCTCCCGGTTCCACCGATGTTCGTTGGGCGGATCGCGCGGTTTTTACCATGGAGACAAGCGATGTCGATCTTTATGCTGTTTGGACGGAAGCTGCGCCCGACGAATGCAGTATTGTTTTTCACGCTTCGCTGCCGGAAAACGATATAACAGTAATTCAATCGGCGCCGCTGAATTCGGTTGTCATTTTGGACGCGAATCCGTTTGTCCGTGACGGTTATCGCTTTCTCGGTTGGTCGCAGCAGCCGGAAGCGGAAACGGCAGAATTTCCGGATAAAAGCGAATGGACAGTCACCGGCAACGTTGATCTCTACGCGGTTTGGGCAGAAACGGTGACAGTCACCTTTTTGGTCGGATCCGAGAGCCGTTCAGTCGAAATTCTGAAAGGCGAAAAGGCTCCGAAACCGCCGACAGAGCCCAAACCCGAACAGGAAGGTCAAGTTTTTTACGCCTGGATGAATAACGGTGAACGGTGGAATTTCGAAACTCCGGTTGAGAGTCCGCTGACTTTGACCGCCGAGTGGGTTGTTTCGCGGGTGCTTTACCGCGCATCGGAAGAGATTTCGTTGGGATGGACGAATTATAATGCTGACCGATCGTTTTTTGATACAGTCTCCGGTGAAGGAATGTGGGTGTTTGATCAGCCTCTAACGGAGGTTCCTCAACGCGCTTTTTTCAACAATACCCGCTTAATTTCTGCGTCTTTTCCCGAAAGCGTTGTTGTACTTGGTGAATATGCATTTTACGGATGTACATCGCTGACGGAAATTGAGATTCCCGGCCAAATTACGAAAGTTCCCGCATATGCTTTTTATAATTGCAAAAATTTGAAATCCATCGAACTTCCCGATTCTGTGACAGGAATTGATAACGGGGCGTTTTCGCTCTGCCTGGCGTTGGAAACAATCAATATTCCGAATGGAGTTCTGACTTCCGGAAAAGAGAGTTTCCTTGCCTGTACATCGCTGACGTCCGTAACAATCCCGTCGTCGATGAGCATTTTGGATATGTCTCTCTTTTTTGCTTGTACGTCGCTGGAAACGGTGGTTCTTTCGGAGGGAGTGACGACGATCAACGATACAGCGTTCGGATTTTGCGCGGCGCTGCAGACAATCGATTTGCCGTCGACGATTAGTGCTGTCAATAGAGCCGTTTTTTCCAACTGTACGCGATTGAAGTCGGTGACGGTAAAGAGCGTCAATCCGCCGTCCGGTGTAACCGATTTGACATTCCCCGAAACCATCGAGGAAATCCTCGTTCCTGCCGATTCAGTTGACGCTTACAAAGCTGCCGAAGGATGGAGCGGGTATACGGACAAAATCAAGGCAATGCCGTAATTTTTTCGAGTTTTCCGTCTTCAGAGACTGTTTACGGCTTGACGCAAATTAAAAAAAATTCTATACTGAGTGACACTGAAACTGTACCGTTACAGCAGTTTCAGTGATCCGAAATTGATGCGCTTTCGGAAATTGAAATCACAGAGGAAAAGGATGAAAACGATCTTCGTAAAACCTGCGGAAGTCGAACGAAAGTGGTTTTTGATTGACGCCGAAGGAAAAACTTTAGGAAAAACGGCCGTTTTGGCTGCCGATATTTTAAGAGGAAAGAATAAGCCGTGCTACACGCCTCATCAGGAAGTGGGCGACTACGTCATTATCATTAATGCTGAAAAAGCGGTTGTGACGGGCGGAAAAGAAACGAAAAAGCTCTATCGACGCCACAGCGGATTTTTGGGCGGGTTGAAGACGGCGGTTTACCGGGATGTTTTGGCAAAAAAGCCGACTTTCCCGATGGAACAAGCAGTTAAAGGAATGCTTCCGAAAGGACGGTTGGGCCGAAAGTTGTTTACCAACTTAAAAGTGTATGCGGGCGCTCAGCATCCGCATTCGGCGCAGAAACCTGAAATTATCGGTTAAGGAGATAAACTGTGACAACGGAAAATTTAGGATACGGAACAGGAAGGCGGAAGACATCTGTAGCGCGCGTTTATTTGCGTGCCGGTAACGGAAACATTACCATTAACAATAAAAAGGCGGAAGAATATATTCCCGATGAAATTCTTCTGCAGACCATCAAAAGTCCGCTTGACGTCTGCAACTGCCTGAACAAATACGACGTTCTGGTCAACGTTTACGGCGGCGGAATCAGCGGTCAAGCCGGAGCGATTCGTCACGGATTGTCCCGGGCATTGGCGGATGCGGATGAAAGCAACCGCTCTGTTTTGGGTGCCAACGGCTTTTTGACCCGCGATTCGAGAATGGTTGAACGGAAGAAATACGGACAACGTGGTGCCAGAAGAAGATTCCAGTTCTCAAAACGTTAATCTTCGCATCGACGCTGTCGATTCGTATCGAGCCTCGGGGGACGGATTCAAAATCAAACTCTCCGACGGCTCTTTTTTTTACGTTTCTTATGCGTTTTACAGGGAGGCGCGGTTAGGATGCGGAATCGATGTTGACGAAGAGCTTCTTGTTCGATTAGAAAACGAGTCGCAGCGGCAGCTTTGCCGGCAAAAAGCATTCGATTTTCTTTCTTTAAGAGAACATTCTGTCTTTGAGCTTTCTCAAAAGCTGAAACACAAACGTTTCTCAACGGAAATTGTTCGCTCTGTTCTCTCTGAATTGACAGAGAAGAGGGTTGTGGACGACGAACGTTTTGCTCAACTGTACATTGAAAGTCATGTTCGCCGCGGAAAGGAAAGTCGGACGGAAATGGCCGCTAAATTGGCAGGAAAAGGCGTTGCTTCGGAAACAGTTCGGTCGCTGATAAACCGCTTTTACGATGTTGAAACAGAGGAGAAAATTGCCGCCGCGTTGGTGCAAAAAGCGGCAGGCAGCGGAAAGCCGACCGACAAGGTGAAAGAGTCGCTGCTGCGAAAAGGGTTCCCGTTTCGAGTGGTGAAAGCGCTCTTTCCTGCTTCGGCAGATGACAAGGAAGAATAGATAAAAAACGTAAAAAAAGAAAAAAAATTTTCCAAAGCGGTTGATTTTTTTTCGCGGAAGCGATAGAATAAAGCGAAAATAGGCAAATGTCACACATGATATTTTGCTTTGTTCTTAAAAATTTAAAGAGAAGGGATTGTAAGTTTGGCGGGTTATAATTAATGAATTATAACTGTTTATTTCTTTGAAAATAAAGTTAGTGATTCAAACAAACCATGATATTGACAGCTTCGGCTGTTAATATATCATAATGGAGAGTTTGATCCTGGCTCAGAACGAACGCTGGCGGCGCGTTTTAAGCATGCAAGTCGAATGGGAAGGAGA
>CALXOJ010000007.1 GCA_944390005.1 uncultured Spirochaetota bacterium
TGGAAGTTGTCCGACTTCGGTTGGAAGTTGTCCGACTTCGGTTGGAAGTTGTCCGACTTCGGTTGGAAGTTGTCCGAGTTTGGCTGGAAGTTCTCCGAGTTTGGTTGGGAGTTCTCCGAGTTTGGTTGGAAGTTCTCCGAGTTTGGTTGGAAGTTGTCCGAATTCGATTGGGAGTTCTCCGAGTTTGGTTGGGAGTTCTCCGAGTTTGGTTGAGAGTCTTCCGCACTCGATTGAGAGTTATCCGAATTTGGTTGCGGTTTTTCGGTTACAGGAGGCGGATTGAGAATTTCCGACATCCGAAAGTCGTTGATTCTCAAATTTTTGCGAATGTTGACCGATTCGGCTTTCAGCGTCTCTTTGCGAGCGGCAACCGACGATCCGACAGCCGCCGCATAAAGCATATTCGGATCGGCTCCTGTAATGATTTGATAAACCTGATGATAATTTCCGGAAGAGTGAATTTCTCCGTTAAACGGCTCCTCCTTGTTCTTCATCTTCTCCCAGATGAATCGAGCCGACGGATCGGCGCCTTCCCCCGGATTGAAGATGCGGTTGACGGAAACAGTTCCCGAATCGCTCATATTTTCCTGCAGCAAGAACCCTTTGACGACCCAATCCAACTCACCGGAACGAAGTTTCTCAAATCCGGGCAGAACCGTCAGCAAACTCTGACTGCTCCAATTAAAAGCCGATCCTGCATAACGGAGCGCTGCCGGACCGCACTTCAGGTCAACGCCGTTCGGCAGTGCTGCGACCGCAACATCGGCAGCCGTCGGCGGCACCAAATCTTTCAGCTTCAGAAATCGCTCCCACTGCAGAAAGGTTCCTCTATACGAAAGGTGAACGTAATCGGCCATCAGCTTAAAATCGCGTAAATGCCCCGTTCGAACCGCATCGGTAGTATCCATTTGAATCATCAGAGCTGCGCCTTCAGGCGTCGGTGTCGCGAAAAAAAGCACTTTAGCGTCGTTAAATCCGATATTGTAATCGGCGATAATCCACTTTCGTTTATAGGCATCAGTGTAAAGCGAAAATTTATCGGCCTTTCCGAGAGAAGTGATTCTCACCCGTTCGGAGGCAAAATTGCGGTAGCGGTAAATCGGGAACCCTTTCAGAATCTCCTCACCCATGAATCGGGAATCGGAGAAAAAACGTTCGGCATCCAATCCGTCCGGAAAGACAAACGACGCCAACGTAAAACCGCCCAAAACGCCGTAGGTCCAACTTCCGTTGCCGTCAACGCGCGTCTCCTGCAGCTGCTGCGGACGGAAAAGTCCCCAGCGGCCATCCGGTCCCTGTCCGACCATATGCGGAAGCGTTGTCTGAAAAACCCCGCTCAAAACGGTTTCAGAACCTTCTCCTTTCGGAAATCCCTTCTCCTTCCACTCTCTTTTGATTTCGGCGACCAAACGCCCCGTCCAACGATCGTAGGCGGCAAACATTTCGGCGCTCAGCTGCTGCAAATTGAGCGGCAGTTCAACGGAGTGAGAAAAAATACCGCGTTTGAAGTAATCGAAAAAAATGGGAACGGAGTATTTCAGCTTCATGTAGGCGGCCGCTGTGTTTTCGGGCGCGTTGAGATACTCGGAAATCGGCAGCGCATAGTTGAGATTTTCGTTCTGACTTTTCATTGTAATGATACCGATGACTTCACCGCTGTGATTGATCAACGGTCCGCCGCTGTTTCCCGGACTGGCAGCCGCCGAAAAGCGGATCCAATCCCACTCCCCCTCCTCCATTTCCGGTGTATAACTGGTTAAAAGTCCGTCGCGGATGACGATGCCCTCTCCGTAAGCGTTGCCGACGGCGTAAACCCGCTCATTGAGCGTTGTCTGAGTTTGAACGTCCAACCCGCGGTGTTCGGGCAATCCTTCCGCTTTAAAAGAGATGAAATCACGATAGTTGGAGTATTTATATACATCCGTAATTTTATACAGATTCTTTGCTCCATCGCGCAAATAATAATTTTTGTTTTGAGAAAGATTGATAACAGAAAAAACGTGAGCAGCTGAAACAATCTCTCCCGTAGAAATACGGAATGCGGTACCGATGGAGAGGTATTGATCGGTTCTCACTGCATAGGGAACAGTGTCCCAAGGCAAATCCCGCTCATATTTGATTTGCGGATCTTCGTTTCGGGGAACAACAACTTCAAAAACCGCCGCCTCCAATGCCCTGATCACATCAACTGAAACCGCCGTCGACTGTGCCGTTGCCGCCGGCGCGAAAGCGCAGACCATCCAAGCGATCAATAAAATTCGATTTTTCATACAGTTATCCTCAATTTTTGCGGTAATGGCAGCCGATCGACTTGACATTGTGCAGAGCCGATTCCGCAATTACCTGAGAAACAACGGCCGCATTGCGCAATTCAATAATATCGCGCGTCAGAGCCGCTTCTTTGTAAAACTCCATCACCCGTCTGAAAAAATATCCCAAATCGGAACGGGCTCGCGTCAGACCTTTCTCCGTACGGACAATGCCGACATAATTCCACATCGTTTGCTTGATCGTTGTCCAATCCTGCTTGATGAGCATCGGATCGAAGTGAACGTTTTGCCGGCGAGGACGCTTCCAGTCGGGGATCGAATTGAAACGCTTGCTGTCAATTTCGTCAAGAGATTCGGCAATCGATTCCGCCGCGCTCTTTCCCCATAAAACCGCCTCCAGAAGTGAAGTCGAAGCAAGGCGGTTGGCGCCGTGAAGCCCCGTACAGCTGACCTCACCGACAGCATAAAGTCTCTTCACCGCTGTTCGCCCGTGCGTATCGACTTTGATTCCTCCGCAAAAATAATGCGCTCCCGGAACGACAGGAATCGGATCTTTTGTGATATCGATACCGGCTAACAGACAGTTTTTGAAAATTTTCGAAAATCGCTCCTGCAGCGGTTCGCGGCCGCTGTAATAGGAAGCCAAATCCAAAAACATATACTCTTTTTTATCGGCGTTCATCTTATCGAAAATCGCGCGGGAAACGATATCCCTCGGAGCTAAATCCCGCTGCGGGGAATAGTCTTTCATGAACTCGTATCCGTTGTGATCTTTCAGACGGGCTCCTTCGCCGCGCAGCGACTCGGAGATCAAAAAACGGCGCACGTCGCGGTGAAAAAGCATCGTCGGATGAAACTGTATAAATTCAGCATTGATGATGGGAGCCCCTGCCCGATAAGCCATACTCAGACCGTCTCCCGTTGCGCTTGTCGGATTTGTCGTGTATTGATACAGATTGCCGACGCCTCCGGTTGCCAACACGACCGCATCGCCGAAAAGAGTTCTGACCTCGCCGCTTCGGTTCTCGAGAGCGTAAACGCCGAAAATCTCCCGCCGTTTGTAAATTTCCTGCGGATCGGTTGAATGGTGGTTGTTGGAAATCAAATCAACAGCGGTAAAATCTTCGTAAAAATCGACTCCTGTTGTTTTGACATACTGAAACAACGTCTGTTCGATAGATTCTCCTGTCAAATCGCGGTAATGAGCGATGCGTCGGATGGAGTGAGCCGCCTCTTCCGTAAAATCGATCTCTCCGCTTTCATTTCGAGAAAACTCGACGCCCGCTTTGTCGATCAAAAAATCAAAAACGATTTTCGGTCCGTTTTCGGAAAAAAAGACGACAGCTTCGCGGTTATTGTAACGGCATCCGGCATTTTCAATGTCCTCCGCCAACAATTTCGGATCGTCCTTCGGGTTGTAGGCGATGATTCCGCCTTGAGCACAGAACGAATTGGACTGCGACAGATCTCCGGTTTTTGAAAGCACGGCGACAGTCAGTCCCTTCATTCTTAAATGCGCGGCACAAGAGAGACCGGCCGCCCCGCAGCCGATAATGATGGCGTTGTAGCGCTTTCTCATACATTCGCCTCGGTAACGGATACCATTCGCTCCAACGCTTTACGCGCGTCGGCTGCCGTCTGCGGATCAACCGTCACTTCGTTGACGGCAGATGTTCCCCCTCTGATAATTCCGTCAATTTCTCTCAACACCGCAGCCAATTTTTCCGGAGTGATTTTATTCATGTCGGCGCATGGATACGAAGCCAGCGGCAGAACGGTTTTATCCGGACAGTCGAAAGAAAGCCGTTCGACAAAGCTCGATTCGGTACCGACACCCCAAACCGTTCCCGGCGCCGCCTCTTTCACCGTCCGCAGCAGAAATTCGGTCGATCCGAAACCGTCTGCACTGTGAACAACTTCATAATTGCACTCCGGATGAACAATGACCGAAATTCCCGGATGTTCCCTTCTGATTGCTTTGACTTGATCCTCTGTAAAACGGTTGTGAATCGGACAGTACCCCTCCCAAAGGAACACTTTTGCCTGTTGTGCGTCGCCGTCAATGTTCATATCCGATCCGATCCGAGCTATATCGGAATTCTCCGTCAAGCCGCAGCCGACAGCGGTGTTGAATCCGAGTCGGGAATCAGGGGCAAATAATACCGGCGCTCCTGTTTTTAAAAAGTGTCTGAGAATTTTTTCCGCATTTGAGCTGGTACAGACAGAGCCGCCGGCGCGTCCGCAAACTGCCTTTACGGCGGCCGTCGAGTTCATATAAACAACGGGAACCGCCTCCTTTCCGCACGCTTCCCGAATACAATCGAGAGCCTTTGAAAGCTGCCGCTCATCGATCATGTCGGCCATCGGACAACCTGCGGAACGATCGGGAATGAACACCCGCTGGCGGCCGTCTGCCATGACAGCGGCGCTTTCGGCCATGAAAAGAACGCCGCACATAACGATGAAGTCAGCCTGTCCGGCGGCACAGTCGACAGCCAGCCGGTAAGAATCTCCGACAGAATCGGCATATTTGACGATTTCCGGCCTCTGATAGTGGTGGGCGGCAATCGCAATGCGGGAACGGTGTTTGGCAATCAGCGCGCGGATTTCTTCGTCCGGACTCATTGTTTCGACTCCCCGCGGTTTTTTCTCAGCGAAAAATCGAACGCCTCAACCGAATGCGTCAGCTCTCCGAACGAGACAAAATCCACTCCCGTCTCTCTGACAGAAGCCAATCGATCGAGATTCATATTCCCGGACGCTTCGGTTTCACAGCTGCCGCCAACCAACGCCGCCGCCGCTTTCATTTCGTCGTCGCTCATATTATCAAACATAATGCGGTCAACCCGGCACGCCAACGCTTCCTTCACTTCATCCGCGTTGCGAACTTCGACCTCAACCGCATACCGGTCGCCCCATTTGGCGCGCACCTTTTCGACGGCGGCGGACAATCCCCCGGCCGCATCTTGATGGTTGTCTTTGATCAGCACCATATCAAACAGCCCGATGCGGTGATTTTCGCCTCCGCCGCACTTGACCGCATACTTTTGCAGCAGCCGGTAACCGGGCAGCGTTTTCCGCGTATCAAGAATCCGCACTTTTCCTTCGGCGGCCTTCACCAGCCGAGCCGTCTTTGTTGCAACGGCGGAAAGATGACTTAAAAAATTGATTGCGGTGCGTTCGCCTTGAAGAATCGAAAGAACCTTCCCGGAGACGTCGGCAACACAATCGCCCTTCTTAAGCGCATCCCCATCGGAAAAATGAAAACTTACGTTTACGGAAGGATCCACCTTCGCCATCACTTTTTCAAAGAGGCGGCGGCCGCACAGAACTCCTTCCGATTTGGAAATTAAATAAAATTCATCGGTTTCGTCGGAAAAGACAGCGGATGAAGTCACATCGCCGACGCCGTCCAAATCTTCCAACAACGCCATTTCGATTAAAATATCCTCATTGGAGGAAATCACATTTTCTTTCATATTATTTTATTATACAAGAAAAAAGAGGGAAAATCAATCACCTTTTCAGATAACGATTTCTACCCCCCCCCCCCCGTCATCGGAATTTTTCTTAAAATTTTTCTCTCGGTACATATTTGTGTCGGCTTGATTCATGAGTTCAGCAAAATCCTGTTCGCTGCTGATGGTGCCGGCGGCGGTACCGATGGAAAATCCGCAGCGAATTCCTGGAAAATTCGGTAATTTTAAATTTTTTCGAATTCTTTTCCGCAGTGATTTGACCATTTCTCCTTCGGAAGAGTCCATTAAGACCACCAGAAATTCGTCGCCGCCAATTCTGAAGATCAAATCCGGTTTACGAACGCTGGAAAAAAGAGCGTCTACGCATGCTTTAATGTATTGATCACCGGCTGTATGTCCGAAAATATCATTAACGGCCTTTAAATTATCGATATCGCACATCATGATGACAACGAACGGCTTTTTCTCGATAACTGCGTTTTCCTTAAGCCGCAGATAATGGCGGTTGTAAGCACCGGTCAGCGTGTCTTTGAACGCAGAATCTTCCATCATCACCAAAAGTTGTCCGACACGGGAGATGTCGTTCAGCATATAAATAAAACCGATAAACCGCTTCCGTTTATCAAAAAGCCGCCTGACTTCAACATAATGAAGAGTATCGCCGTCGACCCCTTCAATTAAGTAAAAATTTTCAAGATCGGAGTCGTCTTTCCGCTCCCCAAAAGCAATTTCCTTTTTACGGAAATACTGTGCTAAATCATAAATTGAGAACATTCCTTCTTTTGACAACAACCCTTTTCTCTTTAAAAGCGCAGTCGTCGCCGCATTCATGTAAACAACGGTTCGTTTTTTGTCGGTAATCATCACCGGAACAGGAAAAATATCGCTGCCGTGTTTGGAGGCGGAGAGAATCAGTTCTTCCACACGGTCAAAATAAACTGCCATCCAGATGAATACGCCGCACAGAAAATGTGTGATTCCGCCGCAGGCAAACAAAAGCTCCGGTGAAAAGCCCGGAAAAATCGTCGAAATTATATTTTGAGTAAATAGGAACACAACAGCCGCAATCAGCATTGCCACCGTCTTTTTATTAGGCGTCGATTTTCTGAAAAGCTTAATCAGCAGAAAAACCGTTCCCGCAACGGTCGCCACATATCCGTAAATAAGATGAACATAGTACCACGGTCCGTAAAATTCAGGAATTCGCATCCCGAAGCGACTGATAAAAACGTATTCGTAAGAGAACATAAACGGATAAAACGGATACAAAAGCGAAAACAGCGTTGTCGCAAAAGACATGATCATAAACGGTGCTAAAAACCGGTTGCTGCCGACAGTCGGCCACGTGTAACACAAGGCAAAAGAAAACCAAAATGTGACGGTAAATGAATTAGCAGAAAAAATAAGGGAATTATAAAACGCCGCCGTTTCAGGAACGGAGGTCAGCGTGTAAGCAAGATAAGATAAATTCCACAGTCCGAAAAAACAGGTAAAAAGCTGAAGATACCGATAAATTCTGCCGTGTTCGCGGTACCGTTCACAGAGAAAAAAGACGCCGAATGCGACCATCGCCGCCAATACTCTGCCGATGATTCCGATTAAGTACGACATACTCGGGACGACATCAATCACGACTGCGCCCCCCGATCGATGTTTTTTCCAAGAATTTCCCTCTCAAGACGGAGTCCGTAGTCGCGCAGCTCTTTAAGAATCACTTTGTCTTTCGCGAGAGTTTCGCGGCTGGCAAGCCGCTCCTCAATTTTTCTCATGTAAAACGAAAAATTGATTAAATGATCCTGCGGCGGAACCAGCAGCCGCTGCGCGCAGAAACTTTTCCACTTGGCGCGGGTCTGATCATCCAACGAACCGTAATGATTGCGGCAGACAAATCGAAACACCATTTCATTCAGCCGCGGGTCCTCGAAATCGAAGCGGGTTGTCAGCATCTCTTCAGCCGAAAGCATCAGTGCGCGGTGCATTCTCTCCTTGTCGGCGTCGGAGAAAAAACCGGAGTAAATCATTAAATCCGGATCATTGGTCGGAGCGGCGGAACTGCGTTCAAAAAGACCGCTGTCGACGGGTTCGGAAGCGACGCGTCGATTGTGTTCGAATAAATTGCGGATGCGGGCAAACAAATCGGTCTCCCTCATCGCCTTACGCAATTCGGCGGCGTTCCTCAGACAAACAGCTTTATCGATTTTCAGCCGTTCAGCCGCTTCTTTTGTCAGCGCCGAAAGCGGTGCAGCCGCCGGCGCGCGGTTAAAAAAGAATTCTTTTATCGGCAGCCGGAGAGCGTTTTCGGCAGCCAGAATTTCATTGCGCGAGTACAGACGGTGCGCCAATTCATCCTCGCTCATACTGATGAAATCATCCGGAGCAAAGCGCAAATCATAAACGAGACTGCAGTTTGCCCGCGTCGGATCGGTTGCCAGCGGCAAAACGACGCTTGTCATTCCCTCCGGGCGTGAAAAAAGCGGCGAGGTAAAAAGAAACGGTTCTCCTGCCGTGTGAAATTCCTGAACCGTCTTTTTTTTACGCATATTAAATTCGTAACGGAACAGCTTCGGCTGCTTTTCGAACAGCAGCTTTGCGACGGCGATGGTGGCGTAAACGTCACTGAGGGCGTCGTGGGCATGTTCGTGCGCCAACCCGTTGGCGGCGGAAAGTTTTTCCAATCGAAAGGTCGGCCGCCCCGTCTCTTCGTCAATCGGCCAGACAATTCCCTCCGGGCGTAAATCATGCGCCATGCGGATCAAATCGATGATGTCGTATCGGTAATTGCCGTTTTTGTACTCCCGTTCGTAAGGATCCAGCAGATTGCGGTAAAGCGCATTCCGAATAAATTCGTCGTCGAATCGAATGTTATTGTATCCGAGAACGGTTGTCCCGGGAACAGAAAAAATTTCATTGATCGTGCGGATAAATTCGTATTCATTAACGCCTTTGCGCAGCGTTTCATTGGGGGTAATTCCGGTAACCAAACACGCTGCCGGATCCGGCAGATAATCGGGAGTAATTTTGCAATAAAGAACGACAGGATCCTCTATCGGTTCAAATCGATCATTGGTTCGGATTCCGGCAAACTGTGCAATCCGATCGATGCGCGGGTTCGTACCGAAAGTTTCGAGATCGTACCAAAAAAGAGATTCTCCCATATCGTCATTTTATTAGATATTCGAAAAGATGACAAGTTTAATATTTACGAAATTTGTTTTTTCAAGTATACTCAAAACATGAAGCGCCTGAAACCGATTCGTTCGCTTTTAATCAATGACCGTTCCCTCCTTCACCGGCTGAACCGCAGCGCCGAAGCGATTTTGCCGGTTCTCTGGCAGCAACTGGACGACAAAGGATTTCTGGACAACTTCAAAGTAGCGGGAATGAACGCGTTCGGCTTTTACCGCGGACCGGCGGATGCCGACGCCTGCGTCCACGATTGGGCTGCCGCGGCGCTGAAAACGGTTGCCCGAAAAGAAACCTCCGAAGCGGCGCGGGAAGATCTTAACCGCAAACTGGAAACGTATATCCGCTTGGTAACGGCGGCTCAAGACGAAAGCGGCTATCTTTACACTTTTAAGCAGATTTGCGATCCGTCGCAAAAATGGAAGCGGCTTTTCGCGGAACGGGAGTGGCTCTGCATGGGCGCCTTCATCGAAACAGCCGTTATCCACGGAGAGCTGACAGGAAAAACGGAACTGCTGAACGCCGCCGAAAAGTGCGCCGACCTTTTTCTCGCTGAATTCGGAAAAACCGAAGATACGCGGACTGCCGCCTTCAGCCGCATGGAACGGCCGCTTTTTCTGCTGAGCCGCGCCGTCGGCAACGACCGTTTTACGTTTCTGGCAAATGAGTTAACGGAACGGAGAACGCGTCAAAAAGCTCCCGGAGTGAGGTTTTTTTTCGAATCGCTGCAGCTGAATCGCCTGAAAAAAAACGTTCTCAAAAGTCAGTTAAAACTGCTTGGCAAAACATGGCCTATTGAAAGTGAACGGTGGGAAATTTTCCCCGAAGAACGCAAACGGCTGAGACTGAGAAGTTTCATCGACACGGCAACAGGGACCCGCTTTCAGATGAATCGGCGCAAACCGGCTCTCGAAAAAACTTGCGGAAACGCCGCCAATTATCTGGAAATTCTGCGCGGCCGTTTAGCCGATCCGAACGCCGACGACCGGATCCTTTCCGACATTGAAAATCGCTGGAACGACATTATTTTAAACCATGCCTACCTCACCGGCGGCGTCGGCGTCAACGCGCTGACCGGCGGATTCGGCAAACCGGGGGATTTACCCGCTGCCCGCTCCGTTGCCGCACCCGAAACGGCGTTTGAAACGGCGACCCTCTCTCTCGAGCTTTACATGAGAACAGGGCGGATTTTTTACATCGATTTTTACGAATGGATCTTTTTCAACCTCATTCTGACAACCGCCGACAGTGAGGGGATCCGTTTTTTTTCCCGCCACCTTCACGAATCCGACGGCGGTTTCGGACGCAAGGAGAATCCCGTCCACCTGCAGGCGCCGCTTTCGTTTGCCAAAGCGCTCGCTTTTTACCCCGAAACGGTTGTCTTTCAGGACGATGACGGCGACCTCTACATCGATCAATACATCAGCGCGGAAGTACACATCGAAGAACCGGAACTGACGATTTCGATGACGGCAAGCGAATCGGACTCTTTCCAAACTGTCATTCTTGTCGACAAAAAAACCGCCCGCGATCTGACGCTGTTCCTGCGCATTCCCGGATGGGCTGTCGGCTACCGCATCACCCTCAACGGAACGGAACTCGAATCGATGCCGAATATCCTTTTCGGCGAAACCGGCGAAGTGCCGCACTATTTCAACGGAAACCGCTTTCCGGTTAATTTATCAGGCAAAGGAAAAAACGAAATCACCGTCGACTTTCCGAAAATCATCCGGAGCCACTCCCCTCGGCGGCCGCACAAAACCGACGGAGACGTATTTGCCGTTTCCCGCGGGAAATTCCTCTACTGCGCCGAAGAAGCCGATAACCGGCACTCCGATTTCAATGAGCTGAACTTAAACCTTCAGAATGACTTTACCGTCGAGAAGAGTTACGACTTTTTCGATTCGCTGGTCATCGACGGAAAAGACGAAAACGGCGGGAGGGTTCGTTTGGTTCCCTATCATTTGTGGAACAATCGCGGCGACGGAAAAATGAAAATCCGAATAAAGAATCGAATTTCCGAAGAAATTCCTGACAAATCGGTTCGGAAAAAATCCGAACAAAAGGATCGAAAATGAATCAAATTGTTGAACCGAAAATTTTAAAAGGTTTCCGAGACTCGCTGCCGGAGACCGAAACCGTAAAAAAACAGATCATTCGCAAACTGGAAGAAACCTTCACCCGCTTCGGGTTTGATCCCGTCGACACTCCGGCGCTGGAATACGCTTCGGTTCTGCTTGGCAAAGGCAGCGGCGAGACCGACAAACAAATTTACCGCTTCCGGGACAACGGCGGCCGAGACGTGGCGCTGCGTTTTGATTTGACAGTGCCGTTTGCGCGCCTGATCGCCGCCCACCGCAGCGAACTGCCGATGCCGTTCCGCCGCTATCACATCGCCAAAGTGTGGCGCGGCGAAAACACTCAAAAAGGCCGTTACCGCGAATTTACTCAATGCGACTTTGACATCGTCGGAAGCGATTCGCCGCTCAATGACTTGGACATTCTGCTGCTGATGAACGAATCGTTTCGCGTCCTGGGAATCGACGGCGTGACGTTTCACATTTCCCACCGCGGCATCTTTAACGATTTTCTCAAGAAAGAAGGAATTGAAACGGCGTCGGCCGACATTCTGCGCACGGTCGATAAAATCGGAAAAATCGGCGAAGAGGAAGTGAGGCGCCTTTTAACCGAATTGCTGAAAGCGGAAAAAGCGGAAAAAGTCATCGATTTTATCCGTCCCGAAGAGACAAATGAACGGACGCTGCAAAAGCTGACTCGTTTCTGCGGCGGAGAAACGCAAAATACCGCGCGTCTCTCCGATTTGCTCCGCATGCTGGAAGCAGCGGAAGTCGGAGCAAAATTTAAAATCAATCCGTCGATTACCCGCGGACTCGATTATTACACCGGTATCGTTTACGAAACGTTTTTGAACGCTTTGCCCGGCATCGGTTCGGTCTGTTCCGGCGGCCGCTACGACAATCTGACTTCCATTTACACAAAAGAGCGGATTCCCGGCGTCGGATCATCTATCGGATTGGATCGGTTGATGGCGGCGCTCGGCGAACTCGGTCTTCTTCCGGGAACCAAAACCGGAACAGCCGCCTTGGTATGCCTTCAGGATGAACGGTTTCTCGACGGCTGCCTGCGTTTGACACAGCGGCTGCGGGAAGCGGGAATCGCCTGCGAACTTTATCCTGAAGACAAAAAACTGCCGAAACAGTTCTCCTACGCAGAAACGAAAGGCGTTGCGTTTGCCGTCATTTACGGCGAAGCCGAAGCGGCATCCGGGACTGTCACCGTAAAAGATTTAACAAAACGGGAAAACCGCGCTGAAATTTCGTTTGAGGAAGCGCTCGCTTGGATCAAGCGGGAGGGGCGATGAATTACACCGAACTGCCGGTTTACCGGCAAAAAGAAAAAATTCTCGACTGTCTGAAAGACCATTCGGTGATCATTGTCCAAAGCCCAACGGGTTCGGGTAAGACCACACAAATTCCGATAATCCTGCACGACGCCGGCTACGGAGAAAACGGTGTTATCGGCGTCACGCAGCCGCGGCGAATCGCCGCCCTCTCTGTCAGTGACTTCATTGCCCGTCAGCTGAACTGCCGCGTCGGTGACTTCGTCGGATACAAAATGCGCTTTGACGATAAAACCTCGCCTTATACGAGGCTGAAAATCATGACCGACGGCATTCTTTTACAGGAACTCAAACAGGATCGTTTTTTGTCGAAATACAGCGTCATCATGGTCGATGAAGCGCATGAACGGAGCCTCAACATCGACTTTATTCTCGGTCTCCTGAAAGAGATTCTGAAAGAACGCAGCGATTTTAAGGTCATCATCTCATCGGCAACCATCAACACCGCCGTTTTTTCGAAATACTTCGACGACGCACCGATTGTGACCATTGAAACGCCGGTTTACCCGGTCAAAGTCTCTTATCACCCGCTTTCCGACCGCCGCGACGAAGAAGCTCTGGACAAGGAGATTGCCGACATCATCGAAGCACGCGTTAAAAATCGTCTTAAAGGCGACATTCTGGTTTTTCTGCCGGGTGAAGCCGCTATCAAATCGTGCTTAAAAGAAATTGTCGCCCGCCCCATCTCCGAAAAACTGGTGCTTTACCCGCTTTACGGCAGACTGAGCAAAGAGGAACAGGAGCGGGTTTTCACACCGACGCCGCCGGGAATGATTAAAACAGTTGTCTCGACCAACATTGCTGAAACCAGCGTCACCATTGACGGAATCGCCGCCGTTATCGATTCGGGATTGGCGAAAATCAATTTCTACAATAATCGAACCTGCACATCGGCATTAATCGAATCGGAAATCTCCAAAGCTTCGGCGGAACAGCGCAAAGGCCGCGCCGGCCGCACCGGTCCGGGCGAGTGCTACCGCCTCTATTCGAAACTGAGCTGCGAACACAAGCCGCAATTTACTACTGAAGAGATTTTCCGCACAGACCTTTCGGAAGTTATCCTGCGCATGGCGGATCTCGGAATCAAAGATTTTGAACGATTCGACTTCATCTCAAAACCGAACCGCGCCTCGATTGCCGGCGGAATAGAGACGCTTTTGAAGCTCGAAGCAATGACCGACGACCGCGAACTAACCGAAATCGGCAAAATGATGGTGGAATTTCCGCTGCTGCCGCGCCATGCCCGCATGATTATCGAAGCGGTTTACCGCTACCCCGATGTTTTGGGCCACGTTGTCACCGCCACCGCGTTTCTGTCGACCCATTCGCCGTTTATTCTTCCGCCCGACGAAGAATTGGCCGCCCGCGCTGCCCATCACCGCTTTCGCGATCCGTCAGGAGATTTCGTCGCCTATCTCAAAATTTACGAAAAATTCATAACTGCCGAAGACAAAGAACTCTTTTGCAAAAAAAATTACCTCGATTATAAAGTGATGCTCGAAATTGCCAACATCAAAGAGCAGCTTGAATCGATCTTGGCAGAGAAAAACATCCCCGTCGGCAACCGCTTCGAATTGAAGCCGTTTCTGATGTCTATTGCGAAAGGTTTGATTCAATTTGTCTGTGTCCGCACCAAAACCAACGTTTATCGATCGTCGACGGCGGAAAAAATCAGCATTCACCCGGGATCGGTTTTATACAAAGAGAACGCTGAGTTCATCGTTGCCGGAGAAGTGGTCAAAACCTCGAAAACCTTCGCCCGCAGTGTCTCCAAACTGCAAAAAGAGTGGATAAGCGAACTATCGCCCGAACTCTACCGCGATTTGATGAAAAACAAATCCGGCGAACGCATCCGAGAACCGAAACAGCCGCACGCCGACGGAGTTTCCAAAAAAATCTGCGGAAAAACCTTCCCCGTTACAGCAGAAGGATCTCGAAAAGATGTACTGCAAATCGATTGGGAAACATATCGAAAAATCCGCTATGACATCGACGAAAAAGACATTAAACAAGTCGGTAATCTGCGCGGCACAATCCTGTGGAACGGCCGCCGCATTTTAACGGAAGAGAAGATGCGCACGCTGATGTTCACCGCCCAGTTTCTCAACCCTGAACAGGATTTTATCGAAACCATCGATCGGCAGCCCCATCCGTTTGGAGACGCGCTTCTGCGCAGCCTGCCGCTTCTTCTGAAACTGACCCCGTTCGAAAAAAACGGCAAAAACCTCGGCTTTGTCTATCTGCGCACGGTTAAAAAAGGCAACTACGCGCTCGATGTCACCGCCAAGTTTACCGTCGCTGTCAACGAAAGTCTCGGGACCCTCGAAGAACTGGTTGACCTTACCGCCGGAAAAGCGACCGCTCGGCAAACGGAGCAGCTTAACCGCGTTTACAGACGGCTTTCGATTATTGAAGATAAATTTTAAACGTGAAGCGCCGGAACCGTCTTCCGCAGGATTTCAATCGAAAGCGGCGCTCGAAAGGTTTCACAAGGTCCCGACTGTAAAACAAACAGCAGATCTCCGCCGTTTTTCTTTTTATCTTGAGAAAGCGCTTCGCAAAATCCTTCAAAATCGGGAACCGGCGTTTCGACGGCAAACCCGTATTTATTCACCAGCTCCTCAAACGCTTCCGCATAAGCGGCGTTGCCGCTTCCGATCAGATCTGCCGCTTTCAACCCCTTGTCAATTCCCCAAACGACCGCTTCGCCGTGAGTCAAAGATCCCAGTCCGCAGACAGCCTCAAACGCATGCGCAAATGTATGCCCCCAGTTTAAATAGGCGCGAATGCCCTTTTCTCGGAAATCCTCACGGACAAACCGCGCCTTCACCTTCACGCATCGGGAAACGATTTCGCGCAATACGCCCTCTTCCCGTGCCGCAACGGCGTCACTCTCCCTCAACAGAATATCAAAAAGCTCCCTGTCGCCGAGCATTGCGGTTTTAATCGCCTCCCCGAGACCGCTGCGGTATTCGTTTTCCGGCAGCGTCTTCAGAAAATTCAAATCGATTCTCACCTCCCGCGCGGGATAGAAGGTGCCGATCATGTTTTTCAATCCGCGGTAGTCGATACCGGTTTTTCCACCGACGGATGCATCGATCATTGCCAGCAGTGTGGTTGGGTAAAAAACGACGGAACATCCCCGCTTAAACAGAGAAGCGGCCAATCCCGTCAAATCGGTCAGCACGCCGCCGCCGAATGCGATCATTTCCCCGCTGCGATCCAGCTTCAAATTAAATGCGGCGTCCAAAATCCGAAACAAGGAATCGGCGTTTTTCACCTCTTCTCCCGAAGGCAGAGTTAAACACCGTCCGTCGGGAATGCGGGAACAAAAATCATCAAAAGGACGATTCAGCGAGCGGATACGGCTGTCGGTCACAAAAAGACGATTTTCGTAATTATTTTCGCAATACGGTTCACTAAAAGAAATTTCCGTGATATAATCATCAAAATGGATTGTATCTATCAAAGTCATCATATACATCATAACCCGTTTGACCGATTTTTTCAACCGGAGGTTACGATTTGAAGCGTTTATTTGTATTATTCTTAAGCGGATTATCGCTGTCGATGTTTGCGCAAAGCAATCTTTCAACGGCAGTATCCAATTTGGTTCAATCTCAGAGCAGTGAAAACCAAACCTCAAAATCGGGCTCCGATGAACAAGCCGATTTCGGTCTTCGCGAACGGATTCTCAAAGCATTGACAGTTCCGAAATGGGATACGATTCCGTCGTCATACATTTCGGCGATGGAGTCATACAAACCGACTCCGGGCGATATTTATCAGCTGACGATTTCTTCTTTTGATAACGGAGACGCCTCAGTCAAAACCGTTCCGTTTCAATTGGACACGGATTACTGTTTTGATTTACCGGTGATCGGTTTATTCAGCGTTAAAGGAATGGATCTTTTTACCCTGCAAAAAACCGTTACACACCGATTGAAAACGGTTCTGCCTGTTGCGACTGTCGATTTTCGTCTGCTGACCCCGGCGCTGTTTGATGTTTTTATTTACGGAAGAGTGCCGTCACCCGGAAAACAGATCATGAATTCGACATTCCATCTGGTTGACTCCATTGCCATGGTCGGAGGATTAACGCCGACGGGCAGTTACCGGAAAGTGAAAGTTACCGGAGCCGACGGAACGGAAAGGTATTTCGACATCTCCAAATACTACACGAACGCCGATTTTTCCGTTAACCCCAATATCAATCCGAACGATGTCATTCAAATTTTACAAGCGGATATTTTGGTTTATGCTTCCAATGCTCTTTTATATCCGGGAACTTACGAACTAATCGAAGGCGAAACGATCGACGCAGTCATTCAGCAAAGCGGCGGCTTTGCCGGAGACGAAAATTTCATTAAAGCGAGCGTCCTCAGAAAGTCCGGATCCACAACCGAAACCATCCTGGTTGAAGCAGAATTTTTTTCTGAATTTAAGCTGCAGGATAAAGACATCATTAATTTTATTCCCGAATCGCTGCAGTACGATCCGGTGATTATCGATGGAGCCATAAATATCGGATCTGCCCCCGTTTCCTCGCAAATTGCCACCCAGGCAGGCCTCAATGAAGCAAACCTCTCCGGAGTAACCGCATCGTTGGGCACCAATCGCCTCTATATTCCTTACAAAAAGGGATTAACGGTTTTGGGTGCTCTGGATATGGCAGGCGGGCCGACAACCGTTGCCAAAATGGAACAGGCATTCATTCTGAAAAAAGGCTCTCTCGAGAAGACCCCTCTTCCGAACTTGAAAGAGTTGTGGCAGACGCGCAACGTCGAGCTTGACGTCATCCTTGAACCGGGAGACAAAGTCATTATTCCGTTTGAAGAAGTATTTGTCTACGTGGCAGGAGAAGTCAATGATCCGAAAGCGATTCCCTACATTTCCTCGTTTGCGCTTTTAGACTATGTAAAACTGGCCGGTGGTTTTACACTGAACGCCAACTACAAGAAATATTACCTGCTCGACTTAGAAGGAAAACGGATTGAAGTTCCGAAGGATTACGCCGTTTCGCCGGGAGACATCATTTACATTGAACGCAACTTTGCTCAGCTGTCGAATCAGGCGTTCAAAGACGTTCTGATTTACACCAGCTTTGCAAGTTCACTGGTGGCAACAGCTTCGAGTATCATGTCGCTTGCCATCAATATCCGGAACTGGCAGCGTAACTGATGCCGCGCATTTACTTTGATTGGGCTGCCTCCGCTCCGTGCGACCCGGAAGCAGCCGAAACCCTCTCTGCCGCCCTCAAACGCTATGCGGCCAACCCCTCATCTCGTCACACAAGCGGAAAAGAGGCTCGCGCCTGCTTGGAAACGTGCCGAAACGAGTGCGCCGATCTGTTGAAAACCACGCCCGAAACCGTCGTTTTTACTTCGGGCGGCAGCGAATCCAATAACATTGTCCTTACCTCGTTTTTGACTAAACGGAGACAAATCCATATTCTCTCCGCACCGTTTGAACATCCGTCGGTCATCAACCCGCTGTTTGAATTAAAAAGCAGCGGTCACAAAGTCGAATTTCTCAAAACAACCTCCGAGGGCGTCATCGACACCGACGATCTGCGCCGAAAGCTGACGCCCGAAACCGCTCTCGTCTGCCTGATGCACACTCACAACGAAACCGGCGCCGTTCAACCGCTCTCCGAAGCCGTGCAGGCGGTGAGAGAGTTTGAAAGCGGCGGAAAACGAATTCACTTCCACTGCGACGCGGTTCAGGCCGGCGGAAAAACCGCCATCGACCTAACGGCAGCCGACGTCGATTCGGCGTCATTCAGCGCCCACAAATTCGGCGGCGCACGCGGCGCCGGCATTCTTTTCCTGAAAAAACCGCTTCAGCCGCTCTATCTCGGCGGAGGTCAGGAAAACGGTCTGCGGCCGGGAACGGAAAATCTTCCCGCCGTCGCGGCAATGACAGCCGCCCTCAAAAACAGAAATCGCTGCCGAGACGATGAGACCGCCGCCGCCCGCGAAATCAGAAGAAAACTGACGAATGCCTTTTCCCTGCGGCCGGAGATTGTCTTTCCCTTTCCCGAAAACGGAGCAGAGTTTTCACCCTACGTGATGAGTATAGCCGTTCCGGGACTGCCGTCGGAAGTCGCCCAGCGGCTTCTGAGCGACCGAGGTTTTGATATTTCATCCGGCTCCGCCTGTTCGTCAAACGACGCTGCCCGCAAACAGAAAATCAAAAATCCCCTCGGTCTCCCCCCTCGAATTGCCGAATCGGTTCTGCGTCTCTCGTGGGGACACACCACCTCTCCCTCCGACGCCGACGCTCTCATCAATGCGTTTGATGAAATCATAAAAGAACACCACACCCTTTTACGGCGGTCACCATGAAACAACTTTGGTTGCTGAAAATCGGCGAAATTGCACTGAAAGGCGGAAACCGCTCCCTGTTTGAACGGCAGCTGAAAAAAAACATCCGCTTTCAATTAAAAGAACACCTGATCTCCTACACCGGACAGCGGGGGCGATTTTACGCCGAAACCGACGGTCTGAGCGAAGAGGAGACGGCAAAACGACTCTCCACTGTCTTCGGGCTTTCGGGATTTGCCGTATGTCTGAAAACGGAAAAAACTGCCGACGCCGTCATCGAAGCGGCGGCCGAAGTTGTCCGAAAGCATTTGGAACAAACAAAAACGGCGGCCGTTACGTTTAAAGCTGAATCACGCCGCGCCGACAAAGCCTTTCCGCTCGATTCCTACCGCCTCAACTGCCTTGTCGGAGACGCGCTGTGCGGCCGTTTTCCCCAACTGAAAGTCGACGTTCGCAATCCGCAGCTGACAGTCGGCATCGAAATCCGCGATCACGCCTACGTTTACGGCAACGGCACTGAAGGACCGGGCGGTCTTCCCGTCGGCTGCGCCGGCCGCGGCGTTCTGCTGCTCTCCGGCGGCATCGACTCACCTGTAGCCGGATGGCTGTGCGCCAAACGGGGCCTGAAACCGGAAGCCGTCTACTTTCACACCTACCCGTACACCTCCGGCGACTCTCTGGAAAAGGTCAAAACCCTCGCTCAAATTCTCTCACCGTGGACGTGCGGATTAAACCTGTTCTGCGTCAACTTCACGGAAATCCAGCTGAAAATCAAAGCCGAAGCCCGCCCCAACCGCACAACGATACTCTCCCGCAGCGCGATGATGGAAATCGCCACTCGGTTGGCATCCGAACGGCACGCCGGCGCCCTCGTTACCGGCGAAGCGCTCAGCCAGGTTGCCAGCCAAACCATCGAAACCCTGCGCGTCACCGGCAGCCACACCGACCTGCCCGTTCTCCGCCCCGTTATCGGTTTCGATAAGCAGGAAATCATCCGCATCGCCGAAAAAATCGGCACCTACGAAACCTCCATCCTCCCCTATGACGACTGCTGCACCCTCTTCTCCCCCGAACACCCGGAAATTGCCCCCGATTTCGCCGAACTGCAAAAAGAGTTCGCGCGCCTGAATCTGTCTCCGCTGATTGAACAGGCAGCCGCCTCCGCAGAACGGCTTTACTTTCACCCCAAAAACTGACACCTTTCTCTCTCTTTTTTTGGGCGAGTGCGCGCCTGACGGCGCGCACCGCGTCGACGGCGGGCGCGGTCTGCCTGGCGGCAGACGGCCTTGCGGCCCCCGCCGTGCCGCTCTCGCCTTCGACAGCGGCAGCCCGCACAAAAAAAGCGTCCTTGCCCAAAGGCAAGGACGCAGAAGAGTTTTCGAAGTGTATAATCAGCCGGCGGCGGCGGAAGCCGCTTCCGCAAGTTCGTAAAAGACCGCCTCTTGAATGGTCATCGTTGCCGAATCGGTGCCGCTGCTTTCTCTCCACAACTGCAATTTGACATCCGTACCAAGAGTCGGAGCCACAACGTTTTGAGTAGTATGGGAAGGGTTGCTATCCTCCGTCAGCGGAACGAATTTATTCTCTCCGTTAAAGAAGAATTTGACCGTTGTATCGTCATTATTATCAGTATTGTCCGCTCCGTCAAAGAGGTAGCCGAGCGTAAACGGTTCATCCGCCGGTACGGTGTACGTTGCCCCTGCTGCTCCCGAATAAGCTCCGACACGGAAGGCGGTTCCGCCATCTGTACCTCCTTTAAAGGTGTTGCGCAAAAGCCAGAACCACGGTTCAGTCGACACGTCTTTCGAAATAGCCAATACGGCGCAAATGTTCGTAGTGTCGGAGTAAAGCACTTTCAATTCCATCAGAATGGGGTTAGATGAAGTGCTGCTATCCTTGACATTTTTAAATGTGATGGAAGCATTATTCGTACCGCTTTCCGTCGCTAATGAGTTAACGGTAATCTTGGCTCCTGTATCCGTACCTGCAATCGCATTATTAGTCTTATTATCATACGTTACGTAAGTATCGTTTGCAAACGCAGAGGTCTCATAACGCTTCACATCTTTGTACAGATTACCGTCGCGCACCACCCAAGTGTCGGGGTAAACGGTTAAATCAGATAAACTAGCAGGGACTGAAATTTCCTCTCCGCTATCATTTACCGTATAATAGGTCAGAGTTAAATTGTACACTGCGGAGTCATCTCCTGTATTCGACGGCAGAGTCAAGGTTTTGGTATCAAAGTCGTAGCTCGCTGTTCCGTCACTCCCACCCGTTACTTCCACTCTCGACACGTAGGCATTTGCAGGCTCCAGCGTTTCCGTAAGCACAACCGTTGTTCCGCCGATCAAATATTCGGTACCGGCGGGCAAGGAAACAGTAACCCCTGTCAGCTGAATTCCTGCCCAAACCGCATAGAGGTCGATTCCGCTATCAATATTCTCGGCCGCCGCGGTCAATTCCGCTCCATCGGCATAAGCAATGTCTGTCGACTCTGCGCTCGTCGCCCAACCTTTAAACTCATAACTGTCGTATGCGAATGTGCAGGACTCCAACGCCGTCGCCTCACCGACTGTCACAACCTGGGTATAGGAATCCTGCGCCGCTAAATCGGCCGGCGGATTGCTGTGAAAAGTCACTGTAACCGGAGAGTTTGCCAGCGACGGAGTGCCTTTGACAGTTGCCTCTCGGCTTGTCTTTCCGTCTGCCGTCACAACCGCCGTAAAGGTGTATGCCACATCGTTCTCCAATCCCGAAATCGTCACCGTGTCGTTGGGTTCATTCTGCGGAGTCACCTTCACCGCTTCGCTTGCGCCGTCATAAGTGATGCTGATTTCTTCATAAGGAATTTGAACGAGATCCCAGGTCAAAATCACCGCTGCGTTTGCGCCGACAGCCGCAAAGTTTTGCAGCGGCGCCGGCTTCCACTGCGCATAGAGTTTCACCGCAGCGGATACGGTGATTTTTCCTTTGTCTGCGTAGCTTTTTCCGGACCCGTCAGCCGCTTCGTTCCAACCGTCAAACTCATAACCCGCTCGGTCAAACTCGTTCGCATTCAGCGTCGTCTCCATTCCGACTGTCGCATCCTGATCCGCCATGGTTCCGACTCCTCCGTTGGCACTGAAGGATATCTTAACCGCCTCTTCCGTCGGCGGACAGCCAATCAACGCCGCCGCCATCGCCATAAAAATCAACAATTTCGCATAAGTTTTTTTCATTTTCATTTTTTCTTCTCCTTTATCTTAATTTGCCGCTTCCGACGAGCCTTCCGGCACGTAGTAAGCGATGTAATCAGCTTCGACCCATACGGGAAGATGAGGCAACGTCAGGTCTCCATTCGGAGTAGAGCCCCATCCGGGACCGATTTCTGTCGACAGAAAGACGTTCATCGGCGCTGTCGGAACGGCTAACAGGGTATCGATATAACCATGGTCTCTATACGACGTGTTGAACTCTGGACCCGAGGTGTTAATGCTTGGTCTATTAGGATTACCATTATTAGATATTGCGTCGGCTTGACGTTGTAAATTATCGTTCTTTGTCAGAGTCGCCTGTTTGTTGTTGTTATCGGTAGCTCTATAATAATGCGCCCAGACGTCGTTGTAGTAGTAGGTCACCTGATCATCGGTCCATTGCAGCGCAAGCTTGTACCATTTGTCCTGCATGACCGTATCAGCGCCGTTGACATTCAACTGCTGGTAAAAATAAGACATATGCGTCGTTCCGTAAGTTCCCCAGCCGTTGTGATACTGGTTGACGTAGTTGATAATCCGCGGTTTTCCTGCCGTCTGTTCCATTAAGTCAAACTCATGAACCGGTCCGTGCATCCAAAACGCAAACCAAGCGCCTTCGTTTGTAAAATACTTTGTGTCGGAATAACCTTTATAGCGGGTGCGCAGTCTTGCTACGTAATATCCTTTTCCGTACAGTTCATTGGTGATTGCCGCACCGGAGATAAACCCCTTCACAGCTCCGGTAGCGATGTCGAACCCGCCAAGCTTTTTGGTTTTATTTAACCCCAAATAAAAGATGCCGTTATCAACGTCGGCCGCCATGTGCTTCGACATCAGCATTCCGTTTTTCGCTTCGATGGTGCGGAAGTCCCAGACGCCGGATTTTCGGGCATGCGATCCCTTCTCCAAATTTTCACAGCCCCACAGGCGGGCAAAGTCGTAGGCGGGGTCGCCGGGCGTTTCCCGCGCCGCCAGATACGCCGCGTTGTTCTTGTAATTCAGTCCGTTGAACGGATAGTTGAAGTCGTCGCCCCAGCTCAGCACGTATTTGGTGTAGCCTTCAACCGCGGTTTCGGAGTAATTTCCCTGATCGTCAAGCCAAATCTCGGCGGGGTACTCGCGGCTTCCTTTAACCGTAATTTTATCACCGAAAAGGTCATCGATTCCCCATTGCGTCGTCAGTAAGCCGACAAAGTCGGGCGATTTGCCGGGAATAAGAATTTCGGCGCTTTTCACGGAGCACTCTTGATCCGCTCCTGTCGCCAAATCAAACTCGTAAATGTCCGCATAAGGCGTTCCGACAGGTACCGCCACCTCCGTTCCGCCGGCGTCAACCGTTCCGCTCCAGGCCGCCTTCGTAAAATCGTAGGAACCGAACGTCCCGTCTTCAAACCACGTTTCGTTCATCAAGACTTCCATATCGGGAAGGCTGAATGCGACCAGCGCTTTGGCCTCCGGCTCTCCCTTGACGTCGGTTTTCCTCAAAATGTTGACATGGGCAGGCGTAACCGTCGCGCTCTTTCCCGTCATAAACCGTATGCTGCTTAAATCAGGAAAATCTTTGGTGAATGTTTCGGTGACGTCGGTTCCGTCTTCCGTTTTGAATGAGAAAGAAACACTTGCGTTCTGCGTGTCCTTGGGAAAACGAATCGCATAATCATCACTGATTCCGGTTCCTCCGAACTGTTGCGGACTTCCGGAACCGACGGCATAAAAACCGGTCAGCGTCGCCGGTTTTTCCTCTTCTGTTTCTAAATCATTGATATAGGTTTTGATTCCTTTTAATCGAAGAATGAAGTCTGTCCCGTCAAATTCCCACACCGTCTCGAATGCGGTCGATTCACAAGTCAGCGTAATGCTGCCTGTAACCGAAGGATCGACAACAGAGGCTGCGGTGATGGTCACAGCTCCCGTTTTGACTCCCGTTACCCAACCGTACGCGTCGACGGTTGCTATTTCGGAATCACTGCTGGTCCATGTAACAGACTGGTCAACCGTCGCCGGTTCAACCGCAGCAGACACTAAAAGAGTGCCGTTAATCGGCACAACCGTACTGTTCGCGCTGACACTGATACCGGAAGGCTTTACTTCATTCGCCCCCCCCCCCTCTTCGGGCGGCGGACATGCAATGAATGCCGCTGTTGTCAGCAATGCCAAAACTAAATGAAAAATTTTGTTCATTTCCACCTCCATTTTTATATATTATAAATTCAGAATAATAAAAAAGTCAAACTTTTTTTTATTTTGATTTTTACTTTTACCGTATCGATTAAACTTACCGCCGTCAAAAGAGTTTAACGGCGGTTCCCGTCAAACTTTTCAATGCCGTCGAAAAACGGCTGTTTTCATCTTCTTGTTTCTGCTTCAGCTCCGACAAATTGCTGAAAAGCGTTTCAAGGCGCAGCGCTCCGGGTGTTCCTGTCGACGTGCGGGCGCGTAAAGCGGCGGCCGGATCGCGGTTTTCAAGCGCACCGAGGTTGAGTCCAACCTCTCGGTAAGCGTCTCGGAAACTTTTTCCGGCAGCAACCGCCTCGTAAGCGGCGTCGGTTGCAAAAATTTCCGGGGTGAAAGCCTCCGTCAGCCGACGGCGGTTGACCTCCACCTCTCGAAAAGTCAGCTCCATAATGCGGGCGCACTGAACCGACAGCCGAGCGGCTTTCAGAAACGGCTCTTTTGTATCCTGAAAATCGCGGTTATAACCCGAAGGCGCCGAGCGCAGAATGTTTTTAATTGTCGACGCGCAGCCGCCGAGAACCGCCGCTTTGGAACGGATCAGTTCCAACCCGTCGGGATTCTTTTTTTGCGGCATGATGCTCGAACCGGAACACAGTTCACGCGGCAGGGAAAAATATCCGAACTCAGGCAATGAAAAGAGAATCAAATCCTGCGCCGCTTTGGAAAAGCAGAGACACGCCGCCTCCGCAGCGTCAATCAGCATCGCTTCAAACTTGCCGCGGGAGTTATTTGCGTACAAAACATTATTCTGCACGCGGGCAAAACCCATCAGTTCAGCGGTCATTTCGCGGTTCAACGGCAGCGGCGTGCCGTAACTGGCGGCAGAGCCGAGCGGACTCTGATCGATGAGGTCATAAAGGAAAAAAAAGTGACGGATGTGGTCGACCGTCTCTTCGGCAAATGAAGCAGCCCACAGTCCAACCGACGACGGCATCGCTGTCTGCAAGTGGGTCCGTCCCGGCATCGGTGTTGTTTCTTCTTTTTTTGCTAACCCGGCGGCTGCCTCGGCGAAACCGATCAGCGCCTGAATCATCTCCAATACATACGCTTTCGAGTAGAGACGCAAGGCGGTCAGAACCTGATCGTTGCGGGAACGTCCTGTATGAATTTTTTTACCCGCCTCGCCAAGACGCTCGGTCAGACGGTTTTCAATCGCGGTGTGGCAATCTTCGTCGGAAAAGGCGATCGGAAAGCGTTTTTCTCCCGCTTCGACCATAATTTGCGACAGTTCGCGGCAAAGCTCATCCGCCTCTTGCGGCGACAGAATGCCGACAGCCGCCAGCATTTTGGCGTGCGCCGTTGACGCGGCACAGTCGCTTGCCACCAACTCCAAATCGAGAACAGGGTCGTTTCCGACCGTAAACTCTTCAATTAAAGCATTCAAATTGTAATCTTTTTGCCAAAGTTTCGCCATGGTCTCACCGTCTGAAAATCCGATATTTCTGCGCCATCATATCCGGCAGATACGAGGATTTTGACGCCCGCAGAGGCAGACTCCCCAAATCCTGCTCCATATTAACATACGAAAAACTTTCGGGCAAGCGGGCAGCCGCCGTGCTGAACAAAAACTGATAAATACCTTTGACCGATTTATCGCCTTTAGCAAAGTGAAAGGCAAAGACATCGTCTTGAATCGGCTCACCGACAAGAAATCCGGCAGGTTTTTCGCCGTCAAAAACCGTAAATCCGGAGAGTCCCAGCTCGTCGTAAAGCTCCAACGCTTCGCGGCACGGCTCGTAATCGGTCGACTCCTCTGAATCAAACGACGACTGCCACCGTTCCAAAACGGCAACCGCGCCGTCTTTTGCCTCTGTTTCGCTTAAATCAACCGTTCGGTGATCGGGATAGTATTTCAAAAACTGGTACAAAAGGTTGCGTTTGTTCTGCAGCCGGCGGCCGGGGAAAAACTGCATCTTCTCACGTGCATAAATGTAATCCAAATCTTCCGCCATCGATTCGAATCGAAACGACTCTTCTCCAAAGTACGCCAAAGCCTTCGCTGAAACGGGAAAAATCATGTCAACCTGAGAAAGCTGCGCCGTCAGCGCCTCGCGGTACTCGGGAGACGCCAACTGTTTCTGGCAGCACGGCATAACATAGGAAAGACCGTCGTAACTGACGCCGCGAATGAAAAGGCAGCCGCCGGATTCCTCAACGGCATAACGGTGCTTGCGTCGAAAAAGGTACAGATTGGAAAAACAGTACTCCGACAAAAAATCGCCTGAATTTCGAAGTATCGATTCAAGCTTCGCTTTATCGTCCAAAGTCAGCGGTTTCATTTTAAAGCCTCAAAATAACGGTAAAATCGTTTTGACTGTACCCGTCGTCAAACTCCAACGACCGCGGCCGCGGAGAAAGGCGCCGCAAAAGTTTTTCAACTGCTGCCGGCGTTGTGTAAAAATACTCATCTTCACGGTCGCCGGAACGTTCATGCAGCAGGTTGAAAACGACCGACTCCGAAGCAATGTTCATAAAAACCGAAACGGTATCGGTTAAAAACCGTTCGTTGCAGCCGCTGTTTAAATTAAAGATACCCGAAGCGTAAACGACATCGAAACTCTTTGCGCCGAACGGATTCTCTTCTTCCAAATCAACGGTCATAAACACGCCTTTCGGCTGCCGCTGCCGGGCCGCCGCCGTCATTGCCGGTAAAATGTCGATGCCAACGTAATCGCAACGGATTTTGCAGCGCTCCAGTTCGCCGAAGAGGGAGCCAACGCCGCAGCCAACGTCAAGCAGAGTTTTGCCGTTTAGGTCAACCGCCGCAAAAAGCGCTCCGAACCGTTTTCGGGCAGCGGCTTCGCTCTCCCAGCCGTGAACGCGGTAATCGGGATTCTCCGGCTTGATTTTATCTTTGTAATACGACTCAATCAGCTCTTTCACGTCAATACAGATTATGAAAACGTTTGCGTTTCTCAAACGCTGCCGCGTAGAGTTTCTCGTACTCGGCTGCCGATTGATCCCAGCCAAAGCGGCGCGCCATCGCCGTTTTCCGCATTCGGTCGATGTGATTCGGTCGATCATACCAGGTGGAAACTGCCCAGCCGACAACGTTGTACAATGCGTTTGGGGTTAAATCGTCAAACAGAAAACCGTTTCCGCCTCCGTCGGCTTCACCGTATTGCCATACCGTATCCGCCAAACCGCCGGTGCGCCGCACAATCGGCAGCGTTCCGTAGCGAAGCGAATACATTTGATTCAGTCCGCACGGTTCATAGGCGCTCGGCATGAGGAAAAAGTCGGCGGCCGCCTCAATTTTGTGGGCCAAAGCGTTGCTGAAACGGATTTCAGCCCGCAGATTCGGCAATGCAGCATCCAAACGGCGCAACTCCTCTTCGCACCACGGCTCGCCTGTTCCCAAAATCACAAACTGAACTTTCATATCGCGGCAAATCGGATAGAGCGAACCGGAACCGGGACCGCACAGCGCTCCGAATCCCTTCTGTTCCGCAAAACGGGAAACCATGCCGATCAGAGGAACGGAAGCGTCAGCCGTCAGACCGAGTTCGCGCTGCAGCGCCTCTTTGTTGCGGGCTTTCTCTTTCAGCGTTCGGTCGGAGTAATTGAACGGAATGTATTTATCCGTTTCGGGGTTCCACTCGTCGTAATCGCAGCCGTTCAGAACGCCGTAAAGGTCTCCGCGTCTCTGTGCAAGCACATCCTGCAGCCCTTCGCCGTAGCCTCCGGTCTGAATCTCACGCGCATAAGTCGGCGAAACAGTCGTAATTAAATCGCTTTTCAGAATTCCCGCTTTGAGAAAATTCAGGCTATCGTGCCGCTCCAAACCGCTTTCATAAAACTCTTCCCACGGCAGCTGAAACAGCGTTAAATCGTCTTTGGGGAACCATCCTTGATAACCGAGGTTGTGAATGGTCAAGACGGAAGCTGTTTTTGTGAAATAGCCGGATTTCTCCCATGTATTGAGGATGACCGCCGCCGGAGCTGTCGGCCAATCGTGAAGATGCATAATATCGGGATACCAGCCAAGTTTTTTGCAAAGCTGAAACGCTCCGCGGCTGAGAGCAACAAAGCGCGAAGCGTTGTCCGGATAACTGCCGCCGAATTCACCGTAAACGCCGTCACGGCCATAAAGACCTTCATGATCCAAAAAGTAAACCGGCACGTCGCTTTCCGGCAGCCGTCCTTCATAAACGCCCGCCCAAACCTGACCGAAACCGAGGGGAATACCCAATGCACCCGGCAAAAGCGTCAGCCGCGATCGGTCGATGCGATAATAGCGGGGCATGACGATACGAACATCATGTCCGTTTTTTTTTAATTGTTTGGAAAGCGCCGAAACGACGTCCGCCAAACCGCCTGTCTTGACAAAAGGAACCGCCTCACTGGCAACCATTAAAATCTGCATAGCTGATTATATCACGCCGCAGGATTTTACGCTATCAAAAAATATAAAAAAATACGTCGATTTGATAACCGCATAAAGCTGTTTAACCAATCACTTAAAACAAGGTTAACCTCACAAAAAACCGGATAAGAGACAAAAGTCTGCTTACCCGGTTTTCAATGCTAAACGAAACGATAAAACAGTATTGCTGTCCCTCCGAGGAACATTGCCTTGTTCCTCTCTTTGATCACAACATCAATACGTATTCCTCATATCTCCCAACTTCCACTCATCATTTGCAGCTGCATCATGTGGGGGTAAATCTTTCCTGTTCGCATCAATTCCTCCGGAGTTCCCTGTTCGGCGACAATTCCGTCTGAAAGAACCACGATTTTATCCGCGCCGCTTACGGTACGCATACGGTGGGCGATGACAAGTACGGTTTTGTTTTTTATCAGCCGTGATAAAGCGGTCTGTATGAGCGTTTCATTTTCCACATCGAGGCTTGCCGTGGCTTCATCCAATAAAATGATCGGAGCGTCTTTAAGGAAAGCGCGGGCAATGGAAATGCGCTGTCTCTCGCCGCCGGAAAGTTCGCAGCCGTTTTCGCCTATCATGCTGTTATAACCGTCCGGGAGCTTTAAAGCGAACTCCTCGCAGTTTGCAAGCCTTGCCGCTTGGATAACTTCTTCATCGGTGGCATCCTTTTTGCCGATCCGGATGTTTTCCAAAATGGTGTTGTTAAACAATGTTACATCCTGGAATACGATGGAATACAGCGACAGTAAGGTTTCCGGATCGATTTGCGAAATATCCATTCCTCCAACCGTAATTTTCCCTTTGCCGATATCCCAAAAACGCGCGGCAAGGCGGGAGACGGTCGTTTTCCCTCCGCCGGACGGTCCAACCAAAGCCGTGACTTCTCCCTGCTTTGCCGTAAAAGATACGTCTTTTAATACAGTTTCCCCAGTATGATAGGAAAATCCCACATGGTCGAAAACAATATCGCAGCCGTCATTTGTTAGTTGCTCATTCCCCGTTTGAACGGGCTGGTCAAGGATTTCGTTCATGCGGTCAATGTTGGTTTTGGTTGAAATAACCGCCGCCAGATTTTGCAAAGCTCCTTCCAGCGGGGCATAGAGCCTGGACGCCACCAGCAAAAACAGGAAAAACAATGGGATTTCGATTTCCCCGCGCACAAGCAGCACAGAGCCTACAAGCGCCACCGTAGCGATTCCGAATTTTAGAATTAAAGTAGAGGAAACAACGAAAAGAGCGGTACCCAGTTCTGTAATGATGTGCCGTTTTTCCACATAATCAATTTTCTGATTCAGCCCTTTTAAATAGGCTTCTTCCGCGTTATTGGCCTTTAAGTCCTGCAAGCTTTCAATACACTCCTGCACACCGCTTTCCAGGGCAACATTTGCCGCTACGGATTTTCGGTTGAAGTATTCCTGTATGCGGGCCGAAAAAAATGTAATAGTGAAGGCAACCGGCAAAACCCAAACCGCGGCGAGCGCCATGCGCCAGTCATAGACAAAAAGGCAAACCGCAATCAGGGTTGTGGAAATGAGGGAGCCTGCCAAAGCGGGCGCATAATGAGAAAACGCCGTTTCCAGCGTGGCGCAGTCGCCCATGATGGAGTTTGTCAAATCGGCAAGGTCTTTTTTGCCAAAAAAGGAGAGCGGAATTTTGCGGAGCCGTTCCGCCAGGGAAATACGCCGCACGCCGCTTTCCACATAAGTCGCGAGATATGTGGCGTTGTATTGAAAATAGGTCGCGATGAAGATCAGCAAAAGGCAAACCAGAACGCCCGCCGCGTAAAAACCGGTTCGGCTTCCGTTGATGCCTCCGTTCATCATATCCATGACAAACGCATACAAAATTCCTACGGGAATCATAAACGAAAGATCTTGTACGACACAGGCGCCGCAGCCTTTGATTAAATCGACAGCTCCTTGATGGGACAGCGCAAAGCGCCTTTGCAACGCTTTGATCATCTTTTTGCCTCCTTTGCGATTTTCCATTCCACTGATTCGGAATAATTATTCCACATGTGAGCAAATACGCCATTTTGATCTATTAACCTACGGTGCGTACCGCTTTCTATGATCTCGCCGTCCTGCAAAACATAAATACAGTCCGTCCTCGTAATAGACGAAAGTCTGTGCGCAATCATCACGACGGTTTTTCCTTTTGACAGCGCGGACAGCGCCTGCTGTACGCGTACTTCATTGTCCGGGTCGGCAAAGGCGGTGGCTTCATCCAAAATCAAAATCGGCGCGTTTTTCAGAATCGCTCGCGCAATGGCAATTCTTTGCTGTTCGCCGCCTGACAGGTACACGCCGTTCCCACCAACCACTGTATCGACGCCGTTCGGCAGCTTTTCAATAATATCCATACACTGCGCGGCTTCCAACGCATGCATGATTTCAGCGCGCGATGCGGCGGGATTGCCCATGCGTACATTTTCCAAGATAGATGTCTTGAGCAAACGGCTGTTTTGAAAAACGAACGATACCTTGTTCATCAATGTTTCTTTCGGGATGGCTCGCGTATCGGTATTCCCAATCAAAACGCGCCCTTTTTGCGGATCGAAAAACCTTGCGATGAGATTGGCAAGAGTCGTTTTGCCGCCGCCGGACGGTCCGACAAGCGCGACGGTTTGTCCCGGTTCGATGATCAGTGACACATCGTTCAGCGCATTCTTCTTTCCGTCGTAGCTGTAGCTGACGTGTTCCAATATAACCCCGTTGTCTTTCGGTTCATTGGTTGCCGCGCTTTCAGGCAGCGGTTTTTCTTTGAGCACCTCATCTATCCTGTTTATCGCGTCGCCTACAATCATGGCGTCCTCGCTCATAAACATAATTTTTGTAAGCGTTGTTCCGATCACAGGCGTAATGACAATATAAAAAATCAGATTCAGCAGAAGCTCTGTTGTTACGCCGCCTCTTGACAAAAGGATCCCGCCGGCAATTAAAAAAGCGAATACGCCGTTGATCGCCGTTGTATAAAACATCATCGGAAGACGCAGTTCTTTTGTATAAGCGATAACCCACTTTTCATAGTTATCAATTGCGGCTTTGAAACGCTTGAAAGAGAATATGGTTTGTCCGAACGTTTTTACCACGGGAATACCGCGTACATATTCGACCGCTTCGTTGGACATAGAGGAAAGCGCGTTTTGATATTCCCGCATTTTCCGCTCCATTCCTGTTCCTGTCATTTTCATCATGATCAGAAATCCAAGCGCGACGGGAATCAAGCTCAGGAGTCCCAGACGCCAGTCAAATGCAAGCAGCAAAACAAGCAGTCCAAACGGAGTGGCAATCGCGCCCGCTTTGTCGGGCAGGCGGTGCGCTAAATAATTTTCCGTCGCCGCGCTGGACGTATTGACAATTCTCCGAAGTTTTCCGCTGCCATACGCTTCCGTTACGCCAAGCGGAAGGGACGTGATATGACGCATGAGCGTTTTTCGGATATTGGAGGCGACCCGGAACGCGCTCAAGTGGGAGCACATCAGGGCGGCGATGTATACAACAACGGAAATTACTGCAAACAATACGGCAAACCAGCCGTAACGTGCGATATGTTCCGCATGTGCAAAATCCGGGGCGGCTGCCAGCACATCGCGGACAATGCGCCATATGTACCAGAACGGCACAAGAGCGACAAGGGCGCTGATGACCGATAAGATCCACGAGAGATAGGTTAATATCCTGTGCTTGCCGGCATACCCCATCAGCCTGAACAAATTCGATTGCTTTTTCACGCAAAGACCTCCTTATAAAACCAGTTTTTATCAACTCGGAAACAGATACGCTGATTCCGAATAGCCGCAAGTTTAGTTAGCTATTGCTAACCAAATACAATAAATACGTCTCCGGCAGACTTGAGATAAATATCCGCTCCATTGGTTAGCAATAGCTAACTAATGGAGAAAAAATTAAATCTCCTATTGCCCCATAATTTTCATCCATCCTGCCGTATAAAACGCCCGCATCTCTTTTAAATAATGCCGAGCTTTTTCAATCGGCATTTCATGAATAATCAATTCAAAAAATGTATTAAACATGCCGGTGATCAGTACATGCTCCAAATGCTCGTCAATCGGCGGTGCAGGTCTTCCCAAATTTTTCAACACTGTCAAATAATCATGCGTTCCTTTAATTTCGATTTCCACCATTTCGTCAATCAGTTTTGAAAAGCGTGTCCCTTCCGAATGGCACAGAATAAGTTGAAAAACTTTTAAATATCTGTAGGCATACAAAAACATTTCATCCATACAGGCGCCGGATATATCATTCAAATGTTTCGGCTGTTCCTCCGGCGGAATATTGGAAAAATCTTGCTGCGCTTTTTGAAAAAGCTTAATGAAATGCTCATACTGTTCACAAACCAACGCTTCAAACAAGGCCTCTTTGCTGGCATAATAGCCGTAGAACGCGCCCGTTGTAACGCCTGCCTTTTTTACTATATTGCGCAAGGAAGCAGATTTAAAGCCTTTTTCGAGAAATTCCTGCATAGCGGCTGAATGAATTAATTGCAAAGTTGTTGTCTCTGTTTCGCTCATACATTCCTTTATATAACACTGTTATATATTAATTTCATAGCGAACTTTTGTCAATATCTCTTAGCAAAAAGTTTTTCAAAATCTTTCTCGGTTCTTTATCAAAATTAAAAACGCAGTGATGTATGAATGAAAAGCAAAATCGCCTTTCATATGAAAAAAGCAAAAGATTGAGGAGTCTCAATACCCATTTTCCATTTTAAATAATGATAAACAGGTAGAAAACACCGCGAAAACACTAAGAACGCTTCCTTTGTCTTTGTGAAGTAACGCCAAACAAAAAAACGGCATAGACAAAGCTGCGCCGTTTTTCCAAAAGCAATCTGATGCTGTTTTATGAATGCATTCCGTTGGGAACACGTTTGGGCCCACAAGGACTTGAACCTGGGACACCTTGATTATGAGTCAAGTGCTCTAACCGACTGAGCTATAGGCCCTTTTCTTTATTTTAACGCTTCATCACGCTTTTGTCAAGTCCAAACAAAAGGAGCAAAATTTATCCGTTTCAAAAGTAAAAATCGCTCAGAGGAACAGATTCATTTCGGATCTCCGGAGATCGATAAATTTTAAAGTGATCGTAATAGATAAACATCATCAGCTGCTCGATTTCTCTCGTTTTTTTATAAAATGCTCTCAGGCAATCAATACTGTTTAATGTCACATTCTCTTCCCCTGATAAAAGATCTTTCATGCCGCAGTCTGACATCAGCTGTGCTCCGGAATCTCACATTCCTATTAAAAATAACATTTAATTTATATTACGATTTAAAATTTAATATTATACAATGATTAATATAATTTTATTTTAAAAGGATTGGATATATGAAAAGGACATTGAAAACAGTCGCCTCATTTCATCTTTTATTTTTCATTGCGGCGATTTTCATTTTGCCCTCCTGCACGCAGCCAACAGAGCAGCCGTCCGCTGAAGGCGTTTTGGAAATCCTCAACGGCGATTTCACTATCGGAAAAGGTCAATCGGTTCAGTTAATATGGAAGACAGAACCGAATCCCAATGAAACCGTCTCATGGAGCATTGAGCCGAGCGGCAGCGCTTCCGTTTCCACGAACGGACGGTTGACAGCGATTACGGTCGGCAGCACCCGCATAACGGCTCAAACCGAATCGGGTTTAAAAGATTCGATTTTGATTACAATCACGGAAGCTCCGCCTGTGCCTGAGAGTATTTTTCTCAATAATACGGTGTATAAACGAATTTTTACCGAAGAGTTCAATTCGACGGCAGTAAAAATGGAAGGCGCCTCAGGTGACAGTTATTCCATTGAAAATGGACGGTTATTGCTGCGCAACGGCGGTGAAAACAGCGCTCAACCTGAAATGAAACTGTCGCTGACGGTTCCGGTCGCCTTCGATTTGATTCGGCTGACGTTTAGAACAGGTGACAACTACTCTCCCCGTTTCGGTTTTGAGGAAGACGGAACGGTTTTCAATCTCTTTGCGGTTTCGGAAACAACGGCGGGAGTGAAGAACCCGGTGATGGGAGACGGAACACAGGAGACAGCCGCGTTTGATTTTCCCGATGAAATGAAACAGCGTTTTGTGACGTTGGACGTTGCCCGCTGCGGTCGGACGATCCAAGCCGCGCTTAACGGCAGCGCGCGGCCGCAGGCGTATTGGACGGATGACGCCGCAAAGGAGCCGTTCAGTGAATCAGTCACATTGGTTTTCGGAGCACAGGAAGCGCTAACCGATGCACCGGTGGAGTATGCCTCGCTTGCGTCGATCGCTTTCTACCAGGCTGACGAAGTCAAACCCTCTATTATTCCGCAGCCGAAAACGCTGGAAATCGATGCAAGCCAATTTTTTACGATAACAAATGAAACGGCATTGATCAACAATTCCGGACTCGACCTCTCTTCGGCAATAGATTTTTTCAAGAGCCACCTTTCAACAGCGCTCGGCATAAATCTGGCGGGAAGTGAACCTACAGCCGGAAGCATCACATTGACAAATAATGCTTCACTCAATTCTGAAGCATACGAGCTGGAGATAACGGCTGACGGCGTTGAAATTCGAGCAGGAGAGTCTGCCGGATTCTTTTACGGTTTGATGACTCTTTTACAGCTGCTGCCTCCGGAAGTGTTTTCAAAAACCGCTGTCGAAAATCCGCCTGCCTTGACAGTTCCGTTTATGTCGATTGCGGACGAACCTCGATTTGAGTACAGAGGATTTATGTTGGACGAAAGCCGCACGTTTTTCGGTAAAGAGACAGTCCTGAAGCTTTTAGATCAGCTCGCTTATTTAAAATACAACTATTTCCACTGGCACTTGACAGACGACGCCGGCATCCGTTTCCCGTTCAGCGGTCAGATCACGACGACTTCGGGCAACACTTACGATTTTGACCAACTTATGGAAAAAGCGGCGTGGAGAAAGGGAGAAGCTGTTTCGACGCATACGCCGGAATGGATCTTTTGCACTGAGACGGAAGCCGACCGTCTGCGTTATTCCGACGGCGTTTATACGATTACGGAATTAAAAGAGATTGTTGAGTACGCCAAAAACCTCAATATTACCATTATACCCGAATTCGACATACCCGGTCACTGCAAACCAATTTACAATTTACTGATTTCCGATACAGGAGAGACATTGCGTTGCGACGGATTTTACAAAAACACTGTTAGGGGCGGCCAAATTTTTCAAGAGAACGGACGAGACAGTGATCTTTGCCCCTCTCATCCCGATACTTACGAAGTTCTTGTCGAAATGTTCAAACAAATAATTGCTGTTTTCGGAGAAGACATAATTAATATCGGAGGAGATGAAGTCCGCATTGCTAAAAATCATCTTGGGAACGGTCCGTGGTGGTACTGTAAACGATGTGAAGATAAAATCAAAGAACAAGGTTGGGGAGATGTTTCTTCCGAAAGTCTTCATCATCTCCAATCAATGTTTTTTGCCGAATTCAAGCAGCAATTTGAAAAACAATTCCAAAGCACACGCATGATGATGTGGAACGAAGCTGCCACTTTGGGAAATGAATTCCAAGCAACTGAAAACGATTTGATAGTCGACTGGTCGGGGGAGCACAGTGACAAACTTTATGCAATGAATACGCCGATTGTCAACGCTTCTCAACAAAATTATTATCTTTCCATTGTGCAATCCCAGGAAGATCGTGAGGCTGAACATCTCATCGGAGCTGCATGGACAGTCAGTACAATGGAAAAAATGTACAACGCCGATCCCGCTAAAAACAATTGGGGAACCGCCATCCCTTCCAACCTTCAGATCGGTGTTCAGACCTGTTTCTGGACTGATCGCACCAAAGGTTTTACCAAAAACGGCGTCACGTATACTCCAAAAATGCAGTTGGCTTATATGTGTTTTCCGCGGGCAGCTGCCGTTGCCGAAAGAGCGTGGTCACCCGAATCGGAGAAGAATTACAGCCGATTTATAGAAAAACTGCAAAATCATTTTTCCATTTACGAATACTCGAAATGGGACGGTGTGTGTCAGGACGAACGAATTTTTTATCTCGAATAACGAGGCGCCCTGCCGGGCGCCCTTTTTGACTCAACGAGACCTTCCCTCATTGATAAAATTCGTTTTACATAAAATTGAAGCGAAACTCGCTGCAAACGTCTGCACTCTGCTTCCGGAAATTTCTCCGTCAGATCCCAAACTCCTGAAAACAGACTCCGTTCCTCACGCCGCCGAGCCGCTATTACAGATTTATGCCGACAAAATCTGCACTTTCGAGGATATTTTGAATCCAAAAACCGTCTCTTACTCCTGAATCGCGGCGTGATACATTTGCAGCGAACGGACAGCATCCGAACGGTTCATGCCGGAAGCGATACCTCTGGCGGCCGCCCGTGCGCCGGCTAACGTCGTAATGTACGGCACTCGATATTTTAAAGCAGCCTTACGGATCACTTCTTCGTCAACGATGGCGTTGCGGCGGGCGCTCGGCGTGTTGATTGCTAAACAAACCTCCCGATTGACAATGAGATCAACGACATTCGGACGACCTTCATTGATTTTAGCGACCGTTTGGCAGTCAATTCCGCCGGCGCGCAGGAAATCGGCTGTTCCCTCCGTCGCCAAAATCTGAAAACCGAGGTCGGAAAACGCTTTCGCAATCGACAACGCCTCGGCCGCCTGCGACGTCTTTTCCGAAAGACTGATTAAAATGCGGGCACCGGCTTTCGGTTCCGGAAGTTTCATGCCGACGGCTTCCTGAGATTTGCAGAACGCCGAACCGAACTGATCGGAAAGTCCCAAAACCTCTCCGGTCGATCTCATTTCAGGGCCGAGGACAGGATCCACATTCGGAAACTTGTCAAACGGGAAAATTGCTTCTTTCGCCCCATAGTGAGGAATTATTTTTGCTTTCAAATTCAGCGATTTCAACGACTCACCGAGCATCAGCCGCGTTGCCAGCTGAGCCATCTGAGTATTGCAGACCTTCGAGACCAAAGGAACGGTACGGCTGGCGCGCGGATTGGCCTCCAGCACATAGACTTTTCCGTCTTCCACTGCGTACTGAATATTCATCAAACCGCAGACTTTCAGCGTTCGAGCAATTTTTTCAGTATACTCCTGAATGGTTTTCAGCGTCTTTTCATCAAGTGAAACAGGCGGAATGACGCATGCCGAATCGCCGGAGTGAACGCCCGCCAACTCAATGTGCTCCATGACGGCTGGAATAAAAACGTCTTTTCCGTCGGAAAGCGCATCGGCTTCGCACTCCAGCGCATTACGCAGAAAACGGTCAATTAAAAGCGGGCGGTCAGGTGTGACACCGACAGCTTTCGCAACGTATTCAAGCAGCATATCGCGGTCGTAAATCACCTCCATACCGCGGCCGCCGAGAACAAACGACGGGCGGATCATCAACGGATAACCGATCTTTTCGGCCGCCTCCAACGCCTCCTCTTCATTGGCTGCCATCGCCGACTCCGGCATCGGAATCTCGAGTTTTTCCATCATGCGGCGAAACAGATCGCGGTCTTCAGCCGCATCAATGCTGTCAATTCCCGTTCCAAGAATTTTTACCCCCGCTTCTGAGAGTTCGCGGGCAATGTTCAGCGGCGTTTGCCCTCCGAACTGAACAATAACGCCGGCAGGCTTCTCTTTTTCGTAGATTTGAAGAACATCTTCCGCCGTAATCGGCTCGAAATACAGTTTTGTGCTGGTGTCATAGTCTGTCGAAACGGTTTCCGGGTTGCAGTTGACCATAATCGTTTCGTAACCGGCGTCGCGCAGTGCAAAAGCGGCGTGGACGCAGCAGTAATCGAATTCGATTCCTTGCCCGATACGGTTGGGACCGCCGCCGAGAATCATGATTTTCTTCGGATTCGTACTGACGGGCGACTCATCCGGCACATTGTATGTCGAATAGTAATAGAAGGTATTTTCTTTTCCCGAAACAGGAACGGCGCACCACCCTTCTTTCACGCCCAACGCCGTCCGCCGTTCGCGCACGGTTTTTTCTGAAATTCCCAGAATCTTTGCCAGATATTTATCGGAAAACCCATCTTTCTTCGCCCGAATCAGCAATTCATCAGAGGGCAGCTGTCCCGGAGTTTGAAGGATCTCCTCTTCCAGTTCAACCAATTCCCGCATTTGATGAATAAAATACTCTTTAACGAAGGTGATGCGGCTCAATTCGCGGTCCCCGGCGCCTTTTCGAATCGCTTCGTAAAGCTGAAAATACCGCTCGCTTGACGGCGTTTTCAGCATCTCCAAAAGCTGCGACAGCGGACGTTCGTGAAAGTCTTTAGCGAAACCCAATCCGGAACGGCCGTTTTCCAGCCCGCGGATCGCTTTCTGAAACGTCTCTTTGAAAGTTTTTCCGATCGCCATCACTTCGCCGACCGCCTTCATTTGAGTACCGAGCAAATCTTCCACACCGCGGAATTTTTCAAACGCCCAGCGGGCAAACTTCAGTACGACGTAATCACCCGACGGTGTGTATTTTTCCAATGAACCGTCACGCCAATACGGAAATTGATCCAAAGTCATGCCGGCTGCCAATTTGGCGGAGATCAGCGCAATCGGGAAACCGGTCGCCTTTGAGGCCAAAGCCGACGAACGGGACGTCCGCGGATTGATTTCGATAATGACGACACGGTCGCTCTCCGGGTCGTGAGCAAACTGCACGTTCGTTCCTCCGATAACACCGATGGACTCAACGATTTTAAATGCCGTCTCACGCAAACGCTCTTCCAGCTCTTTCGATATTGTCAAAAACGGCGCGGCGCAGAATGAATCTCCGGTATGAACGCCGACCGCATCGATATTTTCAATGAAACAGACGGCAATCATCTGATTCTTGCTGTCGCGTACCACCTCGACTTCCAGCTCTTCCCAGCCGAGAATCGATTCTTCTATTAAACACTGGTGAGTCAACGAAAGTTCCAGTCCGCGACCGACTGTCGTGCGCAACTCCTCGACATTGTAGACCAATCCGCCGCCTGCGCCGCCCATTGTGTATGCGGGACGGACAACTACCGGATAATTAAGTCTTTTGGCAATCTCTTCGGCCTCTTTCACCGACCAAGCGATGTCGGAGCGGGGTGTTTCAACTCCGAGACGAGTCATCGTCTCTTTGAAAACTTCGCGATCCTCTCCGCGTTCGATTGCGTCTAAATTGACGCCGATGACCTTAACTCCGTATTTTTCGAGGATGCCGGCTTTGTTCAGCTCGCACGCTAAATTCAGACCGGTTTGTCCTCCAAGATTTGGCAGCAATCCATCAGGACGCTCCGTTTCAATGATCTGCGTCAGGCGCTTCAAATTCAACGGCTCGATGTACGTCGAATCGGCCATCACAGGATCAGTCATAATCGTCGCCGGATTCGAGTTGACCAGCACGACCTTGTATCCGTTTTCCCTTAACGCTTTACACGCCTGGGTCCCCGAATAGTCAAATTCGCAAGCCTGTCCGATCACAATCGGACCCGAACCGATAATCAAAATCTTCGAACCGGGTTTTAACGGCGTTTCGCCCGCTGCTGCCATGGACACCTCCTAAATCGTTTCACTTTATCACATTACGAAAAAAAAATCGACCGTTTTTCGGAAAGAAATCGGGAATTTGAATAGAGATTTTCTTACAGACCCCGTAAAAAAGAGTGTCCATTTCCGAAAACTGTGTTAAAATGTTTGAGGAGGTCTTTACTTTATGAAACACTTTTTCATTTTAGCTGCAGCGGTATTTTTGTTAATCGCCTGCGAAGAAGAGATGAAGCCGCCGTCGGGTTCTGAGGAGCAGCCTCCGACGGAAAATGGAGATTCTACCGTGCCGGACACCGATCCAACGCCGGAACCGGTAACCGCCCGCGTTTCGGGTTTAAAATCATGCTGTACTGGCAAAATCCAAATGATGAGGATTTTGATTCCATCCGAGTCGAATGGAGAAAGAGCGGGGAAACGCAGTCAAAATCCGAAACACTGCCGAAAGAGACAATTTTTTACACTGTTGAAAACCTCGATCAAACGGAGTACCTTTTTTCAGTCATACTGAGTAAAGGCGGCAGCGACGGACCGGCGCAAACCGTAACGCTGAGCGTTTCCAGTTTTGAAGGTTCTCCGTTTATCGGTCTCTCTGCCTCAGCTCAGCCTGTCTCTCTCCCAACAGACGACTCGAATCTTAACTTATTCTTCGATGATACTACTACTTCTGTATCAATTCCCGACGGTTCGACGCTCAAGTCATTTCGAATCAACAACTACGCTTTTTCGGAAGAAGAAATGAAGAACATAACCATCCATTCAGATGGACTACTCCCCTATATTTCTGTGCCGGCTCAATCGGCATCCGCTCCCGGACTGTATGTCGTTGTTTTGAGTTACGCAGGCAAGGATTCCATGCCGCTGATATGGAACGTCTCCGCTGCCGAATAAACCTATAAAAAAGCGTCCGCAAAACGCGGACGCTTTTTTTCAGATCTCACTCAACCGGTTTGTAAAAAACCGCCTTCTGAATGGTCATCGTTGCCGGATCATTGTTTTCCCCATTTTCTTTCCAGAAATTCAACTTGACCTCATCTCCCAATGACGGAGCCGCCGGAACAGGAGTTTTCTCTTCTTCCAAAGAGACGAACTTATTTTCGCCGTTAAAGAAAAATTTGACGTTTTTATCATCCGATAGACGATCGCTGCCGTCAAAAAGATAGCCGAGCGTAAACGGTTCATTTTCAGAAATCGTGTAAGCAGCTTCCTCTGAACCGGAATACGGACCAACACGAAAACCTGTTCCTCCGCCGACATTTCCGCCAAAAGAGTTTCGCAGCAGCCAGAACCACGGTGCCCCGTTTTCACCCGGCAATTCGATAACGCCTTTAATATCAGAAATATCGGAATAAACAACTGTCAGTTCCATTAACCAGCCGTCCGTCGAACTCTCGCTTCCTTTGTAATTTTTGAGCGTTAGATTTACACCATTGCTGTCTCTATTACCCTCCAATTGCAATGCACTAACATCTATCTCAGCAGCGCCGCCTTCCACAAATGTGACAATGCCGTCACTGTTGGCAAATTCGGCATCGCTACTTTGGTTAAAATTGACGATTTCCTTCACCTTTTTAAAGAATCGGCTGTCGCGGCGCACGTGTTCATCGGAATAGATCTTTCCCGCAACACTAACCGTAAAACTTTCACCGTAAACGGAGAGACACTCACACCCTATGGATTTGTCTTCACTGTCGGCGTCATTTGCCGGAGCGGGAACAGTCCAAACATTGCCTTCGACAGGGGTACCGCCAACACTCGTAATCTTAAACGAAGCGTCGGCGGCAGTCAGTGTCAGCGTTTCGCCTTCAATCCATCGATTGTCTTCATATCCGCCGAGGGTAATCGCCGCTTCGGGGAAGTTCACCGACAGACTGGCGCTTACGCCATCCTGCGTAACAGTCACAACAGCGTCGACAACTTCCTCCCCTACTTCTCCTCTCTTCAGCAAAACCTTCGCCTCTGCGCTTTCGCCAACCTCCGTCTCCGCCCCTTCGGGAAGAAGAATTTTTACGGCACCCGCGGGCTCCACGCTCCACACAGCCTCCTGCGGTTTGCTTGTCGGGTTGACAAACACCTGCGCCGTCACACCGCTGCCGCCTTCAAACAGCGCCAGCGTTCCGCCTTCAAACCCGTATCCGCTTTCGTCCACAATTTCCAACGAATCCGGCGCGCTTGCGTCAACCATATTGATTCTCACTGCCGTCTTCGTCGTCCCATCATAGTTCGAAACCGCCTCTATCACCGCGCTGCCCAGAGCCGCATCCGTCCCTGTTTTTCCTGGCAACGTAAAGCTTAAACCCCCCTCAGCGGACAACGCAAACGCACCTTCCGGCTGCTGATCAACCAATGACCAGCTCACCGTCTCATCATATCGTCCCTCCGAACCATCGGAGAAGTTCACTACCGCTTGAAACGCCTTCTCCTGCGTGTACGCACCGTTTTCGTCCGCCTCGACCTTCACCGTCAGCTCTTTGTTCAAAGACGTTTCACCGTCCATAATCACCACTGAGGCGACGGTTACCGGATTCGGGTTCTTCACTACCGTTATTTCGACCGTATCACACATATTCTCATCCGCTTTCGACGCCAGCTTAACGGTCACCGTTCCCTCTTTGACTCCTGTCACAACGCCTTTTTGATCCACCGTTGCCGTCTTCTCATCACTGCTGCTCCACACCACCGCTTCAGGTACGTCCGCAGGCTCCACGCTCGCCGTCAGCTGCAACGTTCCTCCCACGTAAACCTCTTTCACTTCGGAGGTAATCGTTATCTTTGTCAGCAGAGACAAGCTTTCATTACACCCCAAAAGCAGCGCCAACGCCGCCGTTATCATTAAAATCGCTTTTTTCATCTCTTTCTTCTCCTTTTTTTAATCTGCCAAATACAATCCAAACTCGGAGAGTACAACAGGCACCCGTGTATCTTTTCTGTAATTTGTAAACGTTACCCGTACATCCGTTGCGCTGACGGTATTGCTTCTTAAAATCCGTTTGTATCCGATTGTCGTGGTGACGTCGGGGTCGTTGCTGTCGCCGCTGATTGTTGTCGGCATGTTCGGATAAGTGACCGTTTTCCACGTGTCGTCTTCTCCGTTTTTGTATTTAACGGTAAACGCCTTAACTCGCTGTCCGAAGCGGATATTCTCCTGCAGCACAATGCGGTTAAACGAGATCGCTTCAGAGAAGGTGACTTGAATCCATTCATCTTCTTCACTTCCGCGTCCGTCGCCGACCGTCCAGTACGTTTCATAGTCACCGTCGATGACCTTATACGGCGAATAGTTGATGTGGTTGTCGCGCACATGGCTTGCCGAAACTTTGTAAGCGCGCGCTGCCAAATTGTCATCAAAATCGGATGAAACCGTGTTCCACATCGTCTGCGCCGACTCTAAATTGTAAGAAGGAATGACGCCGCTCGTATCGGGTGAGAAGTTGAGAAGCAGCGTTCCATTGCGGCCGACGGAGCGGTACCAGAACTCTATCATCTTAGCCGCGCCTTTGTCCTCTCCTGCGGTATAAAACCAGCCGTTCTGCGTCTTCATGTCCGCTTCGGCAGGCTTCACCGTCGTTCCATTCTCGTCTCCGTAGGGATTTTGACCGTCGGTCGAAGCCGGCATAATCCAGTTGGTGCGCCCTGCCCAGCCTTGCTCGTTGCCGACCCAGCGGATTTGAGATCCGAAGATCATCACTTCATGATCTTCGGTCGGTTTGTAGCTGTCGACCACCTCCTGCGCGACGGAGTAAATGCGGGCTCTCCAGTCCGACGGCAGTGTCACACTTCGATGAGTGAGATTGGAATTCAATTTACCGGAATAGTTATAATTTTGCTGAAACGATTTAACATCGGCGCGTTTGTTCGGCAAAATATCGACGGTCACAGAAGCTCCCTCGGCAACATGTGCATTATACAGCTGTCCGCCGTACCAGCCGCTCGGCGTATTGGCTCCGTCGAGCCACAATTCAAACAGAATCACATCGCCCTCACCGTACTCTTCCACATATTCAATCACTTCCGTTACTTGCGTGCGGAAGACGTACTCCAAATACGGAAACTCGCCATTTTCATCTACGCCCGCATAGGTCCAGTTGTTTCGATCCCACGGTGAGACGTAAACGCCCAGCTTTAACGGCGCTTCGGAATGGGCTCTATTATAGTCGCGCATATTTTCAATCAACGCTTTCAGGTAATCCTCGTCGTGATACGAATACCCATCGCCGCTTTTGCAAACCGAATACTCGGTGGTCACCGTGTCCCACAGACAGAAACCGTCGTGGTGCTTGGCAACCATAATGATGCCGGTCATGCCGGCGGTAACAACGTCATCGATCCAACCTTGAGTGATTGTGTCGGCGTTGCTGCCCGGTCGGAAAGCAGCCGCCCCTGCCGGATAGCCGTTGCCCCACTCGCCGTTGCCGATTTGACCCGTTCCGAACGTGTTCGGCCCCCAGTGAATGAATGCGTATTGCTCCATTTGCATCCACTTGACCTGCGAATCACTCGGCAGAGGAAAGCCGTCTGTCGGTACCGGGGTCGCTACCGCTCCGTCCATCTTCGCTTCATCTTCTTCCTGAGCCGTTCCTTCAAACATGATTTCATATACAAACTCTTCACTTACGTTGCCGGCGTTATCGGTGACTGTCACCGTTCTTTTATACGGTACGAAGAGTTCGATTTCCGCTAACTCAGTATCAACATACTTCCCCTCAATCTTGGTTGTGTCTACGCCCGAACCGCTTTCAATAATACGCAGATCCGAAGTGGATTCCTTAAAGGCCAGCCGTTCTTCGTCCGTATAACCGGTCAGCGTTTTCACTCCCCGCTGTATCACAGGCGCGGTTTGATCGAATCCGATGGCGACAGTTTTTATTGCCGGCATCCCGCCTGTATCTTTGACTTTAAGCGTAACAGTATACACTTTTTCTTCGGGGCTGTTTAACGTCAATTTGTTCGTCACCGTCTCTTGAACTTCGCCGTCAACCGTCCATACATACGTATACGTATCCGGCCCAGTTCCGCCGGTTACATCCGCAGTCAGCGTAACGTCATTCAGCTCTTTGTGCCATTTTACACTGTTTCCGTCTAAAGACTCCGCACCCTCTTTCAGAACCAACGTCACTTCCTCGCCAGCGGCTCCGTTAAATTTATAGGCGGTGATTTCCCACTCAAACGGTTCAGATGCGTTGCCGGCGCGGTCGTACGCCACGTAGACGCGCACATAGTCTCCCGGACCACCACCCTCTTTAAACGGATCCCGGCCGTCTTTCCAGTAAGCGTCATAAACATAGTCGTACCCGCTCAAATTGTCGGAAACGGCATTTTCGCCGAGATTGTCAGCAATCTCTTTTTCCGTTGTTAAATTAAGCATTTGTTCCGTATTGGCAAAACCGTTGATCACCGGCGGGGTTTTATCTATAACGATTTTCTCCGTCTTTCCGTCGGTGTAGGTGATTGTATATTTTCCTTCCTCGCTCAATACAAATCCGGAGACGGATTCTCCGTATTGATTAAACACCGACACAACATCGTTTCCCAACGTCACATCGGTATTAAAATATCCCGAACGCGACTTTGTCGGATTTTCAACCTTTTCGGCTCCTTCATAAACTGTCGGCTCGCAGCCGAAAATCATGAAAAGCACTGTAAAAAATAAAATTGCTTTTTTTACCATATGGGTCTCCTTCTCATCGATTATATTTTACCCCCCCCCCCCATTTAAGGAAAATTAAATTTAAAATTATATTTACTGCCTCTTATTTTTGAAGTGTTCAAAGTTAACCGAATTGCGGGCGAAAACAGTTTGCCGGCAGAGGCGCAGCTTCGGCGCTGAGGTGTTTTGCGGTTTATCGCTTTAAAAACCGTCGGAGTTTATCGGCAAATCGGCCGCTTCGAGAAAGAGCAACGCATCTTCAATGACAAAAAAAGCGTCCTTGCCCAAAGGCAAGGACGCAGGAGAGTTTTCAGTTTGATTACGAAGGTTTTACGGGGTGGTATAAAAGGCGACGGTTTTGAGGGTGTAGGTGACATTCTCTGTCCCACTGACTGTAAAAGTGATGTTAAACGGATTGATTGTCGTAATCTTTTTCCCCTCACTGTTTGTAATATCCTGCTCTGTCACATATATGACATTATTGAACCCTAATGTCGGCAAGTTGCTTCCGTCATCAAGTATAAAATATTTATTAAAACTTCCCGTACCGGGAGTTACATCTCTAGAAGATCCCTCCTTGGCATTCCATTTATTGCCTGTTACATTACTTTGGAGTCCCAACATAAAAGTCTTATTACCCTTATACGGCGACCAGCCATAGATAGCATCTCCTTCAGCAATGTACACATTAGCGCCTGTTTTATCCCACTTCATCTCAATCAAAGTTAAAACAGCGGCGTCTAAACCGTCTGAAGGAATTGTTAATTGTTTATTTCCTGTCGGAACTGTAAAAGTAAATCCTTCCTCGCTGATTGCATCGGAAGAAATAGCCGCAGAATCATATTGCACACCTTCCAGAGATGCGGTATCCGTAAAATCAAACACCTGAACATCTTTATAGACCGTGTTGTTAAACACCACCCAAGTGTCGGGGTAAACGGTTAAAGTTAGAGGCGCCGAATCACTTGTTGTTACATCAATCGTTGCTGCATCACCGTTTTCATCTACCGTATGATAGGTCAATGTTACGGAATACTCAATGCTTGCTTCCGTCGTATTCGACGGCAGAGTCAAAATTCCGGTGGCAGCATCGAACGCAAAGGAGGCTTCGGGAGTAGAGCTTACCTCTACTCTTGCAATATACGGAGCAGTCCCCTCTGTTTCCGCCGGAGTTAATGTCTGTTCAAATGTTATCGTTTTGCCGCCGATGAGCATATCCAACGCTGCTTCGCTGCTCACCGCTGCCGATTCCAGCTGATTCAGACGCCATACCGCATAAAGCGTTATACCGTTTTCGATGTCGGCTTCATCGGTCACCGAAAAATCACCTTGATCCTGAATCAGATTACTATCCGACGGTTTTGCTGCAGGATCTCTCGACCAACCGGCAAAGACACCCTGTGCATAAGTGAAGGTATTCTCGTCTAACCTGTTCGACGCGCCGTAGTAAACAATTTGTGTTTGAGTCGGAAGCGCTTCCAGACCTTCCGGCGGATTACTGTCAAACGTTAACAAAACAGCTGCATTGTCAGATGTTGGGATACAGCGTACCGTTGTCTCAGCGGAAGTTTTTCCTCCGGAAGTCACTGCTGCCGTAAAAGCGTACTCTTTTCCGTTTTCCAGGTTTTTGATTGTTACCGCATCGACAGTTTCGCTTTCGGAAGTCACCGTCACCGTTTCAAATCCGTCGCCGCGAATTTCAATCTTCTCCCACGGAATTTGAACCGTATCCCACGATAAAACTGCCGACTTGTGGCTTGCGGCAGCCTTAAAATGCTGAAGCGGTGCCGGCTTCCACTGCGCATAGAGCTTCACTGAAGCAGCAACGGTAATTTTTCCTTTATCGGGATAGGCGTTGCCGCTTCCGGATGCAGTTGTGTTCCAACCGTCAAACTCGTAACCTTCGCGCTCGAATTCATTGGCATTTAATACAATTTCGATTCCGCTTGTCGCATCCTGATCCGCCATGGTTCCGACTCCTCCGTTGGCACTGAAGGATATCTTAACCGCCTCTTCCGTCGGCGGACAGCCAATCAGCGCCGCCGCCATCGCCATAAAAATCAACAATTTCGCATATGTTTTGTTCATTTTTTCTTCTCCTTTATCTTAATTTGACGCTTCCGCCGAACTTTCCGGTACGTAGTAAGCAATGTAATCAGCTTCTACCCACACAGGAAGATAATTAATACTGTTTGCGGCAGGAACACTTCCCCATCCCGGTCCGATTTCCGTCGACAGAAAGACATTCATCGGCGCCAGCGGAACGACGGTTAACCGTCCGTTGTAACCGTATTGATTGTAAGTCGTGCTCCAGCCGGAAGTATTGACATTCTGATTGTTGTTACCGTTTGCCGTTGACGCACCGCTCAAACTGTTGTTTTTAACCAAGGACGCCTGCGTATTGTCGTTGTTCGCCCGGAAATAATGCACCCAATCTTTGTTATAGTAATAAGTGACTTGATCGTCCGTCCATTGCAGCGCCAACGAATACCAATTATCCTGCATAACGGTATCATCACCCGATACTGTCAGTTTTTGATAAAACATGGACATATAAGTAGCGCCGTATGTATTACTCCATCCGTTGTGATACTGGTTGACGTAATTGATGACCCTCGGAGCCCCGACTGTCTGTTCCATTAAGTCAAATTCATGAACCGGACCGTGAAGCCAGAAGGCAAACCAAGCGCCGGCCCCGCTTCCGAAACGAATGTTGTCGGAGTAACCCTTGTAGCGGGTTCTTAACTGGGCAATATAAAACCCTTTTCCGTAAAGTTCATTTGTAATTGCCGCGCCGGAAATAAAGTTTTTAACGGCTCCGCTCGGATTGATGTCGGTGAATCCGCCGAGCGGTTTGGTTTTGTCAGCTCCCAGATAGAAAATACCGTTGTCGGCGTCGGCGGCCATGTGTTTGGACATCAGCATTCCGTTTTTCGCTTCAACAGTGCGGAAGTCCCAGACGCCGGATTTACGCACGTGCGAACCTTCTTCCAGTTTTTCGCAGCCCCACAGGCGGGCAAAATCATAGGCCGGGTCGTCGGGATTTTTCCGCGCATCCAGATAGGCGTCGTTATTTTTATAGTTCAACCCGTTGAACGGATAGTTGAAGTCGTCTCCCCAGCTCAACACATATTTGGTATAACCCGCAACTTCGGTTTCGGAGTAATTTCCCTCGTTGTCAAGCCATATCTCGGCAGGATATTCGCGGCTTCTTTTAACCGTAATTTTATCACCGAAAAGCTTATCGCTTCCCCATGTTAAATCGGCTAAAACCACGTTCATTCCCGTCAAATCGGGCGTCAAAATCCGAACTGTTGCCGTAAAGTCGTAGTCGGCATTCAAATCCAACGCAGTTTCAATAATGTCGCCGTAACCGCCGGAAATTTCGATTTCATTTGCCGCTCCCGTCAGTGTTGCCATCCAAACGGTTTGTTCCGTATTCAAAATCACATCTTCTCCGGAGAGTTCGTTCATCAATACCGTTACATCGGGATAGCTGAGAGCCGCAATCATTGTTGCGACCGGAGTACCATTTATTTCTGTTTTTCTTAAAATATTGATATGCGCAGGCGTTACCGTCCCTGTTTTCTTGTTGACAACAGGAGAAAAAATAACGGGATATTCATTGACGGACGAGGTGATGTCGTTATCGTTTTCATCATAGAAGGTCAGATTTACCGTCAGTTCCGAAAGATCTTTAAAAGCGCCAATGGGAATGGTGTGTTCGTTACTGATCGCGTCTTTAATAAGAGCTTCCACTCCATTAACGGAAGCTGTCACTTTTGCCGGCATGACGGAGGGCTGAAGTTCTTCAAGGGTACTCGAGAGGTCTTTTAAGACGATAGAAATACTTCCATCAGAGATTTTCCACTCTAAATTCAAGAGCGGAGGTTCGATTGTCAGTTCATATGTGCCTTTAACATTCGAGTCAACCGCGGATGTTGCCGTAATGGTCACAATTCCCGGTTTTAATCCGATAACCGTGCCGAATTCGTCAACGGTTGCTGTCGAAATATCGCTGCTTGTCCATAAAACCGTCTGATCGGCATCTGCCGGCGAAACTGTTGCCGTCATCAAGACTTTCAATCCGGTGGAAACTTCCGTTTCATGTGAAAACACGGAAATTGAAGTCGGCTTAATCTCGGGCGATCCGATTTCCCCTTCAATTCCTTCCGGGCAACCGAACAGCAGTGTGGAAATGCAAAAAAGATACAGGGCTAAAAGGCGAAGCCTTCCCCTCTCTCTCTCTCTCTCTCTCATAGATTTTCTCCTCTGTATTTTATTATCAATGCTGAAACGAGAAAAGTCAAACTTTTTTTTATTTTTATCGACGATCCGCGGAATTCGTTGAAAGGAGAGCGCCTCGGAAGGAAAATTCGATTCGCAAATAAAAACGGCCCGAGCCGTAAGCGCGTCAGGCGCCCGGAGGAGGCCGCAAGGCCGTCTGCCCGTCGGGCAGACCGGGTCCGGAGGGCGCCGACGACCGCCGCAGGCGGTCGGGACGCCCAAATGAAAACAGAAAGAAGTTATTCGATTTCAACCAATCGGTATTGACGACTGCCGAGGTTGATTTTTGCCGCGTGGTCAAGCGTGTGCAGGCCTTGGCGGCTTTCAATGCGTTCTTTTAATGCCGCAGAGTCTTCGGCTGCATAGACCATGTCGATGGCGGCTTGGTCGGCTGCCAGCGGATCAAGCGAAGCGACGATGCCGATGTCGTGCATGTCCGGTTCTGCCGGATTTCCGTTGCAGTCACAGTCGACGCTCAGCCGATTGAGGACGTTGATGAAAGCGATGTTTTTTCCCATGGCGTCACACAGACCTTTGGCAGCTTCGGCCATCGACTCCAGAAAGGCGATTTGATCGCCGCTGATGGAACCGTTTGTCGTTTTTCCGCCGGAATGGATGTAGACTTTGCCGCTTTCGAAATCTCCCCAACCGCTGCCAAATCCGATTGAGAGGTTTTTGATTGCTCCGCCGAATCCGGCCATGGCGTGACCTTTAAAGTGGGAGATGACCAGATATGAGCCGTAGTTGTTGAAATGGCTGCCGACAATGTGTCCTTTTGTCAGGTGTTCGGCGCCTTCAATCGGCAGATAGACGACGTCTTCTTCGTCCAACAGATCAAAGTCGGCGATTTTCGTAAAGCCGTGTTCTTCGGCGACTTTGTGATGTTCCGCATTGGAATTGCGGCGGCCCGGATAGGCGGTTTTGCACTCGACAATCACGCCGTCAACGGCCTTGACCGTCTTTTCCAGCAGTGCGGGGCGCAGGTAATTGGATGCGGGCGGTTCGCCGGTGCTGACTTTGACGCCGGTTTTTCCTTCCGGTTTCCAACCGAGGGCTTCGTAGACTTTCAACATTCCGTCGGCGGAAATGTCCTTCGTGAAATAGACCACCGGAGCCGATTTGTCGTCGGTTTGGTGGGTCAGTTTTTCTTGAGAAAAGGCTGTTGCACACGTGAAGAGGAGCGCCGCTCCCATCAATAAATGCAGAATTTTTTCCATTTGTTTGTTTCTCCTATTGTTCCGAACTGATTTTTCGGTCCGAACTCCGATGGTTCCTTTTTTCGTTTCTCTTTTCGAAGAAAAAGAGAACGGCAAAGACGGCAACGGCAGCAGCGACGACAATCACTCCGAGAACAGCGTTGTCAATCGAGAGATCGAAAAACGGTTCACCGGCGGCAATAGCCGCAAATCCGTCAACGCACCACATTAACGCTGCCGCCGTGCAAATCAGCGCGGCGGTTGCTAAACTTTTGTATCCTTGACCTCTGCGCTTATTTGAAACAAAATACAGAACGCCGAAAACAGCCGCCGCGACGGCGGTAAATATCAGACACATCAGAAGCTCTCCGCCGCCGTTTTGCGCTTTCGAAGCAGACGCTTAACCGAAGCGGCCGCCCCCTCCGCCAATGCCCAAACACCGGTCACCAGCAGCGCCATACCGACGCCGACGCTTGCCAACTCCTGCAGCATGACGGAAATCTCCGCAGGGCTGTTCAAAGCTGTCAAGAACGGCGGAAGAAACGAAATTTCTCCGTACCACAGGTGTTCAATTGCCAACAGAAAACTTCCACCGTAGAGCATCTTTTCCAAGCGCCCGACACTCTCATTGATCGAATCCATTTTCGCTGAATGAACCGCATTGACAGCGCTTTTTTTTAAAACGGTTTTTCTGACAGCCGTGACAATCACAGCTTCAGCCAAAGGTACGGTAAAACATGCCATATCATTCCTCCGTAAAATTTATTCTGTTTCCGCCTTTCGGAAAAGGTCGATCAGTTCCGCATAAACGTCGCCGAAGCGTTTGCCGGTCCGACGGCAGACGGCAGCGACACTCTCGTATTCGGGAGAAAACCGAGTCTCCCCTGCAAATTCCGTCATTTTTCCTTTAATATCCCCGTATGCCGAAGGGATGACGACCGCTTTCCGTTCAAGAACGGTTCGTTCCGCTTCAAACCGCCGCACGCCGATGGTATTTGTGTGTGTAAAAAGAATTTCTTCCATAGCGGCGGCCTGCTCCCGACGGCAAAGAATTTTCAGCAGAAAACCGGGGCGGTTCTTTTTCATGTAACACGGAATCGTACAGACATCCAAAGCGCCGGCTTCAAACAGCCGCTCTGCCGTAAAGCCGATCGCTTCGCCGGTTGTATTGTCAATATCGGTTTCCATCTGAATGATCCGTTCGTTCTCTGAGTGTGAGTTTTCCTCAATTATAAATGCTCTCAAAAAACTCGGACGCCGGTAAGTTCGTTTTCCGGCTCCGTTGCCGATTTTAACAACTTTCATGAGAGTCGGCCGCGCATATTCATCGGCGACGGCGGCTGCAATCGCCGCTCCCGTTGGGGTAACAAACTCGCCGCGCTCCGGAATGATTTGCAGCGGAATTCCGTAACGCAGCGCCGTTTCGGCGACCGCCGGAACAGGAACCGGCAGAATGCCGTGCTGGCAGCGGACGGTTCCCGTTCCTTCGCATAAACAAGGAATATAAACTTTTTTGATTTCAAGCGAATCAAAACAGACGGCAAAAGCGATGATGTCGACAATCGAATCGACAGCACCGACTTCGTGAAAAGCGACGTTTTCGGCAGAGATTCCGTGAACCTTCGCTTCGGATTCCGCTAAAACGGTAAAAATTTTCTTTGCCAGCCGCCGCGCGCCTTCGCTCATCTTCCCTTCATCGATAACGGCAAATATCTCTTTCAATCGGCGATGCTCGTGGTGATGCGTATGTCCGTGTCGGTGTTCATCTTCATGCGCATGTGAAGCGAGCTCCGTTTCTCCGCTGTGTTCGTGGCCGAAGAGGTATTCCATATCGTGATCTCGGTTCTCGTGTTTTTCGTCTAAAATGACGTTGAAATCGCAGCAGTCGACACCGCCTTTAACGGCGCGGCCGATTTCTACCGAAAATCCGCCGATCGGCAGCGAATCTAAGGCATCGAGCAGAACTCCTTGATCCGCTCCGGCATCCAACAAGGCAGCCACAGCCATATCGCCGCTGATTCCGGTGTGGCATTCAAAAAGCAAACTCCGACCGTTCATCCGTTCCTCCTCTCCGCCAAACGTTTGATTTGAGAAGCAATATATCCGGCTCCGTACCCGTTGTCGATATTGACGACGGAAACACCGTTTGCGCAGGAGTTGATCATTGTCAGCAGCGCCGCCACTCCGCCGAAGTTGGCTCCGTACCCGACCGATGTCGGAACCGCTATCACCGGCACGGATACCAATCCGCCGATAACGCTCGGCAGCGCGCCTTCCATTCCGGCAACTGCAATGACGCAATCGGCCGCCTTTAAAACCGACTCTTCAGCCAGCAAACGGTGCAGTCCGCTGACGCCCGCATCAAAAATACGCCGAACACGGCAGCCGAAAAACTCTGCTGTCCCCGCCGCTTCCTGCGCAACGGGAATGTCGGCCGTTCCTGCCGAACAGACGACAATATTCCCCGTCTGTTTCTTTTCTTCGCTTTGAATTGTCAACAAGCGGGAAACCGCATCGTAACGGACTTCGGGCAAAACGGCTTTGACCACTTCAAACTGTGCCGCTGAAGCCCTTGTGCCCAAAACTTCGCCGTTTTTTTCGTAAAGCCGCTTGAAAATTTCCCGCAGAAATGAATCTTCTTTCCCCTGACAAAAAACTGTTTCGGGGAAACCGGTTCGCTCTTTCCGCCCCGTATCCAACCGAGCAAATCCCAAATCTTCAAAGCCGCTGTCCATTCTTCAGAACCTCGTTTAAACTTCCCGAACGGAATCCTTCCCAATCGACCGAAACGTAAACAAAGCCGATCTGTTTCAGCCGCGTTACCGCCTCTTCCCGCCTTTCAGCCAACAGACGCCAATCGGAGGGATCACACTCAATCCGAGCCAAACAACCGCCGTGGAGGCGCACTCGGCAGCGGTCGATACCCAATCCAAACAGATACGTTTCCGCCTCTTCGATCATCCGCAGTTTTTCAACGGTAATCGTCTCTCCATACGGAATGCGGGAGGCTGAACACGCCGATGACGCTTTATTCCACTGCGCCATTCCCGCCCGCCGCGCCAGGAAACGGATTTCGTTTTTGGTGAGTCCGCATTCAAGCAGCGGACTGCGGATGCCGGCCTCCGTCAACGCCTTCAACCCCGGTCGGTAGTCGTTTTCGTCATCGGCGTTGGTGCCTTCACAAACGGTGCCGAGATCGAGTGCGGCGGCAACGGTTCTGATTTTTTCAAACATCAGCCGCTTGCAAAGATAACAGCGTTCCGGCGGATTGCCGGCAAAAACGGAGAAATCCTCTTCCGTCAAAGAAACGGTTTCTCTGCGGACGCCTTCATTGCGGCAAAACTCCGCCGCTTCCAGTGCCTCTCGTTTGGGAAAAAGCGGCGATTCAACGGTAATCGCCGTCACATTTCCTCTCAAAACTTCCGATGCCGTCTTGAGCAAAAAAGCCGAATCAATTCCGCCGGAAAAGGCGACCGCGACTCGATTCAACTGTTTCAGCAGTAATTTCAACTGTGCTTGTTTTGTCTCAGCCGCGTTGATGTCTGTTTCCATCACGATTTCCTTGCCGTCATTGTACCAAACGGAAATTGATTTGGCAAATACTTTGTTTCTATTGCGGAAAATGCCTGCAAGGAATATTGCCGGCTGATCGGCTTTCTCAAAACAATCATGTCGACAAGACGCTTGCCCTCCTCCCAAATAGGAAAAGTGTATTCGTCCGGAAAAAAGTTACGGATGCGGCGGAAAAAGACAAAACCGTTTTTTTCGTAAAAAGAGAGCGTCGCCCGACTCTCCCCCGTGCCGACTTGAAGCAGCGAAAACGCCTCGGCAAAAAAATTGCCGACAAATTCAATCATGGCGCTTCCGTACCCGCAGCGGCGAAACTGAGGGGCGACGGCAAGGTTCTTGATTTCCAAAACGCCCCCGCCCTCATCGGTGACGACGCAAACCGCATCGCCTCCGTTTAAGACAAAGAGGCGCCCCCGATTCAAGTAACGGTCAATCATCCGCTCCTCTTCGTCTGCTTGAAGCAAAATCGGTAAAAACCTCTTCTTGTCGGAAGCAATTTCCGTAATCGTCATGGTAAAGCTTCGTTCTGTACTCCGTCGGAAACTTCATCAGACGGGTTTTCAGACGCCGAAAGATCTTCGGCAAAAGGAACGCCGACGGAGAGTTCCCGTTCGACGGAAGTCGTTTCGGCGGTATCATGATTTTGAATTTGAAAAAAAAGTCGGTAACGCCCCGGTTGGCGGAAACGGAATCGGAAAACGGTCGCTCCGTCGCGCTGCTGTTTTCCCGTCAGCCGCGGTTCGCGGTGAGAATCGGCGTCACCGTCGGTCTTTTCCCAACGAAGAAACAGCGCGTTCGGTGATTCGATTGCAACCGACTCGGTTCGGGAAAACGGCGGTTCGTAGGCGGCTGCCGAAAACGACGATGCCAAAAACAACAAGCTACAAACCGAGAATTTCGCGAACTTTCTTCTCATTTTCTTCCGCCAACAGATCTTCGGCCAACGCGCGGGAATCATTTTTGTACGGTTTTGCCATTTCGGGAGTCCAAGCCCTCATCGGTTCCCGGTAACGGATCGGTCCCTCCTTCTCTTCGCCTTTAAACGAATCGGGAATTGCCAAATCGGAAACTTTCAGAATTTCGGTCGACTCGCCGACAAAATTGTTGAAGGTTGCCTCTTCCGCCAATTCACTGCGAACGGAAGAGCTGCGAAACCAGCCGACAGCCGCAATCACGACGGCTGCCGCAACAGCCGTTGCTGCAAGTGCCGTCAAATAAATTTTAAACGGCCGCGAATGAAAAAACTGAGAGAGATTTTCTTTTAAAAGAGTCAGCCGCGACGGCGTGACGGCCCCATCCTCTTCAGCCCATCGGGCTTCCCGTTTTTTGCGCCTCAGCGCCTTTTTAAAATTCAAATCAATTTTCTTGAATTTCATACGCTTCCTCAGCCTCCTCTATCTGCGCCAGCCTTTTTTCGCGGTAATTTCGGCTTTCGTTGTCCAACTGCGTCGAAAAAACGGCGGAGATACCGGCTTTCGGCATCGTTACACCGATAATCGACGAAGCGGCCGCCGCTGTTTTTTTATTATGTGTGATGATGATAAACTGCGACTGTCGGGAAAATTCCTGCAATGTCGAAATGAAGTGACCGATGTTGCTTTCATCTAATGCGGCGTCGATTTCATCGAGCAGACAAAACGGCGACGGCTTCACCATAAAGATCGCAAAAATCAAAGCAACCGACGTCATCGACCGCTGTCCGCCGGAGAGCAATCCGATCGACTGCAGCTTCAACCCCGGCGGCTCAGCCAAAATTTCAATGCCGCTGTTTAAAATATCCGACGTGTCTGTAAGGCGGATCTCCGCATTTCCGCCTCCGAAAAGACGGCGAAACATCGAATGAAAGTTCTTCCGAATTTTTTTAAACGCCTCTTCGAATAAATCCGTCGCTTCGCTTTTGATTTTTTCCGTCACTTTTTCCAAATCTTTTTTAGCGGTTTCCAAATCCTTAATCTGCTCCGAAAGAAAATCGTAACGTTCCTTGACTTCTTTAAACTCTTCGGGCGCCATGTAGTTGATACTGCCCAAACCGGAGAGCGTTTTGGTTTTGGTTTCAAAATCGCTCTTCAGCTGCGCTTCATTGTCTGAAATTTCATATACCATGCTGTCAAATTCGGAGAGACTGCGGGCATGTTTGTCGGTAAAGTTTTCATAGATGTTTTTAATGTCGGCCTTGACAGCTATCAGCGAAGCGTTAAGCTGAGAAAGATTTTCTTCCATAGAGTGAAGTTTGTCCTGCGCTTTGGAAATTTTCTCCGCCGCCTTCACCAAACTTTCGCTGTTTTTGGAGATATTTTTCTCCAAATCGTGATACTCCGCGTTGAGTTTTTCCCGCTGACGATCGATCATTGCGATGTCTTGCTTCTTCTCTTCGATTTGATTCATCACCTCACGCAGTTTTTCATTTTCCGACTCCATCAACGCGCGGTTCTTTTCAACCGACAGCGCTTGTTCGGCTTTTTCAGCTTCGTGGAGCTCAATCTGCTCTTCAAATCCCTGAAGCTGCGTCTCCAAACGCGTTTTTTTAATGTGAATTTGTCCTTCGGCACTGCGGCACTCGGCGATCCGGTTTTCCAAAAAACGGTTCTCGTCGGCAATCTCGGCAAGACGATCGCGCCCCTCTTCGATATCGGTCGACAGCCGCTCAATGCGTTCGCCGATTTTCCGTTTTTCGGCAACCACTCCTTCAGGGGAAAGAAAATCCTCCAGAAAACGGGGAAAGGCGTGCCGATAGCGTTCAAAGGCGTCTGCGGCCTTTTCGGTTAATCGAGCGGTTTCCACCCAGCCGACGTAAAGCGAATCCGCCATGCTTTTCAGCTCATCACCGTTCGGCGGAACTTCCGAATCTTTCAGAAGTCGGGCAACGCCGCTTTTGGCGCCGACAACAGCCTTCAATTCGGTCAGAATTCCGTTGATTTCTTCTTCAATCCGATGTTTCGCTTCAAACTGGAAATCACTTTCTTTAAGCCCCTCGTCGAGTTTTTTGACAATATCGTCGGTCAGAGCCGCCAGATCGCCGTTCAGCTGCCGCAGCAGCGTTTCATTCTCCCGAATCCGCACCTGAACAGTCTGCAGCTCATCTCTGTTCAGCGCCGTTTTTTCGCGTGCGTAATCGATTTCTCCTGTCAGCTTAGCCGCTTCTTCGTCCAAATCACGAATTTTCATCTCGTAACCGTCGATGATTTCCCGCTTTTCGGAAATGCGCCTGTCGATTTCTCTGATTTTCTCCTCGACGCGCGCCGACGCCTCTTCCAGCGCCGCGACAGAACTCCGGATTCCCTCTGTTTTTTCATTGAGATGACCGACAGTCAGCTCCAAATTCTGTTTTTCGTATTTAAGACTGTTGAGCAGCGTTAAAGTCTGCTGCATTTTATTTTCCATTGAATCGAGCTCGCCTTTTCCGGCTTGAAGTGCTTTCGCCATTTCGTCAATGGAATCCTGAAGTTTTACCTTCTCCAACACCCGTTGATTGTACGCTTCCTCCTTTGAGTTGCGCGTTTCGAGGTGACGGCGCAGCCGTAAAAGCTGCAGTTTGATTTCAATGTCGAAAAGATGGGTTTTGAGCTCACGCGCCAAAACCGCCTTTTCAGCCTGCGTTTTCAGTAAATCGTGATTGCGTTTGACATCCTTCATGATCAGCGACGCCTGTTCCAAGTTGGCGGATGTCTGCTCCAGTTTGCGTTCGGCCTCCTGCTGCCGCGATTTGAATTTATTGATGCCCGCCGCTTCGTCGAAAATGAAGCGGCGCTCTTCCGGTTTTGTCGACAGAATGCGGTCAATCTGCCCCTGTTCGATAATGGAATAAGCCGACTTTCCCATTCCCGTATCGAAAAAAAGCTCGCGGATGTCTTTTAAAAGAACCGGTGTTTCGTTGATAAAGTATTCGTTCTCTCCCGAGCGATAAACGCGCCGTTTGACGGAAACGTCGGCGACACCGAGGTTCATGACATTGTCGTCGTCCTGAAAAGTCAGCTTCACCTCCGCCATATTCATCGGAGCCTCTTCCTGAGTTCCTTTAAAAATGATTTCGCTCATAGACTTGGCACGCAACGACTTTGCCGACTGCTCGCCCAAAACCCATTTGATCGCTTCAACCACATTGCTCTTTCCGCAGCCGTTAGGCCCCAAAAGCGCGGTGATTCCGTCGGCAAACTCGACTTTGGTCCGTTTTTGAAACGACTTAAATCCGAAAATTTCCAAACTCTTTAACAGCACAAAAAACCCCGAAGGAGAAAAGTCTGTTTATTATATCAGAATTCCGCCGCTGTGAAAAGCAAAAAACGAGGATTTATTCCGTGTTTGCCGCGTTGTCAGCCGCCGCTGAAAACAAAGGGATTGCCGATAAACTACTTTCTTTTCTGCGGAAAAAAGTTTAAAATACGATATGATTTGCGGTTTGGATGAAGCCGGCTGCGGTCCGTTGGCCGGTCCCGTTACAGCCGGCGCAGCGGTACTGCCGCCCGATTTCCCTGTCGGACTTTTAAGAGATTCAAAACAACTCTCCGAAAAAAAGCGGCTTCTGCTTTATGATTTAATTTGCGAACGGGCAGCTGCGCAGGCAACGGCGTTTATCTGGCCGGAAGAAATCGACCGAATCAATATTCGGCAGGCGGCTCTAAAAGCGATGGCAGAGGCTTTTGACCGCGTCAGAAAGCAGCTGCCAGACGTTACGGAGTGGCGCTGCCTGGCCGACGGGAACCAAGTTCCTCCAGTGGCGGTTCCGTGCACCGCCGTCGTTAAAGGAGACCGGCTGATTCCGGAAATCATGGCGGCTTCGATTCTTGCCAAAACCGAACGGGACCGTTATATGCTCGAAGCCGACAAACTTTACCCGGAATACGGGTTTCGCCGCCACAAAGGCTATCCGACAGCGGAACACCGCGAAATCTGCCTGCGCATCGGACCGAGTCCGATTCACCGTCGCAGCTTCCGCATCCGATGACTATTTTTTCTTAATGATTTTCACCCGCTTCTTCGACGGATTGTTCATTGCATCGACAGAACGGTTGAGCGTTTGCAGAAATTCCTTCAAGTCTTCTTTAAAAACAACAATTTGACGTCGTTCAAAACCGAGGGAACTTTCGCTCTCCTTGCTTTCGACAATATTGAGGAAAAGATCGCCCAAACGGTTCTCTTTAACATTGAAAAAGTAAGTTCTCTGTTTGTCGGTTGAGAAACGTTCTGTAAAAATCTCTCCGCGATGAGTCGGCGCCTCTGATTTTCTGAGAATTTCCCGCTCGATGCGGTCCATCGGTTTCTCTTTTTTATAGAATTTTTCGAACGGTTTTTCCCGTCGATCCGTTTCCCGACCTGCGGTTTTCCGATGAGTTTCGTTTTTTCTCGATTTTGAGGCGTTTTCGCGAGAGCGCTTCTGCGGAGCGTCGAATTTCTTACTATACATAACTCTTTCCTGCCGGTATTCTATCAAAAACAAAGAAATTTTTCAAGAAGACTTGTTTCTTTTCTCCCGTTGTGTTATTTTTGAAGAAAGGGGGTGCACCGGTTTCGACCGACGGATGTCGCAGACTTCGGATGCATGCAGAGCTGCCTAACTCTTTAAAAGGGACACTTAAATTAAACGGAAAAGCGAACTACGCTTTGGCTGCTTAATGCGGCTCGAGTTTGATTCCTGCTGTTCCTAAGGATGAAAAACTCGTCAGAAACAGGGACTGACCGGACGCTTTCTGGGCGCGCTTCGGGACATTTTACCGGATCGGCGGTGAAGCTTTTGTGTTGTTTGACTTCCCCGCTTAAAAAGCAAACAAGACTAAGCATGTAGGAGGCCGTTGGTGTGCCCGCCGGGACGCGAGTTCGATTCTCGCCACCTCCATCCGCAAACCCCTGAAGACTCCGCCGTTTTTGCCAGCCGCAAAACAGCGGCAGAAATGAAAAACACTATGAATCACCAGACGCAAACCGAAACCACTCCGCCGCAAGACGGCGCCGTTTACTCCGAACTCTCGCTGAAATTCGCAAATAGAAAAGAAGTACTGAAAAGCGCCTTACTCGGCGCCTTTATCGGATTGGCAATCATCGTTCCCGGTGTCAGCGGATCGGCTGTTGCCATCATCTTCCGTCTTTACGAAAAGCTCCTGTTTGCCCTCGGCAACCTGTTTCGTCGATTCGGAGAGTGCCTGCGTTTTCTGGTACCGATCGTTCTCGGCGCCTTTGTCGGTCTGATTATCGGATTTTTCAGCGTCCGCGGAGTCATCAATAAAGCTCCGTTTGTCGTCATTGCTTTGTTTGCCGGACTCATGTTCGGCGCTTACCCCTCCGTCACCGATCAAATCAAAGGCGAGCGGCCGACCCCTTTGAGGATTTTGCTCTTTTTACTCGGAATGGCTGTCCCGATTTCGTTTTCGCTGATTTCGATTTTTGTCGCCTCCGAAGGAATCACCATTACCGAGTGGAAACTTCCGCATCTTTTTGTCTTTCTCTGTCTCGGATTCGGCGTGGCCGTCACTCAACTGGTTCCGGGATTGAGCGCAACCGCTTTGCTGATGATGGCAGGCTGTTTTACGCCGCTGATGAACTCCGTCGGCTTTTCGTTTTGGGAAAGCCATCCGAGGGTGTTCATTGTCTATGGATGTCTGATTTTCGGTTTTTTCGCCGGGCTCCTGATTGTCTCAAAAGGGCTTTCCGATTTAATCGAACGACGGCGGGCGCCTGCGTTTTTTGTTATCTCCGGTCTCTCTCTCGGATCGATTACAACAATGTTCTTCAATCCGGAGATTTTGGAAGTGTACGCCGGCTGGACGCTGCCGTCGGCAAAGAGCCTGACAGAGTTGATCATCGGTCTGGCGCTTTTCGCCGCCGGTGCGGCCATTGCCTACGCATTCGTCCGCTTCGAACGGAGACACGCAGCTGTCGAAAACAGCTGAACTACCGCACGCTGTACAAGATTTCTCCGTAAGTCGGATACGGCCAATACTTTGACGAAATCAACGTCTCCAGCTCGTCTGCCGCACGGCGCAAATCCCCCATGACGGGCACAACCGAATCCCGACAAAAGCGGGCGCCTTCAAACGAATCGCGAATCTCTTTTCCTTTCCGAGCAGCCGTCTCCATCCGCTCGATGCAGGCGTACAACTCCGCCCCCAGCCGAGAAACTTTTGCCAACAACGCTTCTTCCGTCGAAGTGTCAAACACTCCTGCCGACTTTTTCGCGGCAATCGTCTCAGCCAGCAGCTTCTGATACTCCCAAACGGCAGCAGAAATCTCTTTCCGAGCCATGTCGATCATCGTCAGCGCTTCGATTTGAATGGTTTTCGTATAGTTTTCCAAAAGGATTTCGCAGCGGGAACGGATCTCCGTCTTTGAAAAAACGCGGTGCTTGACAAACATTGCTTCGTTGCTATGGTCGATGAACCGCGGCAAAGCGTCGACCGTCGTCGGCAGATTGTGCAGTCCCCGTTTTTCGGCCTCCTTCATCCACTCGTCCGAATAGTTGTTGCCGTTAAAAATGATACGCTTATGCTCTTTGATACTGCGGCGGATCAACGTATTCAATGCTTCATTAAAAGAAGGCGCTGCCTCCAACTCATCGGCAAAACGGGAGAGGATCTCAGCGACAATCGAATTGAGAATGATGTTCGGTCCGGCAATCGACAGACCCGCCCCCGGCATCCGGAACTCGAATTTGTTCCCGGTAAACGCAAACGGTGAAGTCCGGTTGCGGTCGGTCGTGTCCTTCGGAAACTGCGGCAAAACAGAGACGCCGATCTCCAGAGGGACCCGTTTTTTTCCCGAATACATCTCTCCTTTTTCAACGGAATCGAGAATTTCGCTTAAATCCTCCCCTATAAAAATGGAGATAACCGCCGGCGGCGCTTCGTGTCCGCCCAAACGGTGATCGTTTCCGGCCGTGGCAACCGAAACCCGCAGCAGATCCTGATATTCATCGACAGCCTGTATCACGGCGGTGAGAAACAGCAGAAACTGAGCGTTTTTCTCCGGAGTGTCTCCCGGATCGAGGAGATTCTCGCCCGTGTCGGTGGAAATCGACCAGTTGTTGTGTTTGCCGCTTCCGTTGACACCGGCAAACGGCTTTTCGTGCAGCAGACAAGCCATCCCGTGACGGTCGGCGACCTTTTTGATGATCTCCATTGTCAGCTGATTCTGATCGGTGGCTAGGTTGGTGGTGGTAAACACCGGCGCCAATTCGTGCTGCGCCGGCGCCACTTCATTGTGTTTCGTTTTTGCCAAAACGCCCAGCTTCCACAGTTCGACATCCAAGTCTTTCATAAAGGCCGACACCCGCGGTTTGATGACGCCGAAGTAGTGATCTTCCATTTCCTGGCCTTTCGGCGGCTGCGCGCCGAAAAGCGTCCGTCCGCAGTAAACCAAATCGGGACGGCGGTCATACATTTTCTTGTCAATTAAAAAGTACTCCTGCTCGGCACCGACGGTTGTGATAACGCGGCGGGCGGCGGTATTGCCGAAAAGCCGCAAAATGCGCACGGCCTGCCGATCCAACGCCTGCATTGACCTCAAAAGCGGGGTTTTTTTATCCAGCGACTCTCCGTTGTAAGAGCAAAACGCGGTGGGAATACACAGCGTTCCGTCTTTGATGAATGCGTAAGACGAAGGATCCCACGCCGTGTAGCCGCGCGCCTCAAAAGTCGCCCGCAGACCTCCCGACGGAAAGCTGGAAGCGTCCGGCTCCCCCTTCACCAATTCTTTCCCCGAAAACTCCATAATAACGCGGCCGGACTCCGTCGGAGTGATGAAACTGTCGTGTTTTTCGGCGGTAATACCGGTCATCGGCTGGAACCAGTGAGTAAAGTGAGTCGCGCCTTTTTCAATGGCCCAATTCTTCATCGCCGCTGCAACGATATCGGCCGTTTTCAAATCGAGATGTTCGCCGTCGGAAACCGCCCGCATCAACGCATTGTAAATATTCTTCGGCAAAGCGGTCTGCATCACGGAATCGTTGAAAACCATGCTTCCGAAAATTGAAGGAACATCGATCATTGAGCTCTCCTTTTATATCGAAATTCGTTAAGCAGGCGATCCTCTCCGCCCCGCTTTCCGTTCTTCTTCCTCTAAATTCTTTTCACTGAGCCCAAAAGGCTCCTCTTCACAGCTGCCTTTCGGTTCGACATGAACCATCACGTCTGCGGTGTTTTCCAACGAATCGCGGACAGCCGCTTCCACCTCCATCGCGATACGGTGACCGGCGGCAACGGTAAGCCGTCCATCCACCTCGATGTCCAAATCTACAAAGAACATCTCACCGACTTTACGGATACGGATTTTATGCGGATTGGCAACGCCGTCGACATCGGAAACCGCGGCAATGACAGAACGGTAATCTTCCATATCGGAGTGACCATCCATCAACTCGACGCTGATCTCCCGAAAAAGATTGAAAGCAACAACCATGATCCAAACACTCACCGCCAACGCCGCAACAGAATCGAGCATCGGCAAAGCGAATAACCGCTCGGCCGCCAACGCCGCCAAAACAGCAGCCGAAAGAACAACGTCGCTCCTCATGTTTTTGGCGTCCGCCATCAAAAGGATGCTCTTCGTCTTCTGTGCCAGCCGATACTTATAAAGCCATAAAAAGAGCTTTCCCGCAATGGAAACCGCTGCGGCAAAAACAGCCGCGACCGACAGCGGCGAATCATTTCCCGAACGGAGATTGGAAATCGATGTCAACGCAATCTGCAGTCCGACAGAAAAAATGATAAATGAAATCAGCTTCCCCGCAATCTGTTCAGCCTTACCGTGACCGTAAGGATGCTCGGCGTCCGGCGGTGCACTCATAAAACGAGCCGCCACCAACGAAATCAGAGAAGTCAGCACATCCGTCGCCGAATCGAAACCGTCTGCGACCAGCGCCAAACTGCCTGAAAACAGTCCGACGCCCACCTTCAACGCTGCCAGCACTGTATTGACCGTCATTCCGACAACGGAGGCTCTCTTGATGATTCGGGTACGGGTATCCGTCGCCGTCTGTTCCATTCGCTTATTTTATCCGTTTTTCCGCAAAAAAACAAGGTGAAGCCGCGCAAAAACAACCGATTGTCGTATCCTCCCGCTTTTAATCGTCTTTCGGGCGCGTGCGCGCCGCTTGCGGCGCGCACCGGGCTTTCCGCTGCAATTCGCGGTCTCCGTTTGCCTGTTCCCGCGGCAAAGCTGCCGCTTTGCCCTTCGCCATCACCCCGTCGGCCGCTCATTTCCACTTCAATCCCTCGCGCCTTCGCCCGCGGCCGCCTGAAAAACCGGAAGGCGGCGCCGGACTTCTGCGGCTGCCGATTCTCAAAGAAGGCGCAGCGCCGCCGAAGGCGTCAGGCGCCCGCAGAGGGCCGTCAGGCCGTCTGCCCGCCAACCGGCGGGCAGACCGGGCTCGGAGGGCGCCGACGACCGCCGCAGGCGGTCGGGACGCCCAAAACACAAAAAGTCAGAGAGTTGAATCGAGTTCGCTCAGAAAGTCGACAAGAAACCGATTGAGCCACCGCCAACCTTCGGCAGTCGGCAGGAAGCGGCCGTTTTCTTCACGAAAAAGTCCTGCCTTAAGCGCTCCGGCGACGGTCTTCGGAGCGGCATCGCGGAGAACACGGCCGGTCTTGCGGTAAAAGTCATCGAGAGCGATTCCCTCTTTCAGACGGCAGCCCATCATGACTGTTTCAAAAAGGAGATCCCGGGGTGTGAGAATTTCTTCCGTCCAGCTCTTTTCCGGTTCGGCGGAGAGAAACGCTTCCAGCGGAGAAACGCCTTCCCGGCGGCAAACTCTGCCGGTTCCATTCGGAAAGGTGCCGGAGGCGGTGGGACCGCAGCCCCAGAACGGTTCCATGCGCCAGTAAGCGAGGTTGTGGCGCGACTCCCCGCCCGGCAGGGCGCAGTTGGAGATTTCATAGCGTTCATAACCGAAGGCGGCCGCTTCGTTGAAGGCTTCCTCGACACAGGAAGAGATTTCCCGGCCTGCCAGCCGCTTCTCCAAAGCCGAACCTTCCGGTACAGAAAGAGCGTAAACGGAGATGTGAGAGGGGCGGAAAGAAGCCGCCGTGCGAATGTCGTCAACGGTCAAAGCTTCGGAAACGCCCGGGATTTCACTGATAAAGTCGAGATTCAGCCGCGCGGGCCCGTTTGCCGCTGCCCGTTCGACCGCCTTCAACGCTGTCCGCCGGCTTGAATCGCGGCCGAGGAGCTGCAGCACGCGATCGTCAAACGACTGAATCCCCAGACTGAGACGGTTGACGGGGGTCGTTTTCAGAAAGCGTAAAAACGCTTCGCCGGACGTTTCGGGGTTGGCCTCCACCGTTACTTCACACTCTGCCGAGAGCGTAAAAAGGCGGCCGAGAGCGTTAAAAAGGCGCTCCAATATCGGCAGCGGCAGTGCCGATGGTGTTCCGCCGCCGATGTAAACGGATGAGAGGGTCGGAGAAAATCGTTCGGCAATCAGCTCTGCTTGTTGAATAATGCGTTCGACAGTCGCGCTTTGAATCGATTCGTCGGCGCAAACGGTTGAGTAGAAATCGCAGTAACCGCAGCGGCGGCGGCAGAAGGGAATGTGAATGTAGAGGGCGCCGGTCAACGGACCATTCCAAAGCGGGAAAACGGAAAGTAAATAAAACCGGCGCGGCCGATGATATTGCGGTCTTTTACGGGACCAAACCAGCGCCCGTCCAACGAATTGTCGCGATTGTCTCCCAACGGCAGCTTATAGCCTTCGGGAACGTAACAGCCGAGATGATGCCGCACAGCCGAACCCGCCGCGTCGGCAGAAAGCGGATCGCGCATCAGACGCACCATCGCCGCAGTTTTGACGGTTTCATAGTCGGAGGGGCGGTAGGAACCGCGGCCGCTCTCAATCATTTCATCAAAAAGCGCCAACGATTCGCTGCGGTAACTTTCATCGGAAATCTCTCTTCGGATTTTCCAGCTCTTCGACGGAAAGCCGCCGACGCTCTCCTCCTCCAGAAAACGGTTTGATCCGCGCGGGGCAATAAGAATCCGTCCGTCGGCCGTTTTGATACGGTCCCCGCCGGCGCCAACAGCCCGTTTGATCAGAAAGTGTTTTCCGGGTTCCATTTGCCGTGTCTGCGGATTCCACTCTTTGTCGATGTCAACCAGCGACAGCGTCAGCATAAAAAGCATCCGATGGGTGATGTCGAATGCCGTTCCTTTCGAAATATATTCGGGATTTTCAAAAACGATAATGTCGTTGCGCTGCGGCGCGAATCCGGGCAGCTTTCCGAATCCGGGAAGGAGCTCAGGTCCGTACACCAGCTTGTTTACGAAAAGGCGATCCTGCGTCTCCAGTGTGTGCACCATCGACGGCGTCGGAATGTTATATGCCTGAAACAGATATTGATTAATGAGAAAAACGACGCAGGCAGCCCACAGAAACGACCCTCCCCAGTCGCGCAGCAGAGATTTGCGCTTTTGCTTCTCTTTTCGGTAGTACTTCTTTACGTTGCGGTCGGTCAGCCGGCGTTCGACAAACGCTGTCAGCCGGTCTTCGGTCTGTTTCTTCTTCACGTCGACTCCTTTCATGAATCATAGCACACTTTGCCTTCCTTGACAATCACCCTTCCTTCCGAAGAGCTGCCCCGCGCATTGACAACAACGTCAAATGCGTGTATTCTTCGTTTATGATCATTCGAAAGAAAGAAAAATCTCCGATTGAGCCGCCTGACGAAAAAGAGGTCTCTGTCAAGTTAAAGAACTTCGGAGGAGTCACCCCTTCTGTTTATCTGCGGATACTTCTCGCCGCCTTGATTATTTGCGCACTCTTCCTGCTGCTGTTTTTCCCAGGAATCAAAAACGAAGGCACCGTGCTGAAGGCTCTCTCTGTTCCGTCGGGAGCGGCGGTTTCCGTCAACGGCACCTACGTCGGGTACACGCCGACCGAAGTGTTTTTGCCGGCCGATCGTTTTTATGATGTGCTTATCGAAAAACCGGGATTTGAACCGAGGACGGAGCGTATCCGCGCCGAAGGCCGTGTCTTTGCTACCCTCTTCTTTCCGGTTCGAAAGACCGTCACAGTGAACTGGCCGCGCCCCGATTCGCCGGAAGAGCTCTTTGCGCCGGTTCTGGCGGAATTCAACGACTTTGCACAAGCCGGACGCGAATATTCCCCGTCGCTGCGCAAACAAGCGGCGCGCCTCTTGGAGCCCGGTTACTTTTTTACGGAAACGCTCGACTTTTTCGTTGAGGATTACAAAGATTTTTTAACCGATGAAGAGATTGAAACGCTGCTGCTGCGCGCCGCCGGCCTTTGCGGGCACACCGTTACGGCTCAAGCCGTTCTGAAAGCGTATACGCGCCTTCACCCCGACTGCGACGCCGTCGAAGCCGCTGCGCTCCTCCTGTCGGCACTTCAAAGCGGCAATCCGCGTGCGGCCGCCGTTTTCCGCAGCGCACTGCCGAAGATGCCGGAAGCGGAACTGCCGCCGCCCCCGACTCTTCCGGAGACAGAATACCTCAGGCCGCAGCTGCGTCCCGCCTCATCGTTTTCCGCTCTCGGGGAACGGTGGGTTTACTTTGAACCCCAAACCGCCGTCACAGCCGCCGCTTCACCGCTTCCGCCTGCCGAATGCGCTGTCGGCGGCTTTTGGATTCAGGATCGGGAGGTGACTGCCGGCCTTTACCGCCGTTTTTTGGCTGATACCCCGCAGTGGAACGCCGATAACGCGGCTGAGACGGAAAAAGAGGGAAAGACAGACGCCTTTTATCTCCGCCGCTTTCCGCAGGACGACCGACTGCCGGCAGTTTCCGTCTCCTGGCACGCGGCGCAGGCGTTCTGCCGTTGGCTGGAGCGTCAAAACGGATTTGAAAACTTTCGCGCGCGGCTGCCCTATTCGTTTGAAATCGAACTCTTAACCGCCGACGACGACCTGACTCTCGCCAACATCAACTCAACCGAGCTGAAGGCTGCCGGTGCCCGACAAGCCGATACCCTGCGCGATCTGACGGGAAATGCGTGGGAGTGGTGTCAAAACCCACCGCTGCGGGATCCGGCTCAAACCGATCGTTTTCTGCTGAACCTTCCGACCGAAATCAAAGCGGTCAAAGGCGGTTCGTTTCAAAGCGAAACCGTCTCCGCTACCGAAACCGGCATTCATTTCGCGGTTTGGTCCTCTCCGTTTACCGGGTTCCGCGTTGTCTTGGAGCGGCGATGAAAAAAACGACCGAATCTTCGGCTTTGCTGCTCGAAAACCGCAAAGCCCGTTTTCACTATGAAATCCTCGATACGCTCGAATGCGGCATTGTCCTGAAAGGAACGGAGGTTAAGTCTCTGCGCGCCCGTCAATTTTCGTTTAACGACAGTTATATCCGCATTACAAAAGGAGAACTTTTTCTCGTCGGCTTCCACATCTCTCCGTATAAATTCGGCACCCATGAAAATCACGAAGCAGAGCGAATACGCAAACTGTTGGCTCACAAAAAAGAGATTGAAAAACTTTCGCGAAAAACCACCGAAAAAGGTCTGACACTCGTTCCGATTAAACTTTACCTGAAAGATTCAAAAGTGAAAGTTCTGGTCGGTATCGCACGAGGAAAAAAGAGCTTTGACAAACGCTCTTCCATTAAAGAGCGGGATTTAAAAACAGCTGTCAATCGAGAACTGGCCGCACGCAGCCGCCGCTGAATCAATTTGTTGCAGTATCCTTTTCTCCGGCAAACTCACTGTCGTCCCGAATGCTGCTCAAATAATCGGTGTGCTGCCACACTTTGACGTAATCGATATAAAAAACCGGCGGTTCATCTTTATCATAGGAAAAGCGGCCGATCCGCTGGCCGTGAGGTCCCCACTGATCGCCGGCATCAATTTCGCATGTCAGCCTGAGAAACTCTTTGACTTTGGAAACGCCACCGGCATCTGTCATCCATGTCGGCTGTCCGTCAACATAAAAAATGTATTCGGTCGGCGTCCATTTCAGTCCGTAAGTGTGAAACCCTTCGTAGAGGTTCCCGACGACTCCGGAAACAAAATCTTCGATCTTTCCGTTGGCGCCGTAACCGTCCCACAGCAGCGCATGACCGGTCAGACCGATATTTTCCGAACGATTGTACTGCTTTAAAAATGCGGATTCATAAATATCGATTTCCGTACCGTCTTCACCGCCGTTGCCGACTTTCCGCTGATGAGAAGATTGCAGCCAAAAAGCCGACCAAATTCCCGGTACAGCGGGAACCTGAACCCGCGTTTCGAAGTAACCGAACGCCTGAGAAAAGAGCAGTTCGTCAGCCTCTCCTTGTGTCGATGCGCCTTGAGGGATGCGCCGTGTTTCGATCCCCGAAGTAAAGTTGGCCGCCTTCGGGCAAATGCCGTCGGGACAGACATGGTCTTCTCTCGATTCACTGAGGATTTCCACCATACCGTTTTTCACGCTCATCAAAGCGGGGCACCAATAGTTCGCATATTCCGGATGAAGCGATGACTGACTCTTCCAACGAAGACCGTGCGGTGAAGTTGTCCAATGTTCCGGCAAACGATTGTCGTCAAATGTATCGTTCATCGTAACAAACCATCCGCCGCCGGCTGCCTCCGCTTCTTCACGGGTATCGTAAACAATGACGTCATCCATACCGGGACGAGAAACCCGCTCCCAGTCAATAAGTCCTTCTGTTTCGGGATAAACGCGGCAGGAGAGCGCTGACATTATCGAAAAAATCACTGCGATCCGGAGAAAACGTTCCATAAATACCTCATTATCATAAGAATAACACGATTCGATAAAATATCAAGCAAAAAAAACGGCGATGACTCGATTTTTTTATCGGTTTTTGATATTCTCAAACCATGGAAAGAGTGGTTTTTATCGGAGACAGCTGGGGCCGTTATCTCGGCGAAGCTGCTGAAACCGGAAATTTACTGCAGCCTTTGAATGCCGTCGCCGACTGGCAAAGAACAACCTTCATCGGCTCCACTGCATCGAAATTTGTCCGCAATTACGATTCCTATATGGATCTGGCCGTGGAAGCGGTAAAAAAACCGTGCCGGCTGATTGTTTTCAGCCTCGGAGGAAACGATTTTTATAATCTGGCGCACTTTAATGACTTATCCGCCGCTTCGGAGAGTTTCATCGACGAAAGTTTCACCAAAATTCGAAACAATTTAATCTCCGTTTTGAAGGAACTGAGAGAAAACACCTCCGCGCCGATTCTCTTTTCCGGTTATGATTACTTCAACATCGACAAACTGGTCGATCTGTTTACTCCTGACAGCCGCCTCAGAAAGTTGGAGACACCGCTATTTAATCGATTGATGATGAAAGAAGGACGATTTGCGGCGGAAGCAGCCGCAGCCGTTTCCGGTGTTTTTTGTTCCGTCAATTGGGGACTTTTGCAGCATAATGCCGATCCTGAGCGTTATCCGCTGCGCGGAGGCAATCCAAACGAACCGACGCCGGTATCATGGATTCCCGACGGAATGCATCCGACAAAAGAAGGTTACCGCCTTCTTCTGCTTTCAACCTTAAAGCAAGCCGGCATTCTTCCTGCTCGCAATCAATAAAATTCGGTTGCTTTTCCGAAAATTTGTATTACAATAACAATCGGAGTTGAACATGAATGGAACCGTTGTCTTCGGAATTTCTGCAGCGCTGCTCGCCGCTTTTTTCGCCCAATTCGGCTTAGTGATTCAAAAGAAGAGAGTCAACACGTTGGAAGCCCGTTTCGCGCAAACAGAAATCCGAAAACCTTATGCGGCCGATCCGATTTGGCTGACAGCTATTTTCATGAATGTTGTTTTAGCTGTCATCTGCAACTCAATCGCCAATTCGCAAATCGGCATCGCGCTGGCCGTACCCATTTTTAACGGCGGAATCGTTTTTCTCGTCATCGGATTGGTTCTGATCTGCAAAGAAAAACTGACAAAACTCAATCTGCTCGCTGTTTTTCTGCTCATCATCGGGCTGGTTCTGGTCGGCTGCGGAGAAGTGACGGGAATCCCGACCGTTGCTGTTTTTCGCCAAAATATTGCGGCGTTTCTGATTTTTATGGCGGCTCTCGCCATTTTGGGTGCAGCTGCGTTCATTGTTCAGAAAAAATCGAAGAAATTGATGATTATTGCGCTGGGCGTTTTAGCCGGCTGTTTTATGACGCTCAACCTTTTAATGGGTCAAATCATTCCGTTAGCGGTTGAAGCTGCCGCAGCCGGGGAAACGACATGGTTTTTGATTTTCACCGCATTGATTGTCATTTTCGGTGGCGGCGGAACCGTCGGCAATATTCTATGCAATCAAAAAGCGTTTAAAAACGGAAACGCCATTAACTATCTGCCGATTGTGATCGCAATTCAAAACATTCTTCCCGTCATTGTCGGCGTTTCCGTTCTGCAGCAAACGGTCGGACGCATTTGGTGTTTTTATCCGGGACTGTTGCTGATTATCGTCGGAGCGGCGCTGCTGTCGAAAATGCAGGCTGACGCCGCTTAACGCTTCCGTGCTCTTCCCTACCGATAAACAACCTGTTCCTTCAAACGGGTGGCGGCAGCCTCTCCTTTTAACGCGGCGACCAATGCCAATCCTGTATCGAAGGCGGCGCCGGGACCTCGTCCCGTTACAAATTGACCGTCGGCAATGCACGGTCCAATTTCCCACGGCTGAGCGCCGCCTTCTCTCAGCTTCGGTTCAAAACCCGGATAACAGCAGGCAATCTTCCCCTTCAGCAGCCCCCAATCTGCCAAAACAACCGCAGGCGAAGCACAGATAGCCGCTACTACTTTTTCGGCAGCAGCCATCGCTTCCGTAAACGCTTTCAACTCAGCGGATTCGGCCAATCGCAGCGCCGCCGGCATTCCGCCGGGCAAAAAAACGGCGATATAATCGTCAGGGTTAGGGTTTAAATCTCCCCAAGCCCCGCCGTTGCAGGAAACAGTAATGCCGTGAGATCCGGTCACGGAGGATCCCGTCATTCCGACAAAAACCGCTTCTATCTCAGCCCGAACCAACAAATCCGCCGGCACAATCGCTTCACTCTCTTCAAATCCTTCGGTTAACGGAATCAAAACACGGCTCATTTTTTCTCTCCTTTATTTTTGCTGTCGCGGTTGTACAAAAATCGTTTGATTTTTTGCGTTGCCGTTTTTTCAAACGGCTCTTTCTGATGCTCTGAACGGGAGATCTTCGAGAAATTACTCAGCCGTTTGTTTACCTCTTCGATAATGTGTTTGATGTAATCGCCGGCGGCCTGAGCGGAATCGCCGAATTTCTTTTTCAGTTCATCCATATTCAAATGAACCAACGCCGTCAACGTTTTTTTCTCATCTTCGATGATCAGAGAGTCTTCAACAAATTCGAATTCGTTGATCATCGCTTCGATGGATTCAGGATAAATATTTTCACCGGAAGCGCCCAAGATAACGTTTTTCAGCCGTCCGCGGATATAAAGATAATCCTTTTTTAAAACGCCTAAATCCCCGGTTCGGAACCAACCGTCTTCGGTAAACACTTCCGCCGTGCGTTCGGGATCTTTGAAATACCCTTTCATGACATTCGGACCTTTGACCTGAATTTCACCCTCTCCGGTCTTCGGATCCGCATCGGCGATTCTCACTTCAACGTCGTCAATCAGGTGCCCGGTCGCACGGTAACGCTGATCGGAAGCGTTGGAGCCGACTACCAGCGGAGAGGTTTCCGTCAGTCCGTAACCGAGACAGTACGGGAATTTTCCTTCTCTTAAAAAAAGTTCGACATCCGGTGCAAGAGGAGCGCCTCCGATTCCGAAAAAGACCAGATTACCGCCGAAGAGCCGGTACATCTTTTTGCCGGCGATGCGGTTCAGCAATTTTCTTGTCGGCGCCCACTTGTAAAGCGCCCGCGTGAAAGCTTTTTTATTAATAGTTGTCAAAATCGATTTTCGATAAATTTTTTCGATCAAAAGCGGAACCGAAAGCATGATACCGGGACGAATGCGCTGCATCACCGGAATCAAAGTCGTCGGCGCTAACGGTTTGGAGATGTAATGGATGTGACAGCCGCGATTCAGAGTCGTCAAGAGGCCGATTGTGCATTCGTAAGTGTGCGACAGCGGCAAAATGGAGAGCGCAGCGTTTTGGGAAACATCGATAGTTTCAGGCTGCGGCGGAATCACACGGGCAGAGATAACGTTGGAAACTAAATTGCGATGCGTCAACATAACCCCTTTTGAGGAACCCGTTGTGCCGGATGTATAAATGATCGCCGCCATATCCTCTTCAGCTGTCGGCTGTGTTTTCAGGCGTTCGACAACGGAAGAAAAGTCAACCGATTGCGTGCGGGCGTTAAATTCATCAAACGACAACGAAGGCCAGTCGCCGTCAGCCGTTAAAACAGCAGCGCCGTCGAGAGCAAAAAATTTCAATCCGGAAAGATGAGAAAAAATTTCCCTGTTTTTATGCAGCAGCGTAGAAGAAAGAAACAGCGCCTTCGATTCGGAGTGACGTAAAATATTTTCAACGTCCGCCGCCGTAAAATCCGGCAAAATCGGCACGATGACTCTCCCGTAAGCCGCCGCCGCAAAGTAAGCTGCCGCCCACCACGGCGAATTGGTTGCCAACAATCCAACCTTATCGCCCTTTCCTACACCGGCAGAGGTCAAAACGCGGTCAAAAGCGTCGACCGCCTTCAGAAGCTGCTCATACGTAAAACCGTCGCCCTGTTCGAAAGTGACAGCCTTTTGCTCACGGTACGTTTCACCGATTTGAGCAAGAAAAACATTCAGAGTTCGCTTTTCGTATTGTATCATCACAAAACCCCTTTATCAGTTGATTTTTAGGACAAACCGTAATGGAAAACGATTCGTCCTTTAACGAAGAGAAGAGCATTTCCACTCTTTCCGGAGTGTTGCTCTTCTCGGAAAGATGGCAAAGATAAACCTGACGCAAACGGCACTGCGGCTGTTCTCTCAAACGAGAGAGAAAATCAAACGCTGCACGATTGGAGAGATGACCGTAAACGGAAGAGATGCGTCGTTTCAAAAATTCGGGGTAGCAGCAAGATTCCAGGAGTTCTTCGCAGTAGTTGCTTTCCAAAAGAAGCACATCCGACTTTAACGCCGCTCGGAACATTCGTTCATCCAAAACACCCGTATCCGTAATGATTGTAAAACGAACACCATCCAAAAGAAAGAAAAAACCGACCGACGGCGCAGCGTCATGAAAAGTCGGAAACGGGAAAAACCGCACTCCGTCGACGTCAAACTCTCGAAGCGGGCGAAATTCCCTCCGTTCATACAGAGTTTTCAACGGCGAATCCGATGCAACATAAGATGGAATTCCGTATTTGGCAGAGATTCGTTCCAATCCCCGCACGTGATCGGCATGGTGATGGGTGATTAAAATATATTTTACGGAAGCGGGCGACTCGCCGATACACTTCATCCTCGCCTCCCATTGCGGAAGAGTAAATCCGCAATCGATCACAAAAGCTCCGTTTTCACCTTTAAAAAAACAGGAGTTAGCCGAGGAACCGCTTCCCAAAATCGCAAATTCCATTGAAATCATCATACCACATCCAAACCAAAAACGCAAGTCGGTTTTATTCATAAAAATTCGCAATCTCCGATCATTGAAAAAAAACACAAAAAGTGGTATTTTGTCCGAGAACGGAGGTTTTTATGCACTCTTTAAAAGAAATTCTGAGCTTTCCGCCGGACGGTCGATCAGTTACCGCTTCAGGCTGGGTTCGAACTAAGCGGGATGGGAAAAATGTCTGTTTTATCGCTTTAAACGACGGTTCCTGTATGCGCAATTTGCAAGCCGTTGTCGATAAAGAAAACGGGTGCATACCGGCCGAAACGCTGCTTCGCTGCGGAACGGGTGCTGCGCTGACCGTAACCGGAAAACTGATTCCGTCCGAAGGAGGCGGACAGGCGGCAGAACTTCAAGCCGATTCGATCACTGTTTTGGGCGACACTTCGGAGACGTTTCCGCTCCAGAAAAAACACCACTCCGTTGAATTCTTACGCGAAATTGCCCATCTGCGCGCGCGAACCAACACTTTCGCGGCTGTAGCCCGCATCCGCAGCGCCATGAGCTACGCCGTTCACACCTTTTTTCAGCAAAACGGATTTTTTTACGTCCACACTCCGATTATCACGGCCAATGACTGTGAAGGCGCGGGGCAGATGTTCCAGGTAACGACGCTTGATTTGGATGCTGTCGCCAAAAAAGAGCTGCCGAACGGAATCGATTATTCGCAGGATTTTTTTGGGAAAAAAGCGAACCTGACCGTCAGCGGACAACTTTCCGCCGAAACGTATGCGTGCGCCTTAAGCCGCGTCTACACCTTCGGACCGACTTTCCGCGCGGAAAATTCCAACACGACCCGGCATTTGGCTGAATTCTGGATGATCGAACCGGAAATCGCCTTCTGCGATTTGGAAGGCAATATGGAAATCGCCGAGTCCTTCATCAAATTCATTTTGAAATACGTTCTCGACAACTGTGCCGAAGATATGGAATTTTTTGACACTCGGATCCAAAAAGGCGTCATCGAAACCATCCGGCAGGTCGTCGAAAAACCGTTTATCCGCATCACTTACACCCGAGCTATCGAACTGCTGCAAAAAGCGGCCGATTCATTCGAATTCAAGCCGATCTGGGGATGCGATTTGCAGACCGAACACGAAAAATATCTGACGGAAACGGTTTTCAACAGCCCGGTCATTGTCACCGATTATCCGAAAGAAATCAAAGCGTTTTACATGAAGCAGAATGACGACGGCAAAACGGTTCGTGCGATGGATATTCTCGTTCCCCGTTTGGGTGAAATTATCGGAGGTTCGGAAAGAGAGGCGGATTTCGGAAAACTGACAGCGCGTATGAAAGAGCTCGGTTTGAACGAAAAGGATTACGATTGGTACCTCGATCTGCGGCGTTTCGGAACGGTGCCTCACTCCGGATTCGGACTCGGTTTCGAACGGCTGATTCTCTACGTGACGGGAATGACCAACATCCGTGACGTCATTCCCTATCCGCGCACGGTCAGAAATGCCGAATTCTGATTCTCTGCACCGACAGTGGTTTGAATCGGAGTCGTTTTGGCTCGATTATGCGCCTGTTCTGTTTGATGAAGAACGATGGTCGGAGGCGGCCGACGTTGCCGAAAGCGTTGTCCGCCTGGCAGAGCTGGAACCGGGCAGCCGCATTTTGGACGCCGGCTGCGGACCGGGACGCATTGCGGTGGAGCTGGCTGCGATAGGAATGAAAGTCACCGGCGTTGACCTCATCAGCGCTTATTTGGAGGCCGCCCGAGAAAGCGCCGCCGCAGAAGGAGTGGCCATTGAATGGATCCGCGACGATCTGCGCCGTTTCCGACGACCGAACGCGTTTGAGGCCGCTGTCAGTCTTTACACCTCTTTCGGATACTGCCGCACCTCAAAAGAAGACTTCCTCATTTTAAACAACATTGCCGACTCTCTGAAACCCGGCGGCTGCCTGATTCTCGAATGTGTCAGCCGCGAAACGGCACTGTCGCAATTCACTCCCGGAGAAGAGTTCGAGCGCGGCGGTTTCCTTGTCAAAACGCGGTTTAAGCGGACGGACGGAAACCGCGGCCTCATTTCACAATGGGATATCGATAACGGCAAAATCAAACGCTCTCACACTTTTACCCAACGGCTCTACTCAACCGATGAACTGAAAGCGTTTTTTATTAACCGAGGAGATTTCCGTTCAATCAAATTCTTCGGAAATTGGAACGGGGCACCGTTCGATGCCGATGCCGATACAATGATTCTCCTTGCAAAAAAATCAGCGGAATAATCCTTTCGCTTCGATTGATTTCAACTCCGGATACCGGCTGCTGTATTCGCGGCGGAATTCCTCCCGCGTCAAACCTTCCAACTCGTGACTGAGATAGTGAATCCATACATCGTCTGCTTCGCTAAAAATCTCGAATTTACGCGCATAATAATCGGGATGAAATTCCAGTGTTTTTTGAAGAGGATCGAAGTGTTTGATTTTGTAGTCGTGAACCGCAATTTTCAGATTTTCACGGGAAATACCGGCTTTAACAATCTCATCCGCAACACAGTTGATGGTTCTCCCTGAATCGAAAATATCGTCAACCAAAAGAACGCGGCTGTCTCTTTTCAAAGAAGCGGGAGCGCAAGTCCAACCGGAAAGACGAAACGTTTCTCCCGGCTGCTGAACTCCTGCGTAACTTTCGGCAACCGCTGCCGCCGTTTTGACAGGACAACCGGAGAGACGAAAGAATTCGATAAAAACATTGCCTATTCCGCTCCCACCGCGCAAAAGCATGTAAACGATATCGGGAATAAAACCTTCGTTTAAAATCCGATCAGCCATCAGCAGTGCATTGTTTCTTACCGTGTAAAAATCCAGAAATTCTTTCATAGCTTTATCGTAACGCAGAAACAGTTGTTTGTAAAGAAAAAACACTCTGTCTTCGGCGTTATTCCTGTCCGGGAACGGAATGAACAGATTCCGTCTCCTTCGTTTTTGCCAAGTCTTTGCGGCTGACATACATTAAAATTTCTGCGACAACCTGATACGTCTCTTCCGGAATAAAGTTTCCGACAGGAAGATTCATTAAAGTTTCCGTCAGCGGAGGATTTTCAATAATGCGTACGCCTTTTTCTTTCGCCAGCCGACGAATCCGTTCGGCAGTCAATCGGCGGCCTTTTGCGGTCATTCTCGGCGCTTTTTCGCCTTCAATATATTTCAACACGACAGCCGAATCTACATCCATTCGTCCACCATTCCCACTGATTTGCCGACAGCCGCCGCAGTCGGCAAAAGCGATTCACCTTCACGTATAAAGTAATCCGAGAGCGTTGAAAGTGTTTTCAGTTCGGCAGCGCTGAAGCGGGTTCCGTTAAACGAACGAACAGTCGCCCGGCGAAAATTCGGATCAATATCAATTAAAGCGTCAATCGATTCGGAACGGATGCGCAATCGATAGGAGGCTAAACGATTAGCGATAATCGTCACATCCAAATAACCGCGCATGTTTTGCCACTCCCACGGAATGACGGTGCGAAACGAAGGCGGCGCGGCGCAAGCGTTGAAAAGTTCCAACTGTTCTTCGAACGCCGGATCATCAAAGCGGCATTCGAAAAGATCCGCAAAAAACGACTGAGCGCGGGATTCGTCGCAATCCAAACGATTACGGGCAAATTCGGAAGAAGCCGTTCCTTCTCCGACAGAGCGGCCGCGCACGCTCCGCTGCGCTGCCTCAGATACCGTTTTCAAAACAGGAAATTGAAGCAGCGCTTCTCCGTTTTTCAGCTGCAGAACCGGCTGTCCATCTGTGGTGGTCAAACGAGCAAGGTAACGTATCGCGGTTAAAGGTTCTCCGATAACTTTAACAAAAATCAAGCGGTTACCGAAAAGAAATCGGGCAACCGCTTCGTCTTGAGAAAGCAGGCTTGCAAAACGAAAGCCGCCGTCTCCTTGTAAACCAGGGGAGGCGGCGGCTTGAGTTCCGTGAAACCGGATAGGAAGATTCATCAGTTATCTTTTTTTCGAATCAACTCTTTCACCTTAGCGGCTTTTCCGATACGATCGCGCAGGTAATAGAGCTTAGACCGACGGACTTTTCCGTAACGGACAACTTCCACCTTCGCAATACGCGGCGAATGCAACGGAAAAATTCTTTCGACGCCGACTCCGTAAGAAATTTTACGCACAGTGAAAGTCTTCGAAATACCTTTGTTGTTGATAGCAATAACAATCCCTTCAAAAACCTGAATTCGTTCCGTCGTACCTTCAACGATTTTAAAGTGAACTTTCACCGTATCGCCGATGCGGAAAGATCCCGTATCTTCTTTCATTTGTTCAGATTCAATCGCTTTTATTAAATCCATTATCACACCCCTCAAAATACTGTCGTTATTTTATATCAAAATTTATTTTTTATCAATCAGTTCCGGACGATTTTTCAGCGTCTTTTCAACCCTCTTTTGATAACGCCATTTTTCGATTTCTCCGTGATTTCCCGAAAGCAGGATTTCCGGCACTCGTAAACCGTGAAAAACCTCCGGCCGCGTATACTGCGGATATTCAAGAAGAGCGCAATCTGAAAAACTTTCTTCTTTCAGAGATTCTCCCGAAATCACGCCGTCAATATGACGATAGACCGCATCAATAATAACGAGAGAAGCCACCTCTCCCGATGAAAGCACGTAATCACCGACGGAAATCTCTTCGTTCACGTATAAATCAATAATCCGCTGATCGATCCCTTCGTATCGGCCGCACAAAAAGACCAATTCATCATATTGAGCCAAACCGATTGCCTTTTCATGCGTCAGCAGTTTCCCGGAAGGCGTCGGATAAACGACGGCTGTTTTTCCGTTGTGCTGCAGGGAATGCAGCGCTCTCTCAAACGGTTCCGGTTTCATCACAAGCCCGGCACCGCCGCCGTAGGGATAATCGTCGCAGCGGTGAAACCGACCGTCGGCAAACAGCTTTAAATCAACGGCGCGGTAAGAGATCAAACCCTTTTCAACGGCTCTCTTCATGATGGAACAGCCGAAATACCCTTCAATGATTTCCGGAAAAAGCGTAATGACACTGATGTTCATTCAAAAAACCACTCTTCAGAAATCTCGACCGTCCCCTTCTCCGTATCGACTTCACCGATAAACAAAGAGCGGAACGGAACCAAAATTTTTTTCCCGTTCTCCGAAACGGTGACTTCCAACGTGTCATCCGGCAAATCGAGACAGACGGCGGTTACCGTACCCCGTTCAATACCGCCGCAAACGGCTTTTAAACCGATTAAATCAGCGCAATAAAATTCATTCACATCTTTCAGAGGTACAGCGAACCGCTTATCGACCCAAATTTCCCAATTTGAGAACGCTTTCACTTCTTCGGGCGTATCCAAACCTTTTAATTTGACTAAAGTCATCGGTCCCGAAATTTTGACCCATTCGACTTCGAAATCGCGAAAACGGTCGCCGTTTTTTAACCGGTAAACCTTCGGCTTCGCAAGGTGCTCATATTCACCGGAAAAACTCAGCACTTTAAAAGCGCCGTTTAATCCGTGCGGACGCCTGACTCTGCCGACGGCAATCTGCGGCTCCATTTCAGTCCAGAATTTCCAGCACCACCCGTTTTCCGGTCCGCACCGAAGCGGCACTCAAAACGGTTCTGATGGCTTTGGCAATGCGCCCTTGTTTGCCGATCACTTTTCCAATATCTTCCGGAGCGACTTTCAGCTCCAAAATAGTCGATTTTTCGCCTTCAATCATGTTGACTTCAACCTGATCGGGCGAATCGACAAGCATTTTGGCAATATACTCAACAAGATCTTTTTCCATACAGGCTCCCTTTTCAGCCCAAATAGATTTGATGCTTATTCAGTAAAGATTTCACAGTATCGCTCGGCTGTGCGCCTTTTGAAAGCCACTCTTTCACACGATCCGCATCGATTTTAAACTGACGGTCTTCAGCCTCAACAGGATGATAGTATCCCAATTCGTCGATGGTTTTACCGTCGCGGGGCGCCGTCGATTCGGCCACTACGATTCGATAATACGGACGCCGTTTGGCACCCATTCTCTTCAATCTGATCTTTACACTCACTCGAGTCCCTCCTGAGTTTATTGTCTACCTTCAAATTGCGAAAGTAAATTTTCTCGGTATTTTTTATTTTTGGCGACTTTTTTCATCATCAGCCGCATTTTATCGAATTTGTTCAACAGTCGATTGACGTCATAAACAGTCGTACCGCTGCCTAAAGCGATCCGTTTCTTTCTCGACGGACCGATAATGCGGTGATTGCGCCGCTCCTGCACCGTCATAGATAAGATCATCGCCTCTTCTCGCTTCATCTCTGTTAAGTCGACTTTATCTTCATCGATCTTCCCGGCTGCCCCCGGCAGCATTTGAAGCAGATTTTTGACGGAGCCCATTTTTTTTATCCGCTGAAACTGTTCCAAATAATCTTCGAGCGTAAAGGCAGCCTTCGCCATTTTGGCTTCCAGCTCTTCCGCTTCTTTTTGATCAACCGCCTCCTGCGCCTTTTCAACCAGAGAAACGATGTCGCCCATTCCGAGAATGCGGCTCGCCATTCGATCCGGGAAAAATTCTTCCAAATTCTCGATCTTTTCCCCGGTTCCGATGAACTTTAACGGCTTTCCCGTAACCGTTTTCAAAGAAATCGCCGCACCGCCCCTTGCATCGGAGTCAAATTTCGTCAAAACAACGCCGGTCAGTCCGATCTTTTCCTCAAACTCCTTGGCAATCTCCACCGCCTGTTGTCCGGTCATCGCATCGGCAACAAAAAGCGTCTCCGTCGGAGCAAGCGACTTTTTGACGGCAGCCAACTCATTCATCAAAGCTTCGTCCAAATGAATGCGTCCGGCAGTATCGACGATCAATGTATCAAATTGCCGTTTTTTGGCGACCGCAAACGCGTTTTTGGCAACTTTAACGGCATCTTTTTCTCCGTCTTCGGCGTATACTTCGACGCCTGCACGTTCGCCCATGACCCGCAACTGTTCAATGGCAGCCGGACGCGCTAAATCAGCGGCCGCCAATAAAACTCGGCGCCCTTTTAATCTCAGCCGATAAGCCAACTTCGCTGCGGTCGTTGTTTTTCCCGAACCCTGAAGTCCCGCCATCAATATGACGGAAACCGTATCCGGTCCTTTCAGATCCAGCTCCGCGCGTTTATCGCCGAGAAGAGCCGTCAATTTGTCATAAACAATCTTTGTGAACTGCTGCCCCGGATTAACGGATTTTAAAACGGATTCTCCTTTCGCCTCCTCAATCGTACTGTTGATAAAGCGGCGGACAATGCGCAAATTCACATCGGCTTCCAGCAACGCAATCTTAATCTCTTCTACGGCATCGGCGATGTTTTTTTCCGTAATAACGCGAACACCGGAAAGAGTTCTGAAAATATTAGAAAATTGATCTGAAATTTTCTCGAGCATAGCGGTACGTTAAACTTTTATACAAAGAAAAGAGAAGAATGTCAACTACCAATCAACCGAATCGAGGATTTTCTTCAATCCGAGAAGTTCTTCTTTCGACATCGAAATGCCTTTCCCCATCGAATTTCCGTCTTCGCTCCATGGGCGGATATCGTATTTCGGTTCACTTCCGTTCCAACTGATGAGATTCAGTCGGATTTTCCACTTCCGATCTCCGGGAATTTCACCGAGCGTCCTGATGATCTCATACCTGAATTCATCGCTTTTTCCGAACTTAGCCATAAAAGACCTCCTGCTGTTATTAATGCGAAAAAGAACCTTTTTACGGATAATTTTTTCGAAATCCGTCTACACGAGGCGACGCCGACAAACGCAGACCGTCACGGTCGCCCCGTTTCAGATAGTGGTAACCGATACCGGCAACCATCGCCGCATTGTCACCGCAAAGGCTCAAAGAAGGGAAAATCACCTCCCGTTTTTTTTGTTCGGCGACCCTTTTCCGCAGAAGAGAATTCGCCGCTACGCCGCCTCCGGCCACAATTCGATTGATACCGGTATCATCACACAGTCGAAAAAGTTTTTTCAACAGAATGTCAACAGCCCGTTTTTGAAACGAAGCGGCAATATTTTCCGGTGTATCCGCCGAGCCGGGACGGAGAAACTGGAGCCGTTGATTGATGACGGCGTTTTTAAGTCCGGAGTAAGAGACATCATAAGGATGATTTCCTTTATACAGCCGCGGAGAAGGAAAAACAAAAGCATCGGCGTCGCCTTTTGCAGCAAGCCGATCGACAGCGACTCCTCCGGGATAACCGAATCCGTAAAATTTCGCCACTTTGTCAAACGCCTCGCCGACCGCATCATCGATCGTAGCTCCTCGGATGATGATATCGTCAAAACTTCTCACTTCACATAAAATCGTATTGCCGCCGGAAACCAGTAAACCGATGTACGGATACGGAATTTCCCGCTCCAAATGAGCGGCATAAATGTGGGCTCGGATATGATCAACTCCGACAAACGGAATTCCGAGAGCGTATGCAAAGCTCTTCGCAAAGTTGACACCAACCAAAAGAGAGCCGATTAACCCCGGACGGTTTGTAACCGCTACTCCGTCAATATCCTCTTTTTTCAAACCGGCTTCTTTCAAAGCTTCCTTCACAACAGGCCGAATCCATTCGGTGTGTATTCGCGACGCAATTTCAGGCACAACGCCGTTGTATTGCCGGTGCCAGTCGATTTGCGTCGCAACCCGGTTGCTTAAGATCTTTTGTCCGTCTTCGACAACAGCCGCAGCGCACTCGTCGCAAGAGGTTTCAATTCCCAGCACTTTCATCGTTTTTCCTTGCCTCGTTGAGAAGATACGTCAGATTCTCAATGACAAACCCTTCTTCGATTAAAGACGGATAGTAATGCATCATCAAATCGGCCAGTTCCGATGTAACGGCGTGACCGATCATCACCGCATGCCCTTTTTCGCGCGCAGTCGCCTTTCCCGCCTCAACGGCGAATTTCAATGATTCAATATCTTTTTCATTGTCCAAAAACATACTGTTACGCTCCAATACGATGAAATTTAATGCACCAGCCGCCTCTCTGATGCGGGAATCGGCAGTCGTTCGGCTATCAAGAAAAAAGAGATTTTTCTCTTTTAAAGTTTCCAAAAGCCACGAAGAGAGTTCAAGTGACGAAGTGCCTTTTGACCCCATATGGTTGTTAACGCCGACCGCACCCGGAACCGATTTCAGATTACTCTCCAGGCACGCCCGCCGCTCTTCCCCGTTCATCGACTCGGTTAAAAGCCCCGGTCCCGGATAAACGCCTCCGATCGCCTCCATCGGCTGGTGCAGCAGCAACTCCTGTCCCGCCGCCTTGACCCGTTCGGCAGCCTCCGTACTCGCCGGCAATCCCGGCAAAACGGCGAAGGTCACTTTTCCCGGCACCCGCAAAAACCGCTCCAAATCTTCCAGATTATTTCCCACATCGTCAATGACAAAACAAAGCACCGGTCTTTTTGTCTCCGCCGCGGCCGGTTCTTCTTTACGCGGCTCCGCCTTCTTTTCAGGTTCAGAATAGACAGGAATTGCGGAGTCTGTCTTTTCTTTGGGAATTTCCTCAGAACCGTCTTCCTCTGCCGTTTTTACGGACGGTTCTTCAATGACCGGCGCTTCCTCCGCCGTTTTTACGGACGGCTCTTCAATGACCGGCGCTTCCTCCGATCGAAGCCGCTTTTCATGTTCATACAAAGTCCAAACTCCGACCGCGCACAGTAGAACCAACAAAACCGACAAAAAAACGGTTCCATCCGGCTTTTTCTGTATTTTTTTCCTTCCGGATGCGGATTTTACCGAATCTTTCTTTTTAGGCTTACCTTCCCGCTTCTTCTTTTCTGCCACGATTTAAAATAGAACGAATGCGCCAAATAATCAAGAGCCGGAGAACGCTTTTTGCACGAGAAAGAAAAAAAGCATCTTTTGCTTTTTCCGCAAAGCCTTTCGAAAATCCGGCAAAACTTTTCAAAACCGGATGAAAGACACGGCGGTTTGTGATATGATAAGCGCAAGGAGTTTATCATGGAAAACATCGGATTTATCGTTCCCGAAATTCTGCTGCCCAAAAAAACAGTCGATTTATCGAAATGGGCAGTTGTCGCCTGCGACCAATTCAGTTCAGAACCCGCTTATTGGGATTCCGTCTCACAGTTTGTCGGCGAGGCTCCGTCAACGCTGAAACTGACTTATCCCGAAGCATATCTGGAAAGCGATACGGGCGACGAACGAATCCGGAAAATCAACGAAGCCATGAACGAGTGTCTGCAAAGCGGCACTTTACAATCCGTCGGAAAGGGCATTATTGTTGTTGAACGGCACTTCTCCGACCCCAAAAAACCGCCGCGGAAAGGATTAATACTGGCGGTTGATATGGAGTGTTACGACTTCTCCTCCGGCTCTGTTTCACTGATCCGAGCTACAGAAGGAACCATTCAGGAGCGAATTCCGCCGAGAGTCAGAATTCGAGAGAATGCACCGCTCGAATTTCCGCACATTCTGATTCTTATCGACGATCCGACCGACTCCGTGATGAAAGCAGCCGAAAAAGCGCGGCAAACTGTCGTCTACGACTTTGAATTGATGAAAAATTCGGGACATCTGCACGGTTCTCTCATTCAGGATCCGGACGACTGTGATGCCGTTTGCGGCGCCCTGAACGCATTGGCAGACAAAAACGCGTTCCGGAACCGTTACGGCAGCGATGACGTGATTCTCTTCGCTGTCGGAGACGGAAATCACAGTCTGGCAACGGCAAAAACAATCTGGGAAAAGAAAAAAATCTCGCTGACGGCAGCCGAACGGGAAACCGACCCGGCGCGTTTTGTTCTGGTTGAAATCAATAACATTTATGACGAAGGGATCGCGTTTGAACCGATTCACCGCGTTCTCTTCAACACCGATACCGAAAAACTGATGCGAATTTTCTCACAAAAAGCCGACATTCGGTTCGAAACAGTGCCGTTTGACAAAAAAGAACTGAAAACCTTTGCCGAAACAACAGCCGCAATCCAGTCGTTTTACCTGTTTGACAAAACAGGCTGCCGAAAAGCTGTCGTCGGCCGGCCGTTATCCGCTATCACGGCGGGAACTGTCCAAACGATTTTGGATGAATTTTTAAAAGAAAGCGGAGGTAAAATCGACTACATCCACGGCGTCGACAGCACGGCGGAGCTCGGTACCCGCCCCGGAAACGCGGGAATTGTTCTGCCGGGAATTGCTAAAACCGAATTTTTTGAAACTGTTATCCGCGACGGTGCTTTTCCGAGAAAAACCTTCAGTATGGGCGAAGCAAACGAAAAACGGTTTTACATGGAAGGAAAATTAATCAAATAGAGAAAAAACGGTTTTTGCGTCAACAGCGCCTTCACGGATGATGATCGGTTTTCCCTGAGTCAAATCGACAATCGTTGAAGGCGCTTTTTTTTTCAAATTGCCTCCATCAACAATCAAGTCGACTGAAGAACCGAAAACGGCGGCAATTTCCTCAAAGGAATTCAGCGGCGGTTCACCGGAAATGTTGACGCTTGTGGAGAAAAGCGGGCGACCGACTGCGTTTAAAATTTTTTGCAGCCGCAGATCGCCGGGACAGCGCAGCGCAACGGTTTCTCCGTTAAAACCCCGAACAATGACTGTCAGCGGCGCCGGCCAAAACGCTTTCACTCTCTCCGGCAAACGGTCGGGCGAATACGGAGAAATGTCGGCATCGGGAATCAAACGCAAAAAACGCTTTTCCCGACGTTTTTTCAATTCAATGAGTTTTGACTCGGTTTCCGGAGCCGCACCGACCAAACCGTAAATTGTATCGCACGGCATAATGACAACTCGGTTTTCAGCGAGAGCTTGAACGATGAGCTCGAACCGTTCGAAAGTGATTCGCTTTGCGCTCATGACGAACCGTTCCTCCTCCGAGTGCGACGAAGAGTAAAAACGAGAAGAATGCTCCCGCACCGAAAATCGAATAAAGGATCCGCGGAGTTGAATGTGAAGACGGACGAGCAGGCGCAAGAAAACTGCCATACTCCTCTGAGAGCCCCTTTTTTGTGTATCCGTCAATCTGAACAACCACGTCATCGGTGGTATACATTGACAACTTTCTCGCTTCCAATAAATAAAAATCGTCGGAAGCATAATCATTGCGCATAGAAGAAAGTGTACCGGAAATTTTTTTCAAAATATCAATATTAGCTTTGATCTGCTCTGTACTTTTGTTGACATTCACAATATCCGTTAAGCCGTATGTTCCGAAAACACAATTCACACATATGACAAAAGCGAAGGCAAGTGAAAAAGCGAAAACAAGATATTGCAATATGCGCATACCTTTTTTTCGACAATCAAAACCTTTAAATTAAGAAAAAAAACATTGTAAAACGAGCAAAAAAGAAGTATAATCAAATTCGTAACTGTAAAGCCGGAGAGATAAATGCGCAAAAAAAAATCGAATCAGCCTTCGGATTTTGAACTTGACAAATACGGTGTTTGGGTCAAGACAAAACTTGGTTCTTCGTTTGATACGACACAGAATATTGAAAAAGAAGTCGAAAGAACCGAACCGCCGCGCTCATTCACACCGCAAAAGAGCGATTCTTTTACATTCGACTCAATTCACACACAAATCGAGAACATAAAAAAAGATCTCTCCGATTTAAAAAACGAAATCAAGGATTCGAAAATCGAAAATTTTTCTCTCTTCTCAAATGAACCTGTCGATTTTTTCGCAGACCACCCGTCTTTAAAAAGCGAAAGCAATTCCTCCGATTTCGGAATCGGAGCGCTCTCCAAAACAGATGATCTCCTTTCCGATTTCGATACTTCCGAACAAAACAATAATCCGACAGAAAAAGACAAACAAGACGCCGAATTGTCTTCCTCAATCGATTCATTGTTTACGGATGATTTGGAACTCACAGAAGAAGATATACGTTCTTTCGACGAAGAAACACAGCCGACTTGCGTGAATGACAAATTTGACTTCTTCGACGAAAAAAATATAGAAGAAACCTTACCGGAAGAAGCAACGTCGGACTTGATTCTTGACCCATTGGAAGATTTTGATTTACCCGAAGAAAAAGAAATTGAGTTTCCGAAAGCTAAAGAATCAGATGAAGACAACGATTTCTTCGACATTTTTAATTTCAACTTCAAGGAACCTGAGGAATCCGATAAGCAAAAAGAGGAACAACCGCTCGAAGAAGTGACTTCTTCCGACGAGGAGGCAATCTTCGACAACGAACATTTTTCTTTTTTTGATGATAACAAGATCGCCCCAACCGAAGAACCGATTATCGAAGAACCGATTATCGAAGAACCGATTATCGAAGAACCGATTATCGAAGAACCGATTATCGAAGAACCGATTGTCGAAGAACCGATTGTCGAAGAACCGATTATCGAAGAACCGATTGTTGAAGAACCGATTGTTGAAGAACCGATTGTTGAAGAACCGATTGTTGAAGAACCGATTGTCGAAGAACCGATTGTCGAAGAACCGATTGTCGAAGAACCGATTGTCGAAGAGCCGATTATCGAAAAACCGATTGTCGAAGAGCCGATTATCGAAGAACCGATTGTTGAAGATTCTGAACCGGCCTTCTTTCTTTCCGAAGACAATACCGATCTGGATGACATCGGTTTTACCGATACAGAAGGCATGAATACTATCCAACCGGGGATCAACGACGGTCTGCGCGAAACAGCCGAAGAGCCGGTCGTTGAGAACGATGAACTCGGCACCGTCAACGGTGTCATTCACTTACATGAAGATGAGCCGACAGAAGAGCAATCACTGCAGCCCGACAAAGAAGAGACAGAAGAGGAAACTCTGACTCTTTCTGACAACGAACTTCTGTCACTGCTAAATACAAATGAAGAGATTACCGACGAAAAAACTGAGTCAGTCACCCCGCGGGAAACAGCAGCCAACGAATTTTCCGCTGTAGAACCGGAAACGGAAGAAGAGCGCGCCTTCTTCGACTCATTGAATTGGACTTCCGAAGAACCGACAGTCGAAGAACCGACAGTTGAAGAACCGACAGTTGAAGAACCGACAGTTGAAGAACCGACAGTTGAAGAACCGACAGTTGAAGAACCGACAGTTGA
>CALXOJ010000008.1 GCA_944390005.1 uncultured Spirochaetota bacterium
TCACCAGGAACTTCTTCACCAGGAACTTCTTCACCAGGAACTTCTTCACCAGGAACTTCTTCACCAGGAACTTCTTCGCCCGGAACTTCTTCACCAGGAATTTCTTTGCCCGGAACTTCCTCACTGCCGGAGCTTCCGCCGATTTCAATCGCACCGAACCCCTCGCCGATACTTTTCCAATCGGGGCAAGCACTCAGCATTGCGATAGAAAAAAACGCAAAAAACAACAGCCTTAAACGGTTCATATGTTTAATTATAACCGCCGTTAAGGAAAACTGTCAATAATTTTTCAGCGGTCGGAAGGAACAGAAAAAGCGGTCAGAATTTCCGTTTTCAAGGAGTCTGGAAGCGGCACATACTTCAAATAAAGCGCAGCGGTATCTCCTTTTTCAAATCCGTAACGGAAAAACTCCATGACGCGTGCCTGCACTTCCGGTTCGTTTTTGCGAATCAGGACAAACGAGGCGGCGGCTATCGGCCAAGCGTCCGCTGCCGGACTGTCAGTCAAAGAGACCGCGTAAGCCGCATTTTTGTGCCAATCGACTGCGGCAACGGCAGCCGCAAAGGTTTGCGGGGTCGGAGAAACAACCTTTCCGGCTGAATTGATCAGCGCCGTATAATTTAGTTTTGACTGTTCGGCATAAGTATACTCGGTAAAACCGACAGAGTTGCGCGTCTGCCGAACCATGTTGGCAACTCCGTCGTTGCCTTTGGCGCCGATTCCGGTTTTCCAGTTGACAGATTTCCCGCTGCCGACGGCGGCCTTCCATTCCGGGGAAACCTTGCTTAAATATTCGGTGAAAACAGCCGTTGTCCCGGAGCTGTCGGAGCGGCGGATAACGGTAATTTTCTCGTCAGGCAGCTTTAAATCGGGGTTGAGGGCGGCGATTTCGGGATCATTCCATCGCGTCACTTCTCCCAAAAAGATGGCAGCGAGCGTTTCTCCGTTCAGAACCAGATTGTTGTGGCGGTTGCCGTCAATGTTGACGACCACAACAATACCGCCGGTAATCGCGGGAAACTGCATCAAACCCGCTTGATCCAAATCGGCTTGCGAAAGAGGATCATCGCTGGCACCGAAGTCAACGGTACCGGCAGTAATCTGTTTAACACCGCCGCCGCTGCCGATGGATTGATAATTGACGCGAACACCGCTCTCTTTTTCAAACGAATACGCCCACCCCGAGTAAACAGGATAGGGAAATGAGGCGCCCGCACCGTTGAGTGTCTCAGCGGCAAATGCCGGAGCCGTCAAAGCAATGACAAGTACCGTTAAAATCTTCTTCATGTGATCTCCCTCTTTTTCTTCTCATGTAGAACGATGCGGAAGGTATTACCGCCCCGTTCGTTTTCAAAAACCGTCGCCTCCCCATCATAAAGACCGGCAATGTGTTTTACAATGGAGAGTCCCAGTCCAAAGCCCGACTTCTGCCTCGATTTCGACACAGTGTAAAACCGTTCAAAAATCCGTTTTCGATCTTTTTCGGGAATGAGAGGTCCTCCATCGGCAACTTCGAGAATCAGCGCACCGTCCTGTTCTTCAATTTTCACATCGATTTCCTTTGCTGTCGAATACTTGACGGCATTGTTAATCAAATTGGAGAGAATCATTTCGGTATGAAACGCATCGATCAGAAACGCCCGCGTCGTCCGATTGTCATATCGAACAATTTTATCCGACGGACTCAGAACCGATTGTGCAATGACAGTCTCAATCGCAGTCGGTTCCTCAACACTTACACCGGTACTTTCCAGACGGTACAATTCGAGTGTTTGGTCAATAAAACGGTTTAAGCGGGCTGCAGAGCGATAGAGTTTTTCCAAAAATCGGCGCCGTGTCGATTCATCCATCTGCACATCGCCGAGAATGGTCTCAGCAGTCCCCATTATCACTGCCAACGGAGTTTTCATTTCATGCGCTACATTGGCAGTCAGTTCGGTTTTAAACTCTTCGTATTCGGATTGAGCCGAAATATTGCGAAGGACAATCAATCGATTGTTTTCGATGCGCTTGGTATAAATTTCGTAGAGTAAATCTTTCAGCCTCAGACGAAAAGAATCGTTTTCATGGGCGCAAATTTCTTGAAAAAACGCAGCCGCTTCATAGTCGGAGGGATTCGCTTCAGGGGAAGTCCCCCGCTTCACAACATCGCCGAAAACCGAAACGGCGCGGCGGTTGCTTTCCAAAACAACGCCGTCTCCGCCGATTAAAACAACGCTTTCATCAATGTGATTGATGATGCTTTTTAAAAATCGAGCCTCTCGTTCGCGGCCGCGCTTCTCCTTTAAACGAATGCGATTGATTCGATACATCAGCGACGCCGCTTCGTTTAATACCGGATCGGAAATTTTAGGCATCGTAAAACCGTCCGAACCGCGGGCAACGGCTCTGCGCACAGCCGCCAACCGCACCGCCGGCTTCACGGAAAGCCAGGCAATGATCAACGAAACAGCCGTCAGTATGACAAAAAAGACAGCTGCCAGCGTTGAGGCGTTGAGGCGGGCCCGCTGATAAGCCTCCGAGTAAAACCGGCCGTCGGTTTCGATCCGCAAAACGGCGCTTTTCCCGAGAATCGCGGCATAAACTGCCGAAAACGACGAACCGTTTTTTTTGACAGAATGATAATTTTCCCCTCTGAGGGCAAAGCGCAACTCTTCTCGGAATTTCTGTTCTGCATTCGAATTTTTTGAAGAGTCAAATAAAACCCGTCCATTGAAGTCGATTAAGGTGACGCGCACGCCTTCCTTCTCATCCTGTCGGCGAAATTCATCAGCAGTCAAACCGACGGTTCCGGTTAAGAGAAATGAGGAAAAAGCGTCAGAGTCGGCAGCGAATTTCCAATACGTCTCCGTTAAACGGCGCGCCGCCGTTTCCGCCGCACGAACCTCCATCTTAAAACCGGCAAAAACAAGCAAGCCCAAAATAACTGCAAACGGGATAAAAACCGTTAAAAACGCCCGATTAAAATACCTAATCATCGATTCCGTACCCCGTTTTTGGCACCGACTTGATAATGCTTCCTGCCGCCCCTAATTTTTTTCTCAAAGTAGAAACGTGTGCGTCGATGGTTCGCGTCAAAAAGTCGCTGCTGTAGCCCCACAACGAGTTTAAAAGCACCTCTCGCGGGTAAATTTTATGCGGATGAGTGACAAACAGTTTCAAAAGCTCGTATTCGCGATGAGTCAATGTCACCTCTTTGCCGTTAACAAAGACCTTTCGGATATTGTTATCGATTTTAATTGAGCCGTATTCGAAAACCGACCGTTCGCCGGTTTCGCCGCTGCTTCTCCGCAGCAGTGCGTTGAGTTTTGTGACCAGCATCTCCATCGAAAACGGCTTTGGCAGGTAATCATCGGCGCCTTTGTTAATGCCGGCAATAATCTCCGATTCGGCATTCAGCGCAGAGATGATGATAATCGGTAAAGCGGCAAACCGTTCCTGTCCGCGAAGAATCGTAAGGAAATCCAATCCTTTCAATCCCGGCAGCATCAAATCCAACAAAAGCGCATCAAACGTCATACGCTCCAGCAAAATCAACGCATCGTTGGCGTTGGTCACGTGATGCGGTTCGAAAGCGGATTTATGCAAATGATAGGTTATCAATTCGCCGATGTCCGGATCATCCTCGATCAGCAATATCCTCTTCATTGTCGATTTCCTTATTGTCGAATTTTCCCGAAACAGTAAACAGTACCGCTTCGGCAATGTGTTTGGCGTGATCGGCCATCCGTTCAAGACGGCGAGCGGCATTCACCATGTGGACCCCTATGTTCAGATCGTATCCGGAGCCGCTGATTGTCTGAATAATATCTTTTACAGCGTCGTTTTTCAGCAGATCGATTTCAATATCGTTTTTGATGATTTCCATCGCCCGTTTACAATCCATCGCGTAATAAGCGGTAACAGCGTCGCTAACGGAATCGGCTACGCGCTCGGTTAAAAGCCGTAACGCATCGGAGCTGAAAAAGACAGGACTGGAGACTTTCAGCATACGGCGGCAGACGTGTTTGCAGTGATCGCCGATGCGTTCAAAGTCGGCAGAGGTCTTGATAGCTGAAAGGATGTAACGCATATCGCTGCCGCGCGGCCAATACAATGCAATGATTTTTCCGCACAGTTCGTCGCTTTTCAAACTATAATCATTGAGTTCTTCATCTTGAGAGATAACGATCTCAGCCGCTTTTTCGTTTTTGTTCAGCAGAGCCTCTTTCATCCCTGCTGTCATCTCACGGCAAACGGTGCAGATTCGTGCCGACAGCTGCTTCAATTCTTTATACTCGGGACTGTTATGATACATTCTGACTCCTTTTAACCGAATTGTCCGGTAATATACTCTTCGGTCATTTTCACCGACGGCGCTGTAAAAATTTTGTCGGTTTTATCGGTTTCAATCAACTCTCCCATGTACATAAACACGGTCCAATCTGAAATACGCGCGGCCTGCTGCATATTGTGAGTAACAATGATCATCGTCATCTGTCCGCGCAGCTCTCTCATTAAATCTTCTATTTTGGCTGTGGAAATGGGATCGAGAGCGCTGGTCGGCTCATCAAAGAGAACGACGTCCGGTTCGGGCGCCAATGTACGGGCAATTGAGAGACGCTGCTGCTGTCCGCCGGAGAGCCCCATCGCCGGACCGTTGAGCCGCGTTTCCACCTCCTCCCACAGAGCCGCCTTTTTCAACGCCGCCTCAACGCGGTCGGCCAACTCCTGCTTGTTCTGGATTCCTTTCAAACGCAATCCGTAAGCGACATTGTCGAAAACGGACATCGGAAACGGCGTCGGTTTTTGAAACACCATGCCGATTTGACCGCGCAATGCGGCCAAATCGGTTCCCTTCTCCAATATGTTTTTGCCTTTGAATAAAATACGTCCTTCGTAGCGGTTGCCTTTATACAAATCGTGCATACGGTTAAAACAGCGCAAAAATGTAGTCTTTCCACAGCCGGAAGGACCGATCAATGCGGTAATTTTGTTTTTTTCGACATTCAAAGAGACATCCTTCAGCGCCTGTTTGTTTCCGTAATAAAAATTCAAATGTTCGGACGCAAGATCCGACTCAAACGGTCCGTGCTTCATGAAAACTTCCTCCGTTTCATCATCCGCTTCAAAATCACATTCAGCAGCAGAATAAAAACCGTCATCACCAACGCCGAAGCCCACGCCGAAAGCACCCACTTTTCATAAGGCGAACCTGCATATTGAAAGACAGTGACCGTCAGCGACGGCATCGGCGCACTCATATCCGCCGAAAGGTAGTTGTTATTAAATGAGGTGAACAATAACGGCGCCGTCTCTCCCGCGATGCGGGAAACAGCCAACGAAACGCCGGTAAAAACGGCGGAAAAGGCACTCTTAAGAACAACATCTTTGATCACTTTGTAATACGGCGCCCCCAACGCAAAAGCGGCTTCCCTCATCGTCCACGGAATGAGCCGTAAAGCGTCTTCGGTCGTCCTCATAACCAGCGGAAGAATGATAATTGCCAACGCAATCGCTCCCGCCCAACCGTTAAAACCGCCGAACGGCTGAACCAAAAATGAATAAACAAAGGTACCGACAATAATGGTGGGAACGCTGACACTGACATCTGCCAAACCGCTGACGATTTTTCCGAAACGGGAACGGTTGCCGTATTCTGCCAAGTAAACGCCTCCCAAAACGCCGACAGGAATGCCGATGAGCGAACCGACTCCGGTAAGAATCAGCTGACCGATAAACGCGTGACGCATACCGCCTTCGTTTTCGAGCCACGGCGGAGCGGCGTCATCGGTAAAGAGAGCCAAACTCATTCCCGCTAAACCGGTTTTAATAAGACTGTATAAAATCGAAAAAAGACAGGTAACCCCGACAAAAGCCGCCAAAAACGAGAGAAAGAACATCAAACGGCCTTTAATTTTTCTGCGCATTCGGTAATTGTTCTTTCCGGCAAAACCGGAGAAGAGCTCCTTGATTTTTTCGTATAACCGACCGTTCATTTCACTTCTCCCTGAGAATGTAGAGTTTGGCGAGCGCCAGCGTTGAAAAGTTGAGAACGAAGAGCAGCAGCGCCAGCAAAAACAGCGATGACATCTGAAGTCCCGACGCTTCATTGAATTCGTTGACCAGAACGCTAGTCACCGTGACGTAGGGATCAAAAACCGAAGTGAGGGAAATGTTCATATTTCCGATGATGTAAGCGATTGCCATCGTTTCACCGAGCGCCCGCCCCGCCGCAATGACAACTCCGCCGTTAATCGACCGTCTGACATAAGGAAGCGAAACGTCGCGCACCACCTCCCATCGTTCGGCACTCAAACCGTAACCGGCTTCCTTCAATTCTTTCGGAACGCACGCCAACGCCTCGCGGGCAACCCCGGTGATAAACGGCAGAACCATAATGCTCAGCGTCAGCCCCGCAGTGAAAAGTCCAATGCCGCCGGCATAATGAACCTGAAAAACCGATCCGATCAACGGCAGCTCTCCCAACGAAGTGGCCGCCGCCTTTTGAACGGTTTTTTCCAAAAACGGTGCAAAGACAAAAAGTCCCCACATTCCGTAAATGATACTGGGAACGGCAGCCAAAAGTTCGACAGCGGTCGAAAAAAAACCGCGCAAAAACGAAGGACACAACTCTGTCAAAAAAACGGCGATCCCAATGCCCATGGGAGCGGCGATTCCGACAGCAATCACCGACGTTAAAATCGACCCCAAAAGCGGCCGAGCCGCACCGAACACCGATTCTCCATAGTTCCAATCCGCTGTAAAAATAAATCGAAAAAAACCGAACTCTTTCAACGCCGCGCGCGATTCCCACAGCAAACTGAAAAAAATACCGAGACAGATGAAAAGCACGGAAACAGCGGAAATCAGCGAAAGCGCGTAAAACAGATTGTCTTTGGTGATCTTTTTTTGAATCGACGGCACATTCTTCTCCGCTTTCTTTATAATCCGAAAACACCGAAAAAGGCGTTATCGCAGCGTAAAATAAACGTAAATTGACGCCTATTAAAAAGGGCTTGCCGAAGCAAGCCCCCGCAGCGGTTTTTACCGACTACTCCGCTTCGGATGACGAAACGGCAGAGGTAAGAACACGCGATTTGAAAAAAGCCAAATCTTTAACAGTCATAACGATATCGTTAAAATTGAAAGTCAATCCGGCGTAGTCACTGAATTTTTTAGCACCATTCCATTCAAATTCAAGCGGTTCAAAATCGATAAAACCCGTCATCAATCCGCTTTCGGCATCCTGATACACACCGGCATTCAACGGTATGCCGGCGGACACGGACACCGCAATCGTCCGATCATCTTCCCCGCCGTTCCATGCTCCAGTCTCTCCGTCGAAAATAAACGCTTTGCCGCCTTTATAAAATGAGAATCCATGCGGAGGCTCATTTCCTTCATACATAAAAAAATTCGGACTCCCCGACTCCCACTCCACGGTCAGGTGAACGGTATCCCAATCTTCACCACTCAGTTTATCCAGAACATTTGAAATCTTGCCGTCATCGCCGCCAACCAACCCCGTACCGGGGGTAAAAACGAGGTTAGTCGTCACGGTCATTTTCCCATCCGTTGCAGAAGAAGCAAAATCCGCATCATACTCTTCCTGCGTCATTTGCGAAAACGGCCAACCGATAACACGTTCAAAAACCAGCCTCTCTCCGCGAACGTCGGCAATAAATCGGGTAAGGATATTCTCCTGCGCAAAGTTTTCAGAGTAAGAAACCATCGACTCAACAAAGGCGGAACCTGTGCTGACCGTCACACCGAAAACGGTCATCGGAAAAAGTTTGTCGAGAGAGACCTCTTTCAGCGACATTTCACGAACCAAAGTGTCGCCGTTGAAGAGAACAATGCGCTCAGAGGTAACCAACAATCCCGCCGTTGTCCACTGCGAAGCCGCCGTTTCAATCGGAACGGTCACAGTTCCCACTTCGGGATCATACGACGTCAGGGAAAATGCCGCCGCACCGTCGCCGATTGTATAAATATTGACAGCAAAAAAACCGAAAGAAACCGCTGTCGGCAATGCCGCAGAGACGGAACCTCCTTTCGGAACGAAGCCGATCGAATTTTCTGTCAACGCTGCGCCGTCCGCAAACGTCCACTGCGTCGACGGCAAAGATTGAAGGGAAACCGCTTCAAACGACAGATCGTCAACCGCAACCGTTTTTGATTCCGGCCATTCAAGAGAAGAGTTGGGAACCGTATCGGTTTGCCGCGCCGTGACGCCGAAGTAAAAACCGGTGCCTTTTGCGGATGTGATGCGGACATTAGCCTGATGAATCCCCGACTTTGTCTGCGGAATGTTGGAAACGGTAACCGTCAGCTTATCTCCGTCGCCTGCCGCCTTGACGGAGAAGTACTCCGAAGCGCAAGTCACTGTCGCCTTTTTGGCGTTCACTACATTGATCTCAAACGACTGCGAGCGGGGCGAAGCGTATTCGACATCGCCGAAGTCATACAGATACGTTCCCGATTCGTAAGTTTTGCCGTCGGCAACCAACAGAATCGGCTCTTCTTCGCCGCAGGCAAACAGCAGCAGCGCGGCGGTCAATATTGTCATTAAACCTTTTTTCATAAAACTCTCCTTATTGATTACTCGCCTTCCGCAGCGGAAACGATCGCTTTGTAGAAAGTGATTTTTTCGATGGAAACACTGCCCACACTGTTGTCAGTGTGCAATCCGAAGGTCAAACTCTTGGCGTCGGTCAGCAACGTATCGGTGCTGTCGGGAACACCGGAAACGTTCTTCAATGTATTGCCCAAAACGCTGAACCAGGCAGCGTTTTGACCGCCCTTCTCCCAGAATCCGATCGTATTCGATTCGCCCTGTTTCAATCCGACAGAACCTCTGCCATTACGACTGTTCCAACCGTTCAAAAGAAAAGCCGCTTGGCCATCTTTAGAAAATTCAAATCCGTACTGTCCGTCTCCCACATAAAAATTCGGTTTATAGTTCTCTCTCGGCGTAAAGGTCAGGGCAATCGCATCGTAAGTTCCCGCCTCGGGCAATGCGGCACCCGCCACTATCATCTTAGAGTCGGCATGATCGGCATTAAGAAGTAAACCAAGGTCGTCCGTCGTAGACCAAGACAAATCTCCTTCAGAAAAAGTGATTCCATCAATTCCGCTACTGCTCACTCCGGCAAAATCGATGACCTTGACAGGTTCAAAATATTGACCATTGATTCCAACATAATTCGGATCGGCAAACGTCACGGGGTGGCTGTAGCTTGCCGTGCGGCCGACATTATCGGCAATAGTAAAAATTCGATTGAGAACGTCGCCGTGTTTGGCTGCAGCGACAGCCGCTTCGTCTTCCCAATAACCGCTGCGCGTCTCCAAATTCAATCCGCTGCCTTCGTCACTCATCGCATTATCAGGAATGCTGTCAATAAAATTCTCCGCTTCTCCGATATTACACGAATCGCTTGTGTTGACAAAACCGATAACGGGGTCGCTGACATCAACGCCGACTGCCAACTGCGCATACTGAGAGCGGCCGAAAACGTCGGTCGCCGTGAACAAAATATCGTAAACGCCCGTCTCGTTCGGCAGCGTGTACCCTTCCTGGACGGTGATCTCCTCACCGCCGTTCAGAGAGACGGTGTACGAGAGGTTTTCGCCCGTCCCCTTCCAGCTCAGCACAGGCGGCTCTTTGAACCACGCCACGCCGTCTTTATCAACGTAATCCGGGGCGCCGGAAACCGCCACATCGCTCAGTTCAACGGCAGTCTCCGCCGCTTTTTGATCCAATTGTTTTTCGGTATCGCAGGCGAACAGCGCCAGCGCCGCCGCTGCGATGAAAATTGCTTTTTTGTTCATAAATCTGCTCCTTCGATTATTCATCAAGTGAACCTTCATAACTCTTGTATAAACCCAACTCGGAAATCAGGAACGGAACCGGCTCTCGCGATTCGTTGATGGTCAGACGGAACGCCTTTGCGGTTGTTTCGGCAGTGCGGAGAATCCGTTTATATCCGATAGTCGTTGTCTCATCCGGATTGCTATTATCACCAGAAATATTATACGGCATATTCGGCAGTTCAACCGATTTCCAAGCGCCCGACTCGTCTTGCGCCTCAACGGTAAACGATTTGACACGCTGACCGAGGGCGATGTACTCCTGCAGCACAATGCGGTCAAAGGTGATCGGATTTTTAAATGTGAATGTCACGGAACCGGAGGTCACCTCATTGTTGACCGTCCAGTAGGTATCAAAATCATCGTCAATCAGGTTGTACGGACCGAAGGTCTCCTGACCGCCGCGGATGTTGGACGCCTCAACCGACGCAACGTTCTCTTTCGTCAGCAAATCGGTTTTAAAATCTTCGGTGATTTGTTTCCACATCTTACGAGCCTCTTCCAAACTGTCGGCAGGGATCAATCCGTCTCTTCCGGGAGAGAAGTTGAGCAGCAGCGTTGCGTTGCGGCCGACGGAGCGGTACCAGAACTCAACCAGTTCTTTATACGGGCGGGTAGAGTTACTATTTGTGCTATGAAACCAACCGCTTCTGGTTTTCATGTCACATTCGGCAGGAAACCACGTTTGACCGTCTTCGCTACCGTATTCTTCAAAACCCATAGACCAGCAGGTGCGACCCGCCCAGCCTTGCTCGTTGCCGACCCACCGGATACCGCGACCGCTGTTGTCGCCAAAAACAACGGCATCAGGTTGGTTTTTGCGGATAATTTCGATCGCAGCTGCTTTCATTTCTGCCAAATAAGTATCTTTATTGACGGTCGGACCTCCAGGCGTCAACTCTCCGGAAGTACGTGTAAACATTGCGGTCGGATTATTATTTTTCAACGTTTGAAACCACACATACGGATTGTCTTGAACTTGAGATTTTATCGAGTTGTAATCACCTCCGCCGTACCAACCTTGAGTCTCATTAGCGCCGTCAAACCACACTTCAAAGATGTCTCCAAAAAGCGTTGTAATCTCTTCAGTCTGCTTTGTAAAAATATCGACGTATTCGGGGTGAAGGTATGCCCAATTGTTCCTATCCCACGGAGAAAGGTAGAGTCCCAGTTTCATTCCGTGAGCCTGCAGTTTTGGCGCCAAAGAGCCGGTAATGTTGCCATTGTACATTCCCTCTTTACTGACAGAATAATCCGTCGCTTCAGTGTCCCAAAGACAGAAACCATCATGGTGTTTAACCGTGAGAATCAAAGCCTTCATGCCGCGAGCATGAAGTTCATCCGCCCATTGTGTCGTTATTGTTTCGACGTCGGAAGTCGGTTGAAACGCCTGCCCTTCGGTCGGTTTTCCTTCGCCCCACTCCGCATTGCGGAATGTATTCGGACCGAAGTGAATAAACGCATACTGCTCTAACTTCTGCCACTTCAGCTGAGATTCGGTCGGAATCGGCAGCAGCGGATCGGGAGCTTCGGTATTTCCGGACTCTTCAATAAACGGCATATCGGTCGAATAGGTTAAATAGAAGCTGACCGATGAGTCTTTTAAATCTTTACCGTTGCCGATTGCTTTAAGCGCCACATTCATCGAGCCGCCTCCTTTCAAAGAAGGAAGCGTAAACGAAGTGACCGACGCATCCAATACCTTGCGCTCATCTCCGTAATAGACGATGTAGCCGGCCGCTCCCGCTACGGAATCCCAAGTCAAAACACCGTCCTCGATTTTTATATTATCGGGAGACGGCAGCGACGGCACAATGTCAGGTAAAAGCTCTTTTACATCTTCATTGTTCCAATCAATTTCTCCGCATCCGATCAAAAAAAACAATACGGATAAAACAATAAAAGTTATTTTTCTCATAACATTTTTCTCCTATATTCACATTTTACCCCCCCCCCCCCAATATTTCCTGAAAAAACAAAAAGTTATTTTTTCGGCTCTGTTTTTCGGATTTTCTTGACATCTTCCGTGTTTTTTTTTAAAACAAAAGACATGGATCTCTTCGACATACCCGGACAACAGCCGCTGGCGGCGCGGATGCGGCCGCGGAATTTGGATGAATACATCGGTCAGTCCGAAATTCTCGGCGAAGGACGGCTTCTACGGCGGGTGATTCAGGCTGACCGCCTCGGTTCACTCATCTTCTACGGACCTCCCGGAACGGGAAAAACGACGCTGGCGCAGGTCATCGCCAACACGACGCAAAGCGCGTTTGCTTCCCTCAACGCCGTCCTTTCGGGAATCAAAGAGCTGCGCGAAGAGATTGAAAAGGCGAAGGAGCGCAAAACCCTCTACAACCGCCGCACGATTCTTTTTGTCGATGAAGTCCACCGCTGGAACAAGGCGCAGCAGGACGCGCTTCTGCCGTGGGTGGAAAACGGAACGGTCATTCTCATCGGCGCGACAACGGAAAACCCCTACTTCGAGGTCAATAAAGCGCTGGTCAGCCGCAGCCGCATTTTTCGACTGACGTCGCTGAGCGAAGAAGAGCTGCGCCGCGTTGCCCTGCAGGCTGTCGGCGACCGCGAACGGGGCTACGGGAAATTCAACGTCGTTTTCGAAGAAGGCGCGCTCGAACATTTGATTCAAACGGCGGAAGGCGACGCCCGCAACCTGCTGAACGCGCTGGAGCTGGCTGTCGAAACCACTCCCGAACGCTTCCCTCCGAAAGAAGGAAGCGAAATCCGTATTTCGCTGGCAACTGCCGAGGAGAGCATTCAGCAAAAAGCGGTTCTGTACGACAAGGAAGGCGACTACCACTACGACATTATCAGCGCATTCATTAAATCACTGCGGGGTTCCGATCCCGATGCGGCGCTGTACTGGATGGCCCGCATGACGGAAGCGGGCGAAAATCCGCGGTTTTTGTTCAGGCGAATGCTGATTTTAGCGTGTGAAGACGTCGGCTTGGCCGATCCGAATGCCATTCGAACCGTAGAAGCGTGCGCCGCCGCCTTTGACCGCATCGGTATGCCGGAAGGAAATTTTATGCTTTCTCTGGCGGCGCTTTACCTCTCCACCTGCCCCAAAAGCAATTCGACACTGGCTTTTTTCGATGCCGTCGAAGCCGTGCGCAAAGAACGCAACGGCGAAGTTCCCGACCATTTGAAAGACCCGAGCCGCGACGGCGACGATTTCGGCCACGGAAAGGGCTACCTCTATCCGCACGCCTACCGCGACCACTGGACGGCGCAGCAGTACCTGCCGAAATCGCTTCAGGGACGGATCTTTTATCAGCCCGGCAAGCTCGGTTACGAGGCGCAAATCGCCGATGATGTCAGACGGCGGCGGGAAATTCAACTCTCCCAAACAGCGGAAAACGATGAAACTGACGTGCTGACATTTGCTTTCGATAAAGAAGAATCGAAGTGGCTTCTGCGAATGAACCGCGACCCGAAAGCTGACGGCGAACTGCGCGACGATGTTTTGAATCGGCTGCCGTGGAAGCGCCACTTCAATGTCTTGGACGTCAACGCCGGCGGCGGTTTCTTTGTGTGGGAAGCGCTGCGCCGTTCAACCGAAGGGTCGGTGTATGCGTTGACAGCAACCGACAGCGAAAAAGAGATCATCGATTTTCATGCCTCCGAATTGGATGAGGTGCGCCGCCCGATTGTCATCTCCGATGCCTCGTTTGAAAATCGCATGAAACGTCTTCCCGAAAAAATTCGATTTGAAATTATCTTGGCGCGCGAGCTCTTTTTGAAAAGCTGCCGCACTCCGGAAACAGCCGCCCTTCTGCGGACAAAAGCGGCCGAAAACGGACGATTGCTGGTGCTCCAAACGCTGCCCCGTTTTTCGACGCGGCTGTCGCAGCTGCTCCCGCCGCTGCCTTCCCTTTCAAAACCGACGGAACAAATGCGTGCTGCCGAAGAAAAAATTTACAGCGACCGCACCAACCCTCTGCTGACAATCGACAGCGACAGCCTGACAAACCTTCTCGAAGCCGCCGGCTGGGAGACCGTCAGCCGGGAAGAAAAAGAGATCGACGGCTTCCGTTCAATTCCGAAAGAACGGATTGAAAGCTGGTTCTCCCCCGACGGTCTTTACGGCCGCCGCCTGGAAAAGGAGACGGCCGCCGCGTTAAAGACGCTTTGCTTCGACCGGATCGCCGGGCGGAACCATCCGTGGCGAAAACGGATTTTCATTGCGGTTTTCAAAGCGGTGCAGCCGACTTTACCGTAAAACACGATAACGAATTTCTTTTTGGGCGCGTGCGCGCCGGACAGCGCGCACCGCGTCGACGGCGGGCGCGGTCTGCCTGACGGCAGACGGCCTTCGGCCCCCGCCGTGCCGCTCGCGCCTTCGCATGCAAAAACCGAAAACCGCAGCATGAAACTCATTCTTAAAAACAACTCGAAACGGTTGAGTTTTTTTCCTTGCTGCGGTAAAATGAGCCATGATTGATTTGAAAGATTTGAAGACGCGGAAGGCTGAAATCGAAGCCAATATCCGCAACCGTTTCATGAATGTTGATCTTGACGCTGTTATCGCATTGCAGGAACAAAAAAACGCCCTGCAGACCAAAATCGAAGCGCTGCGTTCTCAGCGCAACCGAAACGCCGCCAAAATGAAAAGTCCGATTACTCCCGAAGAACGGACAGCGTTAATCGAAGAAGGCAAAACGCTGAAAGAAGCGATTGCCGACGAAGAAAAAAAGCTGAGTGAATGCGAACAACAATTCAGAATCGAATCCCATAAAATTCCAAATTATGCCCACCCGGACGCCCCTGTCGGAAAAGAAGATAAAGACAGTCTGGAAATCGAACGGTGCGGAACCATTCCCCATTTTTCATTTCAACCGAAAGATCATGTTCAAATCGGAGAAGATTTGGATTTAATTGATTTCGAAACGGCAACAAAGGTGACTGGCCCCAAATTCTACTACCTAAAAAACGAAGCTGTGATTTTAGAGCTGGCGCTGACCCGCTACGCCATCGACATTCTGATGAAAAAAGGATTTACACCCGTCATTACGCCCGACATTGCCAAAGAAGAAATTCTCGAAGGAATCGGCTTCAATCCGCGCGGCAACGAAAGCAATATTTATGCATTAGAAGAAACCGGCACCTGTTTGGTCGGAACAGCTGAAATTACACTTGGCGGTTCGCTCGCTTCAACCGTCATTGAAGAAGAAAAACTGCCGCTGATGCTGGCCGGATTATCCCACTGCTTCCGCCGGGAAGCCGGCGCCGCCGGTCAGTATTCGAAAGGACTTTACCGTGTGCATCAGTTTTCAAAGGTGGAAATGTTTGTTTTCTGCAAACCGGAAGACTCCGATACTTTTCACAAAAAACTGCTTGAGACCGAAAAGGAAATTTTCTCCGGCTTGGAAATTCCTTTCCGCGTAGTCGATACCTGCACCGGAGACTTGGGCGCTCCCGCTTATCGGAAATTCGATTTGGAAGCGTGGATGCCCGGTCGCGGCGAAAACGGCGATTTTGGGGAGATTACTTCGACATCCAATTGCACCGATTATCAGTCCCGCCGCTTGAATATCAAATACAAAACTGCCGACGGAAAAAAAGAGTATGTGCACATGCTTAACGGAACGGCTGTCGCTGTTTCCCGCGCCATGATTGCTCTGCTGGAAAACTTCCAGCAAGCCGACGGTTCCGTTTTAATTCCGGAAAAGTTACGGCCGTACACCGGCTTCGATCGTATTTCGGCAAAATGCCGCAAATAAAAGTCGCCGATCGGATCATCGGCGGCAGCGCGCCGATTTTCATTATCGCCGAAGCGGGGACGGCTCACAACGGCTCGATTCAAAAAGCGTTTGAATTGATTGATGCCGCCCGCGAAGCGGGCGCCGACTGCGTTAAATTTCAGTATGTCATTGCCGACGAAATCGTTCACCCGAAAGCCGGCGCATTTCCGCTGCTCGGAAAATCGGTCGATATCTACCGACGCTTCCGCGCTTTAGAGCAGCCGTTTGCGTTTTACGAAGAACTGAACGATTACTGCCGCCGCACAGGCATTCTTTTTCTTTGTTCTCCGTTCGGACCGCAAAGCGCTCGGCAGCTCTTATCTTTGAAACCGGCAGCCGTCAAAATCGCTTCTCCCGAGCTCAATCACTATCCAATGCTCGCCTGTTTCCGCGGAAGCGGTGTTCCTCTTTTTGTTTCAACAGGGGTTTCAACCCTCTCAGACATCCGTGACGCACTGGCGTTTATTGACTCTCCGGTCGCCTTACTCCACTGCGTGACCACTTATCCAATGCCGCCCGAAGAGGCTGGTCTCGGAGCGATTGCGCAACTCGCCCGCCGCTTTCGATGCGTTGCAGGTTTTTCCGATCACAGCGAAGATCCGCTGCTTGTGCCGATGACGGCGGCCGCTTGCGGTGCCTCGATTATCGAAAAGCACTTCACACTCAGCCACAGCGGTGACGGTCTCGACGATCCGTTCGCCCTGGAACCGATGCAGCTGTCACGAATGGTAAAAGCGCTGCGCCGCCTCGATCCTTTAAAACAGGACGAACGGCTGCAGATCGTCCGAGAAGAATTCGGAGCGCAGCGGATCGATCAAATTCGAGGAAAGAAGAAGAAAAAGCTGACTCCGGAAGAAAAAACGATTTATAAAACCACCAATCGCTCTCTGTTGGCAATTACCGATATTCTTCCGGGAGAAGCACTCTCCGAAAAAAACTGCGCCCTCCTCCGCAGCGAACACAATCTCCGCCCCGGACTGCCGCCGAAACAATACGCTGCGGCAATGAAAAAAAAAGCTGCCGTTCCCATTGCGAACGGCAGCGCTATTCTCATGAATATGTTGAAAAAACGGTGATTATTTCAGAACGGATGAAATTCTTTCGAGAACTTTGACCCGATCCAACGGCTTAACGATATAGTTTTTAGCGCCCAACAACAGGGATTTCTTAACCAAATCTTGTTTTCCCAACGCCGAAACCATAATCACCTTCGCATTTTTATCAAATTCCATAATTTTTTCCAACGCCGTCACACCGTCCATATTCGGCATTGTGATGTCCATTGTCACCAAATCGATATCAGGATACAGCTCTTTGTATTTATCCAATCCTTCTTTGCCGTCAGCCGCCGTCGCCGCCACAACAAATCCTTCGGAACTTAAAATCTGCGTAATTTGCTTCGTCACGAACATTGAATCGTCGACAATCAAAACACGAATCGGCTCTCCCGTCGGCTTGATACCGCTGGCCTTTCTTGAAACATTGATTCCCGTTAAATCACCTTTCGCAATCACTTTTCCTCTCCCTTAATTAGATTCGTTCTCTTATTGCCACATTAATTTCCAGACGACCTTGCGGCAGATCAACCGGAACAATTAACGCTTCAACTCCGGAATTTGCTAATTCCATATTTTCGCCGGAAAACAATACGGGCGGCGTCAAATCAAACGAAAATCCCAAATCCTGCAGCCGTGTCACGGCTGTCGCCGTAATCATATTCCCCAGCTCCATAATGGTTGCTTTAACCAATTCATCCATTTCCGTTAAAGTTTCGCCGTTCATATGGGAGGCAATTTTTAATGCGGTCTCTTTTTCCATATCAAAAATCACGCGGCCCTCGACGTCGCCGGCCAAACCGACCAAAACAGCGACTCCCAAAACCGGCTGCGAAGTATCTTTTAAATACAATTTTCCACGCACAAGATCGACACCCAACACTGTTTTAATCGTGTTGAACGCCGCTTCAACAAACGGATTGACATACTCAATTCTCATAACTTTCTCCTTTTTTTTATATTCGTCGGAAAATCCGCATCGATCCGGAATAAATCAAACGAAAATCCGATTCGGGAAGAGATTCGTAATCGGCGACCATGATATAACCTCCGTTGTCCAATTTTGAACACAACTCGAAAATCACTTTTCCCGCTTTTTCCTTATTATAGTATGAAGTTCTGCCTTTTGCAACAATAAATTTCATTTTTGGAAATTGATTTCCGTTCTCAACACTATGATACTCGAAAAGCAGCTTTTCCGCAAGATTTTTTTTGAACTTGAAACCGTTTTTTGTCTCTTCCGCATAATCGATCAGAGGAGAGGACGGATCAATGTTCTGAATCATCAGATTCGGTCCCATTGAAATTTTCAAAAGATCGTCGTCTGTAGCCCAGACCCGCAGCGGCAAATCGCTCTTCTTTGAAAGCAGTGCGGCAGCCAAGGAATAGGCACTGTGACCGTATCCGCACCAAGAAACCCATACGTTAAAATTTTTATCGGAAGTATCGAATGACAGAGATTTAATCGCATCAAAATATTCGTTCGACCAAATATCTTCCTCTTCTTCCTTCGTTAAAAACGGCAGTAACTGCGCATATTCTGAAAGAGTGTGAAAGTTGGGAGCGCTTCCGTTTTTTTTCAAATAATCAGAAAAAGCATCATAAACAGCACGATAACTCCATTCATTGACATAAAATCCGCAAATGGATTCCAAGCCAGCCGTAAACTGTTCAAACAATGCTTGATCATCTTCCGTTTTTGCAGACTCCGCCGCAACAGAAGAAGGTGAAACTTCGTGCAAATCGCCTTCGTGTTCCTCTTTGACAGGAGGTTCCTCATCGATCCTTTTTACGAATGTTTTTTGAATTTTATCAGCAGCAGGCGTCATTTGCTCGAGAGAAATCGATACGGCTTCCGAACCGAATCCTCCCGCTGACTCTCCGTCTGCCAGCAAATTAACGTTCAGTAAAATATAGAGGCGGTTGTCATGGTGAACCAAACCGTTTATATATTTAATACTGATGTCGGAAAAGAGAGGATGCGCAGACTGGACGTCGGCATAGCGAACAGAACATACCTTATCCACTTTATCAACAACAACGCCTAAGTAATAATCTCCAAATTGCAAGACAATCAAATTTTCAACATCTTCTTCCGATTCCGCAAGTTCTTTTTCCGGAAGCGGCAGATGGAACAGAAGGCGCAAATCGATAACACTGATGATCTCTCCCCGCAAATTATAAACACCTCGGACATAAAACGGAGCATTCGGGATATAGGTAAATTCCATCATCCGTGAAATCTCTTTAACTTGCATAATATCAATGCCGTATTCTTTTCCGGCTAAAGTAAAAGTAATAATTTTTAATTCGGAAACTTCAACCGTCTCTTCGACGTCAGACGGATTGCTCATGTGCTTATTTTCGTTCATTACGCATCCTCCGCCGCGGCAACAACATCGGCTTCTCCGGAAAGAGCGTGGACTTGATCCAATAACTGCTGCACATCGATAATCAGAGAAACACTTCCATCTCCCAAAATAGTCGCTCCGGCCATTCCGAATGTTTTGGAGTATTTATCTTTTAACGGCTTAATAACAACATCTTCCTCGCCCAAAAGCGAATCCACAATCAGCCCCATTTTCCGCTCTTCATTACCGACAATGACCATATATTCGTAAGAATTGCCTTTTTTTTCTGCTGACGGCAATCCGAAAATACGGTTCAAGCGCAAAATGTAAATCAGCTCTTCACGAATCTTAAGGACTTCCCGACCTTCAATCAGTTTAATCTCCTCTTTCAGAATTCGATGGCTGTCAATAACGGAGTTGATCGGAATCACAAATTTGGAACCGACGCTGCGAATCAAAAGACCTTGAATAATGGCCAGCGTCAACGGCAATCGGATGACAAACGACGTTCCGACGCCTTTTCGCGAATTGACCTGAATGGTTCCTTTCAGTTTTTCAATTTGCGTGCGAACAACGTCCAGTCCGACACCGCGTCCGGAAATTGAAGAGACCGTATCCGAGGTCGAAAAACCGGGCATAAAAATCAAATTGTGAACTTCCTGTTCGTTTAAAACGGCGTCAGGAGCAATCAGACCTTTTTCAATCGCTTTCTGCCGAACCTTTTCGGCGTCAATTCCGGCGCCATCATCGCTGACTTCGATGACAATCATACTGCCTTCATTTCCGGCGCGCATGATTACGGTTCCCGTTTCCGGTTTACCGGCGGCAGCGCGTTTCTCGGCGCTCTCCAACCCGTGATCCAAGGAATTGCGGACACAGTGAATCAACGGATCCAATAGATCTTCGACAATAGATTTGTCCAGTTCTGTGTCCTCTCCCTCAAGAATCAGATCTGTTTTTTTGTTCAAAGAATGAGACAAATCGCGGACAAGCCGTGGAAATCGGGCAAAAAGCGTCGAAATCGGCACCATCCGGATTTGCATGATCCCTTCCTGTAAACTGCTTGTATTTAAAGCCAACTTTTGTGTTGAATTTTTTAAATCGTCGGCATTTTTTTTAAACTTATCTTCAAAATGACTGTATGTGTCAAATAATTCCAAACAACGGTCCCGAAAACCTTGTACCCGTTCGGTTACATTTTCTCCCGAGTTGTTTTCGTCATCCGTATTCAAAGAATAGTCTTCTAATACATCGAAAAGAGAAAAAACCTCTGTTTCCAGTTTGGAATTTAATGAGCGAAACTCGCCGATCAGTTGGTGGTAAACGTCGCTTACTTGATTGATAGCAGACTTATTAATGACCGATTCACTGATCATGTTCAGCAGACTGTCGATCTTTTTGGAATCGACTCTTAAAATCGACGACTGATTCTGCTTTTTATTCTTTTTATCTGCATCGGTCTCGGTTTTTGCTTTTTGCTTTGATTCGGCAGCAATAGCATTCGCCGACTCGTCGGAAACAGTATGCGTTTCGGGTTCTTCTTTTTGAACGGGTGCCGATGCAGGCGTTTCTGCGGGTGCAGGATGGAAATGCTCAAACGAATTTTCGTTTAATTCCGAAATTTGAGAGCCGGTTGTGACGTCTGTGATAGTCACCAAATCTTGAATGACATCCCGATCAGCGGAACTGGCAACAAAATAAAAAACGTCGGGATAAAACACGTCCTCATTCAGCGCTTCGAAGTCGGGAGTGGTCTTTAAAATTGTTCCTTCATTTTTAAGCGCCGCATAAACCTGAATTCCGCCGATGGTATTCATCAATGCGGATTCATCAAAGAAAACGCGTACCTGATAGAGTTTTTGATCTCCTTCCAAAAGTTCCAACAACTCTTCAAGTTCATTTTCATCCAATGCAGGATCGCACTCTTCCGAAGGAATCGGTTGCTGTGAATTGACAGCAGCTGCTGAATCGACGGGAGCCGCAGCCGAATCGTCTGTTTCTCCCGTCAACCTGTGCAGCCTGGCTTTTAATTCTTCAATACCTTGATCTTCATAAACACTCCCTTCCATGCGGCAGTCAACCATCGACTTAATCACATCGACAGCCACCAATAACGCATCTACAACGGAGTGAGTCACGCTTTGACGACCTTCCCGGATTCCATCCAGAACGTCCTCAAGCACATGGGTCAAGTCCGCTAATTCGGTGATGGCGACTGTTGCGGCCGCTCCCTTTAATGTGTGAGCGGCGCGAAACAGTTCATCAATGCAGTCCTTATCGGTCGCATCGTTTTCCAAAACCAAAATATTTTGCTCCAACTGCTCGATTTGAATTCTTGCCTCTTCAAAAAAGTCGTTCAGCAGTTCCTCGTTATTCGGATCAAGGTAATCACTCATTTTTTAACCCGTTGAGTACACTCAGTTCTGGTTCATTCTCTGCTTTTCAATGTATTCGAGCGTCAACTGTTCACCGAGACGGGAGAAGTTGTAATCGCTCATAAAATCATTGTAATCGGAAACAATGTTCCAGTAAGCATCGTCGTCAATATCCAGATTGTTTTCAATGACGTCTTTATCATACTCAATATCAATTTGTTTGATATATCCGATGAAATCGCCGCCCTCATGCTGAATGTCTTTCACAATTCTCAAAGCAATGACTTTCCAGCCGCGGTTCAGCATCGGATAAGTCGGAGCCGTCTTCAAATCGCGATCTTTGATGTTTGCAATGTAATTGGGGTTCTCCCACTCCAATCTCTGCCAACCGGTAAAATTGAAGTCTCCGATTGTATAAACTTTCTCGTTGTAATTGGAGTCGCGCAAAACAACCTGTAATTTGTGAGGATAATTACGTCCGCAAACAACGGCAGAAATCTTTTTAATGTTTTTTACATTGTCAATAGCGCCGCGTCCGTTCTGAAACATAAATTCATCGGTTCCCGGTTTTTTGTAGTAAACGGGAATTTCAAACGGAGGAACGATATCGGCATATGCATACCGGCTTCCCTGCGGGAAATTCGCGCGCACGCCCAAAACTTTTCCGGGATTCTCAACGCCCAATTTCTCGTTTCCGAAAACCGTTTCCGCGTCTGTCACTTCCACTTCTTTCACCATTGATTTGGCCATGGTATCGGGGAAAGCGGCAGAGGAATTCAATTTAACCCTCCACTGCTCAATCGCCAGAGAAACGTCAAATTCAGCTCTCTCCTCTTCCGACAAAGCATAGGTAGAGTAATCAGCCAATTCGATAATCGTATCGGGATTTTGACCGTCTTCTTCCTCTCCCGCTGTCAAAAGCGAAAAGTCCAGCAAAGTCGCTTTGTGCGCTTCGCCTTCGGCACCTTCTTCAGCTTCAGCTGTTTCGGCATCAGTTTCAGCCGTTTCAGCTTCGGCAACGGCAGCGTCAGCTTCAGCCGTTTCAGCTTCAGCGGCGGTCTGGGCGACAGGCTGTTCCGCTGTTGTTTCTTCCGTCGCAGTCTCGACCGGCGCCTCCTGCGCGAATGTCAATGAGCCCGACAAAAAGAAAACGAGAATAAAAAGAAAGAATTTGTTTTTCATAAAAACCTCCTAATGTTCCGAATCTTTCTCTTCCAATAATTTATTAACAACAACAGGATCATTCCCGTTGACAGTTACCGTTACTGAATCATATCCGGAAAAATTATCCGAAATGTTCTTTTTTACCAATTCCATTGCCGATTCAATCGGCAGTTTCGTTTCGGCAGCTTCCGAAGAGAGGTCAATCAAAATACCGTCCTCCGTAACTGCTACCTGATTTACCCGCGTTGTGTACGGAAAAATCGGGTACGGATCCAACAATACAGAGCCTTGAATCAGTTGATTGACCAGCTCTTCAACACGATCCCGAGGCGAATCAAAACGGGGCGCTAACCGGACTTCCCGGTAAAATTCACTTCCGTCCCGATTCGGAAAAGTTAAGATAAACTCCTGCCTCGTAACGGTTCGCACAATAAACGGAACGGCCGAAATCGCAAACAGAAGCACCGTTGCGGCTGAAACCGCAATCAGGAACCATTTCGAATAAAGGAACTCTTTTCGAAAAAAGTTTCGCCTCCGTTTTATCCCGTCCATTCCTTTTTATTCCTCAACAGCAGCGAAGCCAACCATGAAATCTTTCACTCCGGTAAAGACCCCTTCCGCTATTTTATCACAATATTCGCCGTCGGCAAGCATTTTCATTTCATTTTCATTAGAAATGAACCCGACTTCCACCAAAACCGCCGGCATTTTGGCATACTTGACGACAAACCACTCCTCTTCTTTTATACCGCGATTTCGCGAAACGTCGCCAATGGTTTGCTCCATCCCGTCGCAAATCAGCTTGGAAAGCAGCCGGCTCTCCATCGTGATTTCATGGTCAAACAAATCCGTTATGACCGGCAAAACGGAGTCGTCAACGCCCTGTTTCACCTCTTCCGGCACAACGTCTCGTTTGACGTCCTGAGAGAGGAACCAAACCTCAAAGCCGGAGGCAGATTTGTTGATCGACGAATTGACGTGAATCGAAACAAACAACACCAAGTCGTCTTTCCCGCCCGCGACCCGATTGGCAATTTCGGTTCGCTCTTTCAAATCGGGATAAATATCCGTTGTTCTCGTCATCACGATCGGAATATCGGGAAACTCCCGGCGGATTTTATCCTCCAATCGCAATGCCACATCCAACGTGACTTCTTTTTCCGTCAGCGGTCCGCTGCGCCCCGGCAGTGTCTTGCCGGCAATCGCCCCCGGATCTTTTCCTCCATGTCCGGCGTCGATGATAATCGCTTTTACACGCACCGGAGTCCGTTCACTGCGGCTGTTCTCGAGAAACTGCCGCACTTCTTTTTCGGCCGACGGTCCGAATAAAAATCCCTTCCCCTCTTTCTTGATATAATCAATCGTCTTCTTTTGATTATAGTCAATTATCAAAAAATCGCAATCCGGAGAAAAGACGATTTTTTTTCCTTCTGCGGAGAAAATCATTCCAATTTGACGACGCTCATCCCACAGCAAGTCTGCTTGAAACTCTTTCGTAAAATCGGAAAAAAACGCGTCGCCGAAAAGCGGAAACACTCCGCCTTTAATCAGCAGCAGAATCGCCCAAACAATTCCCGCGCCACTTCTCCAACACTTCATCCAATATCCCCAGTTTAAAAAAATGTCTGACGGTATCCGCCAGCCAAACGGCTCCCTGCACGCCGCCGCGCAAATAAACGCGGTAAAACAGTTCCCCTAGAATCAGGTTTGCCTTTTTCTCCCCCGCAAAAATGCGCATCCGTTTCAGACGTTTCAATCCGCCGCGGAATGCCGCATCATCCTTTTCTTCTATGAATAACGGCTCTTGACTGAATGAAATCAAGAGGTCGGAAAAATTTTCTTCTCTTTTTTTGTAAAAAAATTGATATGCAGGAGCTTTGCGGAGAGTAAAACGCGGCGCAAAAACGCCTTTTCCGTAAATCAGATACGCTTCCGTTTCGGGGTCGCCCGGTTTGAGTCGAACAAAAATCGTTTCAGCGGCTTTTTCGGCGGCGCACACCGCTTTGCGGCGGCTGCGGGAAACGGAAATAACGTTGCCGCACTTTTCGACATTATTCCGAGGAAACCGAACGCGGCCGCCTGATTTGACGCGTAAAAACACGTGCCTGACACCGCGAATTTTCATCGCATCGCAAAGCCCCTCCACGCAAACAACTTCACCGGGAACCGATAAAAACGCCCGCTCGGCGGAGACTCGCCGTTTTTCGGTGCGCGGCAACGCAGCAGGCAATCCGACAGCCACCCGCAGCGCCGCAGCGGTAACGTTGATTCCCGATGCATAAGGGTAGGTCCATCCCGACATAAAACCACCCGAAAGCCGCGCCGCCACCTCTCCGACGACAGCTTTTTTCCGCGACGGAGAGTATTTAATGTCTCCTTTGGCTGCGCCGTCGCGAATACCCAGAGCAGCAACCGCTTTTTCGAATTCAGCAATCACGGCGGAGCGAATTTCGGCAGAGGCAGCTGTCGGCATGGTGTGTCCGGTTTCGATAAAATACGGCGGAAAGCAAATGATTCGATCGGCGAACCCGGTAACGGTCAGTTTTCCGTTTTGCACGATTCCGTCTAAGCTGAATTCGGGACCGTCGATAAACTCTTCAATAACAGCGGTTTTTGTTCGAGAAAATTTCAGTGCTTCTTCGACCGCCGCCGACAGATCTTCATAACGATCGATGCGGACGGTTCCGCGGCCGCCCATGTTGTCAACCGGCTTGACAACCAGCGGCAACGGCAGCTTCCGCGCTTCACAACTTTGTGCGGGAGAAGCCGCCGTCACAAATGCCGGCGAAGAGACTCCGTTTTGCAGAAAACATTCGCGCATGGCATCTTTGTGGGAAGCGCGAAAAGCAACTGTCGGAGGAAGTCCCGGCAGACCGAGTCGTTCAGCAGTAACGGCAACGCTGTACGAAAAATCAGTACCAGCAGTGAAAACTCCGTCGATCGGCAGCCGTTCGGCAATGGTCTGAGCGGCGGAAACAACCGCTTCGGTATCGCTGATGTCGACCGTTTCGAATTGATCACAGAGAGAGGCCGCTTCAGCATTCGGATTGCCGTCAAAGCCGACGACTGTCCAACCGAATGCGGCGGCGGTTTCAATCGCCGGGCGCTGCAAAAGACCGCAGCCGAGAATCAATACGGTTTTCTTTTCGGACGGAACCCGTATCCGCTCTTCCGCAAGAGGGAAAATATCACTTTTTCTGCGCATACACTTCAAATGTATCCCCCCATCTCAAAATCCGAAAAACGGTGCACAGAATTCGGTAAATCGGAGTCGGGAAAGAATCCGCACCTCGATCGGAATAAATCCGTTCGGGATGAATACCGGTCATCCGAATTTTCCGGACGCGGTACCCGTAACGTCTTAAAATTTTCCGCACGCCGCGCGGCGTCAGAATCGTGTAATGGTCTTCGGGACTGCGTTCCAGAAATTTTTTAAGCGATTTTCGCCGCGACCATCCGCTGCCGTTCGGTGTCGAAAACGCAAACACTCCGTTCGAAGCCGAAATACGCGAAACCTTTTTCAGAATTTCATCCAACTTCTCAAAATGCTCGATAACGAACCACATGACAACAGCGTCAAATTTCAGTCCCGACTCGGGGTAATCTTCAAAAGAGACGGAACGCACCGGCAGCCGCAGATTTTTTTCGACATAGCCGGCCGCTTCGCCGCAAACCTCGCAGCCGCACACATCCCACCCTTTTTCGGCAGCCGCCTGCAAAAAAGGTCCGTAAGCACAGCCGACATCAAGAAGCCGTCGTTTGACTTCGAATTTCGGCGGCATCAGCCGTTCGATTTCCTTCAGCCGCAAAAAACCGTTCTCTTTAATCGAATCAAAATCTTCCAAATACGTTTTTCCGTAAGATTGGCTGTACTCTTGAAAAAAATAGTCTTTATCGTACCGTTTCTCCGGTTTTTTCCATAACAACTCGTAAAAAAGAGAACACCGACGGCAGTGATAAACGGTTTTCGTCGAAGAGCGAAAAACAGTCTTTCCTCTTTTCCCGCACACGGGACATGTCGGAGAGCCGGAAAATTCCCTGGCAGCAAAAAAACCGCTCAATGTGACGGAACCCGATTGTGTCAGCTCCGAAAGAGGCGCTGGAATCGCTTCGGGATGAGAAAGCCATTCATTCAGAAGAGCTTCATCGGGACGACAGAGCCCCGCTTCCGGCAGTCCTGCTTTCCGAGTCAGCCGGCGATGGTAACGAGTCGGATTGATCAGTAAAACCGAAACGTTTTGAAACAACGCCTCAAAGGCAGTCAGACCGAAATGGGTCAAAACCAAATCCCAGTCGGTGATGCAGCTTGCCAAATCTTTGACGCGAGGAAGAATGCTCATTGTCGGATAATGATCCGGGTTCAATCGAGGAGAGAGAACAGTGATGGAATAACGGCGATCCCATCCGGCAGAAATCAGGAACTCTGCGGTTTTTCTTGTCAATTCTGCCGCATCTTCGCCTCCGAAAGAGACTAAAATCGAACGCACGGTTTTTCGCCGCCGTTTTTTGAAATCCTCTCGATTTAAAAGCGCCAAAGATTCGTAATTGGGTTTTTCTCCGCCGCGAACGGAAGGCAGAATATCGATGAGGTAATCAAAACGCGAACGAAAGCGGCCGCCTTCATCGATACCGATGCGGATCGTTTCGGACGGAAGCGTCTTCAGCTGCTTCGCAACGGTTCGAAAGGAATCAAAAACCGCAGCTGCGGTTTCGGACGGCACTTTTCCGACGGTCACATCCGCTCGGCAGTCGTCGAAAAACGGAAACCAAACCGGGTTGTCATTGCGTTCGAGATAAATTGAAGAATCCGGCAGACGGCGATGGAGCCGCAGCATTCGTTTCAGGTGACCGCTGCCGCGCCCTTTTTTTAAGGTTGGAACCAGCAAAATCATTCTTCACCGTCCGCAGCGGAGTTTGATTTGACTAATTCTAAAAGCGAAAATGTTTCAGGGGTCCGGTTTGCCGCCCACGCCGAAACGCGGCGGAAGTCGTCTTCGGTATCGACGGTCACCGATAAAGGCGACCGATAGCCGGAAGGGGCCTCGCCGCTGACAACACGAAAGATTTCGGGGTGGCGGTAAAGGTACGGGGTAACGTGTTCGTGTTCGTAGGCGTCCTCCGCCCGGACAGCCGCTTTCAGCAGCGCTTCGGCAGCAACCGCTTCAACCGAAGAGCCGACAGGAATGTTTTTCAGGACGGCGTAATCGGCACGGGCGGAAACAGCGAGACGAATCGTTTCGTTTGCCAAAAACGGAGATACAAACGGATTGTCTCCCGTCGCTCTGAGAATCAGATCGGGCTTGAAGTAAAGCGCTGCCGACGCAAAACGATTCAGTACATCGTCCTCAGAGCCGGTAAAAAGCGTAAAACCGCAGCGCAGCGCTGAAGGACGCAGCTGTTCAGCGTCACGCTCGCACGTCAGAAGGACAAATTCCTGCACATCTGCCGCTTTTAACCTCCGCATGCACCACTCGACCAGCGGAATTTTTTCAAGGAGCATGAGCGCTTTTCCCGGAAGGCGGCTCGAATTCAAGCGGACCTGAAGAAAAACAGCGTTCATTTCGGAACGCTCCCCCACGCCGCGACTCCTTCAGCCAATGTCATTTTATACATCGATTGATACTCTTCAACCATCTTAAGTGCGCAGCGGCATTCGGTGATGATTTGTCCCCAATCGCGCCCCGATGAACGCACAAAGTAGCGGATAATTGAAAAGTACGGAATGTAAAAACGATCTTTCTTTTTTTTGACAAATTGATTTTTCAAGACAAAAAGCAAATAATCGGAGTCGAAACATTCGCGGTGCGGTTCGATTTCCGTATCATAGTGAACTAAAAAATAAGGATTAAGGCGGATGGTTTTTCCGAACATCAGCAGCCTCGCCCCAAAGTCGAGCAGCTGCCAAAATGGATTTTTAAACGAATTGTCAAAACCTCCCACCTCCAGGAACGATTCTCGATGGTAACATCCGGTAAAATCAAACGGATAAAACGTGCGGCCGCCGCTTTCGCTGTTGCCGTATGCATTGACTTTCAGCTTTCGACGGGAGATATTCGGGACCATCATCGTCGGAATCGGCGACTGCTCCCTTAAATCTTTCAGAAACGGAACGCAGATGACAGGATCATCGCCTTCCGGAACGGAAGCGGGCGGGGTCATTTCTTTATCGAGAATTTGATCGTTCCAAAGAACATAAAACCAATCTTCTGTCAGAAGCTCGGCTGCCAAATCGATCTGCTCGCCGGGCGTCAGCTCTCGCTGCGGAATGAGAAAACGAAATCGGTCGGAGTTCTTCATCAATTCGTAAATTTCCGGCGAACTCCCCGGCGGTTCGACGGAAATCACCGAATCGAAATGCTGAAAAAATCGGCGCGATAAAAGAGCGGCTTTATCCAACCGTACGCCGCGGTTAAGGAGAATGAGAGAAACGTTTTTCTCTTTTACCGAGCGGGAATTTCCCCAAACGGTGTAATCGGCGGAAAGCGGTTTGTCAGAAATTGAATGTATAGTACTCATCGCACCCTCCGCAAATTCCGTTGTATTTGCCGTCAACCTGCTCTTCGTATTGCCGGAGGACAGAGGCGAACAGCGTCTGCCAATCGTCTGTCAGCGCATTGCCGCGCAGAACGGTGCGGTTGAGGTCTTCCGAACACATCGGCACCGTTCCGTCGAAAAGAATCGGCAGTTCACGTTTGAGGTGATGACACGGGAAACGTTTCAGCGGAGACAGGTCGACAGCCTTCATTTCAGGCACCAGCCCGCAAAACGAGTCGTGTTTTTGGATAATCAGGCGGTCGGTTTTCGGCTTCCAAACGCGGTAAAAGGCGTCCGCTGCCGATTCGTACCCCTTCAATCGGTGTGCCTGAACGTAAACCGATTTGGGAAAAGCGACTGTCATGCGCGCAGCAAAAGCGCTTGCTTCCGCAAAACCTTCGCCGCGCAGTTTTCGGTAATCCTCTTCGGTTCCTGCATCGAGAAGGACTATCCAAATCAACCGACCGGCAGCGGCTGCCGTCAGCGCCTCGGCTCTTTCCGCATCCCAGCGAAGCCCTGCCGTTTCAATCAAAACCGCAGACGCTTTTGACTCCAACGCCGCCTGCGCCGCTTCAAAAAACCGACTGTGACAGACGGGATCGCAGTTCATCGATAGGGAAACGACAAATGAACCGCTCACCTCTTCGGCGCGGCGCAGCAACAGACGGAGCGACTCAACGCTCATTTCCGCTCCGCTTCCGGCTTCAGCTGACAACGCCTGCGGTACGTATATCGGCGTCTGCACGCGGGCGTCGACAATCTGTATGGGGTAAAAAGCCGGCGGCACCAGCAGGAGTTTTTCGTTTTCAGCGATAAAAGAAGGCGTCACAGCGCCGTTTGAGGCCGCTGCCAAACGGGTTAAAAGCGTCAGCCGTCGGAACGAATCGGCAAACAGCGACAGCCGCAGCCGACGGCTGTCCTGCGGCGCAATGACAACGGCAATATCGTAATCGTTAATTTGTTTTTCGAAATACGGAAAAAGCGAACGATGCGGTAGCGGCGCATTCCGATTGAGCTCCGCCAAAATCGGCAACAGATCGGTTTCGATCGCTTCGGGGCACAATCCGAGGGGAAAACCTTCGCCGTAAGTGAAGTCGGCGGCGGTTTCGGTGTGTTCTTTGATGGTTCCGAGTATCAGATCAGGGTTAATAAACGGCGCATCACCGCAAATACGAAGCGCAACATCGTACCCTTCGGTGATCTTTGTCAACGCCTCAAAATAACCGCCGGCATCTGTTGCCGAAACGGCCACCGTCCGAATTCCGTCGGCACCGGCCGCTTCCGGGGCTGCCGCCAGGCGAACGACGCTGCCGTCAATTTTCCCCAAACGGAGAGCCGACACAACTGCATCCGCACACAGCCGCTCGGCTGAATGTCCGCCGAACAGCGGTTCCCGCGAGAATCGATTATTCTTCAAACAGTCAATGACGGCAATTGTCTTCATACTCATTTTAAAGAATACCAGAAAATGAAGAAAAAAGGAACTCTTTTTACCGAAAGAATTTCCTAACCGCAATCGACAATTTCCGCACCGAAGAAATTCGGACACCGGATAAAAACCGCCCGCCCCGACAAGCGGCAGAATAAATCCAGCGTCCGAAAACATATCGCGGAATACGCGAAGGAATCCGATTTATCAAAACAGGAACTTCGGTATTCACGCAAAACCAAAAGAAACGCTTCCCGAATTCAGGAATATTTATTGAAAAAACTCTCCGTCCAGCAGATCATCCAAGATCCGGTTCAAAGCAACAACGGTGGAACCGAATAAATACCGACGTTTTCCTTTCTTTATCCGTGTGTCTCCCGATTGAATTTCCCCTTCCGTTTCGTTATAATAAGCGAATGGAAGGCGGATTGTTTTCTCAAGAAGAGACAATTTTTTCGGTTGGGGAGATTTCGGCGCGCATCAAGTCGCTGTTGGAAGGCAACATCGGCCGAGTGACTGTAGAGGGAGAAGTATCGTCGTTCTCCGAATCTTCGGCGCGTCACTGGTACTTTTCCCTGAAAGACAGCCGGACGCCGGCGCTGCTTTCGACGGTCTGTTTTTCGTACCGCCGTTCGCCGTTGATAAAAAAACCGGTTGTCGGCGACACGATCCGCGTTGAAGGCCGCCTTTCCGCCTATGACGCCAAAAGTTCCTATCAGCTGATTGCTGAATCGATCCGCCCCGCCGGCCGCGGCGACCTTTTTCGGCAAATGGAAGAGCTCAAACAGCGGCTGTATGCCGAAGGTCTGTTCGACGCAGGCCGCAAACGCCCGCTTCCGCCGTTTCCGCAAACGGTTGGAGTTGTGACCTCGGCTGAGGGAAAGGTGTTTCGGGACATCTGTTCGCGGATTCGAATGCACGGTGCACCGCTGCGTGTGATTTTGCTGCCGGCCGCTGTTCAGGGAGCGGAGGCGGCTGATTCGTTGATTGCCCGCATCCGCCAGGCCAACGCCATGCGGCTTTGCGATGTTCTGATTGTCGGTCGGGGCGGCGGTTCGCCGGAAGATTTGCTTCCATTCTCCGATGAAGGAGTTGTGCGCGCTGTTGCCGAATCGGAAATTCCGGTCATTTCGGCTGTCGGTCACGAACCCGATACGCCGTTGTGCGACTTTGCCGCCGATCACCGCAGCGCCACGCCGACGGCCGCCGCCGACGACATTTGCATCGGATACGACCGCTGCCGAAAAGCGATACCCGAAGTCCGAATGCGTATTTCCGCCGCTCTGCGCGTCGGCACCGAACGCAAACGGGCAATTTTTTCCCGCTGCGACAGAGGCCGCTTAACGGAGCTGCTGGAACGGCGACTGCAAGGCGAAGCGCAGCGGCTGGACTTCAACCGAGCGCGGCTGCCGATGCTTGTCCGCGCTGTTGCCGAAAACGCCCGCCGCCGACTGGAAATCAATCGGCTGAGGCTGGAAAAAGAGTCGCCGACGGTGATTTTGTCAAAAGGCTACGCGTTGGTTTTTGATGAAAACGGCCGTCCCGTCACCCGAGCTGCCGCACTGCCGCCGGAAAGCCGAGTAACGCTGCAATTCACCGACGGACGGCGCAGCGCCCGCATTACAGAGGAGACAATTCCGTGAAAAGAGATTTTGAAAGTAAAATGAAGGAACTGGAAGAGATCAACGACGCATTGGCATCAGGCGACATTGCCCTCGAGGACGCCGTTGAAAAATACCGAAAAGGGATGAAGCTGGCCGATGAACTGGAAGCGACGCTCGCTGCCGCAGAAACCGAAATCGCCGTTCTGCTCAACCGTCCGGAAGAAGAGAATCAAACGCCGTCTTTCACCGCATGGCAGGACGACGGACAAAATCCGAACGGAGAGTCAATAGAATAAACAGAGAGGAAAAACTATGATCAAATTCAACAATCTTGACAAAGCACCGTCTTACGCCGCCTTAAAAGCCGCCGAGCCGGCCGATTTACGCAAAGAACTGACCGTCGAACGCATCCAAAAAAGCTCTATTCCCATCGGAGGAGGACTGACATTCAACTTCGCCTGCCGTTCCTTTACCGAAACGACGCTGACTCTTTTGCAAAAGCTCGCCGATGAACAGCAGCTCATCGAAAAGTACAAAATGCTGCTCTCGGGAGAAGTGATGAACACCGGAGAGAAGCGGCTGGTAATGCACCAACTGACGCGGGGCGAATGCCTCGGTCCCGTTGAAGCCGACGGGCGCGACCTCGGTCGTTTCTACCGCGAACAACTTGAACGCATCGCCGCTTTTGCCGACAAAGTTCATAAAGGAGAAATCACCGGCTCCACCGGCAAACCGTTTGAAAAGGTTGTCCAAATCGGTATCGGCGGCTCCGACCTCGGACCGCGGGCACTCTGCTTGGCTCTCGAAACAGCGGCGGCCGCTGACGGAACGCTGAAACTGAAAACCGGCTTCATCTCCAACGTCGACCCCGATGATGCAGCCGCCGTCTTAAACGACCTCAATTTTGAAACGACGCTGTTCATCCTCGTTTCCAAAAGCGGCACCACGCAGGAAACATTGGCGAACCGCGCTCTCGTTCTCAAACGCATGGCCGACGCCGCAATTCCCGGACTGAATCCCTCAAAACACATGGTCGCCGTCACCTCGGCAACTTCACCGCTGGCGCAGTCTGACGAATACCTCGACTCGTTCTATATTGATGATTACATCGGCGGCCGTTATTCTTCGACATCGGCGGTCGGCGCCGTCATCCTGACGCTCGCTTTCGGATCCAAAACTTTCAACGAACTCCTTGCCGGCGCACACGAAGCCGACCTTTCCGCCCTCACCCCCGAAATCGCCAACAACGCCGCCCTTGCCGACGCCCTTCTCGGCGTCTTCGAACGCATGCACGGTTTTTCATCCACCGCCGTATTGCCGTACAGCCAGGCGCTTGTTCGATTTCCCGCTCATCTCCAGCAGCTGGACATGGAAAGCAACGGCAAAAGCGTCAACCGTTTCGGCGAACCGGTCTCATACCCGACAGGTCCCGTCCTTTTCGGGGAACCGGGCACCAACGGTCAGCACTCATTCTACCAACTCCTCCACCAAGGCACCGATACCGTACCGCTGCAGTTCATCGGTTTCACGGAGAACCAAGGCGGACTTGATTTATCAATCGACGGCAGCACCAATCAACGAAAACTCAACGCCAACCTCGCCGCGCAAATCACCGCTTTCGCTCTCGGAAAAGACGACGACAATCCCAACAAACGGTTTGCCGGGAACCGCTACTCGAGCCTCATTTACGGCCGCCGGCTGACACCGCGCGCCCTCGGCGCCCTGCTCGCCCACTTTGAAAACAAAGTTATGTTCCAAGGTTTCCTGTGGAATCTCAACTCTTTTGATCAGGAAGGCGTACAGCTCGGCAAAGTACTGACCAAAAAAGTCCTCGGCAACGACATGAGCCCCGAATTGGCAGCTTTTGACGCTTTGCTCAACGGCTGATTCTGTTCGGGCGCGTGCGCGCCGATTACGGCGCGCACCGGGCTTTCCGCTGCAATTCACGGCGTCCCTTTGCCTGCATCTGAGGCAAAGCTGCCGCTTTGCCCTGCGCCTCCTTCCCGTCCGCCGTTCATTTCCGCTTCAATCCCTCGCGCCTTCGCAGGCAGCGAAGCGCAGCGGCGGAGAGCGGCTGAGAGAAATCAAAGAAGCATTCCCGAATGCTTTCCGGTATTTCGATGATTTTATAGGAGGATTAAAATGATAAAGGTACTTCCCGAGTTTTGGGATCAATTTGGCGACATCGGGTACTTAGAGCCGAGCGGTGGTATTGTTTACGCACCGAACAAAATAAAGGGAACATACCACTTCCCCGAACACATGAGCGAAGCGGAAATCGAAGAACTGATGGAGCGTTCCGTTAAAGAAAATAAAGACCTTATCATCGACTTGGTGAAAAATAACCGCGTCGTTTACAAGCCCGGCTGTTTATACTAATTTCACACCCGCTCCCCGTCCCTACAATCGCTTGAGAGGCGTTGAATCGCGTTAATTCAACGCTTTTTTTATTGTTCCCGCAAAACTAATCATTTTTTGCCGAAAGCGCGCTTTTTCTTTGTGCCGGCAACTCCCTATTCGAGTCAGACTGCACCCGTTTTTTGTGTATGAGGCGCTCACCTTTTTAAAACAGGGAGGTTATAACCGCGAATTTTCGCCACCCTCCCCTTGCGTAGTTGCCGTTACCTCCACTTGCCCCCGAAAGGGGGCTTTTTTTATTGACATTGTTTTTGTCCCGTGATACAACAGGCACGGAGGGCAGGTTATGCGAAAGGCGTTGATTTTTTTGTTTGTTTTTGTCGGGATTGCGGGATTTGCGCAGGTCGAATATAAATATCAAAACGACGAGGTAAAAGCAATCTGGGAGGAATGGGAAGAGGAGCGCGAAGAAGCAAAAGCTGCTGCGCTTCTTTTTTTACACTCATTGCCTCTTAATGTTATACTAGAAGAGCCAGAAGAGCTTGATATTTTTTTGGGGTTATTGATTGACGAAGTTTCGTTGTTTAATGATTATTTACTTTACGAAAATGAAATACTTTCTTTAGGTATTGTTATAAGAAAAATGTACGAAGCTGTATCACAGTTACCACTAACAGACGAAGAAAAACTACACGCACTTAAAAAAATTTCGTTTATGAAAGAAATTATATAATAAAAATTTTTTTTTGAAAAAAAACAACCTTCACTGCGCTATAAGTAGTGGAGGTTTTTTATGAGAGTTTTAATTCACGCACCCGTAAAGGGTGCGGTCTAACTCAACCCGCTGCCTTAAAAACAGCTGACTCTCAAAATATAAAATGCTCAGCACTCAAAAAATAGGATTGTCTTTTTTTCATGCGTGTCGTAATATATACAAAAAACAAAGGAGCTTTTATGCGTGCACAAGAAATTCGAAAAGAGGCGCTGTCCAAACTGGAGGGAAACTGGATTCCGATGATCGGCGTCTGTCTGCTGACGGTAATTGCCGTTGCCGCCCTGAACTGGCTGTCGGTACTGCTGATACCGCTGCTGATTCCGGGATTGTGCGCGTTTACGCTGAAACTGATCCGCGGCGCAAAGCCGGAAATTACGGATTTGGTTTCGACGTACAAAAATTATCTGAACGCGTTGGTGGCCTACGTTCTGTTTGCGGTCATTATCGCGGTCTGGACGTTTTTGATTGTCGTCCCGTGTGTGTTTTTTATCCATCTGCTTTTTGCCGAAATTTTTCTTGAAATCTTTATTTCTCCTGTGCTGACAGCGTATGCGCTCCTTATGACTGTCTGCTCTCTTTTACTTGTCATTCCGGCGGTTATTTTTTACTATATGTTTTCCCAGATTTTTTACCTCCTTGCCGACAATCCGCAGATTGGGGCGGTTGAGGTTCTGAAAAAAAGCGCGGAAATGATGAAAGGATACAAATGGAAGCTTTTTTGCCTCCATCTGAGTTTTATCGGCTGGATTCTGCTCGGCGTTATCACATTCGGAATCGCATTCATTTGGGTCGGACCGTACATCAAGACAGCAAACACGATTTTTTACGAAAATTTGAAATCGTTAACCGATAAAAACACCATTGAGGTTGATCCGCTCGAAGTGAAGTGAATAAGAAATAATCGGAAAAACTCTTGACAAAAAGCACGTTTTTCCGCATAGTATACGTGACTTTAATTGTCACACGGTGGGAGTAGTTCAATGGCAGAGCGTCAGATTGTGGTTCTGATTGTTGCGGGTTCGAGCCCCGTCCCCCACCCTTGCCTTGCGTTCGTAGCTCAGCTGGATAGAGCGCCGGACTTCGAATCCGTAGGTCGCAGGTTCGAATCCTGCCGAGCGTAAAAACCGGGCCGTTAGCTCAGCTGGTAGAGCAACAGACTCTTAATCTGTGGGTCAAAGGTTCGATCCCTTTACGGCTCATCCGCGGGAATGGTGAAATCGGCAGACACGCCGGATTTAGGATCCGGTACCGCGAGGTGTAAGGGTTCAAGTCCCTTTTCCCGCACTTTGCCGGAGTACACCCGGAAAATTTTTTATACGACATAGTTGACAAAAAAACTGAAATGTTGTACAAAAAAAGAGCAATGCGAAAGTAGCTCAGCGGTAGAGCTCCACCTTGCCAAGGTGGATGTCGCGGGTTCAAGTCCCGTCTTTCGCTTATCCGAAGCGGCTCGTCGGCGAGTCGCTTTTTTTTAACACAAAAGAGAGGTTTAAATGAAAATCATCGACAAAAAAACCGAGAAACTGGAAAATTCCGCCGAAAAACTGACGGTGACGCTTGATAAAGACGATCTGCAGAAAGCTTATGACGAGCTATTGCAGCACTATGCAAAAGAAGCTGTCGTAAAAGGTTTCCGGAAGGGCAAAACGCCTGTATCGGTGATTGAAAGCCGTTTCGGTGACGCCGTTAAAAGTGAAACGGTGATGAAGGCCATCGATGAAACGTGGAAGGAGCTGCTGGACGCTAAAGAAATTACGCCGCTCCCCTACGCTGAACCGAAATTGGCAGATGAAGAAAACTTAAAACCGGATTGGAGCGAAAATTTTACCTTCTCTATCGCCTACGATGTCGAACCGAAAATTACCCTTCCCGATTACAAAAACGTTGAAGTCGAACTGCCTTCCGTTGTCGTCGAGGAAGCTGACATCCAAAAAGAATTGACTCAAATTCAAGATCAAAACGCCGTCGTCGTCGTAAAAAAATCGGGCGGAGTCGAGAAAAACGATATTGTGACCATTGACTACTCTCTGCTGGATGAAAACGGAGATGTGATGCCGAAATCCGAGCGGGAGGATTTTGTTTTCACTGTCGGAAGCGGCTACAACCTTTACAAATTGGACGACGACATCATCGGCATGAATAAAGGTGATGAAAAGATCGTCAAAAAGAGTTTCGGCGAAGAAGAGAATGCTCCATCTCTGAAAGGACAGAATTTTACTGTGAAAGTCAAGATAAAAGAGATCAAAGTCAAAGAGCTGCCTGCCATCGACGACGAATTAGCTCAAGATGTCAGCGAAAAATTCAAAACTTTGGATGATTTGAAGACCGATATTAAAGAGCGCCTGCAAAAAGCTGTCGACACGAAGCTGAAAGCGTCAAAAGTTGAAACGGTTTTAAATAAAATTGCCGAGACGACGGTTTTCGAGCTGCCGCAGTCGATGATTGCCGCCGAACAGGATCAAGCGTGGCAAAATTTCCTATCGCAGAATAACCTGCAGGAAGCACAGGCGGTTCAAATTCTGAAATATCAGGGAAAAACCAAAGAAGACGTTATCAATGATTTCAAGGAAGCAGCCGTTAAGAACGCAAAAGACAGACTGATTCTGAAAGCGGTTATCGAAGCGGAAAAGCTGGAAGTCAACGACGCCGACTATGAGCTTCGTTTCGAAGAGATTGCAAAGGCTTCCGGAAAAACTGCTGAAGAAATCAAAAAAGTTTACGACAATCCTTCCTTCAAAACCTACATGGCGGAAGAAATTCTTACCGGTAAGGCCATTGACTTTTTGGCCGACGCGGCAAAGATCAAGGAAGGAAAGAAAACAAGCGCCGGCGACTTTCTTTCAATGTAAACCGGCAGGAGCAACGAGTGAACGAACAGGGCAATACGCTGGTTCCGATTGTAGTGGAACGCACGGGCGCAGGAGAACGCTCTTATGATATTTTTTCACGGCTGCTGAAAGACCGCGTCATTTTCATTGACGGACGCATTGACGATGCAACAGCAGACTTAGCCGTGGCGCAAATGCTGTTTTTGGAATCGGAAGACAGCGAACGGGACATCAGTCTCTACATCAACTCTCCCGGCGGTTCGGTTACAGCCGGACTGGCTATTTACGACACCATTCGCTACTTAAAATCCGATGTCAGAACCATCTGTATCGGTCAAGCGTGTTCGATGGCGGCTGTTTTGCTGGCAGCGGGCACAAAAGGCAAACGATATTCACTGCCCTCTTCCCGTATCATGATTCACCAACCGTGGGGCGGAGCCGAAGGTCAAGCCACCGACATCGGTATTCAAGCAAAAGAAATCGTCCGACTAAAAAAGATGCTGACCGATTATTTGGCAGCCGACTGCGGACAAAAACGGAAGAAGCTGGAAGCCGATTTGGAGCGCGATTTTTATTTGACCGCCGCAGAAGCGTTGGAGTACGGTCTCATCGATAAAATTTTAGCGAAAGATCAATGAGCGAAAACACGACCGGAAACGAAAGAAGATGTATTCTCTGCGGCGAAAAAATCCCCGACTGGATGATTTCGTTTGAAGGCATACGTCCGGGAATTTACGTCTGCGAAAACTGTATTGCAACGGCATTCGACGTATTAAAAGAGCAGGAGACCGACTCATCTAAACAGGAAAAGCGGGACCGTGAAGAGGAGCCGCAAGACATTCCGACGCCGTCCGAGCTGAAAGCCTACCTTGATCGTTACGTCATCGGACAGGAACGGGCCAAACGAATTCTGAGTGTTTCAGTCTACAACCACTACAAACGAATTTTCAGAAAAAATGCTGTCGACCCGCACGTCGAAATCGATAAATCCAACATTCTGCTGTTGGGACCGTCCGGATCCGGAAAAACGCTGCTGGCACGAACTTTGGCAAAAAAACTGAACGTTCCGTTTGCGATTGCCGATGCGACGACGGTGACCGAAGCCGGTTACGTCGGCGACGATGTGGAAAACATTCTGTTGAGACTCATTCAAAACGCCAACGGCGATATACAACGCGCCCAGAAAGGCATTATTTTTATTGACGAAATCGATAAAATTGCCCGCAAATCGGAGAACCGCTCCATTACGCGGGATGTCTCCGGAGAAGGCGTTCAGCAGGCGCTGTTGAAAATTATCGAGGGGACGATTTCCGACGTACCTCCCGGCGGAGGCCGTAAACATCCGTATCAGGAGATGCTGAAAATCGACACAACAGACATCCTTTTTATCTGCGGCGGCGCGTTTGTCGGATTGGACAAGCTGATTGCCGAACGAACCTCACGCAGAACCATCGGATTTGGCGAAGTTTCCGATGGAAAAAAACCGTCGCTGTCGGAACTTTACGATCAAATTCACCCCGACGACTTGGTTAAATTCGGATTAATTCCCGAACTCATCGGACGGCTGCCGATTACGGTTGGATTGGATGAATTGGACAAAGAAACACTCGTCAAAATCATAACGGAGCCGGACAACTCGATTTTGAAACAGTTCACCGAAATGTTAAAGCTTGACGACGCCGAACTGCAGTTTACCCCCGAAGCCATCGAAGCGGCCGCCGGCATAGCGTTGAAACAGAAAACCGGCGCACGCGGCATCCGTTCCATTTTTGAGAAATTGATGAATGACGTTATGTTTGAGCTTCCCGACATCTCCGGGGAAAAAACGGTTGTCGTAACAAAAGAGTGTCTGACCGACGGTAAAAAACCGGAAATCCGCAAGAAGTAAGCGTTGACATTTTTACGGCAATCATTCATAATATTTTTCCGATAGGAATAAAAATGAAAATCAGATTAACCGACCGTTCTTTTTTAAAATTGCTTGATTTTTCGCCGGAAGAAATTCGCTATCTGCTCGATTTAGCACACTGCCTAAAAGAAGAAAAACGGCAGGGTAAAACTAAAAATCGATTCAAAGGAAAATCGTTGGCAATGATTTTCGAAAAACGCTCGACACGCACGCGCTGCGCATTTGAGACGGCGTTTGCCGAAGAGGGAGGTCATCCCGTTTTTCTGTCTACCGATGACATTCAGCTGGGAGCAAAAGAGTCGGTAGAAGATACTGCCCGCGTTTTGGGACGCATGTTTGACGCTATTCAGTTTCGCGGTTTTCGACAAGACCATGTCGAATTGTTGGCTTCCGCATCCGGAGTGCCTGTCTACAACGGTTTAACAGACGAATTCCATCCGACACAAATTCTTGCCGACTTCATGACAATGGAAGAGGTTTTTGGACGGCTGAAAGGGTTAAAAGTCGTTTTTGTCGGCGATACGCGCAACAACGTCGCCAAATCAATGATGATTGGCTGCTCGAAAATGGGAGTCGATTTTACGGCGCTGGGACCGCAAGAACTGGCTCCGGATTCAGAAATAGTCGAACTTTGCCGAAAAGAGGCTGAAAAAAACGGCTGCCGCATTTGCGTCACAGACAACATAGACGAAGCGCTCAACGGCGCTGATGTTGTTTACACCGATGTTTGGGCATCGATGGGAGAAGAGTCCGAAAGCGCTGCACGGGAAAAATTATTGTCGCCGTTTCAGGTAAACGACGAGCTGATGGAAAAGACCGGCAAAACCGAATCGATTTTTCTTCATTGTTTGCCGGCCGTTAAGGGAAAAGAAGTTACCGAATCGGTAATCGAGGGTCCTCGCAGTTACGTTTGGGACGAAGCTGAAAACCGTAAACATACCATTAAAGCGGTAATGGTGGCCACACTGACATAAAAATCGATGAAAACTGATACAATCGAAGCCATCCTGAAAGTTTTAACCGACTCCGAAAATTTTTTGATCGCCGGGCATTTTCAACCCGACCCCGACTGCCTTTGTTCGCAATGGAGTCTTGCCGAATTCTTGAAAAGAAAAGGGAAAAAAGTCACGTTGGCAAACGCCGGACCGATGACTCGTGACGACTTTGAACCGTTTCGGCCGCTTTTTTACGAATCTCTCGAGTCGATTTTACCGCAAATTCAATCGGAAAAACCGGTTTTAATTGTCGTCGACTGCTCAAGCGGAGATCGTATCGGTTCGCTGCAAAAATCAACCGAAAACCTCTGTACTGTCGTTATCGATCATCATGCCAACGGTGACGAAAACTTCGGCGACATCCGCTACATTGATCCAACCTCCCCTTCAACAACGCTTTTAATCAAACGGATCCTCTGCGCCTGGGATCAGTCATTGCTGACGGCTGTCGCCGATAATCTGTTTTGGGGATTCTGTACTGACAGCGGTTTTTTCCGTTTTCTGCAGAAAGGCTGCGCACCGTGGCTGCGCGACGTTGCCGATTTGGTGGAAGCCGGAGCCGTTCCGAGCCGAACTTATGCCAAAATGATGTTCGGCAAATCGCTGCTTTCACGCCGCTTCACAGCTGAAATGGTTCGAAAAATGAAAGTGCTTGAAAACGGCCGCTTTTTTTTGGCAACGGTGACAAAAGCAATCGAAAAGAGATACGGCGACGAAAAAGACACTTCTTTGTTTTATGACGCCGTAATGGCCGTTAAAGGATGCGAAATCATCGCTTTGATTAAATATGAAGGCCGGCGACATTATGCTGTCAGTCTGCGTTCTGTTCGAATCGATGTCGGAAAAACAGCTCTCTCGTACGGCGGCGGAGGCCATAAATTGGCAGCCGGCTTCCGTTTTAAAGGAAGCCTGTTTGCGCTGAAAAGACAATTGAAACAAGACATTGCCTGTCTGCTGAAAAAAGAAACGTCACTCTGAAAGGAATTGCTCCAAAGTAAGCGTTCGTTTTAACCGAGATATTCGAAACTGACAGAAGCCGCCGTAGAAACGGAACTGTTGCCGACAAATGCGGTAAAATTCCCCGGCTCGGCACACCATCCGCGATTTGACGAATGATAAAACCTCAGCGACTCTTCAGTGATGGACAGACACACAGTTTTCGATTCGCCCGGATTCAAAAAGACCTTTTCAAATCCTTTCAACTCTTTCGCAGGTCGGGGAAGAGAGGCTTCTTCATCCGCAAGATAAAGCTGCACCGTTTCGGCGCCGGCGCGGGTTCCCGTATTGGTCACTGTCGCCGAGATTTCCAGAGTCTCTCCTTTCTCCATTTTTACAGAGGAAATTTTTACATCGGTGATGGTAAATGTCGTATAGGAAAGACCGTGTCCGAAAGCGAAGGCGGGTTCGATCCCAACTGTCTCAAAGTGCCGATAACCGACAAAAATTCCCTCTTCATAGACGAACGGTTTTTTCAGTCGTCGAAGGAAACGCCTCCCGGCGGGACCGAGCACGCGCAGCAATCCGAATTTTTCCGGAACTTTGACGTAATTCTCAACCGAAGAGTAATCGCTCCATTTTTTTGCAAACGTAAAAGGAAGTTTACCAGACGGATTGACGTTGCCGAGCAAAACGTCGGCAACGACACGTCCCGATGCATCCCCCGGAAAAAACGCGTCAACAATCGCTGCCGTTTTGGAACTCCACTCTTCGGTTTCAACGGCTCCGCCGCTATTCAATACGACGACAGTCTGCGGATTGTGCGCCGCCGCCTTCAAAATCAGTTTTCGGTCTTTTTTCGGAAGCCTCCACGGTCGATCGTGGAATTCGCCTTCAATTCCGTAAGAAAAACCGGTGCACACAACGACAGCGTCAGCCTTTTTAAAAGCAGCTGCTGTCGGCGAAGAGCTGTAAACAATTTTTCCGCGGTCTCCGACCTGTTCCCGCAGAGCGTCAATCGGCGACACTTTTTGATGCGAAGTAACACGGGAAGAACCGCCGCCGCCTGTTTCAAAATTCTTTGCACGGCTCCCTGTTATCAGAACAGTCATCGGCTGCTGCGAAAAATCCAACGGCAGGGTGTTGTTTTCGTTTTTCAAAAGAACGACGCCTTCCGCTGCGGTTTCGCATGCAATCTGCAGATGTTCCGGACCGTTTTCTTTGGCAGCGGAGTCGACAGCCGAGCGTTCGTAGGCGCCTACCGCAAAAAACGACGACAGTATGCGGGTGACTTTATCGTCCAAATCGGTCTCTGTAATCCGTCCTTTTTCTAATAAGCGGGTCAGATTTTTTTTGTTCATATACATTGCATTCGGCATTTCCAAATCCAAACCGGCATTGAACGGTTTTTCCGCATCGTAACAGGAAAGCCAATCAGAAACAACAAAGCCTTCAAAACCCCATTCATTCTTTAAAATATCGGTCAGCAAACGGCGGTTTTCAGAGGCAGAAACCCCGTTAATTGGATTGTAAGAACTCATCACGGAAAGAACTCCCGCTTTTTTAACAGCCGCTTCAAACACAGGCAGATAAATTTCCCGCAGCGTTCTTTCATCCAAGTCGGATCCCACCTTGTTCCGATCATATTCGGAGTTGTTTACAGCATAATGCTTAACAGTTGCAACGATACCGTTCTTTTGCAGACCGTCAATGTATGCGCACGCTCCTTCGGCAGCCAAATAAGGATCTTCTCCCATGTATTCAAAATTGCGTCCGCATGTCGGAACGCGGGCGATGTTGACACCGGGGCCCAACAGGCAGGAAATTCCCTTCGCCCGACACTCTTCCGCCAAAACCGCCGCTGCTTTGTGAATGAGCTCGCGGTTCCAAGTTGCCGTCATGGAGACCATACACGGAAAAACCGTCGATTGTCCGACACCGCGCACGCCGGAAGAAGCATCAGCCATCCACATGGCATTCAATCCCAGTCGAGGAATCGGACGGACAGCAAACCATTGAAAACCGCCGATTAATGACATCTTCTCTTCTTGAGTCATCAAATTACAGATCTTTTGAGCTTTTTGTAAAGGAGAATCTTCCTTATCGATAAAACGATACAGATCCTCGCCTTCCGAAAATGACGGACGCGGTGAAACAATTTCCCGAAAAATAATTTTTTGCCACACTTTAAAGAAGATTTCTTTGATCATTAGCTCACTTTTCTCCCGTCACAAAACCGTAAATCGGTAAAAATAAATTTTCGTATTCTTCGCGGTACTTCGGAGGAACTTCCAACCGCAGTAAACGTCCTTTTTTATCCGAGACAACCGTAATCGGTATGCGTCCTTCTTTTGTTAACAAAAAAGCCTCCTTAACCGCGGTTGTCATCAATTGTTTCGGCACGGGTAAGCGCAGCGATTGATTTCCGTTTGAAGGAAAACTCCGTCTCATCTGAAGACAGTAGATCGTCTCTTCTTTAACAAAAAGAATTTCTTTTGAAAAGCGCCTTTTCGGTGCGACAACATCGGCATCAAACACTGCTTCCCGATTAATTTTCAACCATTGCCCGGCAGTTTTTAGGATTTTGAGAGACGAAGGGGATACAAAAGCCTCAGCGGTCACATCGAGTCCGATCAAAAAACCGCCTCCGCGGCTCCAAACGTCTGCCGCCGTTTTTATCAGTGTTTTGCCGTCTCGATACAATATTTCGTTTGTAATTTGATCGACTCCGGTGAAGGTTTTCATCAAGTAAATCCACGGGCGATCGCGTTTGCGCAACTTAAAATCCGAAGGAAAATGCGTGTAGAGGTCAACATCCTCCAACGCCGGCAAGCGATCGATTCGAACCCGTCCGCCGATTTTTAAATTCGGATTAATCTCCTTCAGCTGCCGTAAAACCGATTCGGCGTCATCTCTCGTCCACCAAGGCGCCCACCCTCCGTCAAACCAAATCAAATCAGCTTTGTAGTCAACCGTCAGCTCTTTCAGTTGGGTTGTCATATAGTCGAGATATTCGTCTTTCATGCCGTCATTAATGACGGTATTCATTTTAACCGGAAACCGACGTCCGTCCTTTCGATACTGAATTTGAGACGGATGATGCCAATCTATCACAGAATAGGAAAAGCCGACCCGCAGTCCGACATTTCGGCATGCTTGAGAAACGGCGGATAACCAATCACTCTTTGTCTCAGTGTAATCTTTAATATTATAATCACAGACATCCGAATCAAAGAAACAGAACCCGTCATAGTTTTTAGCCGGCAAAATCACATAAGAGACCCCCACTGCCTTTAAATTTTCCGCAATTCGGGTCAATTTCTCGGAATCAACGGACAAACGCAGAGAAGAGATCGCCTTTTCATAAATTTCCGGCTGCATTGCAGTCACATAAAGAAAAAGCGCATTTTCATCGGAAAAAAATCCTTCAAAATCACGAACGAATACCGCATGAGCTCCCGCTTCAACCTTCACTCCAAGACGAAATTCATGCGACGCAAAGACTGTGATTCCGCACACGCAAAGAATCAGACAGAAAATCGACTTACGCATACTCATTCATTGTATCGGAGTCTCCGCCGAAAGTCAAGTCAAAGAAATCCTCCGGGCAAAAAGAAACAGAGATAAAGCCGCTTTCGATTGCATTTGAACTTCGGGAAAAAGTCAGCCATCTTTTCGATTGTTTCTTCTTACCAATATCGCGCATCCGACGACAGCGGTATCATGGCGGAAACAGTGAATTCCGGATCCATCATCATTGATTCGGTAAGACGCACTCCGATTCGTTCGGGCTGCAAGAGAGCGAACAAAGGCTGCTGCTGAGAAAGATCGCAGGCGGGATAACCGGGACTGAAACGCACCCGATTGCGTTTTTCCGTTCCTGTTTCACTCAAAATGCGTCGATGAATCGTTTCGATAACCGCTTCAGCTGCCTCAGCCAAAAATCCGTAGAGGTAAAACGATTCGGTCAGTTCGCCTTTTTGTCTCAGCAATGACAGCTCTTCGTCCCAACCGCCGCCGAGAGTGGCGACTACCGCCGCAAAAATATCACCGCCGTCTGCATCCGTATTGTAAAAGTCGCTGAGCGCGATCTTTTCCGTACGGCCGATTCGGGGAAAGGTAAAGGTTTGCGGCGGCTCGGTTCGGACAACCAAACGGTTCCCGTCGGCAGCGCACGGAAAAAAGCCGTAAACGCCGCCGGCGCCGAGACGGTCCCCGTAACGCCGGCAAAGGCGGCGGTAAACTTTTTCGGCCTCTTCGTCGGCGCCTGTCAGTTTCCATCGCGAACCGTAGAGAGCGCGGCGGGCGAGAGCCGGTTCCCATTCTTCAAAAGAAATCGATTCTATTATGCGGCTGCCGATAAACGGAACTGTCGGTTTCGGATGAGCGGAGAAAAGACGGCGCCCCTCTGCGGTTTGAGACTCTTTTGGAACGGAACGGGTCAACACCGACTTGCCGATCAACCGCGGAAGCGAACCGCTTTCCCTCCACTCCGCTGCGGCTTTCAGCGTCGCAAAGGCGTCAGCGCAATAAATCACCGGAGCGTCGTAAAGCGGCGCGCACTCGTTTCCGACGAAACTTTCGGTCAGAGCCGCCCCTCCGAGAAGAACGGGTGTCTTCATTTTGTTTTCTTGAAAAAAGGTTAAATCTTCTTTCATAATCAGGGCCGACTTAACCAGCAAACCGCTGAGTCCGATAAGATCGGCGCCGCATTCGGAAGCCTTCTCCGCAATCAATTCGGCAGACGCTTTGACTCCGATATCGCAGACAGTAAAGCCGTTGTTTTCCAAAATCATTCCGACGAGATTTTTCCCGATATCGTGCACATCGCCTGCCACGGTTGCCAGCAAAACGGTGCACGGCCGTTCTGTTTTCCCGGCGCCGGCACTCAAATGCGGTTTCAGCAAATCAACGCCGCGGCGCAGCGTTTCAGCCGACTGCAAAACAAAAGGCAGCAGCATCTCGCCTTTTCCAAAAAGATCACCGACCTCCTTCATTGCTTCAAGCAGCAGATCATTGAGAATTGTCTCTGCCGGCATTTGAGGCAACAGATCTTCCACGGCTTGTTCCAAAGCGGTCTTGTCGCCATCAATAACGGCGCGGCGCAGCCGCTCTTCTCCGGAGAGGTTATCGGTTCTTTCTTCATTGACGGATACGGCGGCGTTAAAAAGTCCTGTCAGCCGCTGCAGCGCATCAAAACGGCGATTTTCGATCAGGTCAAGCGCGGCATTGCGGAGTTCGGGATCGATTTTCCCGAGAGGAATCACTTTTGACGGATCGATGATAGCCGCATCCAATCCCCGTTTGACCGCTTCCGCCAAAAAAACGGAATTGAGAACGCGCCTCGCCTGCGGAGGCAAACCGAAACTGACATTACTGACACCGAGAACAGTCCGCGCCTGCGGGAACCGTTTCTTAATCAGTTCAATCGCATTCAGCGTCTCCATACCGCTGTTTGCGTAAGAGACATCACCCGAAGCGAGGGTAAATGTCAGAGGATCGAAAAACAGATCCTTTTCTCTTAAACCGCAGGCAAAAGCCTCGGCGGCAATGCGTTCGGCAACAGCCGCTTTGCGTTCGGCAGTCAGAGCCATTCCCTCTTCATCAATGGTCAGCGCTACGGCAGCGGCGCCGTAACGGGCTATGAGGCGGCAGTTTTCACGGAGAGCTTCAATTCCTTTTTCGAGATTGACGGAGTTAACGATCGGACGCCCCGGGTAATTTTTCAGCGCCGCTTCAATGACGGCGGGCTGTGTGGAATCAATCATCAACGGAACGGAGAGCTGCAGAGCTGCTTTTTTAATCAGACGCACCATATCTTCCGTTTCGTTTCGGCCGGCGTAAGCGACTGACAGATCAAGGATGTCGGCTCCGCCTCGTTCCTGTTCTTTTAAAACTGCCAGACAGCCGTCGTCATCGCCGGCAAGCAGACGATCGCGGAATTTCTTCGATCCGGTGGAATTGGCTCGTTCTCCGATTAAAAGCGGCGGAATTTCTTTATCAAGGGCGAGCGCTTGGTAAAGAGAAGCAAGAGCGGGTTTCACGGCAGCAGCCCCCTTTGACGCAGGATCGCCGTTAACGCGGCTATGTGCTCCGGTCGAGTTCCGCAGCAGCCTCCGACAACGGATAAACCGTACTGTTCCGTCAACCTTTCCATCTGTTGTGCAAACGATTCCGGAGTCAGCGGATAATGAGCCTTTCCGTTTTCAATTTGCGGCAATCCTTGATTCGGCATACAACTGATTTTAAACGGCGATTCTCTTTGCAGTGTTTTGAGCGCCGGCTCCATTTTGTCCGGTCCGGTAGCGCAGTTTAAGCCGAGAGAATAAAGCGGATACGGCTCCAACGCAGCAATAACGGCTTCAATTGATGAACCGACCAGCAGCGCACCGTTTTCTTCAACGGTGACGGACACCATCACCGGAATCTGAAAACCTTCCTCTTCTTCCCGCTCCCGAATCACCGAAAGAACGGTTTTAATTTGAAGCAAATCCTGGCACGTTTCGATCAGCAAAAAATCGGGACGAGCCCGAAACAAAGCGGTCAACTGGCAACGGTAAGCGTCGGCGCATTCGTCAACAGAAATCCCTCCAAGCGACGGCAGCTTAGACCCGGGGCCGATCGATGCAGCCACCCGAGCCCCCGGAAAATCGGCTGCCGCTTCTTTTGCGATTTGAACAGCCGCTTCGTTGATTTCCGCTGTTAAATCGGCTAACCCGTACTCGGAGAGCACAATCGGATTGGCTCCGAAAGTGTTGGTTTCAACGACGGTCGAACCGGCGCTCAAAAAAGCACGGTGAACAGCCTTTACATCATCGGGACGAATCAAATTCCGATACTCGTTGCAAGAGAGTCGAATATCGGATTCTTCTTTCTCAAAATCCGGCAGCATGGTGCCCATACCGCCGTCAAAAATCCATTCGATACCCATCAATCCTCGTTGGGAAAGACGATTTCGTAATAATTGTCAATCTTTAAAATCTTCCCTTTTTCAACATACACTTTCTCGGGCGGTTGGGGAAGAGCTCTGTCGTAAAAAACGATTTCAGCCGGATCGGGCAATGCATTTCCGTCCAAATTCGACACATCAACCTGAACAGCAACGGAGCGAATTTCCCTTTCGGGGAAGGATATTTCGGAAGCCTCTCCCGCCGGACTCAGAGATCGCAGCGGATACGCCGTTCCGTCGTCAAAAATGATTTTTCCTTTCAAGATCGATCCGATGTAATCTTCTTTCATGCGAATCGCCAGCGTGGTCGCCCGAATCGGCGTTTCGCTCTGCCAGACAACCGTTGGGCGCCCCGTCTGCGTCAACGCAGAAAAATCCGTAATCCGCAAAACCGGCTCTTCGGCTGAAGCAGTTATTTCAAACTCGGGAGAATATGCGTAAACCGGACGAACCGTTTTCCCTTTCTGCATGATACACTGAACCACATAGCGATAAACACCGGGAACGGCTGTCGACGGAATTTTCCACATGGTATCGATTTTAGCGTAAGATTTCGATCCGCGGCTTTGAAACCACGTCGAAAGACTTGAATCGTCGGCAACGGTCACCCATTTTTCAAGAGCCGGCAAATAACGTTGAATGTAAAAATAACTGCGGTTGAGCATTTCGGGACGATTCAGACCGGCGATGCGGAACGAAAGCTCCAAATCGTTTCCGGCTTGAACCGAAACAGGCATTTTTCCGATCAGCTGACCGAAGTGAGTTCCCGCCAATGTGTACGAATTCGGCGATTGAATCCGCTTGCGAAGAATGTCGTCTGAATCGATGATTTGCGGGCGATCCCTCACCCACTCGGGGTCGCCATCCTGCCGTCCCGATGTCTGTTTTTGAATCAGCGAAACCAACCTCTCCGTTTCCTGCATAACGGCTCCCAACTGATTGATTCCGAAAAGTGTAAAACCGCCTTCGTAATGCTGTTTTTCGTACTCTTCCGGAGAGGTCATGTAACTCGCATAGGCGTTCGTGTTGCCGTTGTAAACGACTGTCTGAAAAGAGGCGCCGGCTGCTGTCAACGCCCGCTCCAAATCCTTGCGGATACGGCGGCCGCTGACGGTGGTTGTCTCAAACGGCGCTGCAGCCAAATAAAACCCGCCGATTTTGTAAAGTTGAACCGGCAAAACCTGCGGTACCCACGACGGTGTCGCCCGCGACGGCACCATCAGAACGCGTTTGGGTTTTTGGAGCTCTTTCAATTCGTCGGGCGCGTATAAAATTCTGGCAAAGTCGTAAACGGTATCGGTATCCTTTAACGGCTTCAGCAAACCTTGTGCGAAATTAATCAGGCAGGAAGGCGGCGTATCGACCGTCATTCCCTCCTCCAACGGCAGTCCCGTCTGATGGACTTCAGAGCCGATGCCGGCCGCATAGCCGACCGCTGCCGGCGCCGTCCGAGGCGCATAAACATCCGGTTTGTATCGATACCGATCATCCAAAACGACGTGGGTAAAATCGATGTAGTTGACCGCCGCATTTACACCGTCATTTTTTATAACAGTCCCCTCTTCGGCATACAGTTCCAACGTTCGAGCCGCCAAGAAATTCGCCGTCAGCATTACGTTTTGGTACTCTTCTTCCGTTGTATATCCGAAGAGATTTTTCTTATATTGAACACGAATTTCGCCAACGTCTCCTAAATTGGTCTGCGGCTGAGCGCAGACAAAGTCATCATCCGACTCCTGTTCGCCGTTCATGAAATTCTCAACCAACAGAGACGCCCTGCCTTTGGTGTCTCCCGAAACAAGGTGGTTGGATGCGCTGATTCCGCAAGGGTGAACCCCAAACCAAGCAATACAGCCGAGTTCCCGCCCGTCAGCCGCTGTTATTTTCAGAACCGTCATCTCTTTGTCGGTGTAAGCGGCCTTAAACTTTTCGGCAAACTGTTCGTAATCATCCATCGCTTCCCACTCGGTCAAAGTTAAATCAGAGCGTTTATCGGTTTCGTTGTTTAAGTGGGCTCCCATCGAACGGTTGTGGGAAACGTTGTAATTTCCAGACAGATCGCCTTTGACAAACGAAAGCACAGCGCTCTCCCGATTTTCATAAGCCAGCGCGACAGAATGGACGATTCCTTCAACAAAAAGATCAAAAACACGGCTGTTTTTGCCGCCTGCGGAGATGTTGTACATCGTATGATCGTCAAATCCGGCAAATCCGGCGTGAGTGTGCGTCGCTGCAATCATCACATTGGCCTGATTAAAGACCGAAACGCCGTTTCTTCCTTTAAATACAACAACGCGGCCGTCGTTCATCCGGTAACTGCCGCGCTGCAGCTCAGCGATTACCGCTTCCCTCACAGCCAACGAAACCGACCAGTTGTCGACCGAAATGTAAACCAAACCGTTTCCCGTCTTCGGATCTTCAAAATAAAATGCTCTCGAATACAAACGATCCAAAACACCTTTGGTGACCTGCTTTGAGACGGCGTAACCGCCCATCGTTTGATCGCGTAAATCGCCGGTGATATCATATTTTCCCGCTCCAACCGTAAACAACTCTGCGGAACTCTGAGTTTCTCGGAGAGCCGGCTTGCTGTTCATTTTAAATGTATCGTCTCCGGTATAAAATCCTTCGCGTGCGGCTGTTGTACAGCCGGCGAGAAAGAGCAAGCTCACCGTTAAACACTTTTTCCAAAAATCGAAATTCATAATCAATTTCTCCTAATCTCTCTCAAATTATACTTTTTTACCAAAAAAAAAGCAAACCGTTTTTGCTGCCGATATGGCAGCCGCTCACTTGAAATGAACCCATTCTCACGCCTATTCCGAACAATATCAGTAAAAATACGCCGTTTCAGGGCGTTTAAGCGGGAATGAAAATTGCTTAAAGCCGTCGGGAGGGAAGGAGTTATTTATGACACTAAATGAAAAAATCGAACAGTACCAAAACGGTCGGTTTCCCCTCACGCCTCTGCGGGACGACATCGCCATCACCGCCTACCGCTACCTCCGTTCGAGCCGCTACGCTTTCTCAGACGACGAAATTGGAGAGTGCCTCTGTTCTCTGTTGGAAAAAATTCCGAAAATATTGAACCGGTATCGGGTAACGGAAGCGCCATTCGAAGCGTATCTGTTCAAAACGTGCAAACTGTCGATTTTTAACCGGAGACGGGAATCCCGCCTCAAATGCATTCCGGTGAACTCAAAAGAAATTTTCTCTCCCGAAGAAAATTACGGAACTGTCGGAGAAGAAGCCGTCGAATACGGAGATGCCGAAATTCGCTTTATTGCATTCTTACGAAAAACGATGGATTCCGTGATGAAAAAACACGACGCAGGAGGATATTTTTACCGCCTTTCGCTGCTGATTATTTTGCTGAAAAGCGGATATTATTTAAGTGAAGGCGAAAAAGAAAAAATTTATGAATGGGGACAATTCGACCGAAAAACCGTCGAACGCTGGCTGTCGCATCTTCACGATTCAACCGAACGGGCACGAAACTCCTTCAATCTCTGCGAAATTCGGCGGAACCGTTACGCCGCCCTGCTCTGCAGCCCCAATCCCGCACGCCGCAACCTCAACATCAATATCGTGACGGAGCGTCTGCATCGGTGGAACAATAAACTTTCGTCGATCAAAAGAGCGCCGAAGAATATCAAAATCGCCGAACTGCTGAACATCGAATGCACTTACATCGACAAACTTTTCGCTAAAGTCAAACGGATTCGCAAAAGAACCGGAACCGATCGTTGAATTTCCGTCGGATTTTTGCTATTCTGTTTCCATGAAAATTTATTTGGCAACAGGCAACCGCCACAAACTCGATGAACTGGCGCCGATGTTCCCTGAGCATCAAATTGTTTTGCCGTCAGACGAGGGAATCCCGTTTGCATTCGAAGAAAACGGCACCACCTATTTCGAAAACTGTTTTGGAAAAGCGCAGACACTGTTTGACGCCGTCCGCGCGCCGGTACTGGCCGACGATTCGGGTCTATCGGTTTTTTGTCTCGGCGGCGCCCCCGGAATTTACTCTGCCCGATACGGAAAAGAAGACGGCTGCCAAACAAGCGGCGATCAAATCGACCGTCTTTTGAAAGCTATGGAAAGTGAAGACGACCGCCGCGCCGCGTTTGTCTGCTGCCTGACAATGATTTTCGCTCCGTACCGTTTTGTTACGCTCCAAGAAACAGTCGAAGGCGTTATCGGCAGAATAAAAAGCGGCAGCGGCGGCTTCGGATACGATCCGATTTTTTATCCGATCGGCAGCCGCCGTTCGTTTGCCGAACTTTTACCCGAAGAAAAAGCCGCCGTCTCCCACCGCGGCAAAGCGGCCGCCGCGCTGCGCCGCCTCCTCCCCGAAATGCATTGATCTTAAGGAGATTTTTATGGAAACAAAAACCATTCCCCTGCGCCAAGACGTTAATCCTGCCGACTGTTGGAATTTATCGAAATTGTACAAATCGTTCGAAGAGTGGAACAACGCGTTTGAAATATGGAAAACCAAACTCCCCGAACTGACGGCGTTTGAAGGCCGGCTGGGAGAGAGCGCCGCAGTCCTGGCTGACTTTCTCGAAGCCGAATCCGCGTGGAGCATGGAGGAAGAGCGTTTGGCCTCTTACTGCATGCTGCGTATCAGTGAAAATTTGGAAAACAGCGAAGCGCAGGAGTGCCGTTTCAGGCTGGCGGCTTTCGCGGCAGAAGCGGGCGCCCGTCTGAGTTTCGTCCGCGATGAGATTTTGGCCGTTCCCGAGACTCAGTGGCCGCAGCTGCTGGCGGAGAAGCGGCTGCAGCCGTTCGCCATTGTTCTCAATAAAATTCTGCGCACCCGTCCGCACGCACCGACCAAAGCCGAAGAACGCATTCTGTCGCTTTCATCGCAATCGGGACAAACGGCGCACGATGCGTTTGAAGCGCTGACCGACGGCGACTTTTCGTTCGGTACGCTGCCGCTTGAGGGCAAAGAAACGGAACTGAGCCAGTCGACGCTCTCTCTCTTTCTGAACGACAAAAACCGCTCCGTTCGGGAGGCCGCTTACCGCCGCTTTTATGCCGAATTTGAAAAGCATAAAAACACGCTGGCGGCGCTTTACGCCGGCTCCGTCTCCAAAGACATTTTCCGCGCCCGCGCCCGCCGTTTTTCCGGGTCGCTGGAGGCTGCGCTTTTCGAAAAAGACGTACCGACCTCCGTTTACAGCAATCTTGTCGAAGAAGTCAGCCGCGGACTGCCGGTTCTCCATCGTTACTACCGCCTGCGGAAAAAACTGCTGAACATAGATGAACTGCGCCACTTCGATGTTTACGTTCCATTAATCGGAGAGGTTAAAATGCACCACACCTTCAACGAGGCGGTTGATTTGGTTTGCCGTGCGCTGCAGCCGCTCGGCGACGAATATGTTTCCGTCCTTCGCGGCGGACTGCTCGGCGGATGGGTCGACAAATACGAAAACCGAGGAAAACGATCGGGCGCTTTTTCTGCCGGAACCTACACCTCCGATCCGTATATTTTAATGAACTACAAAGAAACCGAATTGCGCGACGTTTTCACATTGATCCATGAAAGCGGACACTCAATGCATTCGTATTACTGCACGCACAGCAATCCGTTCCAACATTACGACTACACCATCTTTGAAGCCGAAGTCGCCTCAACCTTCAACGAACAGCTCCTGGCAGAATACTTAAAAAAAGAAGAAAAAGATCCAAAAGTCAGGGCGTTCGTCATCGGCAAACAGATCGACGACATCATTGCGACACTGTTTCGGCAGACAATGTTCGCCGAATTCGAACTGATCTGTCACGAAACAGCCGAATCCGGAGGAGCTCTGACGCTCGACTTTTTCCGAACGACTTACCGACGTCTGCTTGAAAAGTACTTCGGACCCGAAATGCGTTTCGAAGAGGTCAGCGATCTGGAAGGTCTGCGGATTCCGCACTTCTACAGAGCATTTTACGTCTTTCAGTATGCAACCGGAATTTCGGCGGCAATCGCATTGGCGCAAGGCGTTCTCTCCGGAGACAAACAAAAACGGGATGATTACTTCACATTCCTCAAAACCGGCGGATCGCTTTTCCCGATCGAATCGCTCAAACGCGGCGGAGTTGATATGTCTCAGCCGGAACCGATCAGGCAGGCCGTCGCTTATTTTGAAAAATTACTGAACGAGTTCGAAGAATTTTTTTGATTGCTGATTTTGTATTTCGATACAAAATCATTCAAATTTGGAAGAAAAACGATGGAAATTCTGAAAATGGGAAATTCAAACGGAAGCAAGCCGATAAAAACACTCTGCGCAGCATTTCTGCTGCGAATTCTCGGTTTTGCATTGGCAGCCGCTTCAAAAGTCGACAAAGAGATTCGCGGGGAAATCGCATTGCTGCCGGATGGGTGTCTGATCGGAATGACAGTCTTTCCATTCGATCGTCCCGGATTCAAAATGCCGGCGATGTTCGTGCAAAAAACCTCCGAAAACCGTTTCCGGTACATCGGCTCCCGTACCGATAACCGGAATTTTGACTTTTTAATCACATTCACAAGTCTTGAAGCAGCTTTGAGAGTTTTAACGTTCCGAGAATCGACGCTTAAAGCCCATGCGCGCAATCGTTTTACAATCAAAGGAGCTTTAATCACAGCCGCTCCTTTTTCCCGTATTCTGAACAAAACCGAAATTCTGCTGCTGCCGAAAATCATTGCCGCTCGCGCCGTCCGTCGCTATGACAAACCGAAAAAAAAGCATCGCAAACGAATCTGTCTTTACGCACGCATTTTCACAGGAATTTGAGGAATTGATATGGATATCCGTCCTTTTTATTCGGGAAGCAAAATCATCTCCGGCAGCGGTGCTTTGGATGCGCTGAGCTTTGAATTAGCAAGCGTCAATGCTGAAAAACCGCTTTTGATTGCCTCAGATATCGAAAGAACTGCTGAAAAAACGGTTGCAAAAGCCTTAAAGGCAACCGCCGCCGTTATCGGAGGAATCTGCCGTCTGCAAAGCGGTGAAAAAAACTCGGCGAAAACCATCGCGGAAACGTTTAATCGTTTTGGATGCGATTCATTGCTGGCAATCGGAGATGCGGATTTAATCAATGCGGTCAAAGCGGCCCGCGTCGAACTGAGCTTCGGGAAAGCGCCGGCAGAAATCGATTTTACACAGCCGGCCCCCCCTCGCCGCAGCGTTCCGTTTGTTTCGGTCGCTGTTCTGACGCCGGAAATCGGTCCCCTTCCCAATGAGCTGATTCTCGACTCGGGCGCCTGCATTACGTCGCCGCTTTTTTATCCCGATACGGTTTTTATCGATCCGCGGGTAACCGGAAAGTCGGCGGCTGTTTCCAAACGCAGCGAAATTGCTGCCGCAGCGTCCATCTTCGCGGTTTTTGCCCTCTCCGACACGCAGGCGCATCCGGCGGTTCGCGCCTGCGCGCACTCCGCTTTACAGCAGGTTTGCGAGGCCATCGAAACCCGTTCGCGTGCTGAACAAACACGGCTGATCGCCAACGCCCGTTTTCTCTCACAAATCGCATTGACCGGAGTCCGCTTCGTGCCGGAAATTGCGCTGCTCCCGTTTCTGACCGACGGCCGCAATCCGACGGAGACCCTCAAAACGCTTTTTGAAGCCGCTTTACCGACACTTTCGTTTGCAAAAGACGATTTGAGTCAAATCGTGATAAAACTCGTTCCGAACAATAATGCCGGCAGCGGCAAACAGACGCTGCGCAGCGAGTTTGAGACAGCGCTCCTTCGGCTGACGCAACGGCTGGTGCCGAATTCGGCCGCTCCAAAACCGTCTCGCAGCGAACTCTTCAAAGCGTTTGAAGCTGTCAAAGAATCGGCACTGACCGCGGAACAAAAAAACGAATGTCTCAAAATACTTCAAATTCAAATGGAAGGCACCGAATGAAAACTCCTCCCTATTTTGAATTTCAATCAAAAGTTCAAATCTTTGCCGGCAGCAACTCTCTCGAAAAAATCGGCAAAGATATGGAAATTCGGGGAGTCTCTCGGCCGATGATTCTTTCAAGTCAGACCGTCGCCCGCAGCGGACTTCTCAATTTTATCGAAAAGGGGTATCGTCCCGGAATGGAAACGGGCGTTATCGATACCGATATTCCCGCCGACTCGGATTTGGAAACCGTCCGGCGATTAGCGGCACTTTTTACCGAAAAGGCGTGCGACTGCTTGATTGCCGTTGGCGGCGGCTCGGTCATCGATACGGCAAAAGGAGTCAATATCGCCGTCTCTCTCAGCTGCAGCAACTATGACATCACTCCTTATGCCGGCGCCGGCATGGTTAGAGAGAAGCTGAAACCGCTGACGGTCGTCCCTACAACATCCGGTTCAGGCTCCGAAGCCACGATTGTCGCCGTCATCGCCGATACGGCGCAATCCAAAAAACTGCTTTTTACATCGCCTTACCTTCTGCCGAATACAGCCGTTCTCGATCCGCGAGTAACGCTTTCCCTTCCTCCGCTTCTGACGGCACAAACCGGCATGGATGCTTTAACTCACGCCTGTGAAGCGTTTTTCTGCCTTGCCCACAATCCCATCAGCGATGCGTTTGCGTTGGAGGCGATTCGCACAATCGTCCGTTATCTGCCGACGGCTGTTGCCGAACCGTCAAACGAAGAAGCGCGCCTCCAAATGGCAATCGCCTCTAACCTTGCAGGAACGGCATTCTCCAACTCAATGGTCGGAATGGTTCACTCCATCGGCCACACAGTCGGCGCAATCGCCCATGTGCCCCACGGCGCCTGCATGGCAATTTTGCTGCCGTATGCGATGGAGTACAACGCGCGGAAAGCCGGAGAACGCATCGGCGCGCTTTTAACCGCTTTGGGAAACGAAAAAACTTTTTTGTCAACTCCGAAAGAAAAACGAACGCAGGCGGCTGCTTCCTCCGTCCGACGCTTGAACGAAAAATTGAAAACGCTGACAAACGGCGCCCACGCTCTCTGTTTCAAGGAGTACCGCAGTAAAAACGGAGAGGCGCCGGTCACACAGGAACTGCTGCCGCGTATCGCAAACGAGGCGATCAACGACGGTTCGATTTTTTATAATCCCGAAGAACTGTCAAAAGCCGATGCTTTGCGGGTATTGGAAGCCGCCTACGAAGGCGTTCCTCTCAACTGAAATCAAGTAGCTGCCGCATATCCGAAACGGTCCAATCGGCAGCTGCCGCACCAACGTCAACCGGACTCCAAAGCGTAAAACAGGTGGCGGTTCCGGCGGCTCTCCCCGCTTCAATATCGAAAAGAGCGTCTCCGACAAAAAGCGTCTCCTGCGGCTGCGCACCAAGCTGCTTTAAAGCCTCTTTTACGGGTTCAGGATCCGGTTTATGCCTTTTCGTGTGATCCGGAGTCACAATGACGGGAAAAAACGACATCAAACCGAAATGTTCCAAAAACGGCTGTCCCGACTCCAACGTCCGCGAGGTGACGATTCCCAATTTTTTACCCAACTTCGCCAAATCACCGATCGTTTCTTGAACTCCCGGACAAAGCGATAGTGCTGTTTTAAAAACCGAAAGCTGGTGCTTCATATGTTCGCGGCGAATTTCCGCATACAACCGATCGTCAACCGTTCCAAAAAATCGATTGATCTGCTCTCGATACGGAATTCCGATTAAATTGTTGATTTCATCATCCGTCACATCGACTGGTCCGCCGAATTTTTCGAACGTATCCCGGAAACAGGCGATAATCATTCGTCGAGTATCAATCAACGTCCCGTCTAAATCAAAGAGATATGCGGAATACTCCTTCATTTATTGCTCCAAACGACGGTTGACCTCCGCAAGCCGCTTTTCCAAATTACGGATTGTCCTTTCCAACCTTTTTTTCTCTTCCAAAAGACGCTCTTCTTCTGTTTGCTCTTTCCGTTTCGGTTTTGTCAGAAATTCTTCTTTGACATAATCGCCCGATTTTCCTTCGAGGAACGCTTCGTTTGCTTTCCGCAGTTCCTGTTCGTCACGGATTCTCGATAGTGTCTTCAGATTCTCCCAACCGATCGACGGATCGCCTCCAACGGCGGAAACGCGCATCAGTGTCCGAGCCTCCGCGCGGCGAAGTCCGAGACAACGATCCGTAAAATCTTCAAAACGAACGCCTTTTTGAACACACAGCGTAAACGCCTGCGCCAACTCTCTCCCAAATTCCGTCATCAGCACCGCGTTGTCTTTCAGGTACCGCTCGCGCAGACGCGACGCCAACGCTTTCAGCTCAGGATCCGTCCGGTACAACGGCGCATAGATCCCCTTCTCCTCAGCCTCATCCAGCAGCGAATGAAAAAGAGACCAAAAGGCTTGTGTATGGCAGCGGGCGCCGGCGGAAGCCGTTTCGGGCCGATCGCAAATCAATAAATGATGAGCATATTCGTGAATCGCCGTATAAATCAAATCCGTGTCGTCTTTAAAATTTTTATTATGGAGATAAATCGTCCGCTCTTCGTAACGGTAAAACCCGTTCACCCGCTTGCTTGATTTTCCCGTCATGAGCACGGAAAAATCCTCAGTCGGCGCTCTCAAACGCAAAAGAGCGGCTTTAACGGCATCTTGATTCATAACGCCTGCGGATTTTCGACAATTCCGGTCAGCACCAAAAACGGTCCAAATGAGCTGATATACGGAATAGCGATAACGGGAATCGTCGGCAGCTTCAAAATATGATCTTTTCCCTGCGATATAAACGGCAGCGACACGGTCGCATTGGCCGACTCCAACTCTGTCAAGAAGTTGCCGGTAATGACATTGAGTACTTCTTTCAGCATATCGACAGCCAAAGTGTCCTTTTCATTTTCATCAAAAAACGACAACCCTGTCTTTTCTATCAGTTTTTTTGTTAAGACCTTTGACATGCGCAAAGCGGCAAATCCGTTCAAAGATCCCTGAATAATGATTCCCCCGGAAATTTCCCACCGATGAGAGACTTCCGGCGCATAAAGATAATATTTCCCCGGTTCGGGATTAAGATCAAACATCGAGGTCATAATATTCCAAGTCGCCTTAATGAACGGATTAATATACTCTGCCTTCATGGGAACCTTATCAAGTATTATAGCAAGAAATATTGAAGATAACAATAATTTTTTGAAGTAAAACAACCGATTATTATAATATTATGATTTTTAATTCTTCGGCCAAAGGCTCCTCTTTCGAGGTTATTTTTGAAAAAGCGAAAAAGAATCCCGATGTTAATTGGTTTTTATGGCGATTAAATGCACAAAACGATAAAGATATCGCCGATCTGACGCAATTTGCTTCTTTAGTGAAAAAGCAAGCGAATGGAGAAATTCCTCTGCCGATACTGACGGAATGGGGAATCACTCCGCACCGCTCCCGAATAATTGCCGCTTTATTGAAAGAAAAATTGGCCGCAACAAGCGATAAAGAAATCGGTTTTTGGTTTCCCCGCATCGATAAAGAAAACATTATCGAATTTGAATCAAAACTCGGAAATTATTACCACTCGTTAATGCAAGCCAACAGAATCGACGCATTGCATTTTCCGTCATCTTATTTTTATTTAATTGACGAAGAGATTTGTATCAGTGTCTCTGTTCAAGATCTTGGATGGAAAAATTTTAACTCTCCCGCCTTTGAACACAAACTGATTGAAATCACATTTCCGCGATTTCATATTCCCCCCGTTTTGACGGTTTCCGCTGTCCTCGATGATTTGATTGCAGCGGCGAGAGGAAAGATCATTAATAAATTGGCGCATACAGCGGCGGAAAACAACGAATTTTTCTCGCGTTACATTAAATTTGACGGATTTTCAATCAAAAACCGCTTCCCCGCCTTATTCGAATCCGACTTATTCCCGATAAAAAACAGAAAAGGACAGGATTATCAATTCAGTTACACTCAGATTTTTCTTGAAAAGATTTTTGCTAAAACCGAAACGGCAGCGGAATATATGGAAGCGATTAATTTCGAAGCGTATTCGGATTTAGATATTCTTTTTTCACCCTCCAAACGGGAAAATTATGATTTTATTCAATCATTCCTGATATACAAAGAATTGGCATTGCCGCAATCTCAAACAAATAAAAAAACATTGGAAAAAATCAATAACAAACTGCTCGGAAGCCTGCGTTTTTATATGACAGAAGAGGAGATCAAAGAGCAGATTAAGAGTGAAATCCCCGATGAAAATGAGGAGTTTTGCGAGAAAATTTTTTCAGAATTCCGGCAATCCATTATCGAAAAAGAGAAACAGAAAAGTGAATTGACAGTTCTTTTCTTTACTGTCGATTTTTACGGAAACCGGGAAACAATTTACATTCATGCAGCGAATTTCAACCGTTACATAAACAAAATTTTAGGCGACGCCGCGGACCCGATTGAAAAGCAAATTCGTATCGACTGGAAAAAAAAATTATCGAAATATCATTTCGATCCGGAAATGTTCTCCGTTAATCGATTTAATGCCCTCCTTTTTGAACTCATTCGAAGGCGCGATTCCGTTTTCGGTCAAATTCTATGCCAAAAAAAATGTATTTTTTACCTCAACGGATTAAAAAAACTGAATCAATTTGCCGCTAAATTGGTTTTATTTGGAATTGAGAATATGGCCGAAACTCTCAAACTGGATCCTCACAAAATCTATTCACAGACGGTTGAGGAAATCAAAAAGGAGAAGTCTTTTTTCGGTCGTCTGATTTTCAAATTTTTTAATTGGTACTACCTGCGGGCGTATCAGAATATGAAGGAACAGCCTACCATAGGAGAAGACGCTCTGACGAAATCCGAAATCGGCCAGGCGCCTATTTTGACGACTGTCGGCGTTTCCTCGGTTTCTCAAATTGACGAACAATGCAATCGAATTTGGGGTGAATTGGGCGCTGATCAAATTCCGCGGCACTCGTTGGAAAGCAACATTAAAACCGATTTGTTGGAATATTTCAAAAACCGCGACCGCATTGCTCCATCGGGATTGGAAATTATTTTTGAGAGAAACGCAAACCGCATTATTAAAAAAGCTCCTCATCTGGCCGTTTACCGAGAAAAGCTGTTTGAATTTATAAAACTGTATGCTTACAAAATCATCGCTCTGACGCCGTCGCTGAGGGCGAAATTCCAGAGCGGTTAATCTTTTCAATGTCTTCGTTCATCATCGGCGAAGTTCCGATCTCGTTCCAAAGCGGCCGACGACCGAAACCGCTCATCTCCTTCTCCAAAATCTGCGGCCAACCGGAAAAAGCATCGACAGAACTTTTTTTTTCATACAATCGGTATCGTTTACGAAAATCGGCCGGCGTTAAATTCGGCATATAAACATTGGCGCCGGCACGCAGAGCCTTGTAACGCCCCTGCGCAGCCAGAGAATCGAGAGCGGTCACCGACGCCAAATTGACCTTCGGCAATGCCAAGCGAATGCGGCTGTACGCCTGCAAAACTTTTTCAAACGAACCGGGAGGAAAGGCGGCCGCCGGCGTTTGCGGGGCCGGCACAAAAGGACCCAAACCGACCATGTGAGGGCGAAACGCAATCAGCGTTTCCAGGTTGAGTTCAAAATCATCCGGTTCTTCGTGAGGAATACCGATCAAAAATCCGGTTCCGGTCTCATAACCGATCTCTTTCAGCGTATGGAGCGCCTCAAAACGGCTTTCGAGGGAACGTCCGGGGTGATTTAAAGCGTAAACGCGGGGATTGGCCGTCTCAAAACGCATCAGAAAACGGTCGGCTCCGGCGTCAAAAAAACGGCGGTACTCACTGCGGCTGCGTTCCCCGACAGAGAGCGTTAGCGCAATTTCGTTGCTGCACTGACGATGGACGGCTTCGATGATTCGGCAAAAGCTGTCAACCGTGTAAACAGGCGCCTCCCCCGACTGTAAAACAAAACTGCGAACGCCTGCTTCATATCCGGAGCGAACAGCCGATAAAATCTCCTCACGGTTCATCGTGTAACGACTGACACCTCGATTGCTTTTCCGAATACCGCAATAAAGACAATCGCAGCCGCAGACGTTGGAAAATTCCACAATCCCGCGAATGAAAACTCCGTTTCCGAAGTTTTGCAGACAAAGCTGTTCGGCCGCAGCCGTCAACCCGACCTCCGTCACACCTTCAAATCCCGTTCGCCGTTTTCCAAACGTTGTAAATATTCGGAAACCACCGGTTTAAAAACCGGATCCAGTTTTTCGTATTCGCTTTGAATCAGTTTTTCGCCGATTCTTTTTGTCTCATCCGAACCGTAATCGAGAAGATACTCCTTAAACGTCAGAATCGCGTTTGGCATACAGAAGTGGCTGATTTTGCTGTCTTTCGCAAACCCCATAAAATGCGATCCGGTGCGGCAGCTGCGGTAACAGGCGGTGCAAAAACCGGAGATGTAACCGAGTTTCGCCATATCGCGGATAGCCTGATCAAGAGTGCGGGTGTCCCCTAACTCAAACTGCTGCTGTTTTAAGTTCTGATCGGCGTTAGAGTTTTCAGCGGTATAAGCGCCGATTCCGATACGGGAATCGGCGTCAATCTGCGTACAGCCGACCTGAACCACCTCGTCACGCACGGCAGCCGGTTCCCGCGCCGTTACAATCATGCCAGTGTACGGAACCGAAAGCCGCAGCACCGCCACCAACCGCTTGAAATCGCGGTCTCCGACAGAATAGCGGGAGTTCTCCGCCATACCGGTGCCGTCGGCTGCCCGCAGGCGGGGAAAACTGATGGTATGGGGGCCGACGCCGTCAAAACGGGCTTCCAGTTCGCGGGCGTGAGCCAACAGTCCCATCACGTCGAACTTCCAGTGATAAAGCCCGAAAAGCGCTCCGATGCCCATATCGTCAATTCCCGCCTCCATGGCGCGGTGCATAACGTACAGCCTCCAGCGGAAGTCGGACTTCAATCCCGAAGGATGCATTTTTGCGTAGGTCTGTCTGTGATACGTCTCCTGAAAAACCTGAAGCGTTCCGATTCCGACTTCCTTGAGCTGCTTTAAATCGGCAACGCACATCGGCGCACAGTTGACATTGACGCGGCGGATCTCCCCGTTGCCGTTTTTAACGCCGTAAATCGTCTTTAACGTTTTAACAAGATAATCAACGCCTGAACACGGATGTTCGCCGACGGAGAGCACTAACCGTTTGTGCCCGACTGCGGTCAATCGTTTCACCTCTTCGATTAATTGCTCATCCGTCAACTGCAGCCGGTGTTCACCGGCGTTTTCCGAACGAAAACCGCAATAGAGGCAGTTGTTGACACAGTAATTGGAAGTGTAAAGCGGCGCAAAGGTCACAATACGCGGTCCGTACACCTTCTGTTTGATGCGCAGCGCAGCGGCAAAAATCTCTTCCCATAAGGCGGGATCTTCGACATTCAGCAGAACGGCGCACTCTTCCAAGGTCAGAATTTGAATCTCTTCCGATTTGGCAATGATTTCCCGTACGCGGGAAGCGTCCGACTTGACTGTATTCAATAATGATTCGATCTCGTCTTCATGAATGAAATCACGGCCGTCTTCATCCAGATACTTTTCATACTCTTCCGGACGAATGACTTGCTCCATCCAACTTTTTACCTTTGTTGCTTCCATATTTCCCTCACTTACTGAGAGCCGATTTAACCGAAACTCCGCTGATACGTCCCAATTTACCGGTCAAGGCACCCAATTCGTCGGTATCTGCACGAACAATGAGTGTAATGACGGATAAAGTATCGTTTTCAAGATGAGGAAGTCCCATACGACCGCAAACCAAATGACCGTATTCGGAAAGAATGCGCTGCACCGCCGGCGCCTGCCCGCGGTCGGAAAGAATGATGCCGACAAAACCGTAACGCTTTGACGCTTTGTCCATAAGACCTCCTTGAGTCAGAAAACCTTCTCTCAGATATTTCATTCTACTCCTATTTCAAAGAAAAATCAAGTCAATGTTAGCCGTCGTCAGGCTGATCTTTTGAACATTGAAACGCTGTCTGCCGAGACTTGAGTTTATGCAAAGACCAATAAATCCTCTTCTCTATTTCATTTTTTCGATAACAGGGATTGACTTTTGCCGATGATGCCGATGCTCATCCTCTTCGGAAGAAGAGGATTGCAGCGACAAATCCAGCCTCCCGCAACCGATTTTGACTGCTTTGAAAAGTCAAAGAAAAACAATCTTTCGAGCCGCCTCTTCCGCAGCACTTTTCCGAAGGCGCGAGGGATTGAAGCGGAAATGAGCTGCCGACGGAGAGAAGGCGCAGGGCAAAGCGGCAGCTTTGCTTCGGTGAGGGTGCGGGAGGCTGCGAATTGCAGCGGAAAGCCCGGCGCCCCGCAGGGGCGCGCGCCCAAAAAACGAAAAGGTTGACAGGACGGCGGTTTTTTTTTACTATGGCGGCATGAAGGGCTGGGAAACACACGGACGCTGACATATCAACCAGGAGAAGAATAAAGCAATGAAATCTTTTACAGTTATATTTTTATTCTGTGCACTTACAGCTTCGCTTTCCGCGGAGTCAAATGTAAAGATGTTGGCAGAATCAGTGGCGGTTGAAAGAATGTCACTGCGTGCTGAAACGCAGCCTGTACAGGAAATTGTTTACAGTCTTTCGTCTCAGACCATGGAAGACTTAAAAAGTATTTTTCATGAAAGCGGGTATATGCTGTCTGTCCCTGTTCAGGAAATTCTTGAGGAAACAGGAAGCATTTCCTATCCCGATCTTTTTAAGCTTCTGAATTCCGACAGGGATTTTGTTCTTGACCAGTATTTTCCCATGAGTATTGTGAGGGGATCTTATCGAAAAATAAGGACAGAAACCTGCGTTGTTGGCGAGATGGTGTTTTCGACGCCCCATGACGGGAGCTTTGTTTCAGATCCTTTCATCTACGAGTTGTTTTTTTTAGATGATAACAGGATATGGCGGTTATCTCTGCAAACGTATCTGGCAGAAAACTATGAGGCTCTTGACAGCGTTTTCTCTTCCTTACCTGAACTGACATATAAAAAGGACGGATATTGGTACTGGAGAAATAATGGGGAGGCTTTGGAGGAACTTTGCCGGCTTATGGAAAACCATGATGAAACGCTTCCCAAAGGCTTACCGGCATTGCAGGAAGCATGGGAGCAGATCCTCGGAAATCTGGAGATCAATGGGGAAAGGATAAGTCTATACTGATTATAACTATCTGCCTGTTTGTCAAAAACATGCTGCATTAAAGATACGACAGTGAAGATGCGAAGCAGCGGGCGGCAGGATATTTGCAGAACCGGTCGATGGAGTACCAGACGGGAGCGGTAAAATGCGAGGGGAACCGGCGTCTTGTGTCGGGGACGCGGGTGACGGTGAAGTATGTAGGGGAATCTTTCTCCGGGGAATACATAGCGGAACGGGTGGTGCATGAGCTTTCGGTGAGCAGGGGGTTCACGACGGAAGTGTATGTCGCGCGGAACATGAGCGGCAGGTGGAGCAAGTCATGTTCCCGGGGCTGAGTTTGCAGAGCAGGAAGGCACGGGCGGCATGGAGGCTGGGCAGACAGCGGGGGAAGAAGGAGATGAACGTATACCCCTGTATGAATTGAAAATATTGCACAGCAAATTTCACGGAAATTGCCTAATGCAAAAATAAAAGCAAATCGCATACAAGTATCAAGTGGAAATTTTAACAAACCAATTTACTATAAAGGAGGAATTGAAATTGACGCATCGTCTTTTTATCGTATATAGCGCGTGTTGTCTTTTGCTTTGCGCTTGTCATAATTATCAGAATAAAGAAGAGATTTTGATTGCGATAGCAGAAGAATCTGTATCGGAATTGGCTGTTGAACAATTTTTTTTAGAACATATCAATAGTAATTGGAGTCCGAAAATACATCATAGCTTAGGATACTGTGAAAATGATTCATACTATACTGTTTTAGCTATAACGACTGGATGGAATAGAGTTCTTTCATTGCGATTTAGATTTGATCCTTATCGCGGTGAAGAGATATCGTATGAAGGATATACGGTGTCACAATTTGTCGATATAAAAGAAGCAAAAAAGTTTTCTTCTTATTCTGAATTCAAAAGGAGATATGGACCAGCGGCATATTCTTATGTCAATGATGACAATTGTACTACATATGTATATATGCAAAAATGGATTAACTTTGATCTTAGACATTTTGGCTCAACAGGTATTGAGTCAAGAATAGTAAAAGTTAGAGTAGATACTGATACGATACTTTCGGTCGATGAAGAGTATGTAATGAATGTGTAAGATCTGTATACCAGTGGGGAGGATTAGATAAAAATAAAAGCGGTGGAGTAGAGGAGGCACAGAAAACGAGCCTTGCTTTATCCATGATAATGTACAATATTTTTCTGTGCTGAATATAGACGGAAAAGCCAAAGGGATTACTATCAAAAACGCACAATACCCCTTGAAAAATGCAGAGATAACCTGGGATTACCAGTACGGTATCAGTAACCAAGTGTTGCCCGGCAAAACGGCTGAAGTTACAACGCAGGAAGGCTGTCTGTTATTGGTAAGAGTATACCGAGAGTAAAATCCAATCCCGGTGTGCTTTCCGGTTATCATACAAAGTTTTAATAATAAAAAGACAGCACTATTACAATCTCCGTTACACCGTACCATTTTGTAGTTTTCGGTTTTTGTGTTGAGTATTTTATTGTTTATTTTCTAAAAAATAGAACAGCTTTTCTTGACACAAAAAAAAAAAATGTCAAAGTGAATTATCAAATAACTAGGAGGTACTGCATGAAAAAGTTACATGTAGTGTGTACTGTTGCTTTATTAGCTTTGGCAGCAATGGTTTTAATTGGATGTGACCAGCCCACAAGTAATCCCGGTGACAATCCCAGCAATCCCAGTAATCCCGGTGACAATCCCAGCAATCCCAGTAATCCCGGAAACAATCCCAGTGACAGTTGGACAAAAGTAGAAACTGTTGACGGTCTGGAGGGTGTATGGAAATCTTCTGTAACTGGAACACCTATATCCCCTGAAATAGGTGATCAAATGACGGGGGTAACAACAATTACCTATCCTACAACAGAAGGAAAACTAACATGGGCTTTTGAAACTAAAGAGGATCCAGAGTCAGATAGTGAAATGTCTTTTTCTAAGGATGAAATTGAAACTATTTTGAAAAACGGTCAGGTACCTGTAGACATTTTTGGTATAGTGGGGTACATGGAGGTAAATGCCGACAAAACAAAGCTTAAGGTAACAGCAACAGTTAAAGAAGGGGATCCTAACTGGGAAGATATTAAGGGGTATGTTGGGATGGGCACATTCGAAGGTGATATGAAAATAACGTCTGAACCTACTCAAATAACAATAATACAATACTATAACAAGCAGTAATAATTCTGTGCACCGTTAGTACCAGCCCGGCAGTGTCCGGGCTTTTTTATTTAACCCTTGTACGCTTTATTCCGACTGGGATTTTCCGGAAACGGTATAGGTTTTATTTTTAAGTCGTTTTTACTCCAGAGCTTTGGATGCCGAAATGGAATGAGCATGGGCGGGTAGATTGTCAGTTTTCAAGGTGAAAGAGTTCTCTCCGCCGAACTTTCCGGGCGCATTGGGAATTGTTCTCCCTGTCGAATACGAACAGACGGCAATAAAGCGTTCGCGCAAATCGGGCGTGCCGTTCTGTCCGTCGCACATATACCACCCGGGAATCGTCGAGTCATTCTGCCAATTACTGCCGTTGTACATCAGAATCGTCCCCGGCGGAAGAATATCGTACTGCTCCCTCAAAATAGTATCAATGCGGGTTTTCTCGTCCTGCATCACCATATCCACGCTGATATTATGACTGCACACAATTTTTAGTTTTTATATTTTTTATAGTTTGACGTCTTCCGCCCAGTTTTCGATTTCTAAATTTGGCACACGCTCAAACTCCCGAACATTGTTTGTCACTAAAACCAGCCCTTCTGCTCTTGCGTGTCCAGCAATCAGCATATCCATTGTGCCTATCGGAATCCCTTGCTTTTGCAAATAAGCGCAAAGACTTCCATATTCTGCGGCGGCTCTGCCGTCAAAGGGCAGAATATCCAAAATCGAAAGAAACTGTAAAAGAGCTGTACGGTTTTTTTCGGGATTCTCGCTTTTTTCCGTTCCATGCACCAATTCCGCAAGCGTAATAGTCGATATACAAAGCCCTTTATTAAGATTGCCATGCAGCCGGCGGAGCACCTGTTCCGGCTTATTTTTAATTGCATAAATGCAGATATTTGTGTCTAACATGTATGTCATAGAGATTCTCTATGCATTGGAACTTCCGGCTCGCGTCCGTTCTCAAAAATATCATCGCTAAAGCTATTCAAACCATTCATAAAAGTCTGCCATAAAGAGCCTTTCGGAATCAAAAGCACCGCGTCTCCAAGCTGCTGAACAACAACCTCATCCACTTTGAAGCGAAACTTCTTTGGCAAGCGCACCGCCTGACTTCTTCCATTCTCAAAAATTTTCGCTGCTTCCATACCGCAACCCTCCTGATATTAGTATATACCTCGATATATATCTTGTGTCAAGTAATAATTTGAGTTCCGTATTGACAAAATTAATGCTCTCGAAAAAGAAATTGCGGATTTAAAAGCAGAAAAAGAAAAATGTGCTATAGGCAGTTCTTCAATGAATTGCGAAATCATCGATTATAAGAGAATAGCATGAAACGCATTTCTGTTTTGGACTTTATCGAAAAAATACAGGCAGTTCCTGACATTGATGTAAAAATAGATGATACACCCTCTCCCACGTGTCCTAAAGACAGAGATTGTTCCAAAGATAATTGCCCGAAAGGAAAAACACAACACTGTTTTTTATCTATGTATATATACATAGATGCATCTCTCATAGTGGTTCCCTGTATTTATCAGGTCAAAAATTCTTATGATGGATTTATTGAAAGTGAAGCACTCCCTTTTATGAGAGTATGCAAAAAAACCGGCTTAAGTCTCGTCCACTTTAAAGAAGTCGTATAACATAGATTTTACTTTTCCTCATAGCCCCCTTTTTTCATTGTTTTCATAAACAATTTGTGTTATAATCCAAGCAACAAACAGGAGGCCTTCCCATGAAAAAATCATTTCTCATTCTCTCTCTTCTGGCACTGACATTCATCTCCTGTCCCCCGCCCGACCCCGAAACGCAGCTGGAACCCGAAAAACCGACACTCTCCAAAATCGACATCACCGACGCCGCCGCCCTCTTCGTCGAGCCTTCCGGTACCGATGCAGGCAAAATCTTCAAAATCAAAAAAGACCTCACCACAATCGAGGAAGTCAAATACACCAACACCGACGGCAGCAGTGCCGATATGGGCAACCTCAAAGCCTCCTACGTCATCAACGCCCATAACGACTACGCCATCATCGGCTTCGCCGCCGATCCAAACAAAGCCAAAACATACGACTTTGAACTTGTCGCCGACAAAGCCTATCTCGTACGCAAAAGCGACGGGAAAGTGTTCTCGCTGGACGAATACGGCTATCCGTCATGCGATGCCGTGATGGCAAGCGGGAAATATATTTATTACCCTGTCGGGGAGATAAAAGAAACGGAAACAGACAAAATTGCCGGGAAAACCGGTATTTTAACAACATACGGAAACAAACTGATCCGTATCGATACAGCCGGAACAACGCCGACCGGGAAAAACATTCTTCCCGAAAATATTGACTCGGTTTCGAGATTTTTTATCGATAAAAATGAAAATGTATGGTTTCATACCCCCGATCATTATTCGCCCTTTATTACGGAGAACGGTCTCTTTGGAGAAATGGAATCCGGATTCGCGCTGATACATTCTGTTTTCGGATTGCTTGCTACTTCTCAAGGCGGTTTTATATATTATGACAATACACTGACACAACCGACAGATGTTTTATTATCAAACCTTTATGATGTAGCACAAGACCTCTATGAAAATGAAAATTTGGTATACGGCGGAAATGCGAAAGTATTTACAACAACAACCCCCTTAATGATTTACGAATCGGGGAACAAATCGGTTGCACTTTATAAAAGCCATTTTATTATTTATACAAAAAACGGAGAGGATGATATTTCCGCAGAGCTGGAAATAGGAAATCACTCAAATGCCTTTTCCATCAATGAATCACTCCCGTTTACGGCAGGAGCCGATACCGTTATTGCTTTTACCAATGATTCGGCAATTGCTCTCAATCTCGTTACGGGGAATACAATCACTGCTAATTTTTTCAATACAGAATCCGTCGGGTCCATTATCAACAGAAACGAAAATGTGATTATGTCTGTATCGGACGGCAACAATGGATACAAGATTATGAACTCCACAATATATTCCAGCACATCCATTCAAATAGGAAAAACATCAGGCAAAGTTAAGTTGATTGATATGGAATATTCGGTATACAAACCGTTGCCCTATCACAGCTACATCGGCTACTGAAAAAAAGGGAGGATTTCCTCCCCCTTTTTTTATCTGACTTTCATAATAAAAATCACCGCATACCCTTTAACGCTTTTGGTCAAATCAACCGCCGCATTGCCTCCGATGGATCCGGTATTGCCGCTTCCGCCGGAAGCAATGGTAATACTGTGGGAATGCGCGGGAATATCAAGGGAAATATCGTGTGTGTGACCATCTGCGGTTGAACATCTATGTGTGTACTCAGTTTCTGAAATTGTTTGATTATTGGCTGTATTGATACTATATCATGAAGACAGCGTTCTTTAGCACCATCGAGATGGTGAACGTTTCGATCCGCACTATGCGATTTGGACTCGTTGAAACCGAACGGTTGAAACTCGATTAAAATTCCGTCCTTCTCAATTGACATTAAGTCTTTGTATTTCTCTCTTACCTGTGTTTAAATCGACGAACACTGCCCGACACAAACAATGATAAACAATACAATCGCCCAAAAACCTGCTCCGATGTCTTTCATCTCGCCATCTCCTCGTTGCCAAAAAACTTTTTCTGCGCATCTGCTGCTGCCTTTGCCTATTATCAATTCGCTGTTGATCCCAAATTGCCAACTCTTACGGCGTTAAATCCCGTTTTTTCCAGGCGATTGTTATGTTTATCTCGTTTGACCGAGGCAGCAACCCGCATTTTTTCCATAGCATTATAAAAAAAAGAATCAATAATTTTGCTGGAAAAAGAATTTTTTTTTTTTGCATTAAAACTCTCAAATGAAGCATTAGTATTAATGGGGGTGTTCGTTGTTAGCTTTAGCTAATATTAATAGCTTCATTATTTCGCCCCAAACGCTTCTGAAGAAGATTTTCGAATCAATCAAGAATGAATATTTATTTCTATCCTTCTCTGTCTATCAATTGACAGAGGCTGTCTGAAATACGCTAAAGTGCCCGGCAATCGAGCATTTGTTTTGTTCAAAATCAAAAATCATGTTATAGTTGTCAAACTCAAACCTCATATCTTTGTTCCTAAAGAATCTGTCTTTTGTGCCTCTCTCACTCTAACTCATTCGCCGTCGCCGAGACCGCTTTGGGGGAGCGGAAAATTCGCGGTTAAGACCTCTGTTTTGGGTTTTAGTTTTGTTTTGTCGTTGCAGATTGAGACCGTCTGCCCAATGCGAATTTGAGACCAGCCGCCGTCATCGGTATAGCGGGTCAGCAGCGCCGACGGATAAGAGGACAGCAAAAACCGCCCCTGCATATCACGGCAGCATCGGAGCAGTCGTTCGAAGTCGTCGGCCGTGTAGCCGGAATAAAAAGCGCATGCCGAGTTGAAGTAAGGCGGGTCGAGATAAAAAAAAGTGTCGGGGCTGTCATACGTGCGGATCACGTCGAGTGCGTCCCGATTCTCGACAGTGACGCGCTTCATCCGCGCGGCCAGAGCGTCGCAAAACTCCTCTTTTTTCGCATCCACCTTTTTGGCGGTCGCCCCTTTGCGGTCGTAGCCGAACGACCCGTCGAGCTTCGACGCAAAAGCCATAGCCGACAAAACCCAGACCGCCCAGGCCCGTTCTTCATCGCTGAATAAATCCGGATGATTGTAGATGAGTGCCGCTTTGGCGTGGTCGTCCCGGCAGTGCAGCGTCGCGTCGACACGCTCTTTGAGTGCGGGGAAATTGTTTTTCACCTGCCGGTAAAAATTGATCAGCTGCCGGTTTGTGTCGTTGATCACCTCGGCTTTCGACGCATCCTTGCTCCAAAAGACCGCGCCCCCTCCGCAAAACGGCTCGCAGTAAAGAACATGATCCGGAATCAGCCGTCGGATCAGTGCGGCAAGTTTCTGTTTGCCGCCGTAATAAGTTAATGGTGTTTTCATGCTTTTGTAACCTCCCTGTTTTTAAAAGCGTGAGGCATCATACACAAAAGACGGATGAAGTCTGCCCCGAATAGGGCGTTACAGGCACAAATAGGACGCCTTTCATTTCAGCAGGCACACGCGTAAAGCCCTCAAAATGCGCCCTTTTTCGATTTTTTGAGCCGTTTTACCTTGAATACAAAAAAAGCGTTGAATCAACGCGATTCAACGCCTTACAAGCGATTGTAGGATAAAGGAGTGGGGGAGAATTTAGCGAATCACACCCTGTGGTTGTGGTTTAAAGAAATCGGGATCAATTTCTTTTTCAATAACCGGTTTGAGAGCTTCGGCTTCTTTTGTTTGTCCGCGTAAATTATAAAGTTGATATACAGTAAGAAGTGAAAATTTGTTTCTGTCTTCCAGTTGTAACTCAAGAAGCCAGTCGTTCAGAGTTTTATTAGTCAACGCGATTGCCTCAATTAACTCTTCATCTGTAGGGTTTAGTTGATTTAGTAATATTTCGTAGTTTTTCATTGCCTTCCTCCTGCGTGTTTTGTTACGCTTGCCGCTTGGATCATTAATTGTGTGCTTAAATTGTAACTAAGTTTAAAAGTGTTCATTAAAGGATTATTAGGGTTTTTTATTAACTCTCTCAAGTCCCTTTCCACGGCTTTGTTTAACATCTCGACCGATTTTCGATCATACTTAATCTCGCTTTTTTCCAAAAACTTTTTTTCTATCAAATCGGAATACCCCGTTGAGTTAACGATGATACTTTTTCGAATCATATCATTGTTAACCTCATCTCTCAATGCTATTTTAGTCCGTGCATACAGTTCTGTCAAGATTTCGATTTTGTTTTTCGCATTGTTTCCAAGTTTTTTCCACCTCTCATTATCAATCGGGAATTTCCCGTGTGTGTATTCATGGTAAAGGGTAATCATTGCTTCATATTCATTTTCGTTAATTAAAGAAGCGTTTCCCGATCTGATTTTTTGAGCGGCACTTTTTAACAACTGCGCTGTTTTATGGTTTCCATTCACTTTGACTGTTCCGTCAAGAAAACTGCCGGCAACGTTCTCTTTCATTTTGTTGTCAATGATAATTTTCTTCACGGCTCCATCATCTGGTATGAGCGTTGCTTGAATCTCTCTTAAGTCACGTTTGCTGACCCGTTCTCCAAAGCCGTCCGGAAATGACCTGATTCGGGCATACCTCTCTTTCACTTCCTCTGTCACTTCGTCCCATTCGGCGGCCGGGTTATGTCCGAACCCTTTTGCCGGTGCATCCGGAAAAGAGACTTCCGCACTTTCTTTGATACCGAAGGCGGCCGCCTCTTCGGCGTAGACCGGGCGCACGGTCGAGCGGCAGTTAAAGTGCAGAGGCGGAAAATTCTTTTTCCAAAACGGGTCGGTGCGCTTTTTGACAATCCCGCTTCGGGCGGCACAGACCGGCGTCTGCCGGAAGTCCTCGATGCCGATAAACTCCAAAAACTCCGGCTCGTACTCCTCAAACGCTTCGGCCCGGCCGGCATTAAAAGCACTCATCGTGTTGGTGCGGTAAACCGTCTCCCAATACCAGCCGCCATCCTTTTCCCAGCCGGCCTTTTTCAACAGCTCGTCTTTATCGAGATTTTTTACGAAATTTTGAAAAGAAGTTTTGTCTTTGAGATTGTCGACAAGATAGTCTTTGACCCGTCCGACGGCTTCCAGTTCGGCCAGCCGGCTGACGTAGAAGGCGCGGCTTTTGGCTTTTTCATCCATCGCGTCGACCGCTGCGCGGGAGACCACCTTTTTGGAAACCAGAGCATTGATTGCCGCGTCTGTTAGGTGTTAAAAAAAGAAGTGTGATCCAAAAAGAAAAGCCCCCGCTGGGGGGCTTATTTAGGATTGACTGGGGCGTTTTTTATGCGCCGGTGTTCCTCGTTGAGTGTTTCGGTTTAAAAACCGCTGTAAATCTTCCTCGCTCCAGTCGTAAGCAAGAATTCCGTTAATACTCTCAACCCGTTTCACTCCGTTTGCTTTAGCCCATCGGCGCACAATGCAAGCACCCATACCTGTTTTTTCTTCAATTTCTTTACTCGTCATCTCTTCCTCCTATAAAACAAAAATTGAAACCAAAAGCATTGTCACATTAAACGCCAACACACACAAATAAATCACAGTTCTTTTTCTCATCTCTTGACCTCCTCAAAAATATGTTTTATGATAGAGACAAGGGATTTCCCCTTGCCCTGCCCTTACTTCAGGGCTGTCACAATTGCGGCAACCGCACTGACAATGGAGGATATTGCAACTATCCAATCCGTCACTTGCGGTTGCTTTTTTTGCCGTTCACATTTCATCTCTCTTGTGCAGTTTCAATCGCTCTTGTCATATTGTGCATTGTTTAACTATATTTATTGAGAAATTTTTTATTCTTTCTCTCAAGTTTCAATCACTGTCGGTCGCATTTGATCGACTGATTTTAACCGCTGTAAATCAATCTCATTCCAAACTCTACAATAGTAGAATTAAACGCGTGTTAGAGGGCTTACTGCGCATTAATCTACAATAGTAGAAATTGTTTTAAACGATTAAACAAAAAAGCGCACAAAAAAAGATATCGAATCTACAATAGTAGAAATTGTTTTAAACGATTAAACGATGACAGCAACGTTTCCGGTTATTATATCTACAATAGTAGAAATTGTTTTAAACGATTAAACTCTAAGATGTTCCCATCTTTGTCGATTCTGATCTACAATAGTAGAAATTGTTTTAAACGATTAAACCGGTTCTTTTTTTAGGAGTATACAATATATCTACAATAGTAGAAATTGTTTTAAACGATTAAACCTTCCCATTGCAACACCGCCTGTTTCCATCTACAATAGTAGAAATTGTTTTAAACGATTAAACGCAGTAACACGAAAAGGAAGCATATAAGGGATCTACAATAGTAGAAATTGTTTTAAACGATTAAACGTTTTAAATTCATAAAAAACCTACCTGGATCTACAATAGTAGAAATTGTTTTAAACGATTAAACGTCGTTTCTGCTCAGGCACAGGCTGAATCTACAATAGTAGAAATTGTTTTAAACGATTAAACCATCGACAGACTCAAACGCGAAACTTATCTACAATAGTAGAAATTGTTTTAAACGATTAAACCCCCGAAATGCTGATTGCCTTAAAGTATCTACAATAGTAGAAATTGTTTTAAACGATTAAACAATCAATAAATTATGTTGACATACCAAATCTACAATAGTAGAAATTGTTTTAAACGATTAAACGTCTTGCTTTTTCCGGTATGGCGTGAATCTACAATAGTAGAAATTGTTTTAAACGATTAAACCTGACTGATCCCGTCCGGAATATAACCTGATCTACAATAGTAGAAATTGTTTTAAACGATTAAACATAGCGTCCTTTTATTGTTTTTTTAAATCTACAATAGTAGAAATTGTTTTAAACGATTAAACGAACGAGTGGTTCAAATGGGATAGAACTATCTACAATAGTAGAAATTGTTTTAAACGATTAAACTCCAAACGCCAAGAATTCTCTCGATGTGCATCTACAATAGTAGAAATTGTTTTAAACGATTAAACTTCACATAAATTACGAAAAATTAGTTGAATCTACAATAGTAGAAATTGTTTTAAACGATTAAACCTTTTATTCCGTTCGCCGGTGGTTTTATCTACAATAGTAGAAATTGTTTTAAACGATTAAACGTGTTTGACATTGTACGGTACTCATCAATCTACAATAGTAGAAATTGTTTTAAACGATTAAACATTTTGTTCGGTGTGAACCGGATATGGATCTACAATAGTAGAAATTGTTTTAAACGATTAAACATTGTCAGCAATAAAATTCTTAGCGTATCTACAATAGTAGAAATTGTTTTAAACGATTAAACTTTAATTAACAACGGGTTTTATTTTTTGGATCTACAATAGTAGAAATTGTTTTAAACGATTAAACCTCAAGGTCTCGGCGCTGCTTGGTGTGAATCTACAATAGTAGAAATTGTTTTAAACGATTAAACGTTAGCGATGGGTAACGATGTTACTACATCTACAATAGTAGAAATTGTTTTAAACGATTAAACCCTTATTTCTGTATTTCAATACAATTAGGGTAAAATTTCTCTTTATTTTATATCAAAATACCTGAATTGTGAAGCTTTTAAGACAAATTTTTACCTCTGTTGTCAAATTAAGAGTCCGATTTCGTCGTGCAGAAGCAGTTTTTTATGCCGCTTTTACGGTCAGACATGACCTTTGCATTTACAATACAATCAGATATTCATCATCATTATGCCGAGCGTATCCGTATTTTAAAACTTCGCAATGTCCACTCAGATGAAAAATGATAATGCTGTCGTTTTCGGTAAAAAGTTTTTCATATTTATTTTCAATTTCAAAAATAATATTTTTTAAAATCCGCTCACTGTTTTTGATTTGAAATACGGAATACTGCAGTCGAAATCCGAATTTACTCAAATATTTCGCAAATTTTGTTCTGACTTTTGTATCACTGATGTCATAACTGATAATCAACATAAAACTTCCTAAAATAAAAAAATCGGAAATTCGGAGCCTGATTTTCCCTTCATAAAGGCTCTGTAATAAGACTGAATGTAAACAAAAATTTCATTTTTTCGCGCCAAAATACTTTCCAAAAAAATTCTTATATACGGCGTACTGTTTTTTCCGAAAAGAAAATACCGATTCTGACAAATCGAAAAATCAGATTCTTTGCATTGCCCTAAATTCAGGGCCTTAATCAACGCATCATCTATCAGACATCGAAACGGTTCAACCAAATCACACGTTAAAGACTTTCGTTGAAAAAACTGACGATGCAAAACACCCGTATATGTATCAAATCCATATACTTCCAAAAGGGCGTTTATAATATTGAATAAAATCGAATATCCGATATCCAATAAAGCATTAATCATATCCGGTTTTGTCCGCGGCAATCTGTGCTTCCAATTGTAGTTACGGAACAATGCCGAAAAATAAAGTCGAGAAGCACTCCCTTCAATCCCCATAATTTCCGCAATACTCAATTTCGGATTTAAAACTTTGTCGACATAACTGTCCAAAAGAGAAACGGCTTTTTTGATATCGTCCGATTTGCCGCGAATTTTTCTCAATATTGAACTTTGATTGATAATCTTGTTGGAGATCAGATTTGCTCCAATATCCGCTTGATCGTATTCATACTGCCGTTTTCGCAGCAAAACATTACCCTCTGCTCCGGAAGAAAAAATTCCGTAAACTTTCAACGAATATGTCAGCAGAACAATTGAAAAACCGAATTTCTTTGCACGCTGAAGCAGGCCGCTTGTCAGATTGCAATGACCGGCAATAAACAAAGCAAAAAGCAGATAGCAGGATGACTGATGCTTGATTCTGTTTTCTTTATCTTTAATAACAATGTTATCATTTTTAAATGATAAATGTTCTCCCTCATTCAAAAAGACAAAAACAAACTGTTTTTCTATAAAATCTTTTCTACTCATCATCGGCCAGACTCCGATCACAAAGTGGAGAATAAATACACCGTCCGCATTTTTTCGCATTTGTCTGCACAAAAGAAGTCGGATCAAATTCAAATAAACTTTCTATCGTCTTTTCGAATTTTTTAACCATATCAGGGGTTTCTTCAGGCAGCGGAATCGGATAAATTTTATTGTCGCTGTAACTGTAAAAACGCAGCTGCCGAATGTCAAAACCTTCTTCCGTCAGACAAAAATACTGCGCGTACAACTGAAAGATGTAACCGTCGTAAATCTCCGTTATCTTCTTTTTACGCTCGGTTAAAATTCCTTTGTCAACATCAAATAAATCGATTTTACCGCATAATCCATATTTCCGCGAGCAAATGCTAATTCCCTGTAAAATACTTTTATGATTTGAATAACGGTGAGTATCAATTGTTTCATGAACGGCTTTCCCTCCCATTTGATCTTCATTTTGGTAAAGACGTTCAGACATATTTCCGTAAAGCTGGTGAAAGTAAATGGAAAGGGGACAGAAAATAAAATCATTCAGATAACTGATCGGGTAATAATTTTCCGTCACCCCTTTCTCCGTCGAATTTACTGATTTCCTCTCTGAACAAATTCGATCCACTCTTTATTGGAAATTGCCAAATCAGCTCTTCGCAGCGCTTTATCGTCCTTATCATCGATACTCCGAAGTTGTTCTAAGATCCACAATCCTTTGCGAGCAATATTATACGCTCCGTTGGCATCAGCATTGTCCGGCAATCCGGGAACATTCTCCCGTGTATCAAAATAATGATTATACCGATCCGCAGCAGGCGAGATGATAAAATCTTCTTCCGTCCGGGGATTGCTGTTTCTCATCTGCAAAACCGCATTCAGCAAACGCAGCAGCTGATCGAAAAAGCCGGCATTTGATCTTTCGAGAGGGACGCTCAAAATATCGGGCAAAATATTATTTCCACTCTCCCAGTTCATTTCCTGCTGCGAAAAGATTTTCTTTAACTCCTCTGTAGGATGAATTTCGAAATTTTTTCTCTCTTTAGAATTGTATAAAATTCTTTTGCCACGCGTAGAGATAGTCCATTCATCCCGTCCCAAAACAGTCTCTTTGTCAATAAAGCGGCTGTAGCGAAAAGACAAAAGAAACGCATCTTCCGTCTGATTGTAAAGAATCGAATCAAACAGGGAAAAAAACGCCGCTTTCTTTTCCATGTTGGTCAAATCCGCAGTTCTGAACTGATTAATAAAACCGGTCACGGGATCAATTTTACTGGTGTTCCATGCAGGAATATAAAAGATCCACCCGCTCTGCTTTCCTAAATTCCGAAAACTCTCAAACGGTGCTGTCAACTGATATCCGTTCAATACTCCACCCGGGGCACAGACATCCCTGTCTTTAAAAACCAGATAGTTCAACTTATCAATCAGCATCTTTTCAAATTTCTGATAAACCTGCTGTTCGACTTTAAACCGTCCCCGTTTAAACCCAAAATTTAAATCTTCCATAACAACGATGGCATTTTCATTCACCATCATTTCTGCAATTTCATGTACAACTTGAGATAAAAATCCTTCTTTCAGCTCTTTTATATTCCCAATCGTCTGCCAATTAATTCGAGCCTGATTACGAGAAATTGCTTTTTGTTCCAATTTTTGATGATAATCAACAGCTGTTTGAAGCTGTCCCCGTTCGACATCAATCACATTAAAAGATTTTTGCTTAAGAATTTTTCCGGATGCGTCAATAAGTGATAAATAAATTAAATGCCGCTCACCCCGATCCAGTCCGATTATTTTGATGTCATTTGCCGCCGCTAAAGCCCGCCGTGTCTTCAGATTGATATCAACAAACGCGGTCGCAGTATGGTTAAATGTTATCGGACAATGAAATAAAAATTTATCTTGAGTAAACCGCTTATCTTTAATCAATTCATGTTTGACTTCTTTTACAACCAATGTTCCGGAATCTTTTAATTCCTTCGCTTCTTCAGATAGCGGTTGAGTCAATCGGTTATTAATATCCAAAAATAATTCACGGTAAACGGAATCTTCGATAGTCCGCCCATCTTTTGTTGTACGATTAAGTAGTTTTTCTCCAACTCTATGCATTTGAACGGGCTTTATACTCGCCTGCCGATAAAACAACTCCGCGCAGCCGTTCAATTTTATGACACTTTTTTTCAGATTCTCTTCTGAAAAAAGATTCTCAAAGTACAATGTGTGAAGATTTTTCCTTCCGGTTGCTTTCGCAGCAAAATCTTTATTGTAAATCTGAAACAAAAATAAACGACCGTCTTCCGTCATTTCATTGATGACCTTTTCCGGAATATTTACAAAATAAAGTTTATAAGCATTCTCGCTGACTTCTCTGTAAAATTGACTGATATCAGAATATTCGGATGTCGGCGAAAATCGAAAAGGGAAAATTGCCCAATCAGGATTCTTCTTAATCGAATCCTTGAAAAAATCGATTATTTTATGGCACTTTAATAAATCAAATGTTGGACCCTTTTTATGCTTTCCTTCATTATAATCGTTCAGTAATGATTGCGGCGGATTATAAATCGAAATACCTTTCTTCGAAAAAAAGACTTTTGGCAACATTTTGTTCGGTCCGGGTAAATATTTGTAGACCATTTTCTTAAATACTGGTCCTTCCCCTTCCGGCACCTCATATTCCTCAAAATGAATTTTCTTTTCCGGATTCATAATTCCCAAATAATAACGACCATCTTTAATAAAAATCGTTGCCAAATTATTCCTTTCTTTATTCAAATCCCATCCGTCAGCCAATGTTGAACAATCAAAGTTCATTTTAATTTTTTTCACGCCTCCGACCTTACGGGTCGCAAAATTGCGGACTTTATTATATAAAGGAACGATTGTTTTTATACGGGTCAGCGCCTGATCATAATCCGAATAAAAACCGGAATCTTTATCCAACTCAGACGATACATCAAAGATTCTCACAAGATGATAAAACGATTGAAGCGAATCCAGCCAATTTTTTAAAAGATCGATATCTTCCTGATGTTCCCGAAACGGAGAATTTGAGTAATCTTTTTGCAGTAATGCTTCTGCTGCCTTGTATTTCTCTTCAATCTCTCCGGCTGCCTCCGCACATTTTTTTACATACAACTCAAACGAAACAGAATCGTCCAATTCTCGTTCCCTTAAATTATCTCTATTAATTTCAATCAGATGCTGCAGTTCGGAAACAGAATAAGCAATCCGTTTCTCGTAAGATAGAAAAATCCCGTTTTTTATCTTTTTGCTAGCCTCCTTGGCAGCTTCCTTTTCTTTTTTCTCATCCAAAAAAATCTTCAATATGTTCCATTGCCCAAACAAAGTCATAGAAAAATCCGGCAGTGACTTGGTGTCAATATAAACATGATCCTCGTCAATAACCGATATTTTGCCGATGGCATTTAACAAATCAATGATTCCTCTTCTCCATTCCGGCAAAGTGGTTAGAATATCGCTCTGCAAATCTTTTTCATTTTCATATTCAATCCCCGTAAACGAAATTTTTTGCCGATCGCTCAAAATTTGTTTATAGAGTAAATTCATTTTTGCTTTTAAAATTCCGTCATCTCCAAATCCCGGCTGCTGACGCTGCAAATTGATCAGTTCGTTAAGACCTTGAATTTTCCTTTCCCCTGCTTCTCCTGAAATTCCTCCTGTCAACGCATTGTACTTTTCTATTCCGCTTTGAGTCATGACTTTATTAAAGCCGTCCACGGTAAAATACGATTCAAAAGAATCATTTTGAAGAATTTCCGTCAAATTGACTTCCGCCTGTCTGATTAAATCTGGGTACTTTTCTTTTATTTTGTGAAAAATTTTGATGTTATCAAGAAAACGAGGAAAATTTTCATGAACCAATCGATACGCTACAGATGTCGAAATTTCTTCTTTTGAATAAATATTTTTCCGATTTTCATGAAAGCCTGTGAAATAAGTTGAAAATCGATCGAACTGTTCACACACGGACTGGCGCTCTTCTTCCGTAAACCCGATTCGTTTTAAATCCAGTTTGGGAATGAGATCTTCAAATAACTCTTTTTTAAATAATTTAGGGAAATCCGAATCGTCTTTGAATAATTTTTCGATCAATTCGCGCATTTCTGCTGACTTTTTCCCGACTTTTTCTTTTGCCTCTTTTTTAAGCCTGTAAAGCTGCTCCTTATCTTCAGCACTTGCATTCTTATTGCCTGATTGTCTCATAACTTTTCGATATTCTGTTATCGCATCTGCTAAATCATCCCAAATCAAGTGAGCAGATGATAAAACTCGCTCTATCAAAGTTTTATGACATTCATCAATCATTCTTTTAGCAATGGGATAACAGCGGTTTCTTTCACTGTCTCGATCAAGAAAACCGTACTTCTGCATATGTTCCAATGTTTTACCTACCGGTATCAACTCGTTTCGAAGCGTTTTAGAAAGTGAATAACCGCTTTGAATTCCACTGAAAGAATCTATTGTTTTCATAGTACCCCCGCATTATTATAAAATGAGCATTTTACATTTACAAGAAGAAAAAAATCGATAAAAGAAATATAAATTTAAAAAGAATTTTTTGTAGTAAAACTCTCAAATGAAGCATTAATATTAATGGAGGTGTTGAATATTAGTAAAACCTGATTTTATTTTTCTTGAATAACCAAAAAAAAGGCGCGAAGCTAAAGCCGCGACAATAAGTCTCGTTACGAGAATGCGAAGCATGTGTTTTCAGTCATAGTATTCAAATAAGAAGAGTCATTAACTTTTGCCTTAATCTTATTAAAGCCAGCAAACACCAAACGTTGACAGTTTCGAGATATTTTTCAGAGAGTCATTTATATTTTGATATTATCAAAGGACTTAAAAAGGCAATAAAAAATAAAAAAGTCCGGCAACGACCTACTTTTCCGCGGTTAGCAGTATCATCGGCGCGAAAGAGCTTAACTTCCGTGTTCGGGATGGGAACGGGTGGATCCTCTTTGCTGTGGTCACC
>CALXOJ010000009.1 GCA_944390005.1 uncultured Spirochaetota bacterium
TTCACACGATGACTGATGGGCCTATAACAAAATTTGACCTGAAAAAGGGTCGGTACCGCGGGTACTGGTGCATAGCGTCTGCTGCCCTGGTAAAGGCGCTGGGGCTTGACGACACGGAACTGCACGACTGCAAGTATTATCCGCGCGATATGGCGCATTTTTGCTGAAAGATAAAAATGGAGGAGGTTTAAATGAGATTGTTCTCATATTTATAGTTTTCAGACGCCTCTTCCGCAGCACCTTTCCGAAGGCGCGAGGGATTGAAGCGGAAATGAGCTGCCGACGGAGAGAAGGCGCAGGGCAAAGCGGCAGCTTTGCCGCGGTGAAGGCGCAGGGAGGCTGCGAATTGCAGCGGAAAGCCCGGCGCCCCGCAGGGGCGCGCGCCCGAAAAACGAAAAGGTTGACAGGAAGACAGGTTTTTTTTACTATGGCGGCATGAAGGGCTTTTTTTTGGCGGTTTTGGCGGCGGCTGCAGTTTCATGCGGTCCGAAAAAGGAAGTGTCGGCGCAGGAGGCGGCGGCTTTGCGGGCGGAAGCCCAAAACGGCTTTCTGTCGCAGATGACGGTTCGACCGGGCGGCGGAGAGCGGAAAATCGGACATTACGGTGGGGTTTGGAACGAGGCGATGGAGTCGGACCCGTCGACATTCAATTTGACGCGCATCAATGATTTGCCGACGAGCGCTGTGATGAGTTACCTTTGTCCGCATTTGTTGGAATATGATGTTTATGAAAAAAAATGGTCGGGGCACATTGCCGATTTTGAAGTCCGCGTTGATGAGCAGCGTCAGGTCACCGAGGTTGATTTCACATTTAAGTCGGGTTTGTGTTGGTTTGTGCCGAAGACAGGCGAAACAATCGCATTCAATGCCGACGACGCTGTTTTTTGGATTGAGGAAATCATCAAAGATCCGGCTTTGAATATGGCTGAATATTCGGGGATGTTTGTGCCGATGCCGGACGGGAGCCGCGGCGAAATTACCGCGGAGAAGCTGACCGATTCGTCGTTTCGGTTGACTTTTCCGCGGATTGTCGCCGATCCTTTGTTGGCGGCGAATCTGCAAATCGGTCCGCGGTTTCTTTATGAGGCGGCAAAGAAGGAAGGCGGCTCTCAACGTGTAATTGATTTTATTACCATCAATACCGATCCGAGCACCGTTCCGACTGCCGGACCGTTTTACATCAGCCGTTACACGCCCGGACTGGTTTTAGAGCTGCGGCGCAACCCGCACTATTTTTTGGAAGACAGCGTCGGTCAGCGGCTGCCCTACCTTGATACGGTGCGTTTTTCGTTCGTTTCCAATCCTTCAACGCAGCTGCTGCTTTTCAAAAACGGCGAACTGGAAACGCTGTCGGTGATGCCTGCCGATTTGGATTCCGTGCTGTCCGAACAGGAAAAAGGCGGTTACGAGGTGATTAACGGCGGTCCGGCGCCGACAGCGGCTTTTATTACGTGGAATCAAAACCCTAACCGCAGTGCGCTGCCTCACAAGTATTATAATTGGTTTTCCCAGAAAGAGTTCCGGCAGGCGATGAGCTGCCTTCTGGATCGGGAAAAAATCATCCGCAATGTTTACCGTGGTTTAGCGAAACCGGTCACCCACTTTTTTCATGAAGCCTCGCCGGTGTTTGAGGAGAGCCTTGTTTTCAACTATTTTTACAATCCGGAAAAAGCGGCCGCGCTGTTGACGTCTATCGGAATGGAGAAGGACTCTGCCGGCGTTTTACGCGATAAAGAGGGCAACGCCGTCGCGTTTGACTTTTGGATTTCCGCCGACAATCCGCAGCTGTCGGACATTGCCAACATTTATGCCGATGATTTGAAAAAACAGGGAATTGCGATGGAAATCCGCACGGTCGATTTTGCGAAAATGGTAGACTCCCTCCTCTACTCGTTCGACTGGCAGTCGCTTTCGATTGCGCTTTCCGGCAGCAACCTTTTTCCGAGTCAAGGCGTCAACGTTTGGCCGAGCGGCGGCAATCTGCACATGTGGTATCCGAATCAGAAAACGCCGGCAACCGAATGGGAAGCCGAAATCGACCGTCTGTATACGGAAGCCTCCTACACCGCGGATGCCGAAAAGGCGAAAGCGTTGTGGGACCGTTATCAGTCGCTGATCTGGGAGCAGGTGCCGCTGGTTTATCTGGTGCGGCCGTATGCGTTTTTGGCCGTTCGCAATAAATGGGAAAACGTTACTTTTGATGCGCTCGACAGTTACGATATCCGCTACGTTTTTGAGAAGGAATAGCAGGAATCCGATATGAACATTCCGGCCGAAAAACAGCAGACACTGCGTCTGAGAGAAAGTCCGATTTCGCAACTTCTTTTCCGTTTTTCTTTTCCAGCAATCATGGCGATGCTGGTTCTGGCGCTGTACAACATGGTCGACCGCATTTTTATCGGCAACTATCCGCCGACGGGAGCCAACGGTCTGGCGGCCATTGCCGTATCGTTTCCGTTCCTGCTGGTGCTTCTGGCATTCGGACTGCTGATCGGCGTCGGCGGCGCCACGCTTTATTCTCTCCGCATGGGAGAGCGGAAACACGAAGAAGCCGAGCGGACACTCGGAAACGCTTCTTTCGCCGCGCTGGCTATTGCTGTTCTTTACGTTGCCGTTACATGGATCTTTACGGAACCGCTGCTGCGTTTGTGCGGTGCCGATACGACCGTGATGCCTTATGCCGTTGATTATATGAAAATTATTATACCGTTTTCATTTTTCAGTTTCAGGCATTTGTTTACAACAACATGATGCGGGCCGACGGCAGTCCGACAATCGCCATGGCTGTCATGCTGGCCGGCGCCGTTACGAACATTATTCTGGATCCGGTTTTTATTTTCGGGTTCGGTTGGGGAATGGAAGGCGCCGCCTCGATCGGTTTGAAAAGAGAAAATTACCAATCACAATTTTTTCTCCGAGAGCACCTGTCTCTGATACGAAAACAGATTGAAAATCGCGTTCTATACTCATTTTGAACGAGTGAATATCATTAACATATTATTTTTACTCATTTTTAATGAGTAATTGAATCGGAACTCTATTTAAAACAGGCATCCTTTAAAGGATGCCTGTCTGTTTCCATCTTATTTTCCGATATAATCAATTACCGCGGAACCAATTCGGGAAAATTGCCTCCGGTCGAAACAAACTTTAACGCAAAATCTGGACCTAAAGCACTGTTCATTTCATCGACCGCCATGCTCCAGGTCAGAGAAGTTCCGTCTACTTTCAATCCGGTATCTTCGCCTGTCGCATTACCGCTCCAGTAGCAGGCAGTTATTGATTCTGCCCGATCGGCACTGATTCCCTTCTGATATGTCCGTTCTTCCGAAGATTGGGTCGTCATCTCTGCGTCGGCACAATTGGCGGTAAAATGATATTGGTATCCGCAACCGCTAATTCCTCCGATATATTTTCCGCCGGTTATCTTTCCGGAAAATAAACACCCTTTCAAATTGCGTGGATTACCTAAACCCATCGTTTCTCCCACGATGCCTCCCGCATAGAAGCTGTCTGGCGCATTAATCTCCCCGATAAAAGAGCAACCTTCAATATTTGCAGCATTGCTACTTCCGACAATTCCGCCGACGGCTCTTGAAGAGTTGTTACTGTTTGACAGGGTACCCGTAACGTGACAGTTGCTGATTCTGCCGTATTGGGAAATACCGGCAATACTTCCTATGTCGGCATCGCGTGTTGATGAATACGAACTGCGTATATCGACATCTTTTAAAATCAGATTTTCGATTACTCCTCCTTTTGCGTCAGAAAACATTCCGACTGCTTTATCGGTTTCGGTTCCGACAATCGTCATATTTGCAATCGTGTGACCGTTCCCGTTAAAAGTAAAAGATTGCCATTCGGAAACCATCATCGGTGTCCAGTTTGATTCTCCTTCAGCCGGTTTTGCCAAAATGATATCAGATACCAGAATGCATCCTCCGCCGTTGGCAGCCCAAGCGCGTAATCCTTCCTCGTTAAAAACAGTATAAGTGTTCGTTTCTCTGTCGTAAATGAAACCGGACGCAGGCTCAACGGCCACCGTGCATTGCGCCGTATACCCGCCTTCGGCAGCTGTTGCCGTAATCGTTGCCAATCCCGGTCCGACAGGTGTAATGTGACAGCCGCCTCCCGTCTTTTCGCTGATCTCAATAATCCCCGTTCCCGGTTCGACCGACCACGTCAACTGCTTGTTTTCGGCATAGTCCGGAAAAAAGGCAATCGTCAATACGGCTTCCTCTCCCGTTTTCATATCGATCTGTTTTTGATCCGGTTCGATCTTTTCGAGCCGCGTTCCGGGAATCACCGCAAAGACATTCTTATTTTCCGCAATTGGCTTCCACTGAGTCCATTGTTCCGTCTGCCGATTGTTAATGGTCAAAGTCAGTTCCGTCTCTTTTCCGGATTCGTCCGTCTGCATTCCGCAGTATAATTCGGTTAAAGATGCCGATTCACTCACTGAAAGTGAGGTTAACCGGTTTGAAAAACACTTTAAAGTGTGTAAATTCGTCAAATTACTCACTTTAAGTGAGGATAATTGATTGTTTTCACATTCCAATCGGATTAATGTTTCCGGAAGCGTTTCGGGCAATTCTGTCAAATTATTATCGGCACAGAAGAGTTCTTCCAGCCCGCCGAAATAACGAATCGCGGACAGATCGGTCAGACCGGCTCCGACCATAAAAAGAGAGCGGACGGCCTCCATTTTCCGACGGTTTTCGGCTGTCAGCGGAACGGTTCCGTCTTCGTTTTTCTGCCAGTCAATCGGCGGTTCGGCGCCGGATTCGACGGCCGCAATCAGAATCTTATCTTTGATAGACGATTCGACGGTGACCGTACAGTTTCCGCTTTTTTCGCTGCCGGTACCGGCAGCCGTGACCACGGCACGCCCGTCTTTTAACGCAGTCACTTTGCCGTTTTCGTCGACAGAGACCACTCCGTCCCCTTCCGTCACACGCCATTCTACCGTTTTAATGCCTGCCTGCTCCGGTAAAACAATCGCCTTTAAAACCGAAGATTCGCCGACCGCCATCAATAATGATGACGGTTCGACGGTAACCGATTCAATCGGAATTGTTTCTTCGCAGGCAAACAGAAACAAAACAGACATAGCGGTTACAATCTGTTTCACTATGGAATTCTTCATACTTATTGCTCCTGAACCTCGACACCGCGGTTAAATTCCTGCCAGTAAGATTTCCATGCACTATTTTGAGTGGCTGTCACCCGCAGAACAGTATTTAAACCTCCTATATCCTGCCCTCCGCAACGGAAAAAAGAAGAACTGGTTAATTTGGTCAGTGTCGTGATATCCAGCTCTTTTATCTTGTTCTTCTCGCAATCCAGATAGGTCAGTCCTGTTAATTTCGATACATCCAGTGAAGCCAGACGGTTTTTCGCACAGGCCAGTTTTTTCAATGCGGTACCGATTCCGTTCATGTCCAAAACCGACAGCTGATTATCGTAACAGCTCAGCACCTGTAAAGAGGACAGTCCGGTCACTTTCAAAGAAGTCAGACGGTTGGAATGGCAATAGAGTTCTTGCAGCTTTTGTAAAGCGGTTACATCCAATGCGGTAAACCGGTTAAAGCTGCAGTCCAAATAAGTCAGATTTGTCAGGGAAGCAACCGACAGAGAGGACAGCTGCGTTGCGGCGCATTCCAGTTTTGTCAGAGTTTCATTCAAAAAATTCACATCCAGAACTGTCAGGGGATTATCGCTGCAGTCGAGCTCTGTCAGTGTTGCCGGAAGAACGGTTTCATCAAGGCGTTCCAACCGGTTGTTGCTGCAGTCCAATGTTTTCAGATACGCTGAAGGTAATTTCAGATTTTCGGAAGAAATCTGATTACCGCTGCAGTCCAATGTTTCCAGGTTATGCAGATTGCCGACATCCAAAGCCGTCAGCCGGTTATCCGAGCAGTTTAAAGATGTCAGACCGGTAAAATATTCGATGCCGTCAAACGAAGACAGGTTTTTTCCGACGATCGATAAAGTTTCTACTTTTTTAACGATTTCCGTATTGGAGAGATTCATCCGTACGGTTCCGTCTGCTTCTTTTTGCCACGGCTGGTGCCAAGGAAGAAGCGCATTTTCAACCGCGTCAATAAAAGCCAAATCGGCAATCACACCTTCCCGAATGACCTTAACCAGACAGGTGGCCGTTTCACCGCCGGCTTCGACAGCCACAGTTGCCGTACCGGTCGCTTTTGCCGTAATACGTCCTTTCTGATCGACTGTCACAATGCTGTCACCGGATGCCAGACTCCAGACCACCGTGGCGGCTGCTTCCGCCGGTTCGACCGTTGCCTGCAACGTAACCGAGTTGCCCACCCCCAGCGTCACCGACGAACGGTCGAGCGTGACGGACTCGACCGCCGTCGACCCGCCTGTTCCGCCGCTGCCTCCGCCGTTACCGACCGTCACGGTACACGAAGCCGTTTTACCGCCGTCGACCGTTTCCGCCGTGACGGTTGCCGTGCCGGCTGCCATCGCCGTCACTTTGCCGTAACCGTCCACCGTGACGGCCGTTCCCTGCGTAACGCTCCAAAGCACCGCGTTCACGGAAGCGTCTGCCGGTTCCACTTCCGCTTTTAAAACCGCCGTTTCGCCGATGCCCAGCGACAGTGCCGTCGGCGTGACTTTGATATTTTCGACAGCTACGGCTCCGCCGCACGACATGGCCGTTAAGACGGCTGCTGCTGTCAACGCTTTTAATACAGAAAAACAAACGAACTGTTTCCGTTTCCGAACAGAAAAACTTCCCATAAACTCCACCTCTTCCTCTCATAAAAATGTTTTAAAATGAGTGACACACTCACTACAAATATAATTTATGTTCGTTTTTCTGTCAATATAAAAAAAGCGGACGTTCATATTCCGTCCGCTTTTTTCTCTTTTTTCGGATATAACCCGGTTATCTGTTACCGGGCAAAATCCCCGACATCATTGATAACAATTTTCGGCCTGTAAGCATAGGTGTCGATTTCTTCGGGAGAGGTGACGCCGGAGAGGACGAGGACGGTATCCATTTCGGTTTCGACGCCGGCGAGGATATCGGTATCCATGCGGTCACCGATAATCGCCGTTTCTTCCCGAACACAGCCGAGTTTTTTCAAAGCGGTGCGCATCATCAACGGATTCGGTTTTCCGACAAAGTAGCATTTTTTCCCCGTTGCCAGCTCGATCGGTTTGACCAGTGCTCCCGTCGCCGGCATAATTCCCTTTTCGACCGGACCGGTAATATCGGGGTTGGTTCCGACCAGCCGGGCGCCGCGTCGAACCAGATTGACGGAATGAGTCAGTACCTCCAAATTGTAGGTTCGGGCCTCTCCGACTACCACATAATCGGGATTGACATCATTGATTGTATATCCGACATTGTAAAGAGCATTAATCAGTCCGGCTTCTCCGATAATATAGGCACTGCCGCCCGGTTTTTGGGACGCCAGAAATTCGGCTGTCGCCAGAGCACTGGTATAAAAATGTTCTTTATCGACATCGATTCCCAACCGGTGCAGTTTGTCAGCCAATTCCTGCGGAGATCGTTCGGAGCTGTTGGTGAGAAACAGGAATTTTTTCTTTTCCCGTTTCAGCCACTCGATAAAATCTTTGGCGCCGGGAATCAGGCGATTGCCGTGATACAGAACACCATCCATATCGCAGATAAAGGCGTTTTTTCGGCGAATGGTGTCGAAGAGATTTTGATCAACCGTAATGCGTTTAAAGTCTTCATTGGGATTTTTCATATTTTATAAATTCTCCGAAATTTTTCCAAGTCAAAATAGTGATCGAACATGGCTTTGACTTTGGCGATTTTATCATCGTCGTAGATTTGCAATTTTGTATTTTCAGCGGCTTTTCTGACTGTTGTCTCAATTTCACTTGTTGTCAGCGGAACGAAAAAGAACGGCAGATTCTGTTTTTCAAGCAGCTTTGCTTTTTCCTCTAAAACCTCCCGAGGCTGTTTGTCACTGCAAGAGAGGATGATGCCGCCGAGTTTATCTTCAAGAACACTGTTGAATTCCAAAATCTTCTTTAACCTTCTTGTCGAAGCCGCATTCAGAAGAACAATATCCCCGGCATGAAGATACTCTTCCGGTTCGAAAATTTGATGAGGAAGAGTGATGATTTTTACCGAACGCGACGGTTTCTCCCACTGTTTTTCACTGACAATTTCCGTTAAATACGCATTGGGAAATTTGCGGACCAACAGCGCCATTGACGGCTGATTCAAAATATCGTCTTCGGGAAAATAGCCGAGCACCGACAGTGAGCGACGGCGGCGGTAAATGTCGTTGATATTTTTTTCGGAGAGGTATCCTTTCATCTCATCCAATTTTTGCGGAAAAAGTTTATTGAAAATCACACCGCGGAAATCGGCGCCGTTGACGGTGAAGTAACTCAAATCGGGCGAAAGCATATCGAGGCTTTTACCCAATCCGCCGCCGGCCAGATAAAGAACGGGAGCTTTCAGCATTTTGCTGACGTCGGCATTCGATAATCCGATGAGGCTGCCAACGCCGGGGTGTCCGGTTCCTTCAGCGATAATGATTTTTTTATCTTTCATTTTTTCGACGGAGTCGGCAATTTTCTGCGCATACTCTTTTGTCAAATGCGATTTATGCTTTGAAGTCAAATACTGTTTCGTGACGCCGGAAGCAATTTGAACAGGAGAAACATAGCGTAGGTCGAGATTGGGCAGACAGAATTTTTTGATGACAGCCGCGTCTTTATCGATTTTTTTTCCATCCTCGATTTCGACGGTTTCTTGACCGACCGGTTTAATGTAGCCGATGTCGTCGGGATCGAAAATTCGGCTCAACGAATGGATCATGCCGAGCGAGGTGGTTGTTTTTCCGGCATGCTGACGAAAGCCGGCAATATAAACAATTTTCTGTTTCATTCTTTCCCTCTTGCCGATATAATATATAAAAGGAAAAATTTTTTCCATCGGTTTTTCGTATTTCGGAGTTTTTTATGAATTCTTTACAAAAACAGAAGCCGCCGGCCGCTGTTTCCAAACGCAAAGAGAGGGGCGAGGCAAAAATTCTCTATCACCAGTACTCGAAAGAAAAATACGCCTGCCGAATAGACTTACCGGAACTCAGTGAACTGCCGGAACCCGATAATGTGTGGATCGAATGCGGCAGCGGCATTTCTCGGGAACTCACTGACCGATTGGGAAAACGATTCGGCTTCAACAAACTGATTCTCGAAGACGCCGCCGTCGTGCCTCAGCCGCCGAAACTGGACGAATATGACGACAGCTGTTTTTTAACGCTCAACGCCGTCGATTGGAACGAGCAGGAACACTGTATCGAAGAAAATCAAATGTCTTTTTTATGGAAAAAACGACTGCTGATTTCGCTCTCCGAAGCAGCCAATAGCGATTTAAACTTTTTGTTAACAAGATTAACCGACCCCTCTTCCAACGTACGTACCCTCGGATCTGATTATTTACTTTTTTCGATTCTCAATTTTTTGATTGACAATGCGTACAAAACGGCAAAGAGCATGCTTGACTACTACGATGATTTGGAAGAACAGCTTTTTTTCTCCGATTTTGACGACATTTCGAAGCTTCACGCATTTCGGAAACAAGTGACACGGCTCTCCCGTTCATTGATGCCTCTCCTTGTTATTCTGAACAAAATCTGTCAACCGGAATTTTCATTCGCTTCTTCAAAAACCAAAAAACTGTTTGCTAATTTGACAAACAACGTCACACAGGCAGTCAACCTCACCGAAAAACTGCGCGATTCGTTTTCTTTTCTAATTGACTCTTTGGATTCGAAAAACGCGCAATCGGTCAATCGCATTATGAAGGTTCTGACTATCGTTTCAACTGTTTTTATGCCGTTGTCATTTATTGCCGGTGTTTATGGGATGAATTTCACTGATATGCCGGAGCTGCGTTGGAAATTCGGCTATCCGTTTGCCCTTTTGCTGATGACTGCCGTGACACTCGGAATGATTATTTATTTTAAAAAGAAAAAATGGTGGTAAAAATGCAGAATTCGCTTAAAAACCGCATTATTATTTATATGAAAACAAGAAATATTTTCCCGGTTTTGATTTTGGTTCTGTTGCTTTCGTGCAGCTGTTTTGTGCCGGCCGAATCGCTTTCCATTTTGTCGTACAACGTTCAAAATCTTTTTGACGACGTTGCCGACGGCGGAGAATATCACAATTACAATCCCGAATCCGGTCAATGGGGTTCGGAAATGTTTCAAAACAAACTGAACAATTTGGCAGAGGTGATTCGAGAAACCGATGCCGACATCGTTCTTTTATTTGAAGTCGAAAATCAAAACTGTATTGACTCTCTTGTTCGATTCTATTTACCGACGCGCGGGTATCGTTTTAATTACTGTCTGGATCAGGAAAATTCCAATATTAACTCCGCCGTGATTTCACGCATTCCGGTAAACGAAGTCAAAACCCACCGACTTGAACTCGGCCGCAGTATTTTACGCAATATTAATGAAGTCTTTTTCGAATACCGCGGAATCGAATTCGAAATCATCCTCAACCATTGGAAGAGTAAACTCGGCGGCGATGAAGAGACCGAAGAAAAACGCAAACTGTCGGCTCAAACGGTGAGACGGCTGATTCAAAATAACCCGCTGCCGGTGATTGTGGCGGGCGACTTAAACGAAGATCTGTATGAATTCAAAAAACAGGAGTTTCGTTACCCGACAGCACTGGTTTCGAAAAAGAACCTGCACCGTATTCCGAAAGAAGAACGGAACCGCTGTTTGGTTTTTTCCGAAAACAAAGAAGAAGTAAAAGGCGATGTTTTGTATTCGATTTGGAGCGAACTGCCGCCGGAAAAAGGCAGCTATTTTTACAGCTCCGAATGGGAAAAAATCGATCACATTTTTGTCAATGAACCGATTATCGATCCGACCCAAAAACCGAATTTAATTCGCTGCGAAATTCCGGAATACGATTTTATGGTCAACCGGAACGGAAAACCGCGTTCGTTTTCAACCAAAACATTTACCGGAGTTTCGGATCACTTCCCGCTTTTGATTGAATTGGAATTTTAAAACTCTCTGCGAGGCGGTTAAAAACCGCCTCCCAACAGTTCGATCAATCGATTTAAATCATCGAGCGAATAATAATCGATGACGATTTTTCCCCGTTTTTCCGTTCCGTTGATAAGAACGTGAGTTCCCAGCCGTTCCATCAACTGCGATTCAACGGCGAGAATATCCTCCGATTTGGACGGTTTTCCGGCGGCCGCTGTCGGTTCCGCCTTTTTTTCGTCTTTTGCCAGAAGTTTTTCAATATCGCGGACGCTTAAACCTTTTGAGATAATCATCTGATAAAACTTCCGCATTTCCGATTCTTTTTTTAACCCGGCCAAACTCCGTGCATGTCCCGCTGTAATTTTATTTTCTTCCAATCCGGTTAAAATGTCTTCAGGTAATTTCAGTAAACGGACGGCATTGGTGATTGTCGAACGCTTTTTTCCGACTTTTTCGGCAACCTGCTCCTGCGTATAACCGTAACGGCGCATCAACGCCTGATAAGCGCGCGCTTCTTCCAGTGGAGTTAAATCTTCACGCTGAATATTTTCAATAACCGCAATTTCATCCGCTTTTTCGTCAGTCAACGACATTTCCACTGCCGGAATGGTTTTCAAGCCGGCTTTTACCGCAGCGCGATAACGCCGTTCTCCGGAAACAATCATATACCGCGACTCGCGACTGACAACCAAAATCGGCTGCAGAACGCCGACTTGCCGAATCGAATCGGCCAGTTCGTTTAAAGACTCTTCATCAAAATATTTTCTCGGCTGATCGGTATAGGCAAAAATATCATCGAGCGCAATTTCGCGAATACCGCCGTTTTGGGCCGCCTCTTCTTCCCACTTTTTTACGGAAGGAGCCGCTGCCTTCGGTTTCAGATTTTCGATCCCTTTTCCTAATCCCGATCGTTTCATTCTTGCAGGACGATTTTCATTTGCCATCGTTCATATACTCCTTTGCCAAATTTTCGTAACTCTTTGCTCCAAGACATAAACTGTCGTATAAATTAATCGGAACGCCATGAGACGGCGCTTCTGCCAACTTGACATTCCGAGGAATGATGGTTTTAAAAAGCCGATCCGGATAGTTTTGATTCAAATTATCCACAACGTCACGGGAAAGAAGGGTTCTTGAATCGTACATTGTAAACAGTATACGAGGAAATGTTAATTTCGGGTTAGTGGTATTCCGCACCATTTCAATCGTATCCAATAACTGTGACAAACCTTCCAACGCAAAATATTCACATTGAAGCGGAACAATCACCTCATCGGCTGCCGTCAACGCGTTAATAGTCAGTACTCCCAATGCGGGCGGACAGTCAATAAAAATATAATCGTAAACGCCGCGCCATTCATCCATCGCTTCTTTTAAAACAAATTCCCGATCATCAACCGAAATCAATTCGACAGCTCCTCCCGCCAAATTGATATCGGTCGGACAAACAAAAAGATTGTCAACAGGCGTTTCGTAAACACATTCATTTGCATCGGTCTGCCCTGCCAGCAATTCGTAAATACCCTTCTCAACGTCGGCAATACCGACATTTGAAGAAAGATTTCCTTGTGGATCAAAATCGATTAAAAGAACTTTTTTCCCCGCGTCGGCTAAATACGCACCGAGATTTACTGTTGTCGTCGTTTTTCCGACGCCGCCCTTTTGATTGACAAATGCCGTAATTTTTGTTTTCATACTATAAATAATAATAGTCAAAAAGGATTTTTTCTTCAATAAAAACAAAAAAAAATCGAAATTTCTTGTCTCCGCACAAAAAAAGTGTTAAACTGCAAATAAGGAGATTTTTATGGAAGAACAAGTCAAACAATATATCGAGCATGTCCGCCCTTCCCTTCAAGCCGACGGCGGAGATGTCGAATTTGTTAAAATGGAAGGAAACATCGCTTATGTAAAACTGAAAGGCAGCTGCCACGGCTGTCCGATGGCTCAAATGACCCTGAAAAACGGTATCGAAAAATACTTAAAAGACAATATTCCTGAACTGGAAGGCGTCGAATCGGTTTAATTCGGATTTAACGACAGGCGGGCGGAGGCCCGCTTTTTTTGTGAATTTACTTTATCCGAAACAGCTGCTTCATTTTTTCTTCGGGAAAAACCGCTCCGTTATCCGTTATTTCGACTTCCGTCTTCAAATCAGAATCGAACGAAAGAAAATCCCAATCAACGGAAACCGTACCGACAGACTTTTGTTTTTCTTCAATCAGCCGTATCAAACGGACAACTTCGGCTTCTTCAAAAATCAGACAAACATGTTCAGCTAAACTCCCTTCCTGTTTTTCGGGAAGAACAAACACAAAACGCTTTCCGCCGACCTCAGCCGCTGAAACGGAAATATTCGCTGTTTTGGTTTCAAATGAAACAGGAACAAACAACTCTTTACTGATGCGTCGTGTTTTTCTTAAACCAAATTCCTCGGGAAGGCAGCGCCTCACTTTCAGTACATAACCGACCTGTTGAGCCGCCGCCGTTTTCGGAACTTCGACCGGCGCCGTGTTTTGTGAATCAAAAAAAGACGAAAGCAAACGAAGAAATTCTTCGCAGTCAAAACGAAACGTTTTTTCTGTATTCGGAAAATTTAAACGCAATCCTACGGTTTGAAAGTCCGGCGCTGCGTTTTTTAAAACCGTTGATGATGATGTTTCCGTCTTTTCGTCTTCATAAATCAATTTAAGATTTTTCACCGGAACAAAAGAGAGTACAGCATTTTGAAGAGAAACGGAATTCTTTACATCGGAAAGTGACATTTGTGTCCCCGAAAACGAAGAACGGTTTAATTGAAACTCTTCGATAAGTTTTTCCTCAACCGTTTCTTCAATCGTCATTTCGACATTCGTTTGCAATCCGTCGGGAAAATATTTTTTTCTCTCAACAACAATTTCCTCATCGCGTGCCGTTTCCAGCTCAATAATCTTTTGTTTAACCGAATTTACATCGACTTCTCCGCCGGAAGAGCGGCTTTTTTCTAAAACGGTCAATGCTCGGACAAGAGGTTCGAGTTTTCTGTTGTAAATATCATATAAGCGATCAGCTTCCTTTTTGAAATGTTTTTCTTTTTCAAGAATATCGCTGCGAATTTTTTCTTCTTCTTTGCGGTATAAATTTGCCTTTTCCCGAATCTCGGAATAAAATTTAAACCCTTTCACTGCATCTTCAACGGTAACTTTATCGGCAAATAACCCGACTTGTTTTTTAAAAGAAAAAACAAAAGCAGAGGTTCCCGCAATTTCAGATTCTTTAACAGCAACGGTCTTTTCCCCGGATCCGTCAATTTCAATCCGAATTCCATTTTGTTCAGCAAACGAACCGAACGCCGTAAAAACCGTTAAAAATAGAAAAACACACCGTTTCATACCGTATAATTAACACGGATAAAAATCCATGTCAATGTTCCACGTGGAACATTTAAAAATCGATAAAGCCGTGAAGAAGCTCTTAATGTTCCACGTGGAACATTGACGGTACTGTCTTTATAATAAAACAAACACCCCGAAGCCATTCGGCTTCGGGGTGCTGATGTCGTTCTGCGGATTATTTTTCATCCGGAGCATCTTCGTTAACAACGCGCGCCACTCCGACGAGACAATCAGGTTCTTTTACGCGAACCGCACGCACGCCTGAAGCAGATCTTCCCAATACGGGGATTTGATCAACTTTCAATTTTAATGTCATTCCTTGAGAGGTAATGCAGACCAATTCGTCTTTTTCTGAAACGCATAGAGCGCCGACCAGTTCGCCTGTCTTTTCTCCGGCTTTATAGTAAATGATTCCCTTCGATCCGCGCGAGTGCGAGGTGCTGTTTTCAAGATTAGTTCTCTTTGCAAATCCAAATTCGGAAATCAGAAAAAGCTGTTCGTTTTCCTTAAAAGACAAAACAGCAACAACTTCATCCCCTTTGGTTAACCTGATTCCGCGTACACCTGAAGCGATTCTTCCCATAACGCGAACATCTTCTTCTTTAAAATGAAGAGCAAGCCCTTTCCGCGTAACAAGGAACATTTCTCGATTTCCGTCTGTCGGAACGACACTGACAAGACGGTCGCCTTGCTGTAAACGAATCACGATTTTTCCGCGTGTTTTGGCGTTTTCCAACTCCGATGTAGCTAAGCGTTTAACGTTTCCGCATCCGGTTGCCATAAATAAAAACGAAGTTTCATTAAATTCTTTTAAAGCCACTACAGCGGAAATTTCTTCGTTTGCGGTAATAGAGAGCAGTTGTTTAATATGTGTTCCTTTAGCTACTTTGCTGCTTTCCGGAATTTCATGAACTTTCAGATAATAAGCTCGACCTTCATTTGTCAAAAAGACAATGTACTCATGCGTGGAAGCAATAAAAAGATGTTCAAGGAAGTCGTCTACATGGAATTTTGTCGAAGATGAACCGGCGCCTCCCCGATTTTGAATTCGGTACGACGAAACAGGCTGCCGTTTAATGAAACCCTTATTGGAAATCAGAACAACCACATTTTCTTCGACAATCATGTCTTCGGCGTCGATTTCTTCCGCTTCTTGCAGCAAAATTTCGGTTTGACGGTTTGATTGATTTGCTTCGGAGACTTGATCGATTTCCGTTCGTACAACCCCCATCAGTTTGTCTTCATGCGCTAACAAATCTTCATAGTACGCAATCATCTTCAAAATTTCTGCCAACTCGTTTAAGATTTTTTCCGTTTCCAAGTTGGTCAGCTTTTGAAGCCTCATTTCGAGGATAGCGTTGGCTTGAATTTCGGAAAAGGCAAAACGTTCAATCAAGCGCTTTCTTGCTTCATCAACCGTTTTTGACGCTTTAATAAGAGCAATAATTTCATCAATATTGGCAAGCGCAATTTTTAACCCTTCCAAGATATGACATCGAGCTTTGGCTTTATTTAAGTCAAAAACTGTTCTGCGAGTGACAACCTCTTTTCGGTGCTCAACATAATGAAAAATCAGTTGTTTTAAATTTAATGTTTCCGGTTTGCCTTTTACCAAAGCCAAATTGATGATACTGAAACTTTTTTGTAAATCGGAAAGCAGGTAAAGTTTATTGAGCGTCATCTTGACATTAGCGTCTTTTTTCAACTCAATAACGATTCGAACACCGACTCTATCGGAAGATTCATCGCGCAGAGCGGAAATATCTTCGATTTTTTTGTCTTTCACCAAATCGGCAATCCGTTCCAACAACGATTTTTTGTTGACCATGTAAGGAATTTCGGTAACAACAATGCACATCCTTCCGGATTTCATTGTCTCAATCGAACACTTTGACCGAATCAAAACTTTTCCGCGACCCGTTCTGTACGCTTTTTTAATTCCTTCTGTACCGTAAATAAGACCGCCGGTCGGAAAATCGGGTCCTTTTATATACTGCATCAATTCTTCAACGGTAATATCCGGATTTTGAATATACGCGGAAACGGCAGCGCAGACTTCGTTGATATTGTGCGGAGCCATGTTTGTCGCCATACCGACAGCAATTCCGTTTGATCCGTTGACAAGCAAATTCGGAAAAGCTGAAGGAAGAACGGTCGGTTCCTGCGTCGATTCATCATAATTCGGCATCCAGTCAACCGTATCTTTATTGATGTCGGTCATCATCAATTCAGCGTACTTTTCCATTTTGGCTTCGGTATACCGCATAGCGGCAGCCGAATCGCCGTCCAAGTTTCCGAAGTTTCCTTGTCCGTAAATCAACGGATATTTCAACGAAAACCATTGCGCCATACGGACCAACGCGTCGTAAACAGACTGATCACCGTGCGGATGGTACTTACCTAAAACTTCACCGACAATACGTGCGCATTTTTTTGTTTCTTTATTCGAAGCCAAACCCAATTCATTCATCGCGTACAAAATTCGACGATGAACCGGCTTCAATCCGTCGCGAACATCCGGCAATGCACGGCTGACGATAACCGACATGGCATAATTCAGATAAGACTGTTTGACTTCATCTTCTATGGATACGGGAATGATATTTCCCGGCTGCGTTTCTTCCATGGCCGACTCCTAAATATCCAGATTGGTGACCGACAACGCATTTTCTTCAATGAATTTTTTTCTGGGCTCGACTTCGCTTCCCATTAAAACGGTAAAAATTCTGTCGGCTTCAACGGCATCTTCCATTGTCACTTTCATCATTTGCCTTGTTTCCGGATTCATCGTTGTATCCCAAAGTTGTTCCGGATTCATCTCTCCGAGACCTTTGTACCGTTGAATTTTTACAGAATTCTCTTCTTCCGAAATACCGATTTCGTTTAAAATCCTATCTTTTTCATTGTCGTCGTATGCGTAATAATGTTTCTTTTTATATTCGATTTTATAAAGCGGCGGCATAGCAAGATATATGTGCCCGGTTTCAATCAACTGCGTCATATAGCGGAAAAAGAATGCCAGCAACAGCGTTCGGATATGAGAACCGTCAACATCGGCATCGGCCATAATGATAACTTTGTCATACCGTAATTTTTCCAAATTAAAGTGTTTTCCGACATTTGTTCCCAAAGCCTGGATTACCGGTTTTAATTTATCGTTATCGACCACTTGCTCGATTCTGGCTTTTTCGACGTTCAGCATTTTTCCCCAAAGCGGTAAAATAGCTTGATGTTTGCTGTCGCGGCCGCCTTTAGCGCTGCCTCCGGCCGAATCTCCCTCTACAATATAAATCTCACAAAGCGAAGGATCCCTCTCTGAACAATCGGCTAATTTTCCCGGAAGAGAACCGCTCTCCAAACTGTTTTTTCGAAGAACATTCGCCCGTGCTCGTTGAGCTGCCATCCGCGCCATGGAAGATTCAATCGCTTTCGAAAGAATCACTTCAACCGTATCCGGATTTTGTTCAAAATACAGAAGCAGATTATCATAAACGATTGTTTCTGTAATTTTTTTGATTTCGGTATTTCCCAATTTAGCCTTTGTTTGTCCTTCAAATTGAGGATCGGGAACCTTTGCCGAAACAACGGCCGTTAAACCAAATCGGGTATCTTCACCGCTTAAAGGCTCAGTCAACTTTGAACGTTTACCAACCTTAGATGTTTTTAATTTTTCATTAAAAACTCTTGTTAAAGCTGTTTTAAATCCGCTGAGATGAGTACCGCCTTCACGTGTGTTGATGTTATTGACAAAAGATAAAATCAGCTCATTGTAACTTTCGCTGTATTCCATCGCAACTTCGATTTTTACAACGCCTTTTTCCGTCTCTTTTTCTGATTCAAAATAGATCGGTTCCGATTGAAGAGGTTTTTTATTTTCGTTTAAAAACGACACAAACGACTTCACTCCGCCTTCAAACAGAAATTTGTTTTCTTTCGGAACAGGAGTTCTGAAATCAGTGATATTGATTTTAATACCTTTATTTAAAAACGAAAGTTCACGCAGACGAGATGAAAGAATATCAAATTTAAAAATTTGCGTATCTTTAAAAATCTCTCCGTCCGGTTTAAATCTGACAACGGTTCCCGTCCTTTCCGTTGATCCCTGAACGGCAACCGGTTTTTCCGGAATTCCTCTTTTGTAGCGCTGATAAAAAATTTCGCCGTTTCTGTAAACGGTCACCTCCAACCATTCGGAGAGAGCATTAACAACGGAAACACCGACGCCGTGCAAACCTCCGGAAACTTTATACGAATTCTTATCAAATTTTCCTCCGGCATGAAGTTTAGTTAAAACCACCTCCAGAGCGCTAACTCCCTCTTCGGGATGAATATCTGTCGGAATTCCGCGTCCGTTATCTTCAACTCTTATAATATTTCCTTGTTCGATGAAAACATCAACTTGATCGCAATACCCGGCCAAAGCCTCATCAATACTGTTATCGACAATTTCATAAACAAGATGATGAAGCCCTTCTTCACCGGTTGTACCGATGTACATACCCGGCCTTTTTCTGACCGCCTCCAAACCTTTTAAAATTTGAATATTACTTGCCGAATAATCTTTATGCATAAGCCATTATACATTTTTTCCGATAAAAAGTAAACATTAGAGATTTTTCCTTGGACTTTTTCGAATCCTTGTGTTATGATGTCAGGGGGATATTTATGAGTGATGATGAGTTAAAAGAAGATTTAGTTGATTATTTTAAAAAAGTCAAAAATACAAAATTTATTCCTTTTTTCGATTATGTTTCCTTTTCTCTGGATAAAAAAGTCCTGACAATCACTTGCCCTTCTTTTATCGAATCAAAAATCAAAAAAAATTATCAAACCAACATTGAAAGCTATTTAAAAATGAATTTCGACGATGAAATTTCTTTAAAATATGTTATCAGTGAAGAACCGGTTGTTATTCCAACAAAACCGACAAAAAAAGAATCCTCATCCGAAACACCAAAAATACAAAGCAAAGAAAACAAATTCTGCAAACTTAATCCATTATTTACATTTGAAACATTTATTGAAGGGCAAAATAATAAACACGCAAAAAAAATTGCTTTATTGGCGGCATCTCATATCGGATCTGAAGCCTGTAACCCTCTTTTAATTTTAGGTCAAGTCGGAATGGGGAAAACCCATTTGATGCAGGCGATCGCTCACCGTATTCTGGAAGAAAATCCTGAAATGAATGTCATTTGCATCAGTTCTCAAGATTTGATTGATACCCTTTATGACAATGTAAAATCCAAAATGGATAAAAAAAATAATACAAGTTTTTCTTTATTCGAAAATGCCGATGCTTTTTTAATTGACGACATTCATCTTTTTAAAGGAAAAGACGGTCTTCAGCATGAGCTCTTTATTCTTTTTAATAAACTGAAAGATAATGGAAAACAGATTTGTTTTACCTGCGACAGACCGATTTCGGAGCTTCCGAATTTTACAGATAGATTGGCTTCTCGAATTAAGAGCGGAATAACGGTTGATATTTCTGAACCAACTGCGGATGTCAAATTCAAAATTTTAAAACAGAAAACCGAACAACTGAAAAAAGAGAACATCTTTAATCATAAAAATTTAAAGTTGGAAGAAAGTGTTTATTTTTATCTTTCAGAAAATATTTTCGGAAATGTTCGTGATTTAGAAGGAATTTTAAAATCATTTCTTTTCTTCATTGATTTTAATTCAGATACGGGAACTTTGGAAGATGCAAAAGAATATATTAAAGAAAACAAGAATATGTCTAAAGTTCAAAATGATACAAAAATTTCCATGGATTTAATTGTTAAAAAAGTTTCCGACTTTTACAATGTTTCAACTGCCGATATTAAATCAAAAAGCAGGAAAAAAAATATTGTAATACTCAGGCAAACCGCTGTTTACATTGCAACTCAGATGACAGAATTAACCACAACCGAAATCGGAGATTATTTTGGACAGGATCACTCAACTGTCATTAATTCAAAAAATAAAATCTCTAATTACATTAAATTTAAAAATGACTTAAAATCCGACATCAACGAAATTCAAAACAGTCTGAAAAACTGTTGATAACTTATATAAAAAACTGTGCAAATACTGTTTTTTTTGATATGATAAATAAGTTTTTATTGATAAACAAAGAGAAATTGACATTTTACATACAAAAGAGCATTTTAAATTAACAATCTACTATACAGTTTATTTTATATGTTAAAAGGATTTAAAAAGAGTATCAACAAATCAACCGTGTAATAAAGATAATGAATTAATATATAATACATTAATAGTTATCTATGTTAAGGAGAAATTTTATGAAATTCACCTGTCAAAAAGAAGCTGTTTTAAAAGAAATTGCTATTGCTTATGAAATTGCTTCTTCAAGAAATTTTTCATCTTTCATGTCAAGTGTTTATATTCAGGCTGTCGACAACATACTGATTATCAAAGCAACCGATTCTAATTTTAGTTATGAAACTTCTCTGGAAGTTGATGTTTTGGAAGAAGGATCGGCCGTTGTTTATTGCGATAAATTATTAACGGTTTTAAGAAGCTGTCCGGATGAAGAACTTCTTTTTGAATCAGTTCATACAGATTTTAACGTTACTTTAAAAAACAACGACAGTTTGTTTTATACACTGAAAATGACTGTTTCTGATGCATTTCCGGAAATCGGTATGGATGAGAATGTTGTTTCTTTTTCTTTTTCTCAAAAAGAATTTTTAAAAATGATTAATCATACTCTGTTTTCCGTTTCCAATGATGAAAACAGAATTTATTTGACAGGTGTCCTTTTTTGCAAAAAAAATTCTTCTTTGAGAATGGTTTCCACCGATATGAAACAGATGTCGATTATCGATTCATCCGAAACCGAAGTTCCCGATTTTAAAGATATTATTATTCCTAAAAAGGCATTGACTCTTTTTAAAAGACTGACCGATAACGACGGCAATTTCGATATTATGATTGGTGATAAAAAAATAGTTTTCAAATTCGGAAATACTTATCTGTATTCGTTTATCATCAATAATTCATATCCCGATTACGAAAGAATTATTCCTAAAGATGACGACAAATCAATCGTTGTCAACAAAAATGAACTTATCAGCGTCATTAACAGAATTTCCGTTATGATTGAAAATAAAACAAACAGAATCAATTTACGGATTACAAATAATGAAATGTCGGTCGAAACAGATAAAGAAAATACATTCGGAAAAGCGTTCGGAAAAATTCCGTGCGTTTATACCGGAGGCGATAACGTTACAATTTCTCTGAATTATATGTTTCTTCTCGATCCTTTAAAAATCATTGATTCAGAAAATATTGAAATTCGATTTTCCCATCCGGAAAAAGCCGTGACGATTTACAGCGTACCTCAGGAGAAATTTTTACACATCGTTATGCCTATGACAGCATCGCAATGAGTTTTCGTTCGATTACATTTTATAATTTCCGCAACATTCAGAACGGAACCGTTTATTTTCCGTCTAAAGAGATTTTTCTTGTTGGAAATAATGGACAGGGAAAAACGAATATTCTCGAATCGTTGTACCTTCTCTCTTACGGTTCTTCGTTTAAAAGAAAAAGCGAGCAAATTTTTAAAAAATACGGAAACGACAGCTGTTCTTTAATCGGAAAATTTAATATTGAAGAAGACGAAGACAATGAAATCCGTTTTAAAGAAGAGAAAAGCCGTCAAATTTTTCTAAACGGAAATCTTTTAAAAGACAGAAAAGAGTTAATTCGTCTTAATCCTGTTGTATTGTTTTCTCACGAGGATTTTCACATTATTACCGGCGAACCGGATTTGAGACGAAAATACATTGATCAAATTATTTGTTTTTACCACTGTGAATATATTGATTTAAAACGCAGGTACAAATCGATTTTAAATCAACGGAATACTTTACTGAAAGAAAAAAATTATCGTCTTCTTGATATTTATGACCGGCAGTTATCGCAAACAGCGTTTTCTATTTTCCGTTTTAGATCGGAACAAATAAAAAAAATCAACGGAATTTTTTCGGAAATCTATAAAGATATTACCGGTCAAAAAAACGATATTTTTTTGGTTTACCGTTCTTCTCTAAAAGGACAAACTGAAGAAGAACAAATGAACGAAATTTTAGAAAACAGAAACGATGATATTCGATTTTTAACAACTTCAAAAGGACCTCATCGTGATAATTTTATTTTTATCTCCGAAAAAAAAGATTTTTCGAAAACAGCTTCGACAGGACAAAAACGCATTCTGTCGCTTATTTTAAAGTTGATTCAAACCGAATTTTTAAAAGAAGCCGGAATTAAACCGATACTTCTGCTTGATGATGTGATTCTTGAAGTGGACGGTGAAAAAAGAAAAAGGTTTTTAAAAAGACTGAATTTTTATGACCAAATTTTTTTTACATTCTTACCGGAAGAGAATTACAGTGATTATATGAAAAATGAAACGACGGTTTTATTTGTTGAAGGGGGCCGAATCAGTGAGCGATAATCCGTTTTCGGAAGAATCAAAATTTAAAAGATACGGAAAAATCATCAAAACGGTTTCACTCTCATCTTTATTTGAAGAATTTCAAATTATAAAAAAATCGCCCTTTTATAATTGGAAAGAAATTGTCGGTATCGGTTTAGCTGAAAACAGTTATCCTCTCTATTTTGATAAAAAAGGAAACAGATTGATTACAGCTGTTTCGCATCCGTCATTTCAAATTACAATGAGATTCATAGAAAAAAAAATTATTAACGAGTTAAAAAAAAACAAAGGATGTGAAAATCTCAAAGAAATTTTTTATGTTTCCCGTCCCGATTTGTTTAAAGATCGTTATCATATTGATTTGATCCCGAAAAGTAAAGAAGAACAGAAAAAATTAAATTCCGTTATAAAAGAAATTAAAAAAATAATATCAGAAAATTGAAGCCCTTGACAATTCTGAATGTAAAATTTATACTAATAAAACAATCAATCAGAATCGTCTTAATTTAATATAAAAGATAAATTGCGGAATTGGAGAAAAGAAGATGAAAATGACTTACCAGCCCAGTCGGGTTAAAAGAAACAGAAAATTCGGATTTAGAGCAAGAATGGCGACTAAAGGCGGTCGTTTGGTTTTAGCCAGAAGAAGAAAAAAAGGAAGAAAGAATTTAACCGTTTCCGATGAGAGAAAGCCTTACTAAGAAAGAAATTATTCGCCTTCGTAAAGATATAAAAACACTTTTTACGAAGGCTGAAAAAATTTCTGCGGAAGGGATGAGTTTACGCTATCGAAAAAACGGTTTAGACTACAGCCGCATTTTAATTTGTCCGGTCAGAAAATTCGGGTGTTCCGTTAAAAGAAATAAAATCAGAAGACAGTTAAAAGAAATTTTCAGAAAAAACAAGAAAAAAATCAAAACTGGATTTGATTTTGTTTTTATCGTTTATCCGGGTCTGTATGAATACGAAGAACGGGAAAAACAATTCAATAAAATTCTCAAAAATAAATTTTTTATATACTAAAATCAATTCGTTTTTTTCGTTCTTTTTGATTTTACCGATTCGTTTTTATCAGATTTGTATATCTCCCCTTTTTCCGCCAACTTGTCGGTTTTATCCGACCTGTTCCGCTTATGCGATTCAGGCGTTAAAAAAATATGGGCCGTTTAAAGGTTTATTTTTAACTATCAAAAGAATTTTAAAGTGCCATCCTTTTCATCCCGGAGGTTATGATCCTTTAAAATAAAAATATAAGGAGATGTTGTGTTTAATTTTATAAAGAATTTTATTTTTTTCCTTTTTTTGGGAACAGTTTCCTTTTTGATTATTTTTTGGTTTAACCGTTCATTTGAAAATCAAAACAATACTGTTGGCGAAAATAAATCTGTCTCCGATACGCGGCCTGAAAACGCAGAGTTTAACAATGTTCCCGTTCTGCCGATTGGAGAAGATACGGCAAATGCGAAAGAATTTTCAGTTAAAACCGATGTTTATGATATTGTGTTCTCTCCTGTCGGTGGAACCGTCTCTCATATTTTTGTCAAACCAAATGAAAAATCTCAGGAAGTTATCGATTTAATCCATGGTAACGGAACGGAAAAAGCATTCGATTTGAAATTCGGAAATTATCGCGGTAATGATATTGTTTCCGTTTTTGATTATACGGTTGAACAAAAAGAAAATGAAACATCGGTTATTTTTACCCGCGATTTTACGGATAAAAATAACGTTCCTTTCACTTTAAATAAAAAATACAGAATTTTTGACGGCGAGTTTATGATTGAACTGACCGTTGAAATTCTCAGTCAGGAAACAAAAATTCCGTTTTTATCCAACGAACAGCCTTCTTATACATTGGAATTTTTACCGCAAATCGGTCCGGCATTTGTCGAAACTTCCAAAAAAAACAAATCCGGTTCGGCTAATTACAGAGATTTCATCATTTATAAAGATGAAAAACTGAAAAAATATTCCGATTATGAACGGGTTTTAATTACGACACGTGTTGATTGGGTTGGAATTGAAAGCCGTTATTTTGCCGCTATTGGTGTTGAACCGAAGCTGACGACTCACAGAATCGTTATGGATAAGTATTCCGATAACGGCTATGTTTTTAATGAAATTTTCTTTGAGCGAAAACCTTTTAACGAAATCGAAATTACGGATACATATCGGTTTTACGTCGGACCGCGCGTTAAACATTTTCTGTCCATTTACAACAGCGAGAATGACAACGCATTCGGTTACAGCGGAATGTCTCTGGATAAAGCCGGCGCCGGACGCGGAATCATTTCAGTCGCTTTAAAAGGCGTGATGAATTTTTTTCACAACATTCTTCATATTCATAACTGGGGTTGGGTCATCGTTCTTCTGACGATTTTTATCAAGTTGATTTTGGTTCCTTTTTCCATGTCACAGATGAAATCTTCGGCGGCGATGCAGAAACTTCAACCGAAAATCAAAGAGATTCAGGATAAATATAAAAATAATCCGCAAAAAATGCAGGCTGAAATGGCGAATTTTTATCGTGAAAATAAAATCAATCCGATGAAAGGCTGTCTGCCGATGATTTTGCAGATGTTAATCTTGATTCCTCTGTTCAATTTGCTGCGATCCGATTACGATCTCTTCCAAGAGCCTTTTATCTGGTGGATTACCGACCTTTCGTCACCCGATTCGGTTTTCACATGGGAAAGAAACATTCCTTTGATTACCTCTTTTTCTCAAAACAGCATTCGGATTTTGCCGATCTTGTTTATTGTTACTCAGCTTTTATCGATGAAAATCATGCAAATCGGAACGGAACAGGCCGCAAACAAACAGATGAAAATTATGATGTATCTGCTGCCGATTATTTTCTTTTTTACGCTTTATAATATGCCGTCCGGGTTGTTTGTTTACTGGATTGTCATGAATATTTTATCTGTGATTCAGCAGCTGATTTACAATGCGGTAAAGAAAAACAACAAAAATAAAAACTCTTCTTCCGGAGAAAAGAAAATTGCCGGAAAGAAAAAAGTATTTGCAAAATAATTTATAAGGAGAATAGAAATGACATATGAATTTACAGGAAAAACGGAAGAAGAAGCTATTCAGAATGCTGTCAATGAACTCGGTTTGGAAAGAGATGCTTTTGACGTTGAAATTATTGAGAAGAAAGGTTTTCTTAAAAGAGGTCCCGTAAAAATCAAAGTTTACGTTGACGACGGAATTGAAGAAGAAAAAGAAGAATCTGCCGGTGAGACGTATGAAATTACGGATTTAGAAATGGAAACGGTTGATTTTTTGAAAAATATTATCGAAAAAATGGATATTTCGGCAACTTTAGAAATCAGCAAAACAGAAGAAAACAAAATTCATATCAATATCGAAAGCGATAAAACCAATTTATTAATTGGCCGCAAAGGTTCAACACTGGATGCACTTCAATTGTTGGCGAATGTCTTTGTTTCCAAGAAAAAAGAAGATTTAAAAGTTGTTGTTGATATTGAAGATTATCGCGGCCGCCGCGAACATTCGTTGCAGGATTTGGCAGAAAAAACAGCTCGTCACGTGCGGAGAACGAAGACTTCGCATTTGTTGGATCCGATGAATCCATTTGAGAGAAGAATCATCCATCTGACATTAGCGGAGTGGGAAGACATCGAAACCATCAGTGAAGGCGAAGGTTTGTATAAAAAAGTAAGGGTCATTTATAAGAAGAATTTTAATGCCTGATATCTCGTATTTAAACAAAAAAATCCCGCGGCTTTCAGCGCGGGATTTTTTTTAATCGGCATCAGAAGACAGCACCGTCTTTCGGCTGACAATCGTTACCGCGGTCGGCATTAATCCGATTCGCCATTTCACGGATTTCAGCGGCAGCTTTAGCCTTGTCTTCCTCTTTCGGCGCACCTTGAAATTCAACCGGATTTAAAAACGTCCAATTCAATTTGGCGGTCAGTTCATCGAGTTGCTTTTGAGCGCCTCCTGACCAACCGAAAGAACCGAAACGGAACGCCAACCGGTTTTTTATGTGGCTTCTGTCAAGCAAATCGATGACATGAGCCATCGGTGGGAACATTCTGTATTCATATGTCGGCATACCGAGAATGATACCTTCCGATCGCCAACAGTCAGCTAAAACATACGAAAGCTTCGGTTCATCCGGAATGCGATAAACAGAATACGGAATGCCAACTTCGTTTAATGTGTCTATAACGGTTTTTAACATAGCTTCCGTATTTCCGTACATACTGCTCCAAATTACCGTGATGCGCCGATCGCCGCGGACAGCAAAATCACACAGTTTTTGGTACCAATTGACAATGGTTTCGGGATTTTTTCTCCACACCATTCCATGGGAAGGCGCGATGACTTTGATTTTTAAAGAAGCAAGTTTTTTCAATCCGTTGACGACAAACGGCGTAAAGGTCGAAACAATGTTGGAATAATAACGCAGTGTTTCCGCCTGAAATTCGTTCATTTCCTGTTCGTTCATTTCATCGTCAAATGTTTTTCCTTCCGGAAGTGCTTTAAATGATCCGAAAGCGTCACACGAAAACAGAATTTGATTTTTTGAATCATAAGTCATCATTGTTTCCGGCCAATGGATATTCGGCGTTTCCAGAAAAGATAAAATACGCCCATTGCCTAAATCCAAAGTATCACCATCGGAAACGGCTGTCACATTTTTTTCAATTCCGTAAAATGCTTTTAGCATTGGAACAGACTTTTTCGTACAAAAAATTCTGACATTCGGATTGAAGCGGGTTAATTTCAGCAGTGCACCGGTGTGATCCGGTTCCATGTGATTGATAATCAAGTAATCAACGGTTTTTAAAGAAGCATCGACAGCGTTCAGTTCCTCTTCGTATTCATTGATAAACTCTTCGCCTTTTTTGATAATATCGATTAAAACCGACTTCTCTTCCCGGATAAAATACGAATTGACGGAAACTCCGTCGGGAGTCGGCCAAATTCCTTCAAAAAGTTCTTCGTTTCCCAAATTACTGCCGATTTTCCAAGTATTTTCGGCTATTTGAATTTGTTTCATAATTCTTCTCCGTTTTCACTATACAATAAAAAAGAGGTTTTGAAAAGAAAAAATAAAAAAGTAGCCGAAATTTAAAAGCTGTGCTATAATTTGAAAGGAGTCATCATGGCAAAGAAAGCAGATTCTTTCATTCCCGTAAATAAAAACGCTGTTACCCGCTATCGGTTGACAGAATTTGAATTTTCTCCTGAAACGTATCTTAAAATCAAATCAGCAACGGTTGCTCGGAGATTGGCATTTGCTTTAAACAGTCGTTCCGAGACCTCTTTTGCCGGTCCGGCGGAAATCAGCGCCATCGGATTGATTAATGCCGTTTATCTGACGATTGTCCGCGTTTACACAGAAACCGTTCAGCCGGATTTGGCTGAAAGATTGGAAAAATCGTTAAACGCGGCTTTGACAACAACCGAACAGGAAGATTTAAAAAAAGAATTTTTTACCGAATTTCCCGAAAAAAGAGAAAAATTCGATTTATTTGAAGGATTTTTTGTTAAATCCCTGATTATTGATTTAAATAATGAAAATCCGGCTCTTTTAAGATACAAACCGGTTTTTGATAATACAAAACTTCTTCAAAACAGTCTGTACCGGAAAAAAATCAAAAGCGATGCTGCGGTTTTTAAAACTTCAGGAAAATTGAAAGGGCTTTCATTTGACGATTTTTTAAGGGAACCGTTTAAGCGCTTTCCAAATTCGATTTTTGATCAGTTGGCGTTTATCGCTGAAAATTGGGCAGATTTAATTCCCGATTTTTTGTTCGATCTGCAACTGGCGCTAAATATGCTCAAGGAAGATTACAAACTTCCTTGGAGCGGCGGCGAAGAGGGCTCATCGGAAATTCCGGATTACGGGTTGGGACTGGATGAATTTGAAGCGTACAGTGAAGACCGCGACTGGATGCCAAAAGTCATTATGATTGCTAAAAGCACTCTGGTTTGGCTTTCCCAACTGTCGCAAAAATACGAAAAAGAAATCCGCCGTTTGGATCAAATTCCTGACGCCGAATTGGATATTTTACGGGATAGAGGAATTACAGCATTATGGCTGATCGGTTTGTGGGAACGAAGTGCCGCTTCCAAGCGCATCAAACAGATTTGCGGAAATCCGGATGCGGAAGCTTCAGCTTATTCCCTTTACGATTACGAAATTGCCGCTTCACTCGGCGGTTGGCCGGCGTTGACACGTTTAAAAGAGCGGTGTTCCAAACGGGGAATTCGGCTTTCGGCTGACATGGTTCCCAATCATACAGCCATTGATTCAAGATGGATCAGTATTCACCCTGACTGGTTTCTTCAGCTGCCGGAAAATCCGTATCCGCAGTACACTTTTAACGGTCCCGATTTGAGCGGTGATTCGAACATTACGGTTCAAATTGAAGATAAGTATTACAGCAAAGAAGACTGTGCCGTTGTATTTCGCCGCTACGATAAAAACAAAAATGAAAACCGTTACATTTACCATGGAAACGACGGGACCGGTTTGCCGTGGAACGATACGGCGCAAATTAATTTTTTGAATCCGGAAGCAAAAGAAGCAGTCATTCAGGTGATTCTTCATGTGGCCCGCAATTTTCCAATTATCCGTTTTGACGCGGCAATGACGCTTGCCAAGCGTCACATTCAGCGGCTGTGGTTCCCTGCTCCCGGGCAAGGCGGAGATATTCCGACGCGTGCCGAACACGGAATGCTGACGGTTGATTTCAATAAAGCTATGCCGCAGGAGTTTTGGCGGGAAGTGGTTGATCGAGTGGCGGCGGAAGTTCCCGACACACTGCTGTTGGCGGAAGCGTTCTGGATGATGGAAGGTTATTTTGTCCGGACTCTCGGAATGCACCGCGTTTACAACAGCGCTTTCATGAATATGCTCAAAAAAGAAGAAAACGCGAAATACCGTTATTTGATTCGGGAAACACTGGAGTTTGATCCCGATATTCTCAAGCGGTATGTTAATTTCATGAACAATCCCGATGAAAAGACTGCTGCCGAACAATTCGGAAAAGGAGATAAATACTTCGGAGTTTGTCTGCTTCTGGCAACCATGCCGGGTTTGCCGATGATCGGTCACGGTCAAATCGAAGGTTTTTACGAAAAGTACGGAATGGAATTTTCCCGCCCGCAATGGGATGAAAAACCCGATCAGTGGCTGATAGACCGGCATGAAAGGGAAATTTTCCCCATTTTTCGCAAACGCTATCTATTTTCGGAAGTCGTCAATTTTCGGCTTTACAATTTCAATGATACCGAAGGACGACTAAACGAAAATGTTTTTGCCTATTCCAATAAATGCGGTAACGAAAACGCATTGGTTGTTTACAACAATAAATACGAATCAACAGCCGGAACCATAAAACACACTGTTTTATATAAAGACAAAGCTGATGGGCAAATGAAACACACTGTGTTGGCTGATTTTATCGGAATCGAAGAGACGGAGCGGCGGTACGTTATTTTTACCGATTTCATTAAAAGCTTGTCGTACATCCGTTCTGCCCGCGATCTGGTTGACAACGGTTTGTTTTGTCTTTTGGCAGGTTACGAATATCAGTTGTTCACCGATTTTCATATCGTTGAAGATTTCGATGGCCGTTATGAAAATCTGAGAGCGAAGTTAAACGGCAGCGGCTGCGAAGATGTCGCGTTTGAAGCTGAAAAACTGGAATTTGAAGCAGTTTCGGCGTTTTTTAAACCGATTTTCGATAAAAATAAAACAAATTTCAAAAAACTGACGGATATTGTGCTTGGAAAAAAGACAGGAAAGCTCCCTCAGTGGAAATTTGACGAAAAAATCAAGAAAGAAGCCGAAAAAGCAACCGCAAAACTGACAGAAAAAGAGAGTTTTCGATCACTTTTAAACCGGAAAGAACGAATTTTCAGTCGAATCGAAAAGAATTGCGAAAAACTTGATAAAATTGCTCAAACGCTTTCGGACGCCTCTCCGTCACAAACGGAGTGGTTGGCTTCTCTTATCGGTTATCATGAAGAGTGGACGTTTGCCGCCGCTTTGTCTCTTTTAGCCGGTATTCCCGAGACCGAAGAGTTTTTAAACGGACAGATTCTGTTTGAAACGGTTTTCGAAGCATTGAACGGCCGGTCTTCCGTTAAGGCGGACCGCGGCCGGACATTCGCTTTGCTGTCGGTTTTTGCGCGGTTGTTGTGCCGCAAAGATAAAACGCTTGTCGGCGCTTTGAAAGACAAAGAAATCCTGTCTTTTGCGGAAGTCAATCTGTACCGGGAAAAGTATTGGTTCCGCGGCGAAAAAATGCTTGATTTGATTGCGGTTTTTGCTTTTTACCGCGTTTTGAGCGGTGCCGCACCTGAAAAAGCGGCAAAGGAATTTTTTCGTCATTTGTCGGCGTTTGAAGCGGCTGAATACAGAATGGATCTTCTTGTTCAGCAACTGACTGAATAAGCGATTCAAAGCGTTAAAATTCAATTCGTCCCCGCAATGAGCGGGAAAGCGTGATTTTGTCGATGTATTCCAAATCGCCTCCGACAGGAAGCCCCGATGCCAATCGGGAAACTTTGACGTTTTTTTCTTTTAACAATGAAACAAGGTAAAGCGCTGTCGTGTCGCCTTCAACCGTTGCGTTTGTTGCAATGATCACCTCTTTTACGGTTCCGTCGCACCGTTTGAGCAGTTTATCAATGGTCAGATCTTGAGGACCGACGCCGTCCAGCGGCGAAATGGTTCCGTGCAGAACGTGGTATAAACCGTGGAATTCTCCTGTGCTTTCGATGGAAGCCGAATCGGAAGATTGTTCCACAACGCAAATTTGAGTTCTGTCTCGCTGCGGATTATCACAAATCGGACAAATTTCTCCTTCACAATAAGTACCGCAAACCGAACATTCGCGGATTTTTTCCTTCAATTCAATAATTTGAGAAGCTAAAAGCGAATTGAAACGATCATCGGTTTTTAGGAGCGAAAAAGCAATTCTCCTGGCGCTTTTTCGGCCGATTCCGGGCAGTTTGGAAAGGCTGAGAGTCAAGGCGTCGAGCGCGTCCATTTTACATTCCGAATCCGGGAAAACCGGGAATATTTAAACTGCCGGTTAAAGCGGCCGTTTCTCGTTGCACGGCGCTACGAATTTTTTCAACGGCGTCGGCGTGGGCGGCTTTGATGAGCGGCGGAAGCAAATCCAAATCTTCCGTTTTCAGCGACGACGGCTCAATTTGAATGTCAATCATTTCGAATTTTCCGTTCAATGTCACTTTAACGGTTTCTCCCAACGAACTTCCCGTCTCCGACAAACGGTCGAGTTTATCTTGAATTTCTTTCATTTGGGATTGAATTTTCCCTAAATTTTTAAAGGCTTCAAAAGGATTCATACCGGTATTAAAGAGAATTTCGGTTAAAAATTCAAGTCCCCGTTTTCTTCGGGAGAAATCGGATTCTTTCCGATCGGTTCGGCATTGAAGACTTGTTTAAAAAGTTCGAGTTCAGCTGCTTCCGACGGTATTTGATGGTTGACCGATAAATCGAGAGCGGTTTCCGTTTCGATTTTATAGCCGATACCGGTTTTCTCAAAAACCTGCCTTTCAAGCAACGGGGTTGATTGAAAAATCGCGTCCCGATCGTAATCATTCTTGCAGTAAAGCGTCAGACGTGTTCCGTCAGCAACTGCTTTTTTGATTTCAGACAGTACGTTTTTTAAAAGAGGTTTTTTATTTTCAACCGCAATTCGGATTAAAAGCGGCAGAATTTCTTTTGAAGTCAGCGGCTGTTCTGCCGCTTTATCCGCCGACAGTGTCTCTGATGACGGTTGACTCGGTTTTGTTTGCTTTTGCATGGAATCGACAGGTGTTTGATGAAGAATCGACTCGATCGGCGCAGACAGCAAATCCTCAACCGGCGGCTGCTTCAGAGTTTTAACGGGAATTTCGCTCTCTTTTTCCGGCACGAAAACGGAGGATCCGTGTAAAGAAATTTGCTTTAAAAGTTGTTGTTTCAGAATGTCAAGCTCTTCTAAAATTTCCGTTTTTGTCAGAAAGTTTTTTAGCTGAGATAAACGGCTTAAAATCAATTCCAATTCAAACCGAGGATTGACAGAAAAGCGGATATCTCTGTAAAGCGAAAACAGAAGGGATAAAGCGTTTTCAACTCCGGAAACAGAAAATGATTCGACAACTTTTGCATGATAACGATCTTTACGAACGCCGATTAAAGACTCTTTTTCGACACCGTTTTTTATCAGCAAAATTCCGCGAAAATATTCAGCCAAATCGTTGATTAATTGTTCAATGGAAACGCCGGCTGAAAGAATTTCAGAGGCGGTTTCAAGAACATCTTTTTCTTTTCCGTCAGCCATCAATACTGCCAAATCGTTGATGCGATCAAAACCGATGACTCCCATGTTTTCCCGGATTTTTTGAAGCGTTATTTCTCCATTAGAAAAGGTTAAAATCTGATCGAAAAGCATATAGGCATCGCGTACTGACCCGGCAGATTCTTTTGCAATCCAGAGAAGAGCATCGTCTTCGAAACGAATTGTTCTTTCCAGACATCGGTCTTTCAGCAGATTTTTAATAACGTCTGTATCGATTAATCGGAAATGGAATTGCTGGCAGCGGCTGCGGATGGTCGGTAAAACTTTATGAACTTCGGTTGTGGCGAAAATAAAAACAACGTGTTCCGGCGGCTCTTCAATGGTTTTCAATAAAGCGTTGAACGCGCTGTTGGAAAGCATGTGAACTTCGTCGATAATGTAAATTTTAAATCGAGATGAATTCGGTGGAAAAAGGATTTCGTCTTTTATCACGCGGATATCGCTGACTGATGTGTTGGAAGCTCCGTCGATTTCGATGACGTCAAGCGAATTTCCGGCGATGATTTCTCTGCAGGAAGAGCACTGACAGCACGGATGAGGTGTCGGACCGTGTTCGCAATTCAACGCGGCTGCCAAAATACGCGCAACAGATGTTTTTCCGACTCCGTGAGGACCGGAAAAAAGGTAGGCGCGGGCAAAATTTCCGTTGACGATGGAATTCGTTAAAGCAGAAACAACGAATTCCTGTCCGACGAGAGATTCAAAAGTATGCGGACGCTTTCGGATAGCTGTGACTTCATAGGACATGGCTTTTCCCAAAGAAAACCCTTGAATAAAACAAAACAGGCACAACCGGAAACAGCCGACTGTTGCTTTCTTCCGAACCTGGCAGGGTTGAGCCGCTCCGATTTGTCTGCCGTCTTACTCAAGGGAAACGGAAAGAGGGGGATTCGAACCCCCGGTACGTATTACCGTACACACGCTTTCCAAGCGTGCACCTTAAACCACTCGGACATCTCTCCAATGGAATTATTATAAAGAGAGAACGACGTTTTGTCAACGATACCGGAAAGGTTTTCACAAAAGCGTCGTTCTTCTTTCAAAAGACGATATTATAACGAAAGCGTTTCCACCATATAACGAATGGAGGTCTCTCCGTCAATAATAACGGTTTTTGCTATTACAAATACGATCTGTTTGTTATCCGGAGAGATGATGACTTGCCGGATAAAGTAATCGGAAACATTTTCCCGCTGAAAATCGGGCATTCCAACCACTTTCGCCAGCCGATTTCCGTTGGCATCTGTTACCTTCACTGAAATGAAAAACGACGACTTTAACGGGTTTTCGACTTTCATTTGGTTCAGCTCAATTTCGTAATTTTTCTTTGTAAAAAAATCACGGTAAGTCAAAACGTTCTTCGCTTCGGCTCCCGGTTCCAACGAATAAATCAAACGGCCGGTGTTCAAATGGTTGATGGCGTACGGTTTCAAAAAATTGTTCCATTCGGCAAGTAAATTAAATAAAGCGCCCATATCCGAATAGCCGGCATTGACCGATCCTTCGTAAACGGCTTTTTTTATACCGTTTCTGACAAATTGATTTTTAACGACATCTACCAAATATCCGTTGGCGTAAATTTGTCCTTTTTCGAGATTTTGTCCCGTTTCAGCAAACAAAAAGAATCGGGAATCATTTGAAAAACCTAAATTGGCAAAAGAAGCGACATCGTTTGCGGTTGCCGCAAACGCGGACAACAGACAAAAAGCGATAAAAACGAATTTTTTCATGGAACCTCCCGTCTCTATATTATCGAACAAAAAGAAAAAATCCTTGAATGATTTTCGTTTTTTTATAATAATGAAGTATGACACTCAGAATGCGTAACCGATTGCTGAAAATCGTTTTTGCAGCAGGGCTTTTTTTGCCGCTGCTATCGGTTTTCAATTTTGTCTTTTTTTTGACGAACCGCAGCCATTACGATTACCGTTTTGCCGATTTTCCCGATTTTTTTTCGATAGCAGCGTTTTATGTTTTTCTTTTGGTTTTAACGCTTCTTATTTACGGTTTGATGGGATTAACTTATTACCGGTTTCGCGCCATTATGTCCAATGAAATTTTTTTTCATATTTTGTCTCTTTTTGTTCTATTGTTTGTCCATCTGAAAACATTTTTTTTAAATTATCCGCTTTTAAACGGTCCCGATTTTTTCTTTGTTTCCGGAATGAAAATTTTTTATGCGGTCATTTTGCTGGTTCCGCTCTATTCATTTTGCGGAGCGTTTTTTTCTCTGGGAATCGAAAACAATCGGTTTGATGTTATTTTTTACGTTTTGCTTGTCGGATTCGCGTTTCTTTCTGTTCTGATTCCGATTGATTCGGCAACCGTTGGAAAGGAACTTTATTACCGTTCTTATGTCCTTTTGTACATTTGTCTGCTTTTTATTCTTTTGGAATTGCTGACGGCTGTTATTTATCTGACAGATCGGAAAGTCAACACTTTAAAAGATAATTTCCTGCTGATGATTTCGGAAGTTGTTTTTTCGTTTTTATTTTTGGCGATTTATGCCGTCAATAAACTTCCCGTTTTAGCGGTTTTAACAGTTTTCTATTTTGCGGCCTATTCTTTTTATGCGAAAAAATTATACAAAATTTATTTGTGGCGGTAAAATTACAGCAGCGTTCCCATAATCAATAAAAACTGAGCCGGTACATAAGTCAGAATAATCAACGGCGTATGCGGCGGCAGTTTTTTGGCGATAGAGCGCAAAGCCAAGAGTGAGTCGGAAATCAAAAAAAGCAGACTTCCTAAAAGCGTCACAATGAAAGCCGTTTGATTTAAATGAGAATAACAACAGGCAATAGTGAAATTCAGAAAAATAACGGCTGAATAATAAATCAGTCCGGGAAGGATCATAATTTTTTTGTATTGAAGAACAATAAAGTAAGCGGCGAACAACAAAACGATTCCAACGGCTAAAATCAGCCATGCAAACGGCGGAACATTTTTGTAAAAATTGGAAATTTTAGCAAATGTCAAAATGTAAAAAATGTGTCCGATGAGAAAAGCTGCCGTTCCGGCAAGAAAATACACTGTTTTTTCTTTTTTCAGAAGAAAAAGATCCCCGATCCAGCCAAAAAACAATGCTGCCATGATAAACGGATTGACTTCCGGCGCGTTGCACCAATAAAACAGCGCTAAAATCGGCATTAATTCGGATTTCCCGATAAACCATCTTAAATGTGGTTTATGAAATGAAATAGCGAAAATATCTGCCAGTAAAAACGCATAAAGAGCAAAGAGGATCAGAATATTGGCGATTGAGAGTGTCATGAATTTTGAACCGGTCGTTTCAGAACTTCAAGCATCAGCGCCGGATCATCGGTAAACAATCCATCAACTCCCATAGCCAAAAGCCGCCGCATTTCGTCGGCTTCGTTAATCGTCCAAATTTGGATTTTGATGTTTCTTTTATGACAATATTTAATAAAACGCTTTGTCAGCAGCCGAATGCCGTGTTTGGTTTCCGGCATCCGCTCCGGCATCTGAAATACACAGGACGGAAAACGCTTCCATAAAAAACCGAGTCCAAAGTTGATGGTCAAAACGTATTTCGCCACTTCTTTGGAGGTAAACGAAGTCAGAGCGTCCGGCATAATTTTTCTTAAAAGAAAGATGTTTTGTGAGTGGAATGACGCCACACAGACTCGTCCGACTGCATTGTATTTCCGCAGCAGATCCGCCATTGCCTGCACCAGTTCCGGTTTGGGGTCTTTCATGTCGACGTTGATCCGTTGGTTTGCATTCAGTTCAAGAAGCTCGTCAAAACGGGCAATGGTAATCCCCTTCCCTTCAAATGGTTTGTTTCCGTTTTCGTCGATATAAAAACAACCGGCGTCATGAGTCAGTAATTCCGCGTATGTTTTTTCGTAAACGGGAATCGCTTCTCCGCAAAGCCGGGATAAATCATCATCATGCCAGATGACAACAACTCCGTCTTTTGTAATATGAACATCGGTTTCAATGACATCGACTTTCATTTGAAGTGCGGAACGGAAAGCCGGCATTGTATTTTCAGGAAAACGCTTTGAATCACCACGGTGTGCTAAAACAACCGGATTCGGAGAAAAAAACGGATGCATAACCACCCCTCCTTAATGATATAGAATTATACCATAAATTACTTAAAAACCAAAGAAAAAATATTTTTTCGCTTTACTTTTAAGCATAAATTCGATAAAACGATGAACAGCTATGAATGAAAATCAAAACGAAATTCTGACGAAAAATATCACACCTCTTTTTTTTAAATTCGGAATTGCCAATGTCATTTCGTTGTTAGCATTATCGTCGGCAAGCATGATTGACGCTATGTTTGTCGGAAATTTTTGCGGAAAAGAGCCATTGGCGGCAGTGAATTTGATTGCTCCTGTTATGTCGCTGATGAGCGGACTGAATTTGGTTTTTGGCAGCGGCGGTTCGGTGAGGGTTGGCAAATATTTGGGTGAAAATCGCTTTGATAAAGCGCATGTCATGTTCACAAAAACGATTATTGCTGTTTCTTCCGTTATGATTTTTTTCTCGGTTTTCTTTTTCGTTTTTGCTGAAGAAGTCACCTCTTTTTTAGGAGCCAAAGAAGGTCCGCTTCACACGCTGGCAGTCGCTTATTTGCGCGCTGTCAGTCCGTTTTTTCTAACGTGGGGACTCGTTTATACATTTTCGTTATTTATTCGGGTTGACGGTAAACCGAAATTGGCAACGTTTGGTCTGTTGTCGACGGCCGTCATTAATATCGCTTTGGATGCGTTGTTCATTGTCGGTTTTCAATGGGGTGTTTCCGGAGCCGCATTGGCGACCGGAATTTCTTCGGTCGGACCGACAATAGTGTTCTTGATTTACATTCTTTTTTTCTCGAAGAATCTGAAACTGAAACGACCGAACGGACGTTGGCATGAACTGCTTCTGGCGGCGTTTAATGGTTCATCTGAATTTCTGTCGGAAATTTCGGCCGGTGTGGTTGTTTTTCTGTTTAACCGAATTATGATTGCCGGTTTTGGTACGGACGGCGTCGCTGCTTTTACGGCTATCAATTACATTTTGTGGTTTGGGCAAATGACCTTATACGCCGTCAGCGACGCTATTACACCGTTGATTTCCGTTAATTACGGAGCCGGCCGCCGCGAACGCATCCGCGAGATTTTAAAAATTTCACGGATAACCGCGTTTGTTTTTTCCCTCGGCTGTATTCTGTTTTTAACATTTTTCGGTGATGCGGCAGTTCATCTCTTTTTGGATGACAAATCCTCAAAGGCGTATGAAATCGGCTGCGAATTTACGCAGTATATTCGATTTGCGTTTTTCTTTATCGGGTTTAATATGATTAACTCAGCTTGGATGACGGCTGTTCACCGACCGGTCGAATCGCTTTTGATTTCCGGAGCACGGGCCTTGGTTCTGCCGGTTTTATTTCTGACTTTTTTCCCGAAAGCGTTTGGAGTTCACGGAATTTATACGGCTGTTCCCGTTGCCGAAGCCGCAACGCTTTTGTTTTCGGCCGCTTTGATTTTTCGTTTGAGACAGAAAAACGAGCAGAAAAATTCCGGAATTTAAGGGAGGTAAAATATGGAACGCCGGTATGCGCTGGTTTTAGCCGGTGGAGGCGCCAAAGGAATTTACCAAATCGGCGTGTGGAAAGCATTGCGGGAGCTGGACATTTGCTATGATGTTGTTGTCGGTTCCAGCATCGGCGCCATAAACGGCGCTCTGATGACTCAAAACGATTGGGATTCGGCCTTTGAGCTGTGGCGCACTGTTACCCTTGAAAAAATTCTCGAATTGCCGCCCCATGCCGGTATGAAAGATTTCTTTGTCGGAGTCATCAAAAATTTCGGCGTCAGTGCTGCGCCGTTAAAACAACTGCTTGAACGGCATATCGATGAGACAAAAATCAGAACAAGCGGAATCCGTTTCGGCTTGACAACATTTAATTTATCTCGACTTCGGCAGGAAGAGTTGTTTATCGAAGAAATTCCGGAAGGAGAACTGATTCCGCATCTCTTGGCTGCCGCAGCATTTCCCGGAATTAAAACGCAGTCAATTCACGGAAAACGGTGCATAGACGGCGGTATCGCCGATAACATTCCCTTTCAAATCGTTCGTGACAGCGGATACAAAAACATCATTGTTGTCGACATTTCCGGATTGGGACGAAACAAAATACCCGATTACGAAGGCGTCAATCTCATTTACATCAAAAATTCGATTGATTTCGGAAAAATTTCGACTCTTTTCGGAGTTTTTGATTTCAACAGCGAATTTTTGGAACGCTTCAGCCGTTTGGGGTATTTGGATACACTGAAAGTTTTCGGTCGCTGTTTTGGAATTGACTATTTTATAGAAGAAGACGAATGCGCTTTGAAGGCCCGGGAAAAATTGCAAAATATCGGATTGTTGGAAGAATACCGCCGCCTCATGCCGAAAAATTTGCGTTATTATATTAAACCGGAAATTGCCGTTGCCGATGTGTTGGCAAAACATCTTAACTTTGAACGCATTGTTTTATATCGTTTCGAAGAGATTTCCCGCCTGATTCGTTCAAAATTCAATGAAAATCCATCATTGAAGAACAAAATCGGCAGTTTATTTGAAAAGCTGATCGTATGAAAAGAGCTGTCGGCAGCGGACAAAGCGAAACAGTTGTCTGCAAATCGAAATTTCTTGCTGAAAACTTTCTTATTGATAATCCGGCTCAAGTCAAAGAAATTATCAGGCGGCAAAAAGAACGTTATTCCGACGCGACGCACGTTTGTCATGCATTCCTTTGCGGCCCAAGAAGAGAGTTTGCCGGCTGTTCCGATGATCATGAACCTTCCGGAACGGCTGGGCGGCCGATGCTGGAAGTTTTGAAAGGCAGCGGACTGACCGACATTTTGGTGACTGTCGTCCGATGGTTTGGCGGAACCAAGCTGGGAACCGGCGGATTGGTGCGTGCATACTCCGATGCGGTCAAAGAGCTGCTGACGCATTTGGAAACCGAAGAATTGACGGAAAAAGCGGCTGTGACGTTTGAAGTTTCTTACGCCGATTACGAAAAAATCCGCCGTTTTGCAGAGAAAAACGGCGGCGAATGGCAAAAAGAAAATTTCGGAGAAACGGTCGGCTGTTCCGTTGTTGTTCCGTTGTCGAAAGTCGACGAATTTCGAAGCGGAATTTCGGAACTGACAGCCGCCCGCGTCCGTTTTCTCGAAGACGTTTAAAATTCGAAAAACCGGTTCGGTTTGATTTTTCCGCATTCGGGAAAGAACCGAATAGTTTGCGGCGTTTGTTTCTATTTTCATAGATAAAAATATTCAAAATTTACAAAAATTCTGTTATAATAACAACATGAAAATTGCTGTCGGACTCAGCGGCGGAGTCGATTCTTCCGTCTGCGCTTATTTGCTGCAACAACAGGGACATGATGTGACGGCAATTACCATGAAACTGACCTCCGAAGATGACCACAGTGATGCCAAGAAAACGGCGGAATTTTTAAAGATCCCGTTTTATGAAATTGATTTGACAAAAGAGTATCGCGAAAAAATTATCGCTTATGTCAAAGAAGATTATGAAAACGGGAGAACGCCCAATCCGTGCGTCCGCTGCAATCGAGAAGTTAAATTCGGAATTTTTTGGGAGAAAGCGGAAGAACTTGGAATCGAATTCGACCGTTTTGCAACCGGACACTATGCCGTCATTGATTACGACGAAAAAATGAGGCGCTATCGCTTAAAAAAGGGTGCTCATGCCGAAAAAGATCAGGTGTATTTTTTAGCGATGCTTTCACAGCGGCAGTTAGCGAAAACGATTTTTCCTCTGGGAGAAATGACAAAAGCGGAAGTACGCAAAATAGCGGCGGCAGCCGGTCTTCCGACAGCCGAAAAAAAAGAGAGTCAGGATTTGTGCGTCGGTGATTACAAACGGTTTTTTTCCGATGAAACCGACGGTCCGTTTATAGAGCTGCCGAACGGAAAAGAAGTCGGCCGCCATCGCGGAATTCACCGTTACACAGTCGGACAGCGGCGCGGATTAAACATCGGAATCGGCTATCCGCTGTTTGTATTGAAAATTGACGCCGAATCGGACACCGTTTACGTCGGTAAAGAAGAAATGCTTCTTAGCAAAACAGTCACTATCCGTGATGTCAATTTTTCGGCTCTGACAGAGTGTTCCGTCGGAACGGAAGGAGTCGTAAAAATTCGTTACCGCGATGAAGGTCATCTCGGCCGTATAAAAGAGGTGAAAGCCGACGGTCGTATTGTGATCGAATGGGAAACGCCGGTTCGCGCCGTGACGCCCGGACAGCTTTGCGTATTTTATAAAGGAGATTATGTCGGTTTTGCGGGATTTATTTGTTAAAAACAAAATTGTGTTTGTTTTATGCGCCCTCTTTTTAATGAGCGGCTGCAAGAAAGAAGCTTCGGACAATATCCCGGAAGTACCAAAGGGCAATCCGAATCAAATTATTTTAACCGTCAACGGAGCTGAAATCACGGAAGACATGACGGACGCCAAACTCGGCGCCTACCTTATTTACAACCCGTTTGCGGGCGAAGACGACATTCGCGGCGCGCGAAAAACCGTCGCACTGTCTATAGCCGAAGCGCTGCTGCTTGATCAAAAAGCGGCGGAAAACGGAACAAAGACGACAGCCGAAGAAGACGCCCAAACTGAAATTCTTATTGAGTTTGTTTATAAAGACAAAAGCCGGATTGAAAAAGCCGCCGCATACAGAAATATTCCCATTTCGGAAATGCTGCGAGATAATTTAATTGAATATAAAAAAATGAAATTTTTAGCCGGTCTGCCCGAAGCTGAAAAGCCGACGAATGCCGAAATCGATCAATTTGTCGAAGAGAATCGAAAAACTTTTGCCGAAAAACCGCAGCGCAAAATCATTTTTCAAATTCTGAAACGTCATGACGGAACAGAAAAAGGGAAACAAAAAGCGCGAAAAACGCTTGAAAAAGCGAAAAAAGCTGTCGAGAACGGCATGGAATTCGAGAAAGCCGTCAAAAAATACTCCGATTTGGAATTCGATGATCCGGCAACATTTTTAGGCGCTTTTTGGCCGGAGTTTCGAGGTTACGGAAAGGCCGTGACTGATACGGTTTGGGCGTTGGAGCCGGGAGAATGTTCCGCCGTGTATGAGGGCGAACCGCTCTCCTTTTCCGTTTTTTATGTCAGCGAGATTTTACCGGAGGAAACGCTTTCCGAAGCGCAATGGAGAAGTTGGGCGGCGCTGCTGCTTACGCTTCAAAAGAATGAAAATCTTTATTATCGTCTTTCTGAGCTGCTTTTTGAAGATGCCGAAGTCATTTTTTCTTTGGAATACAATGCGGTTCCGGAGGTTTAATGAATCTGATTTTATTCGAACCCGGAGCATTTGTGTTATCTTCAAATGACGAACGATACCGTCATTTAAAAGAAATCCTGAAAAAAGGCGAAGGCGACACGTTTGCTGCCGGGATTGTCAACGGCATGAAAGGAACGGCATCCATCGAATCGATGGATGAAAAAGAGTGCGTTTGCCGTTTTGAACCGCAAACCGAATCGCCGCCGCTGTTTGATTTGACTTTGATTATCGGTATGGTAAGACCGATTACCGCACGGCGGCTTTTGAAGGATTTGACTGCCATGGGTGTCGGTCGAATTTGGTTTGTGCAGACCGAATTGACCGATAAAAGTTACCGTGCCGGTTCTTTGTGGAAAGAGGAAAATTATCGAAAATTTCTGATTGAAGGCGCGGTTCAGGCGGGAGAAACCCGTTTGCCTGAAATTGCCGTTCCTTATTCTCTGAGATCTGCATTGGAAAAACTTTCGCCCGAAGAACCGCGGTTTGTTTTCGATAATCGGCCTAATGCCGTTTCGTTTCGGCAGCAGAGTGCGTTTTTACTTCCGGCAACGGCGGCAGTCGGCAGTGAACGCGGCTGGACCGACAATGAACGGCGGCTGTTTGCGGATTACGGTTTTTCCGTTTACGCTCTCGGTGAGCGGATTTTGCGGACCGAAACGGCAGCGGCCGCCGCCGCGGCATTGATTTTGGAGCGCGGCGGTTGTTGGTAGAGGGTAGTAAGCTTCCCCACAACACAAAAATGACTTGACGGCGGAGAAAAATCGGTTTATAATTTCATAAATAATATGACATTAAAGGAGTCAAACGCATGAAAAATTTATCGTTTGCGGTAATAACGGCCGTATTTTTTCTTTTTAGTATAGTCGGTTGCGGTAATCGCCCGTATATGACTATTAATGGTGAAGTCATTACAGTCAGCGAATTTAATGAATTGCTGAATAAAAACATGCCGCCTGAAGAAGAAATGTTCCCCGGTATGGAAGAACAGGTAAAAACCTTTACCGAGAATCAATTAATTCGCGAAACAGTCATTGATCAATTAAAAAATGAATACAATATTCAACTTACGAAAGAAGAATGTGATCAAATTTATAACTATTATGTCTTAAGCGCCCGCCGTTATCCGACATTGGAAATTGCCGAAGAATTGTTTCCTTATCTTGAAAACGGTCAAAACAAAGACGATATTTTGAAGATGACACAATATGTTTTGCTGCAAGGAAAAATCATAGAAGCAATGTATGCCGATTCTTATCAGCAGCCGACGGAAGAGCAGCTTCAAAATTGGTATAACGAAAGAAAAGAAACGGCTTTTAGTGTTCCGAAGAGTTATTATGTCAGTCAGTTGTACATTGAGAAACCGGTTGAAGAAGAAGTGACCGAAGAGGTCGTTGAAGGGGAGATTGTAGAGGAGAATGCCGACGGAACAGAAGAACCGGTTGGTGTTGTGGAAGGAGTTGAAGAAACTGTTGAAGAAGTTGTCAAAGAAACAGCTGCGGAAAAACTTTACAAAGAATTGGAAGCAGAATTGCCTGACATAACCTCTGAAAAGGCCTTTATGAAAACTGCCGCCAAATACATGAAAGACAATCCGTATTTCAACAAGAAAGATTATAAAGCCAACCGCGGATTTATCTATATTACTGATACAACAAAAGACATTGACGATTTATTAAAAGATGTTCCGGCCGGTGGAGTCAGTTCCATTTATGATTATCAAGATTATAATGCATATATTGTTTTTTATGTTTATGCAATGATTCCCGAACATACTATCGAATTGGATCAAATTCAATCGTTTGCCAAACTCGATGCGGGAGCGCAAGTAAACGAATCGCTTTTCCGCCGGTTTTTTGAAGAAAAAATCAATGGAGCTGACGTGATTTATAACGAAGCTGATCGTCTTGCGGCTGAAGAAGAAATCATTTTGGAAGAGGAAGAAATTGATTTGCCTGCGGAAGACGCCCCCGTTGTCAATGACGGAATTGACGATTCGGTAATGGAAACCGAAACCGATAATGCTGAAGCGGCAGACCAACCGGCCGCCGAAGCAGCCTCTTCGGAAACGACTGCCGAATAGGACAAAAATTAAAGGTAAAAGCATCAATCTGTTAAAGTAACGGTTGATGCTTTTTTTATGACATGAAAAATTTAATTGCGGCAGTTTTTCTTTTTACGACTCTTTCGGCGGCGGCTCAGCGGATCGGCGGCAGTGAAACGGAAATTTTTTTAATGAGAGCTGAAGCCTCTTTGGCGAATCCGCTGCCTTTAGACGAAGATCTGCTGCATGAATTTCAAACGCTGACGGCCGCCTTTGACCGGATGATCGCCGAAGAATCACCGGCGACTGTTGCCCGATTTTTCGACGTATCGAGGCGGATTGTTTCAAAAGAGAGCGAAAAAACCGATGGAAAAATCGGTCGTCTGGAAACAAGACGCAAACGTGATCGGTTGGCGTTTCGGTTTCTCGGCAGCGGCGCCGGGCTGGCGGCTGCGGGCGCCGCCTTGTTCGGCGGCGCGACCGTTCCGTACAGCCGCTATACGGCCGCCGTTGAAACATCAGCTGCCGTCCGGTCGCGTAAAGAAACGGTTGCCTGTCTGGTTCCTGCCGGAGTTTGCACTGCAGCGGCCGGCGGTTTTTTGATTGCGGCGGCGGTTCTGTTTTCCGGCGACCGACCTCAAAAGACGGCATTTATCAATGCAGCTGAAGAAAAATATCGCCAGACTTATTTAAACAGGAACAGTCTGTGAAAAAGAAAATTTTAGTCTTATTGTCGGTTTTTTTCCTTTTTTCCTGTTTTGCATTCGAAAATCCCGTTGATCCGAAAAGCGGAAATTACGTCGGTTTTCCTGTTGAGATCGGAACCAATGCGGTTGTCTTTTCGAAAACCGATTACGGGGAGTGTTACTATCCTGCCCTCGTTTGGACTTCAATTTCCGATTCAGTTTATTATCTGGAATTCTCTAAAAACGAAGATTTTTCATATCATATCGACAACTATCAAGGCGTTTTTTCCGCCTCTCGATTGATTACGACAGAAACCTTTACGCAAAACGGCGGCTGGTTTATTGCCTACAATTCACAGTATTTGGATCGCTTAGGTGCCGGAACGTATTTTGTGCGCGCTTCCGTCTCCAATGAATCGACCGGCAATCGCTTCGTCACATGGTCGCGGCCGACAACGTTCACACAAAAACTGAAGCAAATCAAAGCCGGTTGGGCTGACGATTCAAACTATTCGGTTTACAGTTATACCAATGACGGTTTATACAAAAAAGAAGACGCGTATTATCTCTACACTTCCGTTGAAGGTGTCACCGAAGCGCGGCATATCGAAACCATTGTTTACGGTTACGACAGCGACGGTTTTCTGAAATACGAAGGAATTTACACCGATCCGAAAGCGCAGCCGTCGCATTACAACGCTCATTTTTATTATTCCGTAACAGAAGAAACAGCGAATGCCGATTCGGAGGTTCGCTATCTGAACATCAATCAATATTATTCGGAAGATTTCAGCCAAACCGAACCCGACCGCACGCGGTGGGAGGGAACGGAGCGGCGCGTCATCCGCAGCGGTAAAATCGAACGGATCGAATACTTTACCCGCCGTCCGGGAACGGAAAACGAAACCGGCGCCGGTTTGTCCGACAATGAGTTTCTGACGCAGTATTTTGTTCTTTCAAAGGAACGGATTTACAATTACAGCGGCGTAACGGCCCACTCTATCACGGAAAACCATTACAACATCTCGACCGGAGAAGTCGCTTCTTTTTTTGTATTCAATATCGACGGAAGCGCCATTGTCCGCGGCGAATATTATGACGCTGCCGAGACGTTTGTTTATGCTTACGATGTCATTTATTACGATAATGAATTGAAAAATCCCGAAAAGGCGGTTTATACATATGCTGACGGCCGCACCGAGGATTATTTGTATCGATATAATTTTTCGACGTATGATGCGGCAGAAGAAAATGCAACTGACGATTCCGTTGTCGTCATTCAGAAGGCAGCTGCAGCAAAAAAATCGGCCGCCGTTCCGGATTTTATGCAGCCGCCGACGGTTTCGGTTGTTTTTTAAAAAGACGTGACAAATTTCGTTCAATATATTATAATCGAAATTGAGGTAAGATTATGGCGCATTGTGTCGTTCCCGAAGCGGAAGCCGTATTGGACAAAGCGTTTCCCGTTTTGGATAAAGGATTTGTCCGTTTGGTCGATTATATGGGAAGCGATTCGCGGATTGTGCAGTCGGCACGCGTTTCCTACGGCGACGGAACGAAAACAGTTCGGGAAGATCAGGGGCTTATCAATTATTTACTGCGAAACGAACACACTTCTCCGTTCGAACAGGTGGTTTTCACATTTCACGTCAAACTGCCGATTTTTGTTGCTCGTCAATGGATTCGTCACCGAACAGCGCGGCTGAACGAAATTTCCGGCCGTTATTCTGTTATGCGTAATGAGTTTTACGTTCCGGCCGCCGAAGATATTGCGTTTCAAAGTCAGAATAATAAACAGGGGCGTTCGGAGGAAGAAGTTCCTGCCGCGCTTCGGGAAACGGTTCTGCAAAATTTAATTGATCAGCAAACTGCCGCTTACGATTCTTACGAAAAGTTGATCGGCGAAAACATTGCACGTGAACTGTCGCGAATCAACCTGCCGCTCAGTTTATACACGGAATGGTATTGGCAAATCGATTTGCATAATCTGTTTCACTTTCTAAAATTGCGGCTCGACGGTCATGCGCAAAAAGAAATTCGAAGTTATGCCGAAGTTCTGCTGATGATTGCTGAAAAAGTATGCCCATATGCATGCGAAGCGTTCCGTAACCACGTTTTGAAAAGCGTAAAATTGTCGGAAAAAGAGAAAAAAGCGGTCAAAGCGCTGCTGGCCGGTGAAGAACCCGATTTGAGTGAACGCGAACGAACCGTTTTAGCCGAAAAAGTGAATTGAATCCCGAAGAGGACAGAAAAAAGGAGGAGTAAATGGACGAACAGAATGATTTCGGTGATTTGAGCGATATGCTTGACCGGTTTGAAGGTCAAATCGACCGCGATGCGGAAACTTCCGATGTCATCGGCGGTTCAGAAACGGTCGGATCTCAGGATGAACCGCAGGCAGAGAAAAAAACGCGGCTGACAGTTGATTTAACGCAGACACAATTCAAAGAAATTACTTCATTTTTTTCGGCGGACCCCAACGGTCTTTTCCAAGATTCCGATTATTACCGAAAGCTGTTGGAAAACGGCGGCACGGAAGCGGCGACTCTTCATAAAAATTTAAATGCATTCGTAAAAGCGACCGATTCGCAGGAAAAAACCATGTACCGCGGAAAGGTTATTTCCGCTTTCTGGAATTTTTTGGAGAACCATATTCGCGAAATGATTTTGCAGCCGACGCCGGAACGGGAAGGTTTGATTCGTTTCGGAGTGTTGAATTTGGCGTTGATGAACAGTGACGCAAAACTGCTTTTGTCGCACGTGATTTTGGATAAAGAAAACGATAACCCGGTGTATTACGTCGACGAATGGCTGAAATGCGTAGCACAGAACCAAATCGGAGCTTCTGCCGGTGACGAGACGAAAACCGTTAACGCCAACAACAAAAACCGCCACCTCGAATCGCAGATTCAGCGGGTGGAAGCCAGCATTCAGGCAACCGTCGATCACGCGAAAACCAAATCTTCGCAGCGCAAAGAATTGGAATCCGAATTGGAACGGTTGGTCACCTGTTTTCTCCAAAAGAAAGAGTCGCAGTCGTATCCCGGTGTTTTGTTTCCTTATGATGCGCAGCAGAAGCAGCTGTTTAATCAGTTCGGAATGTTGATGCAAAAAGCCAAATCTATCGATGCCGAATTAACCGCCGACATGAACAGTTTGGAGCGGTATCGGGAAAATCTCAAACAGGTGAAAGGAACGCTTGCAGAAGCCGGCGGCAGTTCCGCAGTTTTTGACGAAGATGTCATGAAAGAGGAATTCGGAATCGTTCGGCAGATGATGAAAATGTGCGTCGGTCGTCAGGGAAACCACTTTCCGATTTTCTTTTCTTCATACTTTGTTGCGGATAAAAACAATTTGGGAACCAGGGAAAACATTTTGCGAATTTTGGCAAAAATCGAAGACATCGAACCGGGGGTTTTCAAGCGGCCGTATAAACGGGAAGAGTATCGAATTCCACCGTATGTCATTGCCGTTCCTTGTTACGGGGATTTCGGAATCTGTTGGGAGCCGTTTGAAAAATACAACCGCGCTACCAGCCGCGGACGCGTTGCCGTTCCGATGTATCCGAAAAATTTGGAATTTGCCGTACTGACCGCTGTGGCCGATCTCCGCTGGCAGACTGCCAAGGAAAAGGCGGCTCAGTATTGGATGGAAGAAGGCATTACCGGCAATTATTATCAGTGGGCTTACGATAACAAACTCAAAGGCAATCTGAAAGATTATTTCATCCGCGATTACGTCATTTGGATCACCAAAGAAAGTCACGGGATTCAAAAGCTCGACAAAGAAGTTCGTCAGATTTTTTGGCGATATTTACCGTTTAAGCAGGAAATTAAAGACGATTTGAGGAACCGAGGTTTTGCTTACAACGAGCTGTACAAAAAGGATATTAATCGAAGTCAATCCGACGGATATTGAGAAATGGCATTCGTTTATATCTTGGCGTGCGGTGACGGGACGTTGTACACCGGAGCGGCGGTTGATTGGAAACTGCGTCTCAAGGAACACCGTAACGGAAAAGGCGCAAAATACACCCGCGGCCGTCAACCGCTGACTGTCGTTTTTTTACGCGAAACTTCGGACTGGTCTGATGCATTAAAGGAAGAGGCGCGCCTGAAAAAGCTGACAAAAAAGCAAAAAGAAAAACTGATTGCTGAATTTCAAGCGGAAACTGCGGCGTTAACGGAAACAGTCGGCGTTTAAGCCGACTGTTTTTTCTTTTTCCTTGTTTGAATTTCTTCGGAAATCATTCCGACCACAAGAATGGCAACAGCAACAACAACGCAGGCGTCGGCAAAATTCCAAGTCGGCCAACGTTCGAACGACAACAATTTAAGAAGCGGAATATCGCGCAGCGCATCGATACCGAACCAAATTGTATCGACAAAATCAACGACATTTCCCGGACGGAAAATTCGATCCGCCAAATTCCCAAAACCGCCGCCGATAATCAGTGCAAACGCAATCCGCTGATACAGAGGTTGTTCGTTTTTATAAAGCGAGTAAACAATTAATGAAATGACGATAATCAACGGCAGCAGAATGAACAAAACTGTTTTCACCTCATCAGCAAAACCGCGACCTAACCCGAAGGCAATCGCCGTGTTACGGACGTGAATGATACGCAAAATTCCTTCATAAGGATCACCCCAAAGCGAACCGTAGAGCGGAATGAAGCGGACGACCAACGATTTTGTAATCTGATCGATCAGCAGCGCAATCGGTGCAATCATTAAAATCGCCGTCTTCATTTTCCAATTTTTTTTCACTTCGGACGGAAATTCCTTCAAAACGGTTTGAAAACTTTTTTTGTCTTTTTTCTTTTTAGCAATGATTCCCATAAAATCTCCTACAGTCCGGTCGGACAGTCAATGAACAGCGTTTTTAAACCGCAATCTTTTTCCGTCTGAGCGGCAACGGCTTTCACGCCGTAGGTTTCACTTGCGTAGTGGCCGATGCTCAGCATGTTGATGCAGGATTCTTTGCAGAAGTGGTAAATTTCGTGTTCTGCGTCGCCGGTAATGTACAAATCGATGTTTTCGGCGACAGCTTGAGAAAGTTCATCGACTGCTCCTCCCGAAACAACTGCTGCGGTTTGAATCTCTTTTTTACCGAAGTCGTACACTTTCAGGCAATCGCTGCGAGTCAGACTTAACCGACTGAGGACAGTGTCGATTGAAAGAGGTTGAGTCCACTCCCCTTTAAAACCGATTTTTATGCCGTGATATTCGCCAAACGGAAGAAGGTTCAGCAATCCGAGCGTTTGCGCCAAACGGACATTGTTGCCAAGTGTCGGATGTAAATCCAGCGGAAGATGAACGGCAAACAACGCCAGCGGCCGCCGAAAAAGCAAATCAAAACGTCTGTAAACAGATCCGGTCAGCGGGTATGGCTTTCCCCAAAACAGACCGTGATGGACAAAGAGCAAATCGGCATTCGCATCGGCAGCTTTTCTGATGGTTTCCTCCGCTGCATCAACGGCAAACGCGACTGTTCCGATTTCCGCTTCCCCGTCGCCAACCTGAAGTCCGTTCAGACTGATGTCGTCGGTTTCGGAAATCCGCAGCAGCGATTCGTAATAGGCGCAAAGCTCTTTCAACTTCATAACGCATTATAGACGGAAAAATTCGTTTTTTCAACCCTTCCTTCCGCTGCGATGGGATAAAAAAAAACCGGCAAAAGCCGGCTTTCAGATTTTGAAAATCTCCATTAACTTATCCGCTACGACAGATAAAACCTTATCGTTGATGAAGTCCGGATTTTTCATTTGATTCATCACTTCGTCAATTTTGTCTTGGCGGATATCGGGAGTCTGAGCGACTTTTTCGCGTAACGCATGAAGGCGGCTCATTTTTTCGGCATCGGAAGAAATCGAAATAGAATCGGATCCCGCAACCGATTTCGTTTTTACTGTTTCTTCGATTCGAGTTGTATTAGAAATTGGATTGATTCCGTTGATTTTTCCCAACATGATTACCTCTCTTTTTTATTATCGGTTTTTTTGATTTCCGACTTTAACTCTTTTTTTCCGTTTATCAATAAAACCCACTCGCCTTTGATCATATTTCTCGATTCAAATAAATTCAGAACCGTTTCTGCCGTTCCTTCGACGATTTCTTCATGCTGTTTCGTCAGTTCGCGGCCGACGGTAATAAGCCGTTCACTGTCTGTATCGGCTATGTTGTGCAAAAGTTTAATAATGCGGAACGGAGATTCGTACAGAATAAACGGAACGTCGCCGTTCATCAGCTCTTCGAGACGTCGTTTACGGCGGCCTTCTTTCGGACTGAGAAAGCCTTCAAATCGAAAGCCTTTGCCCTCCGCCGCCGCGACACTGATTAAAGCGGTGACAGCCGACGCTCCCGGAACCGGTACGACGCGGAAACCGTTTTGGCGGACGATCTGCGCCAACCGCGCTCCGGGATCACTGATGCCGGGGGTTCCCGCGTCGCTGCAATAGGCCACCGACTGCCCCGCTTCCAGGGCGCGGCAAACGGTTTGTGCGGCGGCCGCTTCGTTTTGAGTTCGGCAGCTGATCAGTTTTTTGGCAATCGAAAAGCGGTTTAAAAGCTGCAGTGTGCGGCGGGTGTCTTCGCATGCAATTAAGTCGACCGCTTTCAGCGTTTCAAGCGCGCGCAGCGTAATGTCACCGAGATTCCCGATCGGTGTAGCCACCATGTACAATTCGCCCATGATTCATTATAGCGCGGAAACGAATTTCCTGCAAGACGCTTTCTCAGCTTGCCGAAGAGGGAAAAAAACAATATACTGAAACCATGAATTGGAAAGAACGGTTTCTCGAAATTACGAAAATTCCGCGACCGTCGGGAAAAGAGGATGCGATTTGCGCTTATCTGATCGATTTTGCGGAAAAAAACGGGTTTGCGTGGCAGACGGATGACGCGGGCAATCTGATGATAGACGTGCCGGCAACCGCCGGGTATGAGAATCATCCCGGAGTGGTGATTCAGGGGCATACCGATATGGTCTGTGTCAAAACGGCCGATTCGCCGGTGAATTTCGAGACCGATCCGATTCCGGTTATTGACGACGGAAAACGGCTTTCGGCCGACGGAACATCTTTGGGAGCCGATAACGGCGTCGCGCTTGCCTATGCGGCGGCTCTTTGCGAAGATTCGACCGCCGTTCACCCGGCGCTCCGGCTGCTGCTGACCCGCTGCGAAGAGGAAGGTCTGTGCGGGGCAGCCGCTTTGCGTCCGGAAGCGTTCCGTTACAACCGGCTGATTAATTTGGACTCAGAAGAAGACGCCGTTATTTATGCCGGGTGCGCCGGGGGGCTTACTTTGTGCGGTAGACGGCAGCGCACCGCGGCGGCATCGGGCGAACGAGGCGGCGGACGCTTTTATAAAATGTCACTGAGCGGGTTGCCGGGCGGTCATTCCGGCTCCGACATTCATCAAAACCGGCCGAACGCGATTGTCGAAGCGGCAAAAATCATACGGGATTTGGGCGGCCGGGCTCCGTTGCGGCTCTGTTCGCTGACCGGGGGCGAAAAACACAACGTGATTCCGTCGCAGGCCGAAGCCGTTTTTGCTTCCGAATTGAGCGGCAGCGAAATCGAGGCTGTTCTTTCCGGTGTCCGGGACGGGCTACCGGCCGGTGCCGCACTGACACTTTCCGGGACGGGTGAAGAACACGGCTTGGACGAATCGACGGCGGCCGCTCTGATTGGGGTGCTGACGGAGCTGCCGTGCGGGGTGATCGAATTCAGCCGGGAATTCGAAGAGACGGTGGAAACATCGGCCAATCCGGCAATCGTGCGGTGCGGCAGTGACGGGAACAGCGAAGTGATCATCTCCGTCCGCTCTCTGGCGGCAGAGAAACTGGCCTCGGCAGCCGAAACGGTGCGCGCCGTTTTTCGAAAACACGGCTTCGCAACGGAAGAAAGCGACGGTTATCCGGCGTGGACACCGAATCCGCAGTCGCCTCTGATTGCCCTCGCCCGCCGCGCCTACCGCGAAAACGGAACGGAGGCTGCCGTGAAAGTGATTCATGCCGGATTGGAATGCGGAATTTTCGCTTCGTTGAAGCCGCAGCTTGACATGGTTTCTTTCGGACCGCAAATGGAAAACGTTCACTCGATCAACGAATTTCTTGACATTGCTTCTGCCGACCGCACATACAATGTTTTGAAAACGCTTTTATCGCTATGCTGAATTGGAAACGGCTGCGTTTATACGAAGATTTTTTTTATTCTTCCGGAAACTATGAAAACGCGGCGGAGACCGTTCGGTTTTTCGGCGAAACCGCGCTTTACGTCCGTTCTCCGGAGGGCGGAAAGACAATTCCCCGCGGCGTTTACGTCTTTCTTCAGTCGAGGGAACCGCTTTCTGATGATTTTATCGCTCAAAACCGGGCGGATTTGGAGAGCTTCTGTCTTCATAAAAATATCGGAATCTGGCCTGAGCAGGCGGTTTTCCGGACGGTTTTTGAGGACGGACAAACCGCTTACCAGCTGTGGATTCCTTTAAAAACAGATTAAATTTTCATTATATTTAAACCGCCGCTCTGTACAAAAAGAATTTCTCGTGGTATCTTTAATTGATGAAAAAAGTCGGCTTATTGGCAGTTCTTTTATTTTTACCGTCTCTGCTTTTTGCAAATTATCTTGAAGATTTGCTGCGGGTTGCAACGGTGAAGGAGTTGCAGGCCGCCCGCGACGCGGGAGCCGATTTTACGGTTCGTTTTGATGATATGGAAACGGCATTGATGATTGCTGCTGAACGGAATCAACATCCCGAGGTCATTGAATGGTTAATTGGACTCGGAATCGATGTTAACGCTCGCGAGGAAGATCAGAAAACGGCATTGATGATGGCGGCTGAAAAAAACCGCAATGTTGAAATTATCAAAACGCTCATTCGCTTTGGCGCTGATGTGAATGCCATTGAAGAAGACGGCGAAACGGCTTTGATGTTTGCAGCCGAAGAAAACCGCAATCCGGACGTTATTGTCGCACTTTTGGAAGCGGGTGCCGATTCCGATTTACAAGATGAAGACGGTCAAACTGCGCTGATGATTGCCGCTGACGAAAGTCACAATCCGCAGATTATCATTGCTTTAATTAATGGCGGAGCCGACATTTCTCTGACTGACTACTCCGGCCGCACCGCTTACGATTATGCGAAAGGCAATCCGGTACTCCAAACCAATCAGGCGATTATGAGTCTGTTGAAGAAGAATTGATTATTGCGAGCCGGTTGACAGCTTTTTGTTTCTGTGTTTAATTAATAACAAGAAAAAAATGATGCCTGTTGCCGAATCTCGAAAAAGAAATACTTTTTATAATTTTCTGATACCGACTCTGATTACTTTTGCAACAATATTTCTAAAGCTTTTTGAGGTACGACTCTTCCTGTCCGTTTTGGGAGATTCTTATAACGGGTTACAGAGCATGGCAACGCAGGTATTATCATACCTGAATATTATCGAATTGGGAGTCGGAGCCGCATTTATTTTTCATTTTTACAAACCGTTGGCCGAACACAACGAACTGAGAGTTTGTGCCGTGTTTAACGGTGCCAAAATCATTATGCGCCGTATCGGGTATGTGTTTACGATTCTTTTATTCATTGCGGCAAGCTGTTATCCGTTTTTTGTCAAAGATGTCCGCAACGGGAATTTTTCTTTTGTGATGGTTTCCGTTACGATTATCATGTTGGGACTTTCTTCTCTTTACGGGTATTTTTTATCTGCACCCGAGTCACTGTTTCTGACAGCCAATCAAAAAGGATATATACAAAGAATTTTGGGACTGTTTTCATCGTTAGGCATTCCGCTTGTTTCGATTTTTATTTTTTATTCGGCTCAATTCTACGGAGATTTCAATCGAAATTTTTTATACTCGATTATTTTATTATGTAAGGCCGCTATTTCATTTATATCATCGGTGATCACGGTCGTTTACGTTCGGAAGAAATATCCGTATTTATACAGGCATAAAGAAGAGAAAGATACTTCGATTTTCGGTATGACAAAAGATTTATTGCCGCATAAAATAGCCGGATTACTGGTTTTCAATACAACACCGATTTTACTGTCTTTCTTTTCCACTTTAAAAGTCGTTTCGATTTATAACATTTACTATCTATTAATATCATATGCCAGTATGATTTTAAGTTTAGTTTTATCGGCACCGCAAACCTCACTGGGAAATTTATTAAACAGCGATAAGTTAAGATTTTCAAGAATATATAAGGTATATGAGAATTTTTCTTTCTTTTTGGTCACGTCCGCAACTGTTTTTATGCTGCTGTTTTTTTATCCGTTTGTGAATTGGTATTTGCACGATAAGTTCGATTATTCGATCGTTCTTTTAATGATTTTATTTTCTCTGAATTTTTATTTTCGCAATATCAGAATGCCGTTTGTTGCCTTAATCGATATTACGGGAAATTATAAAAAAACAAAATGGATTGCGATTGTGGAAGCTGTGATGATTTTCAGTATTTGTATCAGCGGACTGATGATTTTTAAAGAATGGGAAAAACAATTAATGATCGTCAGTCTGGCTCCGGTGATTTCTTATATTGTTTATGATATTTTGCAAATGTTCACGGTAAATAAGGTAGTTTTAAATAGAGGGTTTTTTATTCTTTTTGTTAAATGGATTTTTTCTTTTGCAGTTTTGATAAGTGTCTTAATCGTTTTTGTTTTTGTTCTGCCTGTTTTAAAAACAGTACAATGGACATTTTTGAATTTATTTCTTTATGGTTGTCTGTTGGTATTTTGTATTGGGCTACCATCCGGTGGGTATTATTTATACTATCGAACAAAAAAGCGGGCAAAAGTCTGATTGCCCGCTCTTTTTGTTTGGTTCTCAGTTTTCAGTCTCTGTTGCGTTTGAACATGCCGAGAACTTTAAAAAATTCGGTATGTGTTTTGATATTGTCGAATACGGCGGCCGTATCGGTTTTTTCATCGATGTCGAGGCTGACATAAAACAGGTATTCCCACGGTTTTCCGAACAGTGGCCGCGACTCCAGTTTGGAAAGGTTAAGTCCGTTGTCGGCAAAGACAGTGAGGATTTTCAGCAGTGCACCGGGTTCGTCTTTTGTCGAAAAAACCAGAGAGACTTTGTCGGGAGTGCCGGTGTCGGGTTTGTTTTCTTTGCGGCAAATGATGTAGAAGCGGGTAAAATTTTTCGGATCGGACTCGATGCCCGGTTTGAGAATCTTCATGTTCCAGTATTCGGCCGCCGCTTCGCCGGCGATGGCGGCCGCTTCGGGATCGTTCATTTCTTTCACCATGGCGACGGAACCCGACGTATCAACAACGGCAAATGTCTGATAGCCGTGCTCTTCGATAAAACGCGCGCACTGACTAAGCGCCTGAGGATGCGAATAAACCCGTTTGATATTTTTCAATTCTGTGGTTTTGATACCGATAAGGTTGTGTGAAACGCGGATTTTTGTTTCGCCGCAAATCGTCAGATCCGGATATTGCAGCAGCAGATCGTAGTTGGTGTGAATCGATCCGGCCAGCGAGTTCTCGATGGGAATGATGCCGTATTTCGACTCCCCTCTCAGCACCGATTCGAAGACATCGTGAAAATTTTTGCACGGAAGGGAACGGTACTTTTCGGTATCGAAAAACTTTTTCAAAGCGATTTCACTGAAGGCGCCGTGTTCGCCCTGAAACGCTACCAAATGCGGGTGCGCTGCGGTCGGTAAAACGGTTTCAGTTTCGGTTGTCGGCTGCGGAATGCGGGCCAACTCTTTGTTGAGAATAGCCGTTATTGACCGCAGATCGCAAACCATTTTTTCGAACTGCTCGGGATAAAGCGACTGTGCGCCGTCCGAGAGAGCCTTTTCGGGATTCGGATGCATTTCCACAATCACACCGTCGGCTCCGGCTGCCGCGGCTGCCATCGCCATCGGAATTACGCTGTCGCGCCGTCCCGTTCCGTGGCTCGGGTCGACGACAATCGGCAGGTGGGTCACTTTCTTCAGAATCGGAATCATCGACAAATCGAGGGTGTTACGCGTTTCGGTTTCAAAAGTGCGGATACCCCGTTCGCACAGGATCACATCGTCGGTGCCGTTGGAAAGCAGGTATTCGGCCGCCATCAGCCATTCCATCATCGTGGCCGACAATCCCCGTTTGAGCATCACCGGCTTGCCCAGTTTGCCGACTGCTTTCAGCAGTTCGAAGTTCTGCATGTTGCGGGTGCCGATCTGGTAAATGTCGACATACGGTTCCATAATCGGAATGTGTTTTTCGGAAACAATTTCGGTGGCGATCGGCAGTCCGTATTTGCGTCCGGCCGCTTTCATCAGTTTAAGCCCCTCTTCGCCGAGCCCCTGAAACGCATACGGAGAGGTTCGGGGTTTGAAGGCTCCGCCGCGCAAAATGACGCCGCCGCTTTCGGCTACGATGCGGGCGGCGGTGTCGATCTGTTCGGCATTCTCCACCGCGCACGGGCCGCCCATCACGCAGAAGCGGTTGCCGCCGATTTTCACACCGCCGACATTGATAACGGTGTCGGTTTTTTTGAATTCGCGCGAAGCCAGCTTGTACGGTTTGGAAATCGGAATGACCTCCGCCACGCCCGGCAGCACCCGAATCTCGTTGTGATCGACCGCCGCCGAACCGACCGCCCCCAAAACGGTGTCGGATTCGCCCTGAATCTCGCGAATCCGAAATCCTTTTTTGCTTAAATAGTCGACAATATGTTCTTTTTCGTTTTTTTCGATCTGTTTTTTGAGTACAATAATCATAAAAGCCTCTTTTCTTTATTATAGCCAATCGCAAGAAACAGGTAAAGAGGTTGACAGACAGGAATAAATGGGGTGTAATAAAAAGAATGCAAAGTAACGATTCTTCTCAAGAACAATCTCCGCAGACTCCCGTATACAGAAGCAGTTCGAAACGAATCGCCAAAAATATTTTAATTTATTTCCATTACTTATACAAATAGGTGCAAAGCTTTATTCTGCTACTTGCTGTTTTAAAGAAAACAATTAATGACAGTGTGTTAATTATTTGTAGACTTCAATCATCCTAAATAGTAAATAGAATATAAAAACTGTTATAAAATTATAACAATATTTAAACATCAACCGTAATAAATGACGGAAGGATTAACGGTGAACAAAAATCTTTTCTGTTATTAAACCGACTAGGACTGATAACAATTTTATTTGGATTTTTTGATAGTTCTTGTACCCACCAGCTAAAGGTAGAATTGGCAATAATAAAATGTTTGCACGCAGTCATTAGCCTTAATTTTTCCCACACGGGATCTGTTCCTAATTCAAAATGAGTTTCTTCGGGTAAATCTGAAAAAGTAGCTTTACACCATTCGATATCATCCGAAAAAAAGAAAAGTGTAGGAGTTTTGATTCGTTTACGAATTTCTTCTATGGCTTTAAAATAATATTCGGATGTACAGATATGGAAATGATTTTTGTATTCCGGGGCTAAAAAATCGCCTCTTCTGACAGAAATACAGATAGATTCGGTTTCATTAATACGTTTTAATAATTGTATGTTGTGGAATAGTATGGAAGGCACAGGGGTAAATTCTTCCAGAATAATATTTTTGATATCGTTCCAATACTCTTCGGCTTCATAAAATCCGTTTACTATAATATCTTTATTGTAAATAAATTTTTGCGGTAGAAAACCTTCTTCCTGTATATAAATACCTTTGTAATTAAAAATTTTAGAAAAGATTTTTTAATAATTTTCCATAATGCGCCAGTTTTTTATTTTGTGGCGAAAGAATAGATATGGAAAAAGAAGTAGCTGATTGGGTAAAGAAATATGTTTTTCACCATTTTGCAGCATTATCATATTCATATTGAAATTCGATATACGGATTCAGTTTAAAATATTGAATTTGATTTCCGAACCACTCATCTGATTTTTATTCCTGACCGGCAAGAAATGTCATAACAATTTTCGGATTGTTCTGGGATAATAATTGTAATTTGCGGGCAAAAGCATATCTGAAAAACTGATTGCCGAGCCTGCCTGACATATAAACATGAATCATATTTTTATTATACACTCTTTTAAAAAATAGGCAATCCCGGAATCGGTTGACAACCGTTGTTTTCCCTGTTAGAATGATTTGATATGAAAGGGATTGTGCTGGCCGGGGGATCCGGAACACGGCTGTGGCCGTCGACAAAGGTTATTTGTAAGCAGCTGATTCCGGTTTACGATAAACCGATGATTTATTATCCGCTTTCGGTGCTGATGCTGGCCGGAATTTCGGAGATTCTGATTATTTCGACTCCGCAGGACACACCCCGTATCGAAGGACTTTTAGGTGACGGCGAGTCGCTTGGGTTAAAAATTTCCTACGCGGTTCAGGCGCATCCCAACGGTTTGGCGGAAGCCTTCATCCTCGGTGCGGAGTTTATCGGAAACGATTCGGTCGCCCTTGTTCTCGGCGACAATATTTTTTACGGGAATCAGCTGTCGGCATTGGTGCAAAACGCGGCAAAGAAACAAACCGGTGCAACGGTATTCGGTTACTATGTCACCGATCCCGAACGGTACGGCGTGATTGAGTTCGATAAAGATCGGAAAGTGCTTTCCATTGAAGAAAAACCGCAAAAACCGAAGTCCAATTGGGCGGCCGTCGGACTTTATTTTTACGATAACCGGGTGGTTGAATGGGCCCGGAATTTAAAACCTTCGGCACGCGGCGAGCTGGAAATTACGGATATCAACAACCTCTATTTGCGGGACGGATCGCTTCATGTCGAGCTGATGAAACGCGGTTTTGCCTGGCTGGATACCGGAACGCAGGATTCGCTTCTGGAAGCCTCCAATTTTGTGCAGATTATTCAGAAACGGCAGGGGATCAAAATGTCCTGTCTCGAAGAAATTGCTTACAGAATGAATTATATTTCTCTCGAAAAGCTGGAAGCGTTGGGCAATGAATTGAAGAAATCTGAATACGGACACTATTTACTGGAAATTGTCCGACAGGAGAAAGAGAATGCCGTTTGAATTCGAACACTGTAATATCGAAGGTCTTGTCGTGGTGACGCCGAAAGTGTTCGGCGATAACCGCGGGTTTTTTCTGGAAACCTATTCGAAAAAGGCGTTTGCGGAAGGCGGCATCGTTGCCGAATTTGTTCAGGACAACCATTCCAAATCCAAACGCGGTGTTCTGCGCGGGTTGCATTTTCAAAAGCGGAAAGCGCAGGGCAAGCTGGTGCGCGTTACCGCCGGGCGGGTGCTTGATGTCGCCGTCGACTTACGTCGCCACAGTCCGACATTCGGCAAATGGAAAAGTGTCGAGCTGTCGGCGGAAAACAAAAAAATGTTTTACATTCCGGAAGGATTTGCTCACGGGTTTTTAACGCTGGAAGACAATACCGAGTTTCAGTACAAATGTACCGACGATTACGCACCCGAGTATGATTCCGGGATTCTTTGGAACGATTCGGATGTAAATATCGACTGGAAGTTTGCGGAATACGGACTGACGGAAGCCGATTTGGATTTTTCGGAAAAGGATAAAAAGCAGCAGACTTTTCGCTGTTTTGTCGAAAGCGGGGAGGAAATCCGCAAATGATTCTGATTACGGGTGCCGACGGGCAGCTGGGTTACAGTCTGCAGAAGATTCTGAAAAAGCAAAACCGCCCCTTTGCGGCGACCGATGTCGGCGAATTGAATCTTCTCGATTTTCCGGCGGTTGAAAAGTATATTGCCGATCATGAAATTTCCTGTATTATCAACTGTGCCGCTTACAACGATGTCGATAAGGCGGAATCGGAACCGGATCTTTGTTTTCGATTAAATACGGAGGTTCCGGCTTTTTTGGCCAAAACCGCCCGAAAATACGGTTGCCGGTATGTAACCTACTCGACCGATTTTGTTTTCGACGGGAAAAAGGGATCGCCCTATACGGAAGAAGACGAGCCGTGTCCGTTGTCGGTTTATTCCAAAGCAAAACGAGCCGGGGAGATTGCGGTCTTTGATAAAAATGACCAATCATTGGTCATCAGAACTTCCTGGGTCTTCGGTGTCGCCAACCGGAATTTCAACAAACAGGTAATCGGCTGGGCGGAGAAAAACGCCGTCTTAAAGATTGTCGACGATCAGATATCTTCACCGACTTACTCCGAAGATTTGGCTATTTTTTCCCTCGATCTTCTCGATCGGAACGGGAGCGGTCTTTACCACATGAGCAATGACGGAGAAGCCTCGAAATTCGATCAGGCTGCCTATCTTTTGAATCGGATCGGTTGGAAAGGAGAGCTTCTGCGGGCAAAATCATCCGATTTTCCTCTGCCTGCCGAGCGTCCCGCTTATTCCAAACTGAATTCCGAAAAACTGGAAGCAGCTGTCGGGAAAAAAATCCCGTCCTGGCAGTCCGGAATCGACCGTTATCTTGAGGAGATGAACGAACAATGAAAACCTATCTGGTGACCGGGGGAGCCGGTTTTATCGGCGGTAATTTTGTCAAATATATACTGAAAAAACACGATGATATTCGGATTGTGATTCTCGACAAGCTGACTTATGCGGGCAATTTGGGGACGATTCGTGAAGAGTTGAACGATACGCGCACGGAATTCGTGAAGGGCGATATCGGCAATCGCGAGCTGGTCGAAAATCTTTTTACCCGATACGATATCGACGTCGTCGTTCATTTTGCGGCCGAATCCCACGTCGACCGGTCAATCGAAAATCCGCAGATTTTTCTTCAAACCAATGTTCTCGGTACTCAGAATTTACTCGATGTCGCCAAAAAATTCTGGACGACGGGAAAGGACGAAGGCGGGTATCCGGTTTACCGTCCCGGAAAGAAGTTTCATCATGTGTCGACGGATGAGGTTTACGGTTCGCTGACGCGGGATTTCAGTCAGCCGCAGCCGTTGACACTTTACGGTGTTGCGCAGAAATTGGGAGAGAACCGCCGGCCTCCGCAAACGTTCGGCGCGAAAATGTTCGACGAAAAAACGCCGCTCGATCCCCGGTCGCCCTACTCGGCTTCCAAAACCGCATCCGATATGATTGTAGCCGCATACGGCGAAACATATCATTTTCCGTACAATATTACCCGCTGTTCCAACAATTACGGACCGTACCATTTCCCCGAAAAGCTGATTCCGTTGATGATAAAAAACGTTTTGGAAGGGAAAAAGCTGCCGGTTTACGGCAAAGGCGAAAATGTCCGCGACTGGCTTTATGTCGAGGATCACTGCAAGGCGATCGATCTGGTTATCGAAAAAGGCCGCCCCGGTGAGGTGTACAATATCGGCGGCTTTAACGAGGCACAAAATATCGATATTGTCAAACTGGTGATTGCGGTGATTGCCCGTTTTATGAAAGAACAGCCGCAGTACCGGTCTTATTTAAAGATACCGGTCGAGGAGATTAATGAAAATCTGATTGCGTTTGTCGCCGACCGCCTGGGTCATGATGCGCGATACGCCATCAACCCGGAAAAAATTGTAACCGAACTGGGGTGGTACCCCGAAACCGCGTTTGAAAGCGGCATCGAAAAAACCGTCGAATGGTATCTGCAAAACCAGGATTGGGTCAACGAAGTCACCTCCGGAGATTACCTGAAGTATTATGAAAGGATGTATGGGGGAAGAGGATGAATAATCAACCGGATGTATCGATTATTGTGCCTGTGTATAACAGTAAAACATATTTGGAAGAATGTAAAAATTCACTGACAGGTCAGACATACAGAAATATAGAAATTATTTTCGTAGATGACGGAAGCCCGGATGAAAGCGGACAAATGTGCGATTTCTATTCAAAAGAAGATTCGAGAATACGGGTGATTCATCAGAAAAATCAGGGAATTTATTATGCAAGACAAACAGGATTAAATGCATCATTGGGACAATACATTATGTTTTGCGATGCGGATGATCTATACGAAAAAAACGCGGTAGAAATTCTGATTAATCTTATAAAAAAACATAACGCAGATTTGGTGTATGCAAAACGTGTTAATTTGCTTTATAAAAACAAACAAATTGTTTCAAAATCATTTCAGGAAGGAGAAACGGAGATAGAAATAACAGATAAAAAAAATGAGGAACTTTTTTTATCGGCTCTATGGTCATGCTTGTTTAAAAAGGATATATTAATCAAAGCTTATACAATACCTTTTGGTCCCCGAACTTATGAAGATTATCCTGTTTTTATGAAATATATAGCATTATGCAATAATAGAGTTGTAATATATAATCAACCGCTTTATAGGTGGAGACAAAGAAGATCTTCTTTTTCACATACAAGAGTATCAAAAATAGAAGACATCCTTCAAATAAAAGAATATATGTTTCAGAATTTATTACAATCGATATCTTGTAATCAGGATTTATTACGCAAACGACAGAATATTCTTATATCGGGATTTTGGTATGAGTTGATAGAACCTGTAACATTTTCAATAAATCCGAAAAAAGAAAAAAATAAAATAGAAAACAATTTGGGGCAGTACAGCTATAATTCTTTGAATACCCCGGTCAAGCTGAAAATAAAAAAATATTTTTTTTACAAAGAGAAATTTCACCTTCTCAAGGTATTCTTTTTCTTGAATCACGTAATAAAGAAATTTAATTTTAATTTGTTTCCGTAACAATAACCGGAAATTAATTAATCAGTGAAATATACAGACGGATAGGAGACGAAATGAAAATTCTTTTCTTAACAGGATGTATCAATCGAATCGGAGGAATCGAACGGGCAACTCTTGATTTGGCGAATATTTTCCGAAAAAACGGTGATGATGTCTTTATAGTTTCTTATTTTAAAGATAAACAGGAAAAGGAGTTCGATATTCTTTCGGAATTCGATATTTGTTATCTTAACGAACAACCGGTATCTATACGGTATGCTTTTCAGAAGGGTAATTTATTAAAGAAACAGCTTCGGGCGATAAATCCGGATATTGTCATCTATGTCGATTCACTGCTTTATTTCTTTTTTCGCCCGTATATTTCCAAAAAATATAAACAAATCGTTTGGGAGCATTTTAATTATACTGTGACATTCGGTAAACGGTTAAGAACTTTGTCTCGAAAATTGGCGGCACGATTTGCCGATGCTTGCGTTGTTTTAACAAAGGCGGATGCAGATTTATGGCAAAAAAGAAATCATTGCCGGTCAAAAATAATAGTTGTTCCGAATCCGATTCGGGAAGATGTTTTAAATAATTCAAATCTTATAAAATCGTTGGAAGAGCGGAAAAAACAGATTTTGTGCGTCGGTAGATTGGAATTTCAAAAAAATATTTCGGAATTAATCGATATCTGGGCAGAAATAGAGAAAGATTTTTCGGATTGGAAACTCGTAATTGTCGGTGATGGGTCGGAACGGCCTCTTATTGAAGATAAAATCAGAAATTGCGGGTTGAAAAATGTAGAGTTGGTCGGGCAGGTTTCCGATGTTACTCCTTTTTATGCCGAATCACAAATTTTGGTAATGACATCCCGGTTTGAGGGGTTGCCATTAGCTTTGATCGAAGGATTGTTTTTCGGATTATCTGAAATTTCATATAATTGTCCGATGGGACCGAATGAAATAATTATAAACAAGGAAAACGGATACGTTATCGAATACGAAGACCGGAAGTCTTTTGTTGCCGGACTTAAGAGATTAATGCAGGATCAAAATTTACGGGAGATTTTTTCTCAAAAGAGTTTGGAACTTTCATCAAAATATACACATCAGGTCGTGATACAAGATTGGGTTCGTTTATTTAAAGAGATTCTATGAGTATCTATATTATTATATATATAATACTTTTTATATTTGCACTATTGGAAAGAATAGATGATCAGCAGGAAATATCGGGAGTATTGATAAGAAAAAATATTTATTTTCTTTCCGCAGCAATTCTTCTTTTTTTCGGGGCTCTCAGATATGATGTCGGATTTGATTATGATAGTTACGATTCTCTTTATCAGGTTTTCGGTAAAGATTTAGATGTCGGTCGATTTGAACCCGGATATGCGGTTTTTGTATATATCTGTAAGAATTGGTTCCATTTTTCGTATCCATATTTTTTGTTTTTTTTTGCGGGTTCCAGTATTCTGATTAAAGCGTCCTTTTTTTACAAGTATTTTAGGTATCCGATCTTTTTATTTATGCTTTATTTCCCGGCTATTTTTTTATATGCCGATTTCGGACAAATCAGACAGGGGATGGCTGTCGGTATTTTTTTATGGTGCATACCGGCCATTAAAGACAGGAAATTGCTGAAATATATTATCATTTGGCTGTTGGCTGTTGCGTTTCATTACAGTGCTTTTATTTTTTTTCCTGTTTATTGGTTCTACAAGATAGCAGTGAATCGAAAAATATTTCTTTCGGTGTTTCTGGCAGGATTTTTATTTAATGCAGTATCCGGTGTCATACTTATTTTTTCTTTGGCACAAAGTCTGCTCGGAACTTCGTTTTTCGGGACATTATTAACATATATAAATCGGTACGGAATTTATACAAATCCTCTGTCATATTTCCTGGAAATCAATACATTGCTGGCAATAGTATTGATTATGATGTATCAGATCGGGTATTCCGATGAAATAAAAAACAGACACGAAACCGTATTGGAATATTCCGCATATAATGTATATACTATTTCATTTTTGTTGATTAAGTTCTTTGATTCGATTATGGTCATCGGTTATCGGGGAGCCTATTTTTACAAAATGATGGAAGGAATCTTGTTTTACTATTTAATGTTCAGATTGAAAGAAAAAGAATTAAAAGCTCTGCTTATGGTTTTTTTGTTTTTTTACGGATTGATTCGGCTAATATTCATTATTCAAAGACAGGCTTGGCAGTTTGTGCCGTATCAAATATACAGAGAGTTTTTTGGCTTATGAAAAATACTATACAGATATTACATATCGGTTCCGGTTATAACAAAGGCGGCGGCGGAAGCAAAGTTTTAAAAGATACTGTAAAGTTACTTCAGAATGAATGCATTAATTATTTGATAGCGGCAGACTGCGAGGATACGAATTTTACAAAAAAAATAAAAGGATGGAATCATTACAGAGGAATTTCTAAAGTTATCAATTTGCTGTTTTCAATCAAGCAGTATCGGCAAATAACCCGGTGGACACAGGACAAACAGTTTAATGTTATTCATGTGCAAAATTACCTGGCATCTTTATCCCCTTCGGTTTTATATTTTTTAAAAAAACAAAAGAAAAAAGGAGTCAGACTGATTTATACTGTTCACGAATACGGCGGAATTTGTGCCAATTCCTGTTTATACAATTACAGCAAACAGGAAGTTTGCGAGAAGTGTATTGGATCTTCGTTTAAATTAAGGGCAGCGTTTGTCAATTGCGACAGACGCGGCCGGATTTATTCGGTTCTTAAAGGGATTCGGGCTTTTATTTATTACAATTTACTGGGGATAAAAGACTTATTTGATAAAGTGATCTGTGTCAGTGAATTTCAAAAAGATTTGTATCTTAAAGACGGATATTCGCCTGAGAAACTGACTGTTGTTCAAAACCCGATATCGGAAGATTTCTTCCTGGATCAGATACCGGAAAAGAAAAAACAAATTCTTTTTTACGGACGCATCAGCCCCGAAAAAAATGTCGAATTACTGTTGCGGGCTTTTGCCGAATTGATTCGGGACGAAAAACTTTCGGATTATAAACTGATCATTGTCGGAGACGGAGAATCATTCTATAAAAGGACCTTAGAAAAACTGACCGAGAATTTGGGAATTCAAAATAATGTGTTTTGGAAGAAATCAATGCCGCAAAACGAGATTGCACAACTGATTTCCGAGTCGATGCTGACTGTTCAGCCGGCAAAATTGTATGAAACATTCGGACTGACCGTTGTGGAATCGTTATTGGCGGGAACTCCGTGCCTGGCCTCGTATATCGGAGCTGTCGGTGAAACGGCAAAGCAGTTCGGAGGCTATGTTTTTACCGCGAACAACCGGGACACTCTGATTGAAGCAGCAAAAACGATATTAAATAATTATCCTGAAGAATTTGACAGTTTTTTGGAAAAGCGACAATATATTTTATCAGATATACGGAAGGCAAACAGCGCTTATAAAGACAGGCTGATGGAAATATACGGAAATTCGAAATAGTTAATGTCTGTTTCGTAATAAGAATTTCCGACAATTTTTATTTTAAGGAGTTAAAATAATGAATGATCTTCGTTCTTTACAGATGGTATGTTTGGATATATTAAAGGAAATTGATCGAATCTGCAAAAAACATAATATTCTTTACTGGATGGAAGGCGGATCTATGCTGGGAGCGGTTCGTCATCACGGTTTTATTCCTTGGGATGACGATTTGGATATTGCCATGTTTCGGAATGATTATAATCGTTTTTTGGAGATTGCACCGAAAGAGTTGAACGAAAATTATTTTCTGCAGACACATCAGACAGATCCCGAATATCCTCTTTTTTTTGCAAAAGTCAGAAAAAATAATACTTTTATAGATGAAAGAAGTTATGAGGAGTTAAATATTCACAAAGGGATTTTTGTCGATATTTTTCCTGTAGACAAAATGCCTTTGCAGATGCCTAAGATAAAAAGATTTTGTTTTTCTTTAAGAACGCTCTATCTTTTTTATATAACGTTGGAGCGTAGGGTTAATACAAAAACAACAGATCGGTTTTTTATTCTGTTTAAAATGATCAGGTTTTTTCTTTTTCCGGTATCATTATGCAAAGAATATTTTCGTCGAAAATTTGAAAAAAAATTGCAAAAATATAATAAAATGAAAAATGAAATTTATGTTGGTTCGTTAACTGTAGTCCAATTTATGAAGTGGGTTTATAAAAAGGAATGGTTTAAAAATTTTAAAAGTTTTCGATTTGAAGATATGGATGTTTTAATACCCAGTGGATATCACGAGTTATTAACAAACGTGTACGGTGATTATATGACTCCGCCTCCGAAAGAAAAACAGATTCTGGGACACGGGTTATCGTTTTCAACAGATATTAGGAGAGATCGAAATGAACAATGAATTCGGCATTATTCTTGCCAGGGGCATCGGTTCCCGCTTCGGCAGTTCCGTACCGAAACAATACATAGAATTAAACGGACGGGAAATTGTTTCCTATTCGGTAGAAGCTTTTCAAAAATCCCGTTTAAGTCGGAATTTTGTTTTGGTTTGCGATGAATCTGAATACAAAGAACAAAATATAATTCGAAAATATAAAATACCTTGTGTTCAGGGTGGAAACACAAGAAATGAATCGATTTATAACGGTTTACAGTATGTTAAAAAATTTTATCCAGAAACCGAGAAAATCTTTATTCATGATGCGGCACGTCCGTTTATTAATTCGGATATTATTAATACTTATTTGGATTTATTGAAAAATGGAAACAAAGCCGTTGTAACAGCTGTAAAAATAACGGATTTTTTAGGTTCCTGCAAAGAAAATATATTGGTCAATCGTGAGGATTTCTTTTTAATACAGGCTCCCGAGGTTTTTGATTTTCCTTATCTCATGAAATATTTTAAGAAAGACTTTCAGCAAACAACACCTTTACATCAGTTACCGAGAAATACGAAATTTGAGAAATATTTTGATTTCAAATACAATTTAAAAATTACATATCCCGAAGATTTGCCTGTTGCGGAACAATATCTTCGTTTTATTTTAAGTAATTCGACAGTCAGTGACAGTAAATAAAAACAAATGAGAAGGGATACATGATTAATTTTTCCGTTTTAATGTCAATTTATGAAAAAGAATCTCCCGAATTTCTTCGTCAGGCGTTGAATAGTTTAAAGGTACAAACATTACCGGCAGATGAGATTGTTATTGTGAAAGACGGAATTGTCGGATCAGAGTTGGAATCGGTTTTGACCCAATATGCAACGAAACTGCCGTTGAAGGTTGTCGGATATGAACAGAACCGCGGTTTGGGCTATGCTTTGGCATTCGGCTTACGGCAGTGTCGGTATGATTGGATTGCCCGTATGGATGCGGATGATATTGCCGTTAAAAATCGTTTCGAGAAGCAGCTTGCCTATCTGGAACAGCATCCGGAAATCGGATTATTGGGAAGCTCGACATTGGAATTTGATAAATCGATTGATGATGCCGTCAGAGGTCGAATCGTTCCGTGTACTCATAAGAAAATTATTGCTTATTTGAAAAAAAGAAGTGCATTTAACCATATGACTGTTTTTTTTCGGAAGAAGGATGTCCTCGATGCCGGAAATTACAGGGAATGTTCCGATTTCGAAGATTATTATTTGTGGGTCAGAATGGCTTTAAACGGGGTTCTTATGGCCAATATGCCCGAGCCTCTGGTATATGCCCGTATCGGAAACGATATGATCGGTCGCCGTATCGGTTTCCGATATGCCCGTCATGAATATCGTTTTTATAAAAAAATAAGAAAGTTGGGTTTTCTTAATTGTGTTGAATTTGTTAAAATTATTTGTATACGAATTCCGTTACGTTTGCTTCCGAAATCGGTATTGGCATTTATATATAAAAAAATGCTCCGTAACCATTAATTTTATGATATAATCGGACAAGGGTTATTGTAATGAACATTACCGTTGTCGGCGGTTCCGGTTTTGTCGGAACCCGTTTAATCAAAAGACTTTTGGCGGCCGGTCATACGGTCAGAATTGCCGATAAAAACGACAGTAAAACCTATCCCGAACTGCGGGTTTTTGCCGATGTGCGCGAACCCCAAACGCTGTCGGCCGCCCTCAAAGGCTCCGATGTCGTCATCAACCTGGCGGCCGAACATCGCGACGACGTGACGCCGAAATCGCTGTACGATGACGTCAACGTTACCGGCGCCGAAAACGTCTGCAACGCGTGCGCCGACCTCGGTATAAAAAAAATTATCTTCACCTCGTCGGTAGCTGTTTACGGCTTTGCTCCGTTGGGGACGACTGAAAGCGGTGAAATTCGCTATTTTAATGATTACGGCCGCACTAAATGGCTGGCGGAAGGAAAATATCGAGAATGGCTGGCAAAAGACCCCGAACGCAGTCTGACGATTGTCCGCCCCACCGTCATTTTCGGAGAACAGAATCGCGGAAACGTTTACAATCTGTTGCGTCAGATTGCCGGCGGAAAATTCCCGATGGTCGGCAACGGCAAAAATAAAAAATCGATGGCTTACGTTGAAAATGCGGCTGCCTTCCTCGAATTTTCGCTGAGCTTTGGTGCGGGCGAACATCTTTTCAATTATATCGATAAACCGGATTTCGATATGAACCGTCTGGTTTTCGAGATTTATTCGATTCTCGGAAAACCCAAAAAACGGCTTTTTCATTGGCCGTATTTCATCGGTTACTGCGGCGGCTTGTGTTTCGATTTTTTGGCGTTTATTACTCGCAAAAAACTGCCGATCAGCTCGATTCGAGTTAAGGAATTCTGCTCAAACACCATGTTTGATTCTGACAACATCAAAAAAACCGCGTTTCGTCCGCCTGTTACGCTGTCGGAAGGTTTAAAAAATACGGTGGAATACGAGTTTGTCCGCAAAGAAGAAGGACACGTCTTTTATACGGAATGAAAAAGGTCGCCCTTGCGGCCAACCTTTTACAATACGTTTCGGTTTTTCCATTGATAACCGATGCCTTTAATGCGCCGGTCGAGCGAATAAACGAAAACATACTCCGTCATAATAAACGTTACAACCGGCAGCAAAAATCGCCAGTCAAATTTGAAACCGCGTCCGTAAATATTGAAATTCCATTCGGCAAGAAAAAGTAAATAAAACAGCAGCAGGATCCATCGATCCCAATCATGGAACACAAATGCCGAAGCGACGGTAATAGGAAACAAAATAAAATACATAAAAATGAAAATCAACGCCGCCAATAAAATGACCGTTCGGTTGTGGAAAAAATTAGTAATGACACGACCGTAGCCCTGAATTGCCGCCTGCGGAGTCGCGTACCATTCGCCGCTGATGTGATCTTTGGCATCGATGAAGTAAACTGAATATTTTTTTTCCGTCAGCAGCCGCGCAATGAAAACATCTTCGTTGATTTCGTTTTTAATAGCCTCGTAACCGCCTACCGCATCGAGAGCTTTTCGACGAAAACAGATAAATTGCCCGATAGCGAAAGCCAAATGACGATTTTTGAGTTTCGGAATCAAAGCGATTGGCAGCAGAAAGAAGGAAATCAGATAAACAATCGGCAGGATGAACAGCGTGTTTTTGTTTTTTGTGGAGTGCTGAGGCCAGCCGGAAATCATATCGGCTTTCAATCGAATCATGCGGGAAATCGAAAAACGGATAAAATCCGGATTGAAGCTCATATCGGCGTCGCAGCAAAGCGTGTATTCGCTGTGACACAGTTTTGTCAGTTGATGAAGCGCGTGTTGTTTGCCTTTCCACGTTTTCGGCAGCGGTTTAGACTGAACGGCGGTTAGTTTCGGGTGATCTTTGAATTTTTGAATGAGTTCCCACGTTTTATCTTCCGAATTGTCGTCGATGATGTAAACGCGGTAATTCTCATAGTTTTGATTGAGAATTGTTTCCAGGCACTTTTCGACGTTTTTCTCTTCGTTGCGGGCGGGAATCAGAACGTCGACAGCCGGCTCCTCTTTTAAATCGGATGAAAAACGATTGTAGTGTTTAAAAGTAAAATAATTGATGATGGCAACAGCGCCGAAATAAAGGGTCACGCCGCCAAAAAATGCCAGATAAAAAAAGTCAGATAAATCCATAAAGAGCCTTTTATTTCAATTCGGAAAGAAAATTCCTGATGAATGTGAGAAATTCTTTGTATTCGGTGAAAACCGGAATATTGGGGTTTTCGGCGGCAATAGACTGCGGCGGTCGGAAAAATGCTCCGGCGTCGGCGGTTTGGATCATTGACAGATCGTTGTAAGAGTCGCCGGCAGCCAACACGGAAAAGTTGACGGATTGCAGCGCTTGCACCGATCGGCGTTTGCCGTCTTTGATGCGCAGCCGATAATCGGTAACGGTGCCGTTTTCGTCGGTTATCAGCTCGTTGCAGAAAATCGTCGGAAAATTCAGCTGCTTCATCAGCGGAGCGGCAAATTGCGTAAAAGTATCACTGAGAATAATCAGCTGCGTCTCATTGCGGACAGCCGCGGCAAATTCGGCAGCGCCCTCCAGCGGTCGCATGCCGGCGATAACGTTTTGAATATCTTTTAGTTTCAAACCGTTTTCTTTTAAAATCGCAATCCGTTTCTTCATTAAAACATCGTAGTCTGAAATGTCACGGGTGGTCAGTTTCAGCTCTTCGATTCCTGTTTTCTTCGCAAATTCAATCCAGATTTCCGGAACCAGAACGCCTTCCAAGTCCAGACAGACAACATTCATTTTGTCTCTCTCCTCAGTTCAATCCAATTCAAAATATCGGACATCACTTCGCTTTTGTTGGTTTCATTCAGCAATTCATGGCGCGCTTCGGAATAGATTTTGCATTCAACGTCGTTCATTCCGGCTTGGCGGAACAGAGTTTCGACTTTCAGAACACCCTTTCCGAAATTGCCGACAGGATCGCCGTCACCGGCAATCAGCAAAACCGGCAGCGTTTTCCGCATGCGGGCGATGTTTTTGCGGGCATTGACAAATCGCGTTCCGTACAAAAGGTTTTCAAAAAGTGCAACCGTCGGAATAAAACCGCACAATTCGTCGTTTTCATAGTCTTCGATGGTTTTCCGGTCGCGGGAGAGCCAGTTGTTTCCACCGTAGAATTTCGAATATCCGCCGAGCGAAAGTTTATTGATAAAGTGAGCGGTTTTTTTGCCGCCGCTTAATTTTTTTTGAATGCGGGCAACAGTGTGTCCGACAAATGAAAGAAACGGCATCGGTCCGCCGGTAGCGCAAACGATCAATCCGTTTAGACAGTCGCTGTTTTCTATAGCGTAAGTTCGCACCAAAAAAGATCCCATGCTGTGACCGAACAAAAAAAGCGGCAGCTGCGGATTTTCGTTTTTAATGATATCGGAAAGTATGCGGATTTCGTCAACCATGATTTTCCAGCCGTTTTTTTCGGTCGTGTAACCCGGTTTTTCCGTCCGACTGCCGCCGTGACCGCGATGATCGTGAAGGTAAACCGAATAACCGTTTTGATTCAGATATTTACAGAAGGGTTCGTAACGTTCCTTGTGTTCAGCAATGCCGTGTACAATCTGAACAACGCCTTTTGCCTGCGGAACAACTGATTTTGCCGCCGCGATTTGGCAGCCGTTTTTACCGGTAAATGTAAAATTTTCCATAATAACGCTCCTGTTTCCGGAGAAATCGGTGCTTTCGTCCTGTTTTATATACAGTGATAATTATAATTGAGAAACGGAGCAAGGTCAAGGAATGTTTTTTAAGCGGCGGTTGTCTTTTTCCTGTCGGCGTGTTATAATATTAATATGCATCAGCCCCCCCCCCCCCAAGTATCTGTTTTAATTCCGATTTGGAATGTTGAAAAGTACATTGAACGGTGTCTGCGTTCGGTATTTGAACAAACGGTTGCCGATCAGGCTGAGTTTATTCTTGTCAACGATTGCTCGCCCGACAACTCAATGGAAATTGCCGAAACCGTCATTAACGATTACCCGCATCTGAAAAATCAAATTAAAGTCATCAATCACGAAACCAACCGCGGATCTGCCGCTGCTCGGGATACCTTATTGAAAAACGCGGCAGGAAAATATTTTATTTTCGTCGACTCCGACGATTGGGTTGAACCGAACTATTTGGAAGAACTGCTGAATGCGGCCGAAAGAGAAGATGCGGATGTTGTCGGATGTAATCTGATTATGGAATGGGGAAATCGGTCATTGATAATCAAAGCTCCTCTTCCGTCAGACGGAAAAGAGTGTGTTCGGAAAATACTAGCGGGAGAACTCTCGGGATGGCTTCATATCAAGCTGATGAAAAAGGAAATCATAGACTTAAATCCCGGCGACTGGTGGGTGGAAGGGTTGGATCTGACGGAAGATTTGCTTTTCAGCGTACAGTTTTTTTATTATGCGCACAAAATTGTTTACATCGATCAAGAATTGTATCATTATCGCCAAGATAATAACAGTTCGTTGTCTCTACAAAACAATTTATCAGAAGAAAAATGCAATCAATTGATTGGAATCGCAGCAAAAACAGAAGAGTTTTTAAAAGAAAAAGATATTTTTTCTGAATATGCATCAGAGTTAAATGAACGTAAAATTTTTACCAAGATTTGGATTTTAATCAAAAATTCTTCTCCTCAAGACTATTTTTCTCTTTACCCCGGTCTTTACAAATCCATTAAAATAAAAAATTTACAAACACTATACCGCAAAACACTGCTTTTCCTTTGCGATTGCCGCTTGTACGGATTGGTTAATTTGATTTTAAACGTTAAAAACGCTGTTAATAGGCTAAGAAGATAACCGTTCGTTTTTAAGAGTGATTTCAAAAGATATATTTGTGAAGGCTTTCTTTGGGCAGTCATCCCCACAAAAGATATTTGAAAACGACATAAATTTTATTTTTGTTTGCTGAAAAGTATCGGAATCGTTTGATGAAGAAGACTAAATGGATGAAACGGTACAGGAAGTATTTTTTGTATTTATAATAGGAATATGCTTTTTCGATCTCCTTGCGGTAAAGAGGATTAATTTTCCGGTAAACAGAATTTTTTTCTAATTTCTTTCAAATAACAAAAGCGGTGGTGATATTCTTTTTTACGAAAAAAAGCTTTCATTATTTTCAACAATTTTTGTTTTTCCGTTAAAATTTTTGATGTATTTTGCTCATGAATTCTGTATTCGGTTATAATTTCAGAGGTGTTGTAAAATTTATCAAGCAATAAAGAACAAAAAAACATCCAGGAATTATGAATTGGAATATTACTCGGAATTGGAAACACATAATCAACAAAAGATCTATGGATCATCATGGATGATGCTGCGATTATAAAAAAAATATTTACACCTCGGAATTTTTAGGTTATAATAGAAAAAATCGATTTGGGAGGATGATTCAAAATGAGAAAATTCTGGCTGCCGGTTTTAATGGCTTTGTTGGCGCTCGGAGCATTTGCGCGCGGACAAAAAGATGCGCCGGTAATTTTGGAAAGCGACGGGCCTCAATACGTGTCGCCGAACCACGACGGCATCAAAGATACGGCTGTTCTCGGCTTTACCGTCAAAATTAAACTGCGCAGTTTGGCAGGTTATATTCCGAAGTACGGTATTCAGGTGATTGACAAAGACGGAAATGTTGTCAACGAAATTGAGGGCAAAGAACAACGAGATATTTCCGGAATCGAAGCCATCGGCCGCGATTACGAATTCTTTGAAATGCGCCGCGAAATCATGTGGGATTTACGCGGAACGGACGGAGAATTGGTTCCCGACGGCGAATACGTTGTACGTGTTTGGGTCGAAGACGCTAATCGCAACCGCTCTGAATTGGATATTGAAAAATTCATTGTGGACACAGTGGCGCCGACGGTGGAATTGGCTTTTAAAGACGGTGCTGATTCACTGTGGTTTTCTCCGAAAGGTCAGCGGAAGACAGCCGAAATTCTTGTTAACGGAGCTGAAGAGGCGCTTTGGGTTCTGCAGATTGTCGATGAAGAGGATGAACCGGTTGTCACAAAACGACTTTCTGATTCGGCATTGGAAGAATTTGTTTGGGACGGATGTGACGATAACGGCAATTTTGTTGCCGACGGAAATTACGCGTTTAAAGTCATGGGTGAGGATTACGCCGGAAATAAATCGGAACCGGCGCTTTTGGCCGGTATTCGGGTTGACAATCGACCGACAGCGGTGACAGCCTCCGCCGAGTTTGACGGTTTCTCTCCGAACGGTGACGGAAAACGCGATACGCTGGACGTAAAACTCGACTATAAACTGAGTACCGATTTTGTTTCATGGAGCTGGCGGATTGAGAAAACCGAGAATCCGGAATCGACAGACGCTGAAACGGCCGCCGGTGAAGGTCCTCAGCCGACAATGAAGAGCGGCGATGTTGTCGAAATGGATGAAGAGCCAGCCGCCGTCTCGGAAGAAGCTGCCGCCGACAACAATTCCGATGAAACGGCTGTTGACGCGCCGGTTGCCGTTAGCGGCGGTGCGGAAGCTGAACCGTTGACGGATATTGAAGAGGCGGAAGAAACGGTTGAAGAAGAACCGACAGTAGCCGAAAGCGAAGAAATCGTTGCTCTCGAAGAGGAAACGGCTGAAGAAGCATCTGTCGCTGTTGAAGAGGAAGCAATCGCCGGAACGGAGACTGAAGCGGTTTCTGTCGAAGAGTTTAATGCACCCGCTGATCTGGAAGTGCTGCCGTTGGTTATCACTTTGAACGGAAAAGACGAAAACGGCAACGTTCTTGAGGACGGATGGTACCGCTTTGTCTTCTCTGTTGAATACAAAAACGGCAATAAAGAAGAGGCGTTCCTGCCGTTCCTGATTGACACGGTAGCGCCGACAGTCGAATTGAAATCGGTTGCCAATCCGTTTGTTAAAGTGGAGCCGAATTCCGCAAAAGGCGAATATTTCATTACCCTCGATGCGAAAGACGAAGGCACGCTCGAAGGCTGGGATATGGAAATTCTTGATGATAAAGATTCCGTGCTGAAAATGTTTGCCGGTGAGGGCGATCCTTCCCGTTTAATTACATGGAACGGCGAAGTAGCTGATGTCAATGAGGAGACAGGTGTTTACTACATCGATTTTACAGTTATTGATAAAGGCGGAAACGAGACGATTATCCGCCGCCCGGTGGTGCTCGATATTCTTCTGATTGAACGGGACGGAAAATATTATCTGATGGTTCCAAACATTATTTTCGGCGCCTATCAGTTTGAACTCGATTCTTACGGAGAAGAACAGTACCAAAAGAATCTGGAATCGATTGACCGCGTCATTGATATTTACAAGCGCTACCCGACATACAATCTGGTTTTGGAAGGCCATGCTCTGAATATCTATGATCCGCAAACACAGGCAGCCGAAAATCTTGAAGAAGAAAAGATTCTTGAACCGCTGACGGTCAACCGTGCCGGTGAAGTTCAGGACGCGTTGATTGAACGGGGTTTTGATTTCGAAAAAGTTATTGTTCACACATTTGGCGGAAAGAATCCGATTTTCAGCATCTCCGATGAAAATGAAAATTGGAAAAATCGCCGCGTTGAATTTGTCATGGAGCTGAAACCGATTGAAGAGCTGATCAAAATGGTTGAAACCGAAACGGCTGCGGAAGCTGTCGCCGACGAAGAAACCGCTGAAAACGAAGCGGCAGCCGAAGAAACGGTAACAGCCGCGGAGGAAACGGAATCGGTTGAAGCTGAAACGGTTGCAGAAGTCGTCGCTGACGAGGAAACCGCTGAAAACGAAGCGGCAGCCGAAGAAACGGTAACAGCCGCGGAGGAAACGGAATCGGTTGAAGCTGAAACGGCTGCAGAAGCCGCCGACGAAGAAACCGCTGAAACCGAAGCGGCAGTCGAAGAAACGGTAACAGCCGCAGAGGAAACGGAATCGGCTGAAGCTGAAACGGCTGCGGAAGCCGCCGACGAAGAAA
>CALXOJ010000010.1 GCA_944390005.1 uncultured Spirochaetota bacterium
ACGGAAAAGAGAGCGGATACGTTTTGGTGAACGTCAACGGAAGCGACGTTACGGTAACGGAGGCCAGCGAAGAGGGACCGACGGCCTTTGAAGATACCAAAAACGGCAGGACAGTCTGGAATTCCCACAAGTGGGTTTATGCTTTCAATATGAAGGATCCGACAACGACCGCCGACGGATTGGCGGCGGCGCGCCACTCCGTTTATCAGTTTTGGGATATTACGGTGAACAAATAGGGGGTTTTATGAGTCAAATTTTAAAAATTTCGGTCATAATGTTTGCTTTTATCGTAATCGGCTGCGATATGTACCGTCCTTACATGGAAGATAAGATTATCTTTAAGAACTCAACTGACAGGGAAATTGATTACGTATACGATACGGTTCGACTGGGTCGGAAATTCTGGACGGCTCACGGAGAGAAGATTGAATACATTGCCGGTACACTTGCAAAGCAAAGCCGTCAGGAACTTTACGGTTTTGGCTGTGTGATTACTGTCAACAAAGACAGAACGCCGAGGTATGAGTTTTATTTAAGGATTCCGACTGAAGATAGTAAGTGGCTTTTTATCAGAGGTGTGATTGCGAACCTGACCAAAAGCAAGACGGAAATCGAATTTAATATTACGGACGGGTTGATTCAGCAACTGCAGACAGAAAAATCGGTTTTGGAGGGTACAATAGAGGATCATATTTACTTTAGTTTAAATGACGCAGTTGTTTTGACGGATAAAACCGAATGCGCCGATAAATTAAAGCAGATTTCTGCAAGAAGTGTTCCGTATTGGGATACATGGACGGAGCAGGGCGACTTTCCGAATGATTGGCGCACCGAGGCTTTGCGGCTGTGGTTCTATGAAGTGGATGAGAATACCGGCGAAATTAGCGGCGACCCGTTTGATCCGCCGAGGGAGTATTTTTACTTTATTTACAATGATGTCGTATACGGCGTCAATACAGCCGACGGCAAACGGACAAGGCTGGGGGAAGTGACGGAGGAGGAAAAAACTCAAAGAATTTAAGCCGCTGACAGCCGCCGTACACCCGTCCGGAAGGGCGGGTGTTTTTACGGACAATAAACGAGAGCGTTTTCCGGTAATTTAAGACAGATTGTCAGAAATTTTGCTGATAAGTAAAAAAAGCGGACGAAAATGAAAAAATAAAGATTAAAAAAGGGAGACAAATGATGATTGAATGGAAAAGTCAGTATTCGGTTGAAAACCAACGGTTGGATGAACAGCATCAAAAGTTGTTTGAATTGGTAAACGAAATTCTTGAAGCGATGAAAACGGAAAAATCGCGGGATGCGGTTTTCATCGCATCTGTTTTAAAGCAGTTATACGAATACACGCAATATCATTTTAGATCGGAAGAAAATTTATTTGTCGGAACCGGTTATCCGTTTGTCGAAGAACATATTCAAGCGCACCGGGATTTTACCGGAAAAGTAAAAGAAATGGTCGCGGATCAGAATAAAATCGGATCGTCGTTAAACGCAGTCCGAATTGCACAGACGGCTAACGCCTGGATAACAGATCATGTCATGCGTTTTGATAAAGGGTATGCGCTGTACATTAAAACGGGTGGAAAACTAAAAATAAACTTATAATTTAAATTTGATTTTTTTGCGTTTGAGACATTGACAGAAAAATCTCTTTTGCATAAATTAATTTATATTAATTATAAAAGGAAATTCTGTCATCTTGAATGGAAAGAATCGTTTTCGGTTGAAAATGAAGAACTGGACAGACACCACAAAAAGTTATTCGATTTAGTTAACACTATTCTTGAAGCGATGAAAACGGAAAAGTCAAACGATACGGTTTTTATCACTGATATTTTGAACAGTCTTGCCGAATACACACAATATCATTTTCAAAAGGAAGAAGCGGCTTTTTTGCATTCGGGTTATCCGTTTGCGGTTGCGCATATCCGGGAGCACCGTCTGTTTACCGCCAAGGTCAAAGAAATGCTTGCCAACAAAAATAAAACTTTGCCGGCATTGAACGCCATTCGGATTGCGCAGGTGGCTAACGCTTGGATAACAGATCATGTGATACGTTTTGACAAAGGATATGCTGAATATTTAGATCGGGAACGCGTTTTAACCTTATCGACGCATTGATTTCAGCAGCATCTCTTCAACAGGAACGATTTTCGGTCGAGGTCGGTCGTTTTGCATTGACCGGCTTTCAATATTGAAAGCGCACAGCGGACAGACGGTAACAATGGTTTCACACTGCTGTTCGGCCGCTTCATTCAGGATGGCATCGGTCAGCGCGTTTGAAGTTTTTGGTGAAGTGATTTGTCCGTGAAAGCCGCAGCAGACGTAAGGGTCTCGCATCGGACGAATGAAGGCGCCGCAAAGCGTCAGCAGTTTTTCGAGATTGCCGTCCGGATTTTCGGGCAGCAGTGTTGATGGGCGTTTGATGTGGCAGCCGTAGAAGGGCATTATGTTTTGCTCTTTTCGGTGGATGACAAGATTTTCCAATAAAGAAAAGATTTCCGGCGATGCGAGAAAATTCAGCATATGACGAATTTCGACGATTCCGCGGTAATCGTCAACGCCGGCCGCATTCAAGCGGCGGTTGATTCGACTGCGAAGCGTTTCGTCTTTCAGCGCTTCGGCGGTGCGCACTAAATTTTGATAGCAGGTGGAACAACCGGTAACAAGAAGGCGTCCGTGCCGTTCGGCGTAAACAAGATTGCGGGCGTTAAGGGCGAGAAACTTCACCTCATCGGCATCCTGCAGATGTCCGCCGCCGCAACAAGAAAATTCCGGACATTCGATAAACGGAATATCGAGTTTTTTCAACAGTTTCCGTTCTGCTCGATACTGATGGCGGGCGATGGAAATCGGCATGCATCCGGGGAAAAAGACAATTGTTTCCATTTATTCATCCTCCAACAGTTTCCGAATTTCGCGGATGTTTTTCGAAAAAACGGGTCGGATCCGCACGCGCCGTTTGAATAGAAACGGCAGTCCCGATAAAATTAATGGCAAGGAGCCGCGAAAACCGAAAATATAGCGGGCGGCGAACACTTCATTGATTTTCCCGTAATGAAAAATCGAATCAAACAACGCTTTGGTATGAACCGTTCCGAGAGAATCTTCCGGCAGCGTCAGGCAGCGGCGGCGGACCGCTTCAATCGAATGTTCCGGTTTTAGCCCGCGCGGGCAATATTCTTCGCAGCGGAAACATTTCACGCATTGATATACATTTTCTGTTGCCGCCTCCAGTCTCGAACGGGTAAGGCGGTCTGTCGGATCGGAAAGAAACCGTTCAGCCTTGACAATCGCCGCCGGACCGGCAAATCCATCGTCAAATTCAATTGAAGGACAACTGTAAAAACAGATGCCGCATTGCGTGCACCGGACGGCGTCGGACGGTATCGGACGGGTGTTTTCTCCGTGACCGGGTTCCGCAAAATCCGGAAATCGGGAAAACGATTGAAAGAACGGTTCAAAATCAGAGAGTAAATCGATTTTCGGCGAGGCCGAGTTGAGCGGTTCAATGCGCAGAACGCCCGAGCGGAAGCTTCCGATTTCCGTTTTGCACGCTAAAACAGGAATGCCGTTAACTTTGACGGCGCAGCTGCCGCAGATTCCGTGGCGGCATTCGGAGGAAAAAGCGAAAGTTGAATCGATTTTGGTACGGATTTGTTCAAAAAGAGTCAACAGTTTCGTTTCCGGTTTGATATCGAGGCGGTGGATATCGTAATTTTTGTCGCTGCGGTAAATGCGTAAAATCGTCACAGCGGCCTCCGTTCGGTAAGAAAGCGGCCTTTGCGCCATTCGGTCGCAGTGTGGTACGGCGCCGCACCCGCGTAAAGCTGATCCTCGCGGTAAAACGCACCGACCGATTCGCTTCGTTCTTCTGCAGCGGAAAAAAGGGCGGCTGCAAGGAAAAGCAGATTTTCTGTCTCTAAAAAATCTTTCAATTCGGTATTGAATGGTTGTCCGAGTCCGTTTTTCAGGCGGCAGCGGGCGAAACGGCGGTTTAGGAGCGTCAGTTTTGCGATTCCCTGTTTATGACGGACGGTGGTATGCGCAGTGCTGCAGTATGCCGACATGATTTCTTTCAGTTCTCGGCGGCAGTCGAGCGGTGTTTCTACCGATCCGCGGCTGTTTTCATTGTCGCTTTGGAATAGGGTCAGCCGCTCGTTGAATGAGGCGGCAGCTTCGGTTGCTGCTTCCGGAGACGATGAAGGAGTTTTTAAATCGGCGCATTCGGCGGCTGCTGTTTGTCCCGCACGGGTTCCAAAGACAACGGCTTCCAAAAGAGAGTTTCCGCCGACACGGTTGGCGCCGTGAACCCCGGTACAGGCGCATTCTCCGGCAGCATAAAGCCCCGGTACAGGAAAGCCGATTCCGTCCAACGCCCGACCGTCGAGATCGCAGGCAACGCCTCCCATGAAGTAGTGCGCTGTCGGAATGACAGGAATCAAATGGGTTGTTGGGTGAATGTGAAGAACGGTTTCCGTTAAATCACACAATTCGGGAAGGCGGGCAAAAAGCCGTTCGGGAGGAATATTGCGGCAGTCGAGCAGAACAAAATCTCCCCGTTTGCCAAAACCGCGGCCGCATTTCAATTCGGTTACGATTGCCCGCGTCACAGCATCGCGCGGCGCCAAATCGGCTTTTTCATGATAGCGGCCCATAAACGCTTCCATGTTTTTGTTGCGCAAAATGGCGCCTTCACCGCGCGCCGCTTCCGAAATCAAAAATCCGGACGGATACAATCCGGTCGGATGAAACTGAATCAATTCCCAGTCCCGCAGAGGAACTCCCGCACGCAGGGCCATAGCGGCACCGTCTCCCGTCGAACCGATTCCGTTGGAAGTAATGTCGAAAAGGGCCCCGGCGCCCCCGGTCGCTAAAATCACCGCTCCCGCCGAAAAAAATTCAATGGCACCGGTTTCAAAACGAATGCCGTAAACGCCGGTCATGCGGCTGCCGTGTTTGATCAAATCGATTAAAAAAACCGAATATTCAAATCGGACCCCCGCTTTTTTGGCCTGTTCAAAAGCAGTTTGCATCAACGCTGCGCCGGTGCGGTCGCCGACAAAGCGGGTGCGCGGTGTGCTCATTGCGCCGAACGGCCGCCCTTCCGGTTCGTTGCGAGTTTCGTTCCATTGAAACGGAGTCCCGTTCTTCAAAAAGCGGTTGATGACGCCGACCGCTTCCCGACACAGAATTTCGACAGCGTTTCGGCTGCAAAGACCGCAGCCGGCGGCGATAGTCTCTTCGATGTGCAGGGCGGCGTCTTCTTCTGTCAGTGCGGCATTGATTCCGCCGGCAGCCGCCGCCGAGTGGCTTCTGAGTGGATGATTTTTTGAAACAACAACGGTTTTTTTTCCGGCTTCGGCCGCCGCCGTTGCCGCCGACAATCCGGCCAGACCGCCGCCGATAACCAAAACGTCGCAAACCGTCACGCGGGAATTTCGAAACATTGAATCAATTATATAAAATTCAGCAAAAAAAACAAGAAAGCGGATATGTTTTCTGTTGTTTTAACGTGAAATAAAATTTTTGAAACGGATCAAAATATCTTGTTTTCACATTCCGCGGCAAGAGCAATAACCGCTCGTTTTTCAAGATGACTGTCGATACAGCCGTGCGTACAGACCATTTTTTGCCAACAGTTCGGAGTGCGTGCCTTGTTCGACAACGTCGCCGTTATCCATAACCAGAATCAAATCGGCACTGCGGATGGTTGAAAGGCGGTGAGCGATGACAAAACAGGTTTTGTTCTTCATCAGATGAAGGAATGCCGCTTGAATTTTCAGTTCGGTGCGGGTATCGACGTTACTCGTGGCTTCGTCGAGAATCAAAAGCGGCGCCGGTTTTAACAAAGCGCGGGCAATCGTTAAAATCTGCCGTTCGCCTTGGGAGAGATTTCCACCGTCTTCTTCAATAAGAGAGTTGTAACCATGCGGCAGTTTGCGGATAAACTCGTCAGCTCCCGACAGCCGCGCCGCTTCTTCCGCTTCGGCGGCAGTCGCTTCAGGCCGGCCGTAGACGAGATTTTCAATGACTGTTCCCTTAAACAGCCATGTCTCCTGTAAAACCATTGAAAATGACGAACGCAGTGCTGAACGCCGGTAATCGCCGAGCGGAACGCGGTCAAGAGACAGTGTTCCTGCATCAATTTCGTAAAACCTCATCAGCAGATTGATGAGAGTCGTTTTTCCCGCTCCCGTCGGACCGACAATGGCGATAACTTGCCCCGGTTTGACGGAAAAGTTTAAATTTCGAATCAAAGGCTTATCGGGAGTATAAGCAAATGAGACGTTTTCGGCATTAACAGCGCCCTCAACAGCAGGCAGGCGCCGTGCACCGCAAGCGTCCGGCATCTGCGGGGTCCGGTCGATCAATTCGAAAATTCTCTCCGCCGCCGTTCCGGCAGCCTGAAGTTGGTACAAAACGGCTGTCATTTCGTTAATCGGTTTGGCAAATTGTATCGCATAGGTGAGGAACCCCGCAATTTGACCAACCGACAGTCCGCCGTGCAGAGCCAGCAATCCGCCGACGATGGCCACCGCCGCATAAGCGGTGTTGTTGACCAATCGCGTTGTCGGATTGGTCAGCGAACCGTAAAATTGAGCGTCTCTGCCGCAAAAGTAGAGTTTTCGATTTAAGTCGCGAAAGCGTTCGGCGGTTTCTTCTTCCTGTCGGAATTGTCTGATTGTTTTCATTCCTGAAACCGCCTCTTCCGTTAATGCGGAAAGACGGCCGGTGTACAGAGCCTGTTCGCGGAATTGCCGCTGCGATCGAGAGGTGATAAATGCCGCAATCAGGACGGAAATCGGCGTCATAACGGCGATAACAAGGGCGACGACCGGGTTTAAAATCAACATGAAAATGAGACTGCCGATCAGCGTCAAAATTCCCCCTGAAAGCTGAACGGCGCCTTGTGAAAGTCCGTCGGTCAGAATATCAATGTCGTTTGTCAGGCGGGAGAGGATTTCGCCGCGCGGCGTTCGGTCGAAGAAAGAAAGCGGCAGGTGCTGTAACTGTTCAAATGCCCGATCTCGCAAATGTTTGCCTGTTCGGAAGGATAAGCGGATTGCCAGAACCGATAAAATTCGGCGAGAGAGAGCCGAAACCGTGTAAACAACGGCTAAAACCGCCAGAAATCCGAAAAGAGCTGACAAATCGCCGCTGCCGTCGTCGCGGATGAGGTCAACGGCAAAGCCGGCAAGGAACGGAGAAGCCGTTGCGGCTGTTGCCGTTACGACGGCAGTTATCGATAACGCGGCGGCTGTTCGCCGTTGGGGAAAGAAAAGCAAAAGAAGGCGGCGGATACGGTTCATGAGCCTTCTCCCTGTGAAGCGGCGATTTCGCGGTAAACGGTGCAGGTTTTCAGAAGCGATTCGTGCGTGCCGATGCCGGCAACAGCGCCGTTTTCCAATGTCAGAATGAAATCGGCGCGGCGGAGGTTTTCGGTTCGCTGAGAAATGACAATAACCGCCTGCGTCTGACGGCGTTCCTCCACCCCCGCGCGGACGGCAGCGCCCGTTTCGGCATCCAACGCACTGAAAGCGTCATCGAGCAGCAGCACGGGAGCCGGTTTTAAAAACGCCCGTGCCAGACAAAGGCGCTGCCGCTGCCCGCCGGAAAAGTTGACGCCGCCCCGTTCGACAGGCGTTTGAAGACCGGCGGGCAGAGCTTTGACGAAAGCTTCCGCGCGGGCCGCCCGAAGGGCGGCCTCTAACTCGGCGTCATCGGCGTTTGGATTGCCCCACCGCAGATTTTCGGCAATTGTTCCCGAAAACAGCGTTTTTTCCTGTGAAACAGCCGCTGTCAGCCCGCGAACCACTGCCGGAGAGAGTTCCCGAATATCGGTTCCGTTGATTAGAATCCGCCCTTCATCGATTTCGTAAAACCGTTGAATTAAATCGCCCAATGTTGTCTTTCCGCTGCCGGTTCCGCCGATGACTCCCATCATTCGACCTTTAAAAAGCCGAAATGAAACGTTTTTTAACGCCGCATCCGTTCCCGGCGCATAACGGAAAGTAACGTTTTGAAATTCAATCAGCGGCGTGTCCGTTTGTTCAGGCGGCAGAGCAGATTCGCCGTCCGTCGCTTCTTCGGTTTTTGTATTCAGAATTTCTTTGACACGCCCTGCTGCGGCTGCTGTTTTCGAAAAAAGCACAGCCAAATTGGAAATGACGACGAACGCGTTGAGAATCATGATAAAGTAATTGACCAGAGCGACAATTTCGCCGCGGCTCATTTCACCGTTGCGGACCCGCCATCCTCCGAAAGCGATAACGCCGATGATACCGAAATTGAGCAGCAAAGTTGTCGTCGGTTCTGTTAAAGCGGTTAAAATGCCGGCGGCGGCAGCTTGTTTTTCGTGCGCTGCGGTGCTTTGCCGAAATGCATTGATTTCCCGTTCTTCGGCAGTAAAGGCGCGAATGACACGCACCCCGCTTAAATTTTGCCGCAGTTTAACCGTCAAAGAGTCCAACAGGTTTTGCGCTTTCCTCGACATCGGGACGGATTTGAAAAAAATTGCAGCCGAAACCGCTGCTGTTGCTCCTGTCAGAAGAATGAACAACAGTGACAGCGGCGGATTCAAAATTGCCGCCATGACGATGCCGCCGATACACAAAAACGGAGCGCGAATCAGAAGACGGATCACCATAGCCGCTCCTGTTTGAATTTGATTGACGTCAACGATAACGCGGTTGGTCAGCGAATCGCTGCCGAAGCACCGCCTCTGCCTTTCCGACAACGAAAAAATTTTTTCAAACAGCGAATTGCGTAAATCTGTTCCCAAACCTTGAGACGCTCGCGAGGCGAAAAATTGGCACACGATTGCGGCAGTCCAGCCTGTCACCGCAAAAATCAGCATCACCGCGCCCCATTTCAGAACTTCACCGCGGTCGCCGGCGATAATTCCCCGATCAATGATGAACGCCGTGACGGTCGGCAGCATCAGTTCGAGGACAGCTTCCGCCAGTTTGAACAGCGGACCGAGGATGAATTCTTTTTTATACGGAGCGAAAAAACGCAGCATTCCTTTTTATAAAAAGAAACAGGAAAAAAATCAACGTTGTTCGGTGCAGGCTGCAGCTGCCGAAGTGCGTCAGGCGGCCGGAGGGGGCGCGCTGCGCGCCGTCCGAAGGACCGACAGCCCGAAGGACGCCGACGGCGGCGCAAACGCCGCCGGGACGCCCGATTCCTTTTTTTTCGGCAAACAGATATAATGAGACATGAGATTTTCGAGTTTGCATTGTCATACAACGTTTTCGGACGGAAAGGCGTCTGCCGAGGAGATGGTGCGCGCGGCGGTTGCAAAGGGGTTTGACGCAATCGGTTTTTCCGATCACGGGCCGATTACAGTCGACTGCGCCTGCAATATGCGTGCCGAGGATTTTGCCGCATATCGAGACGAAGTGCGGCGGCTGCAAACGCTTTTTCGCGGGCAAATCGATGTGCTGTTTGGTTTGGAGTGCGATTGGCTGAAAGGAATTCAACCGATGAGTTTTTACGACGCATTTGAGACCGATTACCGTATCGGCAGCGTTCATTTTCTTTGTTTCGACGGGGAAGCGGTGGCGGTCGATTTTTCCGCCGAATCGCAGGAACGAATGGTGACGTCGCAGTTTAACGGCGACTGGGAGGCATTTGTCCTTGATTATTACCGCAATGTTGAAGCGATGACAGCTGCCGGCGGCTTTGAAATTCTCGGTCACCTTGATTTGGTGCGAAAGTTCAACGAAGGCGGCCGCCTGTACAGTGAAAAAGCGGCGGCTTTCAACACGGCGGTCGCCCGCATATTGGAGGCGGCGGCGGACAACCGAATCGCGGTCGAGGTTAACACCGGCGCTGTCGGCCGCGGTTGGCGGAGTTCTCCGTATCCCGCGTTTTGGATTTTAAAAGAGTGCCGACGCCGTCATTTGCCGGTTGTGCTGAATTCCGACGCCCATACGCCGGCCGGTCTTGATGCGTTTTATCCGCAGGCGCTTGATTTGCTGCGCGAAGCCGGTTACGATGGCGAACCGACGGGGCTGTTAAGGCTGTTTAAGAGGTAAAAAACAATAATTTTTATCAAGATTAACAAAATTTTAAAAAAAAGATTGTATTTTATGTAAATCTTAATGTAAAATATAAAAGTAAGTTGTATTGATTCAATTTTAACGACTTTTCGGACGAGAATGAAAGAGAGGTGTTTTGATTGAGAGGAAATGATTGACGCGCTTTTGTTCCTGTTTGTGAGTCAATCGGTTTGTCGAAATTCGGTATTAAATGAATTCGATTTCGGCATTATTATTTAAGGAGTATAAAAATGAGTGTAAAATCGGTTTTTTTAAAGGGCTTAATGGTTGCCGGATTGGTTTTGGGTTGTGAACAGACGGTTGATCCGGTGGTTATCACCTTTGATTCCAATAATGGAACTTTATCGGCAGTCGAGCAGGAGGTTATGCCGGGGGAACCGGTTAAATTGAAAGCCAATTCTTTTACTTATGAAGGATATGATTTTGTTGAATGGAATGAAAAATCGGACGGATCGGGGAAAAAATATCCTGACGGCGGAGAGATTACCGTCAATGCGGCATTGATTTTGTTTGCGCAATGGTCGCCGGTTAAACCTCAAAAACCGCAGTCTGTAGAGATCTTTCTTAGCGGAACAACTGTTAAATTAACTTTGACAGCTCCGACCGATACATTTTGGGATAAGGTTGTTGTCAGGCAGAATGGCGTGGATGTGAAGATATTCGAGAGAAAAGATCTGGGAAATTACGATGCGTCAAATCCTCCCAAACTTACTTATACTGCTGAAAATCTGACGGACGGAAATTATGTTTTTGAAATCGTTGTTTACAATCAGGAGACGGCAAGCGATCCGGAGACTGAGGAAGTGACCATCGGCAGCGGCGGCGGAGTAACGGATCCCGATCCTGAAGATCCGCCCGTTGAGGGAGAAGTATTTGATGTAACGGCGGGAGAGGCTTCTTTTGATGGGGCGGCCGGCTTGAATTTGCCTTTTACGGCGGGTGAAGGCTTTGTTATGCCGGAAGCGGTAACGCTCTCTGTCACGCTGACAGCGGGAGAGGATCAAGTGCCTGTCACCGAAAATGTTGCGTTTAACGAAGATAAAACGGCAGTCGTTGTGCCGGCGGCATCATTGACAGTCGGAAATTATACTGCCGTGACATTGACTTTGAGTGCCGACGGTTATGCGTCTAAAACCTTGAATTATTCATATAGCTTTACTGTTGCCGAAGAACCCGATGCGACTGAAATATCGAATTTAACAGCATCGCCTGCCGATGAAAGCGTTGTGTTGACTTGGACTTTACCCACCGGGGAATTCGATTCTTTCGTTATCAGCTGTTCAAGTGACACCGACCCTGCACAGATTGTCGATCAAACGATCAGAGACAATACGGCGACCACACACACTTTTATCGGACTGCAAAACGGCGGCAGCTACACTTTTACGGTTAAAACAGTGAGCGGCGGTCAAAATTCGGCGGGCGTTTCAACGCAAACCGTCAGCTTGCCCAATATTCCGGAGACAATTGAGAGAAGCGGTAAAACGCTGCATTTGGTCAAAGGGTTTGATTTTAACTCAGACGATTTACTCTCAATGCAGGGCGGCGTTGCAACAGGTCACCCCGACGCAGGAGGTACTCCTGTGTCTGCAAATTTCAGCGAGGAGGGATATTTTTCTTTTACAACAACCGCTTCCGATGTATCTGCCACCAATTATCAATATCCGTTGGAAATCGGTCAAAATACCGCTACCTATGCCGAGATCAGGTTTTGCTATGAGGGAAATACTCCTGCCGGAAGCGTCGGATTGGGAACAACTTCAGCAAAAGATGGAGAGGGCATCAATAATAACGGATGGAAAGATGAATTTCTTTATACTAATAAAAGCAATGACGACTCGACCAAAGAGGGCACTTTGTATTTTCGATGTCAAGGCGGAGACCCGGGAGTTTTGGCATACAATTTAACGGACGGACACTCTCCCGGAATGTGGATTCGCTCGGGGATCGACTTTTCCGGAGGTACGCAAAAAACTTATTATGTGCAGGGTGATACAAAAGGCTCCATGTCAAATAATCATGATTTATCTTCAAAATCGAAATATTGGCTTTACATCGGTCAGGAAAACAAGATAGCACATGAGAGCACCATCACTCTTGACTGGATTGCTTTCTATGCAGAATCTCAATAAGGATATAAAAAGTTTCATTTTTCTTTCTTCCTTGACCCGCTTCGGCGGGTCTCTGTTTATTCGGTTTAAATCTGCGGCTTGCTCAGACCACAAAAAAACCGCCGCAAAATGCGGCGGCGTTGTGGTTCCTGTCGGTCATTGATTTTCGACAGCTTGAACCACTTTTTTTACCCACGTATCGAAGGTTTTTTCGCTGCGGGGGTAAGTAGTGAATTTAGCGATGACTTTATTGTCTTTGTAGGCGACAATGTAAGGAATCGAGGTGATTTTGAATGCCGCCGACAGTTTCGGGCAGGCGTCGGTATCGACTTTGACGAAGTTAAGCGACGGATTGGCAGCGGCAACTGCTTCAAAAACCGGTGCGAATTGTTTGCACGGACCGCACCAGTCGGCGTAAAAGTCGATAAAAACCAGTTTGCCTTTCGTTTCGGACGCAAAATTGTTATCGTTCAAAACAGTGTAAGGAATTCCTCCTTCGGCAGCAAACAGAGCGGCGGGCGTCAACGCGCACAGCAGCAACAATAAAATTCGTTTCTTCATAATAAACTCCTTTTTTCCGGTTTCGGATTAATCGCAAAGAGATTTCCGGCAAAAAACAGTCCGTACATCGGAAGGACGGTCATCAGAATCATCCGGCTCGATTGTCGGATGGTACCGGTTTCTTCCAAAATAAGCAAAATGACCGCGCCTGTCAAGCACAAAAACCAGCCTACGGTGCAGAAAGCGCGGGCGTAGCGTCTTCCCGCAGCGTAGCGGATTGAGGCGAAAATAAGCAGAAGCAGCAACGGTCCGGCGGCCAGCAAATTCCAGTTTCCGTAGGTACAGTCGAATTCGGTGAATGCCATGAAATGGGTGAGAATGAGGGAGCAGGCGAAGAGAAAGGCAGCGACAGCCGCGGTGAAGATGCCTCCGAAGATACGCAGTCCGGGGTGGATCGCGGCGATGAGGGCGAAAAATCCGCCGATGGCGCCGACGACAATTCCCATCAGCAGCGCGGGAATCCAGGTGGCAGCAGGAGTTTGGCGAATAATCGGCATATCGTCACCGGCTTCGGCGACGGTTCTGCGTTCGGAAACCAACGGCACGGCACGGCCTTCTCCGTCGGTGTAAGAGACGGTTGGCAGGACTTTCAGCATTTCCGGCGGCATAAAAAGCGTTTCCCAAACCGTTGCGGTGTGGTCCATCGGCGGACCGAGTACGTAATCAAAACCCCATTCGGTCCAAAAACGGTTGTCAAGATAACGAAAAAGGTGTTCACGCAGCGTGTATTCGGTTTCAGCGGATGCGATTTCATACAGCTGTCCGTCAAGCGCCATATCGATAATGTCGCGTAAAATCGTCGAACAGTTATTGGTAAAAAAATTGTATCGATAAAGAGAGTTTTCCGGTTTAACGTTTTCCCGCAGGTATTTGACGGCGCGCATTTTCCCTTCCGGCGGCAGGTTGAGCGTCAAAATATCCACCGATCGGTGTTGAGCTTGATAAGGAAATCGCAGCGAATAAACCGGATCGGATGCCATAACGGCATAATTCATGATTCCGAATGCGAAATCTTTGAAAAATCCTTTTTGGCGCATATCGAAAATTCCGTAGTCATACATCGTTTGAAACGGTTTTTCTAAATCGAGTAAGTCGGCGGCGTTTTCAGGCGAGGGAATTTCTTCAACAATCATGGCGCAGTGTCCCCATGCCGAATAAAGCGGCCAATCGGGACCCATGACCGCCAAAGAAACGGTAAAACGGCGGGCGTCGGCAATCTCTTGTGCAGTAACGGACGGATAATCCTGCGGTGCAATTTGAGCGGCTGCGCAGACGGCGACCGATAAAAACAGAATAATCGACAGTTTTTTCATGAAATCAGTTTAGCACGGAATCAAAATCTCTTCAATATTATTTTTTTCAAGAAGAATCATCAGAAGACGGTCGACTCCTAACGCATTTCCTGAGCACAATCCGAGACGGCCGCATGCTTCAATAAATTCTTCGTCAGCGGGCGCTCCCTGAACGGCGGCTTCGTTTTTTAAAACGGAGCGCAGGCGGCTGACGTCGGTCTCTTCCGTGTAACAGTTGCAGAGTTCGCAGCCGTTGAAATACAGTTCCCACCGCTGAGAAAATCGGCGGTCGCTCTGCAGGGCGGCGGTGGTCGGAACAAACGACGGATAGCCGATAACGGCGACAGGACGGTCTTTCGGCAGCTGCGGTTCAATGCGGTCGACAAAGAGCAGATGGAAGAGATCGGCTGCGCTGTCTTTGCGTTCGTCCGCTTTCAATCCGAGTTTGCGGCAGAATTCGGTCAGCCGCCGCCGCGTTTCATCTTCGTTGCCGACAGCAAGGATTGACAGCGGCGTTCCGAGAAAAGTTCCAAACAGTTCGTCAACGGTGAGTTTCAAAAACGGTCGGCGCACGGGTTGAGGGCCGAACGGCAGTTCGGCGAACAGCGTTTCGGTTAAATCCAGCGTTTGGAAACAGTCAGCGTTGCGCAGATAATATTCGAGCATGGTAAATTCACGGCTGTGAATGCCGGTTTTGACTTCACCGTTTCGAAACGATTTTCCGATTTGAAAAATTGACAGTCCGGGTTCAGCTGCCAGCACCTTTTTCATGGTGACTTCCGGCGAAGGAATGAGAAACAGCGGCTGCCGTCCGCCGAAACCGTCGTCGCTTTCGGTGCGGAACAGGCGGATGCTGCCTTCGGGAACTGTCTTTTCCACCAACAGCGGCGTTTCGATTTCAAGAAAGCCGCGGTCGGAGAAAAAACGGCGTAGGAACGCAGTCAGCTCGTTGCGCCGGCGGATGATTTCCGTCGCAATCATTTTCTTTTTTTCTTAAACAGAGAAAAGAGGGATTTTTTCTCTGTCTTTTTATCTGCGTCGGGAATTTTGAAATTTTCGACCGGAGCTCCGAATTTTTTCTCATAAAGCCGACTGCCGATAACCAGTGCGGCGCCGCCGACCATCATCAAAAAGCAGAGCAGCTGCCCCATCGAAAAGTTGAGCCAGCTTTGAACGATTTCGGTCGGCGCATTTCCGGCGCCGCGGCCCGGACCGAGAATGAAACCGAGAGACGCATCCGGTTCGCGAAAGTATTCGATGAAAAAGCGAAAAAATCCATAACCGATAAAGTAAAAACCGGCGATTTGTCCGTCGGATTTTTTCAGCCGCCGCCCGACAAACCACAACAGCAGAAAAAGAACAACACCTTCAAAAATCATTTCGTAGATTTGCGACGGATGGCGCGGAAGGTTGATGAAACCGTTGCGCATGAATTCAGCAGCGTATTGAGGCCCTAATTCGCTTGCGGTTTCCCTCACCCACTCCTTGTTCATGGAAAGCGGCGTAGCGTTGGGGAAAACCATGCCCCATGGCGCAGTGGTGACCCGGCCCCAAAGTTCGCCGTTGATAAAATTCCCCAACCGACCAAACGTGTAGCCGAGCGGAACCGCCAACGCGAGCATATCGGCCCATTTACGGAATGAAAGCTTTTTTACTCGGCAGTAAATCACAATTGCGACCACCAAACCAACAGCGCCGCCGTGGTAACTCATTCCCTGCAAACCGACAAATTTTCCATCGGAAAACGGCCAAAAAATCAGCCACGGCTGCAGCCAGTAGTTCGGTCCGTAACCGGAAAAGTTGTCGTGATAAATCAGCGTCGAAAAAATGCGGGCGCCGAGCAGTAATCCGAGAATACCGGAGTAAAAAAGTCCGTCGACCAACTCTTTCGGATATTGGGTTTTGTCCCGCTTCACTTGATAAATCAAAATAAAGTAAGCAACGGCAAACGCGACAATATACATCAATCCGTACCAGCGCACCGGCAGACCGGGAATGATTTCGGGTTTGATCCAATCGGGGTATCGAATGAAAGCGAACATAGTTCCTCCTAAATCTTAAATCCTTGTTTAATAGCGGCGGCCAATTTGTTCCGCAGCAGCCGGTTTTCGTTGCGGAGACTTTTCAATTCATACTGCTGCTGTCGAATCAGCTCCAGAAAATCGCTGTCGGTCAGCACTCCGCTGCGAATCATTTTTTGAATTTCCGCCGCACGGAATTCGAAATCGTTTTCGGCTTCCCGTTCGGCGGTTTGGTAATTTTCTTCAATTTCGGGATTCCATTCGCCGCCGGATGTTTCTGTCGGCGCTGTCTGTTCGATTTTCTCGGCGATACGGTAAATTGCCTGCGGAATCAGACTTTCCCTTTTGTAGCGGATAATCGGCAGCCGCGATGCTAAAGCGATGTCCTGCAAATGGTCTTTATAAATCACTCCGTAATGATCCAACTCTAAACCGAGGTATTGCTGACAGGAGACTTTAATTTTCTGCGCTTTCAAATTGTCTTTTGGTTTTTCCACCATATTCATGATGAGTTTCGGGCGAAAAACGCGGTAAAGACGGTTAAACCGTTCGAAGTTTTCCGGATCGGCGGTTTTCAGCTTTTCGAATACCGTCGGCAGGTAAATTCGTTGAAGAGCACCCGGATCGGCGGAGATTTCTTCGATAATCGTTCTTCCGGGAGATTTTCGCGGAAACGAACGGCTGAGAAGACGAAAGACAGCGTTTTTCAAAAACAGATAGGCATTGAGAATTGCTGTTAAATTCGGTGTTGTAATGAGAATTCCTTCGGAGGAGAGAAGAAAAAAATCGACAGTCGTCATCGACGTTCCTGCTCCCAAATCAAGAATCAAATAATCAGCTTCCTGTTTGCGCAGTTGGCGAATCAAACGGTTTTTTTGCGACGTCCTGATGTTGGCTAAGCCGGGCATTTCCCCTTCTCCCGGAAGAAAACGGAGGTTCGAATATTCGGTATCCAAAATAAGATTGTCGATTGAGGCGTCGGAATCGGAGAAGAAGCAGCCGATGCCTTTGGGAACAGCGCGCAGACCGAGGACTGTGTGCGCGTTAGAGGCGCCCAAATCCAAATCAGCCAGCAGAACGCGGTTGCCGGCTTCTGCCAAAGCGATGGCCAAATTGACGGAAAAAAGAGATTTTCCTACACCGCCTTTTCCGCTTGCCACCGGAATGATTCTCATAAACAGCTCCTAAAAAACGGAAAAAATACGACAAAAAGTTTGACAAATTTCCATTATTTGATAGTATATAATAAAAAGGCGGAAGAGTCATCCGTTTTTTGTTCCGGAGAGAAATTTCGTTATGAAAATGAAAAGTAAAGTGTTTACCGTTATCAGCGCGTTTGTGTTTTTGGCAGCGCTTGTTGTTTTTTCCGCTGTAACGGTGAGAACCGTACGCGCACAGTCGCTGCAGGACGCAAAACAGCAACAGCTGCTGCTGCTTTCCTATGTTTATGATTTTATTCTGAACAATTACGTTGATGAAGTCGATAGTGAAAAACTTTATGAAGGTGCAATGAAAGGAATGCTGGAGGCGCTCGGCGATCCGTATTCGAGCTATTTATCGGCGGCTGAAGTGAAGGATTTAAGCAAAAACACCGCGGTCGGCGAATTCGGCGGAATCGGCGTCACCATTCAGAAACTGCCGCCGCAGTGGCTCAACGAAAAATCGGAACTGACCGACGGTTATGTCACCATCATTTCTCCGATGGCGGGAACGCCGGGATACAAAGCAGGTTTGCATGCGGGCGATTTTATCACCCACGTCGACGGCGAATCGGTCATTCCGTGGACAGCCAACGAAGCGGTTGAACGAATGACCGGTAAACCGGGAACCAAAGTGACGCTGACGATTTTGCGAAACAAAACCAATGTCTTCGATGTGGAAATTACTCGTGCTATGATTAAAACGCCGACAGTGGAGTCTGCCGATCTTTTTGATTACGGTTATATTCGTTTGATTCAATGGACTCCAATGCTGTTGGATGATTTTAAAAAAGCAGTGACGGAACAATTGGAGGCCGGCGTAAAAGGATTGATCATCGATGTGCGCAACAATCCGGGCGGTTTGCTCGATTCTGTGTGCGATGTGACCGATCTTTTTCTCTCAGACGGCGTTATCGTTTCTACAAAAGGACGGACGCCGAGAAGCATAACGGTTTACAATGCTGTCGATTCCGATGATTTGATTCCGAAAGAGCTGCCGGTTGCGGTTCTGATCAACAAAGGTTCGGCATCCGCTTCGGAGATCTTTGCCGGAGCAATGAAAGATTCGGGGCGTGCGGTTATCATCGGAGAAACCAGTTTCGGAAAAGGAAGTGTTCAGGAAGCGCTGTCGTTGGGCGAAGACGGATTCAAGCTGACAACGGCAAAATATTTTACGCCTTCCGGTGAAAGCATCGATAAAACGGGTGTTAAACCGGATATTGAAGTGACAGAGCCGGAAATGACAGAGGAAGAACTGGAAGCCGTCGGCGTTTTGTTAAAAGAAAATTTAATTGAATCGTTTGTCGAGGAAAATCCGAAAGCAAGCGAAGCGGAAATTGACAAATACGTCGACACGCTTCAAACCGAAAAGGAAATCGGGTTATCCGACCGGATTTTGAGACGGCTGATTCGCAACGCCGTTTTCAGACGCATGGATTTTCCGCCGGCATACGATTACGATTACGATTTACAGCTGCAGAAAGCGGTGGAAATTTTGAATGAAGCGGTTCAATGAAGCAGTTTGTCATTGATTCGGCTTCCGTTTGCGGCGAAAAAGCCGTCATTCGCGGTAAAGATTTTCATTATCTGGTGCACGTTCGCCGTTGCCGCGTCGGTTCTCGGTTTTCGGTTGTCGACGAAACCGGCCGCCGTTACGAAGCCTCGGTGACAGTTATTTCTCCGGACGAATGTGTTTTGACCTTAACCGCGGTCGAGAGCGTTCCGACCGAGGAAAAACCGGCAGCCGAATTGATTCTCATTCAATGTCTGCCGAAAGCAAAAAAAATGGATTTGATTGTCCGGCAGGCGGTTGAGGCGGCTGTCTGTCGGGTGGTGCCGGCGGTGAGCCGTTACTGTATTTCCCGTCCCGACGCGCGGGCGGCAGTCGAAAAAGTACGGCGGTGGCAGCTTATCGCTCGTGAGGCGATTCAGCAAAGCGGCAGTGCGGTCGGCACAACCGTTGACGCCATTGCTTCGTTGGAAACTGCGGCTGACAAATTTTCCGATTGCGACTGCAGGCTTTTTTTTCACCATTTGCCGCTGCCGAATCAGGTCAGGCTTCATGATGCGGTTCCCGGTGCGAAGCGGATTGTGTTTGTTATCGGTCCGGAAGGCGGACTTGATGACGGTGAAACAGAGATGCTGTCGCAAAAAGGCTTTCGGTCGGTTTATTTGGGGCGGAACATTTTGAGATGCGAAACGGCGCCTCTTTACGCGGCGGCGGCGGTCAATATTATTTTGGAGGAGTGTCAAAAATGAGTATCAGCGGCGTTAAAAGAGAATTTCTTCTTGATATCCCCATCGATTACGTTGAAGAGGGAAATTTAAAAGAAATCATTTGGGCGTTATCCGATAACAAAGAGCGGAATCCGATCGTCTTTTTAACGTTCAAAGATTTCATGCGCGCCCGTCGGAACAAAAAATATCGGCAAATGGTCGAGAAAGCGGCGTTAGTGATTCCCGTTTCGCGAGTCATTACCGACGGTTTTCGTTTTTGCGGAATGCCGGAACCGCCGCGGTTCATGCCGTTTTCCTTTATCATTCGCACGTTTAAAATTTTGGAAGACCGGGGGCAGTCGGTTTCGTTTTTGGGAGGAACGACACAAGAAGTCAACACGGCTGCCGCCAATATCCGCGCTTCGTTTCCGGCGTTGAAAATCGTCGGTCGTTATAAAGGGCGTTTTTCCTCTGCGGCGGAAGAGCAAACGGTTCTGACAGCCGTCAAAAAGTCGGCGCCGACGTTTTTTTTGGTCGGAGCGCGTATCCGCAAACGAGCTGAATGGCTTTTTTCTCATCTTGACGAATTTTCACCCGGACTGTTTGTTTACAATGAAGAAATGATTGACATCATGTCTCGAAAAAAAGAGTCGCCCGATGAGAGAAAGTGGCAAAAACGTAAAGACAAAGGCTGCCGGTTTGCATATTGGCACTATCGAATACTGCTGAGAAAATTCCGTAAAAAACGGCGAATGCAGGAAGCCGCCGGCATTTCCGCTGAAGAAAAAAACGATTGACAAACCGGCATTCCGAAATTAAAATAGTGCCATGAAAAAGAAAAATTCGATTTTGTTTTTATTTTGTCTGACAGCGGTTTTTGCCGCATTATTTTCCGGCTGTGTGAAGGTCGAAGTCTCCGATACAAAAACCGACTCTGATGAGCAGAACGTCTCTTTTTCGGAACTCATTCTTTCTCGAAGAAGCATTCGTTCTTATCAACCGCAGCCCGTTGAACGCGAAAAAATGGAAGAGATTGTAAAGTGCGGCATTTATGCACCGAGCGCCCTGAACCGCCAGTCGTGGGAAGTTCGCATCGTTGACAATCCCGAATTCATCAACGGCGTTACGGAACTTTTCAAAAAGGAAAACCCTGCGGCTGCCGACAATCCGAATTTTAAGAATATGTTTGTTAATGCGCCGACTGTTGCGTTTATCGCCAACGACACCGAATTTCCGTATTCAGTTCTCGATTGCGGACTTCTCGGAGAAAATATGATGTTAGCGGCGTGGTCGAAGGGAATCGGTTCCTGCTGTTTGGGAGGCGCGACGGCATTTTTGAATTCCGAAGCGGCTGCCGAATACCTCAATCGGCTTGATTTTTCCGACGGTTACCGACTTTTATATTGCATCGCTTTCGGTTATCCCAATGAAACGCCTTCCGCTCCTCCTCGGCAGCCGGAAAAAGTGCGGTTTATCGACTGACATTCTCAAAAGAGGCGGAGCGCAGCGTTTTCAGCGGTTCCGCCACTGTGTTTTGGCAACGCATACTTCGGTTTGATCTGACGTTCGCACCAGACGGTGAAACGCTTCCGTTTCCGTCAGTTCGGTTTTGATTTCAATCGGCTGTTTGGCGTAAATTTCCGCTTTAAAAAAGATATCGACGCGGGCAAGGTTTTTATTCGCCCTGAATTCTTGCGGAATCGATTCAAAACAGGCGATGAGATAGTTGATGTTGTTGATATGAGCGTTTAAATCTTGTTCCGAAGTTCGCGGATTCCACGTATACGAAAACGTCTCAAATTCAGTTTCCGGCGACAGCGGCGAAAAATGTCCCGGTTTCACGCCAGGAAGCGCCGGCTCGCAAAGAATCAGTTCTCGATCTCCGAACAAATCCAATCCAACAGGACGGCGGCTTTTTTCGTCAATAATGACCCATGACGAAGTGCCTTTTGCCGACATGGTTTTGGATTCGGCAGTGAAGTCTCTGAATAAACGAACGCCGGTTCTGTTCAACGCCCATGTCGAAACGGAGACCTGTTCGTTCCATTCAGGCATTTCGCCTTCGAAAACAACGGTCATTGCGTTGATAACCCAACCGAGATCTTTTTTGGCCAGTTCAAAGCCGCTCATTTGCAGTTTCTGAAGGTCAATTGAAGCAGCATCCTGAAAATAACTGATGACATGATATGGCTGAAGCCGTCCGTTTGAGTCTAATTCGCTAAGGCGAACCGGAAATGAATGTGCTGACATTAGCTTTTTAACCGTTCATTGATAGCTTTAGCCGCTTCGCGTCCCTGCCCCATAGCCGAGATAACGGTGGCTGCACCAAGAACGATGTCTCCTCCTGCAAAAACACTTTTTAAGGATGTTTCCATATTATCATTAACAATAATATTGCCTTTTTCGTTAAATTGAATTTCCGGGACAGTCTGCCGAATCAGAGGATTGGAACGGCTGCCGATTGCAATGATGACCGTATCGAACTCCAGCAGCTCTTCGCTGCCGTCAACACGAACCGGCGAACGGCGGCCGGAAGCGTCAGGTTCTCCCAATTCAAACGAAACGGTTTCCACTTGTTTGACGCGGCCGTTTTCGTCGCCGATGATGCGGCTGATGTTTTTCAGCATCAGAAATTCGATACCTTCTTCTTTTGCGTGTTGAACTTCTTCTTTGCGCGCCGGCATCTCTTTTTCGGTTCGGCGGTAAATGACTGAAACTTTTTCGGCGCCCATTCGGACAGCGGTACGCGCCGCATCCATAGCGACATTTCCGCCGCCGAGAATGGCAACCCGTTTCGAAGTGTACATCGGCGTCAGTGCGCGGTCTTTATCATAAGCTTTCATCAAATTCGAGCGGGTCAAATATTCGTTGGCGGCAAAAACTCCAACCAGATTTTCACCTTCAACCCCGGCAAAGACCGGTAATCCGGCGCCGACGGCAATAAAAGCGGCGTCAAAACCTTCCTTATCCATCAAATCTTTCAATTTGCGGGTTTTTCCGACCAGAAAATCGGGACGGATTTCGACGCCTGCTTTTTTCAGGTTTTCGATTTCTTTTTCGACAATGGCTTTCGGCAGACGGAATTCCGGTATGCCGTAAACGGTGACGCCGCCCGGTTTGTTGAGCGCTTCGCAAATTACGACGCGGTGACCGGCTTTGCGGCAGTCGGCGGCACAGGTGATTCCGGCCGGCCCCGATCCGATAATCAGAACTTTTTTCCCCGTTTCGGGCGCCGTTTTGACCGGTTCCGCTTCGACGTTGTCCGCTAAAAATCTCTCCACTCGTCCGATGGAAACCGCTTGATCAACGTCTTTCAAAGCTTTCCCCATGGTGCAGTTTTTCTGACACTGCGTTTCTTGAGGACAAACACGGCCGCACATTGCCGGTAAAAGTGAATCACGGCGGATGACCTTCAATCCTTCTTTAAAATTTTCCTCGGCCACTGCTTTTAAAAATTCCGGAATATTGATGTGAACGGGGCAGTCTTTGACGCACGGTGCGTTTTTGCATTGCAGACATCGGGATGCTTCGACAACGGCCTGGGCTTCGGAGTAGCCGAGCGCCACTTCTTCCATATTGCGGGCGCGAACAGATGCTTCTTGATTCGGCATTTCCTGAGCCGGAATTTTCATTTTTTCTGCCGGAGTCAGCGTTTTCCCGGCATATAAGCGGCGGAGCGCCTCGGCTTCCGCGTTTGCTTCTTCAACGGTTTTTTGATTCATGTCGATAACCCTATGCGGCACTTGTGTTCTTCTTCTTTCTTGAATGAGCCGAGACGGAGCATCATATTGTCGAAGTCGACTTGATGAGCATCGAATTCGGGCCCGTCAACGCAGACAAATTGCGTTTTTCCGCCGACACTGACGCGGCAGCCGCCGCACATTCCGGTTCCGTCAATCATAATGGTGTTCAGCGAAGCGATTGTCGGAATATTGAACGGCTTTGTGGTCAGTGCGCAGAATTTCATCATCACTGCCGGTCCGATGGTGACAACAAAATTCGGTTTTTCTGCCGCCGATTCGCACAGCCGTTTCAGCGGTGCGGTGACGACGCCTTTTTCTCCGCGGCTGCCGTCATCGGTCACAATGATGACGTTATCGGCGGCAGCACGCATTTCCGGTTCAAGGATAATCAGTTCGGCGGTCCGGGCTCCGATGATGACGGTTACGTGATTTCCCGCCGCCTTCAACGCTTTGACTATGGGATAAAGCGGCGCTGTTCCGATTCCGCCTCCGACACAAACAACGCGGCCGAAATTTTCGATATGGGTCGGTTTTCCCAAAGGCCCCAAAATATTGACGATTTCATCATCCTCTTTCAAACGAGCCAATGCGCGTGTGGAAGCACCGATCGCCGCAAAAATCAGCCGAATCGTGCCTTTTTCGGCATCGGCATCGACAATCGTCAGAGGAATGCGTTCTGAGAATTCGTTGTCGGCTTGAACGATGACAAATTGTCCCGCTTGCCGTTCTTCGGCAATCAACGGCGCGCTTACTGTAATATCAAAAACATTTTCCGATAAACGGTTTTTCTTTATGATTTTATGCATCTCGCCTCCTGTTATGGCTGCAGATAGATTGTTTCATTTCGGGTTTTTATCTGAATTTTTACGAAAAAAGTGTTTCCGGTTGCGTTAAAATAGGCGCCGGAATAATAATTCTGAAACAACGGGTCGCGGTTCCAACTCAAATTATACATTTGATAATGAGAGAGAGAAGGAAGTCCGCAGATGATGAAAAAGAATGTTTGACCGATCGGTTCGTCAAACGAAACAGTAAGAGTTCTGTCAGCAGATCCAAAACGAACGTTTTCGGGAGCACCGTAAGTGATCAAACGCAAACCGTCGACCGAAACCGTTTTGTAATGAGGAAAATAAGTTGGATTAAACAAATCGTAAAACTCTTCAAACGGCGTCTGCGGATTTGATTCCCAATAAGTGGCGACAACAGTTTTTCCGACATCCGACCACCGTTTGTTTTGAAAGTTTTCTCCGGCAGCGACCAGTACCTGTCCGCAGTAGAGCGAGTCCGATTCACCAACAGAGTAAATGTTATTGTTTTTGACGACAAGAGAAATCAAACGGTCGGCAGCGGCTGATATTCCCGGCAGATTCAGCTGCAGCCGATGGCAAATATCGATAAATCCGGCTGCCTGACGGGCAGTCCAATCCTCAAATGATTTGAAGTCGGTCAAAAGCGGTTCGACAGAATCTTTTGAAAATCCCGAAATGCCGACGGAAATCAAATCGGCAATCAGTCGGCTGTTTTCGAAAACGGCAGGATTTTTTTCGGTTAAAGCCGTACGTACACCGGAAGCGGCAGCGGCCAATTCATTTTGTCGGCTGCGTTCGGCAGTGATAACATCGCCGGCTCCGGAAACGGCAGCGGCAAGGGTGATTTGTCCGCGGTAAGTATTTTGAGCCGATTCGATTTGCGCCATCGGAAAATCAGTCAACCCTTTTTGTAAGCGGTAAGCGTTCATCGCCGGCAGTTTGCGGTTAACGGTATCGAGGTCGGCCGTCGGATTGGCTGTAAAGCGGCTGTACGCGGCTTGAAGCGCAGCGTTGACCACGGCATCGTACCGTGCAACGGCCTCTAACGAAACGGGATTCAGACGTTCATCATTTTGACGCCGAGCCGCTTCTTCGGCTTTACGAGCTTCTTCTTTCGCCAATCGGGCCGCTTCTTTTTCGGCTTTACGAGCTTCTCTTGCCAAACGGCGCTGTTCGGCAGCCTGCGGGTTCCGAAGCTGCGGAAACGCTTCAATAGAATCGAGATAAAGCCCAAAAAAGAGACAGGAGAAGAGAATATAGATAACAGGAACAATTCCCCAAGGCGATTTTCGTTTCATTTTTTAATTTAGTAAAGCACTTTCCGCCCGCGATGTCAACCCGGGGGTTACCGGTATCCGATTCGAAATAAAAGAAAACCCTTTGCAGCTGCAAAGGGTTTAAACCTATTTTTTCAGCGGATAAATGGCCTCAATGACGTTCGGATCGTTTAAATTGTCGCGTGTGACAAAAATAACGCCGGTATCAATGATTTTGGGAGGAGTAACATTATTAACGATATAATTATATAAGCTGCTGATGCCGTTGTATCCCATCAGAAACGGATTTTGAATGATTAATCCTTGAATGACATTTTGCTCCAAAAAATTGATTTCTTCAGGAGGCGAGTCAAATCCGATAACATAAATTTCTCCCGCTTTATTAAGAGATTGAATCGCATTGGCGACTCCGATGGCGGATTCGGAGTTGGTGCAGAAAACAGCACGCAATTCGGGATTGGCTTCGTAAAGCTGCTTGAATTTGACTTCGGCTTCGCTTATCTGTCCGTTGCAGGAGATCGCATCCAGTAACAGAAAGCGTTTGTCCTCGCTCAAAGAATTCATGAAGCCTTGAACGCGTTCGGTCGTTGTTTGCGAAGTCAAGTCGTTGGCGATGACAGCAACGGTTCCTCCGGAAACGGCTTGTTTCATCTGCGATGCAGCCATAGCGCCTGCGTTTATATTATCGGTTGCGATGGAGCTCAACGCTACGTCGCCTTCAACGCCGCTGTCGAATGTGATTAAAGGAATTTTTGCGTTTTTTGCCGCTTCGGCAATCGGTGTCAGTTTTGCCTTATCGATAGCTGAGAGCATGATTCCGTCAACATTCATATCGATAGCCCGCTGAACCAAAGCAATTTGCTCGATATATGCATCCGACGTGTGCGCTTCCATTCCATCAAAATAGTAGTCAACTCCCAATTCAAAAGAGGCCAAGTTGCACCCATAATTGACTTTTTGCCAATAATCGTTTTTAAATGTCATGGCAATGACGGCAAACAAAAGCCGGTCGGAAGTTTGCGATTGAGAATTTTCTGAACTTTCTTCTTTCTTACACGAAAACAGCATTAAAACAGTCAAAAAAATCAAAAGGATTTTTTTCATCGACATCTCCCACATTGATTCTCTATTCAATATCGGCTTGATTTTTCAGCAAATTAACGGTGTAGAAAAAAAATCTTGCGAATCAAATTTTATAAGTTTAAAATAATAAAAATGTTTCATGTTTTGATTTTAGGCGGCAATAAAGGAATTAATTTATACTTTTTGAGCGATAATTCAATCAAAGCAGTTTTTTGCAGCACTGAATTCGATATAAAAGAATTGACAAATTTTGACGCGGCTGTCGTTGTTTGCGGTAATCTTTCCGATCTTTTTTTAAGGACGGTCGAACAAGAGTGCCGCCGTTTGGGAATTCCGATCTTTTATACAAATGAAAAAGATTGCCGGACAACGATTGATGGTCATCGAATTCTTGAGACAATCAAGGTAAAAATCGATCGCATGCGGGTTCAATCCGAAGATTTATTCATCGGACATTCTGCGGCGATTCAAAAATTGAAAAGAAATGTCAATTATTTATCGAAACAAAATTGCAGTATTTTTATTGTCGGTGAAACCGGAACCGGAAAAGAAGTTTTAGCGGATTTGATTTTTCGTAAAGCGTCGAATTTTAAACAGGCATTTATTAAAATTAATTGCGCCGCCATTCCGCCCGGATTGGCAGAGTCGCAGATGTTTGGCTCTGAAGTGGGAGCGTACACAGACGCTGTTTCATTTGCCGGTTTTTTGGAAAAGGCTCACGGCGGAACATTATTTCTCGATGAAATTCCCGATTTGCCTGTTGAATTACAAAGTAAATTTTTGCGGGTTTTGGAAGAAAAAACCTTTTTTCGAATCGGCGGTAAGAAAAAAATTGATTCCGAATTTCGTTTGATAACAGCCTCAAATCGTCCTCGCTCCGAACTGTTTCGAAATGACGGGTTTAGAAGTGATTTGTATTATCGGATCGCCGAATGCGTTTTGGAAATTCCTCCGCTAAGAGAGCGGTTGGAGGACATACCGTTATTGTGTTATCATTTTTTATCTGTCGGAAATAAATGTCTGATTGCGGATTCGGCGATAGAAAAATTGATGAGTCATCGCTGGCCCGGAAATGTCCGCGAGTTGAAAAATGTGTTGATTCGATCCGAAATCAATGCGGCGGATAAGATTTTGCGCGCCGACGATATTCTTTTTTAACGTTTTTTGTTCGACTATTGAAAAAAAAACAATTTTGCCGTTATATATAGTGTATGGGAGAAAACAAAAATAATCCTACCGCAATACCGGAAGGATACACATCGGCAAAAAAAAGAAAAGAACCGCTGAAAGTCAAAACCAAAGAAATCGATGAAGTGGATGCCTGTCGAATTATCTACGTTTACGGTTCATTGGACGCCAATACAGGGTACATCCTTCAAGAAGAGATCGATAAAGCGCTGGCAGCCGGTGTTATCAATTTTATTTTCGATTTAGAAGATTTAAATTACATTTCCAGTCAAAGCATTGGAATTTTTGGGAATTTGAAAGATACCGTTAAACCGTATAAAGGCGATGTCGCTATGTATGGTTTGAGAGGTAAAGTATTGGAGCTGTTTTCTCTTCTCGGATTTACCTCTTATTTCATTGTTACCAACGACATTTACGAGGCGATCGGAGAGTTGCTGACAAAAGATACGACTGAAGAAGAAGAGATTGTCTATTTCCCGAAAACCTTTCATTGTCCTATTTGCCAGGCAAAATTGACGGCTCATAAACAAGGCGTTTACAATTGCTCAAAATGCAAAACGCGGCTTTTTGTCAATCCGAAGGGAGAAATCTCCCTGATTTAATATCGGCGAGGAATTTCGTGATAAAAACCGTTGCGTCAACTGTTCTGTTTTGTTTTCATTATGTACTTGCGGCGGCGTTGTTTATCGCTCTTGATCTAATCATTTTTTCGGGGTATTCTTTCGGCAGCGGAATCGGATTTGAAAAAGACGTTTTGCTTCAGCGGGGAATGCTCGTTTTTTTTGTGGCTATGCCTGCCGCTTTTTTTCTTGCTGCTGCCGGATTTCGGATTTTTCGGAATCCGCAGAGTCGTTTTCAGACAACAATCGGTTTTTTGACGGTATCCGCTGTGCTGTTTTTTGTTCCGATTGTGGTTTTTTCCTTTTCGCCGGTTACATCGCCTGTTTTGACTGATTTTGATTATAGTCTTTTCTCTTCAGCAGAAGATAATTTTAATTTTTTACCTTTCAGTGAAATGCTGATCCGCGTTTTTGATGTATTGCTTCCTTTTGCTTCTTTTGCCGAAACAATGGTTAAGATCATCGGAATCGGATTGATTCCGACTGTCATTTACGATTTTTCGCTTTTTTTGAGTTTAACGGTTTCTATAGATTTTTTTTCTATCGGCCGTTGGCCGTTGTTTAATTTATCTGCTGCGGTAATTTTATTTTGGATTCTCTCCGGTCTTCATAAATTGTGGCTTATTGCGGCTGCCGGGTTTGAAATTTCCGAAATTGCTTTTGCCGTCGGAATCTCTGCCGTCAATTTTGCGGTGGCTGTATTTTTTATAGCGATACGGAGGATGACTGTTGATCCGTTACGTTAAAGCCGGTAAAGGACTTGTTTCCGGTTCGATTTTTATCATTGCGTTTTCGATTGCATTGGCGCTGTGTTTTTCATATTTTTTATGTGATTTCGAGCTGTATTCCGATTCTTGTTATTACCGCGTTTTTTTTGCCGATGCGGCGGTTTTTTTTCCGTATTTGTTCTTTTTTTCGTATCTGTTTTTTTTGATGGTTTATGCGTCGGTATCACTGCCGTTTCAAAACACAGATCCGATTGTTTCACTGAACAGAATCTTTGCGGCGGCTGTTTTCGGAATTGTCTTTTCATTGCTTGCGTTTTTTGTTTTAATTCCCATCGGAAACAAGACAAAAGAGACGGCGCGTTTCCGATCGTCTGTGGCGGTTGATAGTCTGACAAAGATGACGGAAGCGTTCAAAAATAAAAATTACGAAGAAGCGCTGAATTTTTTAAAAATTTATCAAGCGGTTGATGAAAGCGATGCCGCTCGATTTTCTTCTTTAGACGAAAATATGTCGTTTGCATTCGAACATCGTCGGAGCCGCAATTTTCCCCATAAAACTTATTGGCTGAACTCCGAAAATTTGGTCAGCGAATTCGAAACACTGATTGCCTCTCGGAAGCCGGTTCCGGTTCGGACGACCGATAACGACTATGCGCTGAAGAAACTGGCATACGAAAAATATTCATTCGGAAAAGAAAATCAATATTATCGACCGATTGCCGAAGCGTATGCGATTTTCCGCCATCTGTCCGAACTGTTTCCCGATGATCCGGAAATTGGATTGCACATGAAACGCGCCGAAAAAGAAATCCATCGCTTCATTCTTGTAAAGGATCGTATTCGAGAAGAGAGCATTTTCCCTCTTTCGCGCAATATCGAATTCATCAATTTTGATAACGAAGTCGGCCGTCAATTAATTTCGGCGAAAAAATTAATTTCGCTGACAGGTCGGAATTTGGTGGAAGACGTGAAGGTGGAAACGCGTTATGCCGACGGAAGAAAATCGCTTCTGTTTGCCAAATACGGACGAGTGGAACGCGATCGTATTTTGTTTGATTCGGTTTGGTTGTCCAATCCCGTTGAAATCGAAACAGGGCATTTTGTGGAGGGATCAGCGACCGAGGAGGTGAATGAACATGCCGTTCCTTTGTTTGTTCCGTCGCCGCTGCTGCCGCTTTTGGATACTGAAGCACACGGTTTTGATGCCATTCCGCTGATCGATTTGTTGAGATTGATGCGGGCGGTTCCGACCGAAAGCGAGCGTCTTGCTGTTTATGAGCGGGAGATTGCCGTACGTCTGATCCGGGTTGTTTTTGTTTTGTTGGCGCCGTTTTTTGTAATGCAAATCGGGCTTTCGTTGGCGCCCGCTTCCGCTTCGGGCGGTAAAACTCTCATTTTCCGACTGCCGGTTGTTGCCGCTGCGTTTTTTTTGTTCTTTTTTGCCGTTTATTTTATGACGGGCGTGACGGCGGCAGCTTGCGTTTTGTTTTTCTCTTTGACTCAATTTATTGTTGTGTTAACAATAACGGCAGCGGTCGCCTTGATTTTATTTATCGGCGGCTTTGTTTTTTCGTTTGCCCGTAAAATGCTCTAAAATTAATTAAACCGGAACACGTTCAATAGCAGCGCCGATGGAGATCAATTTTCCGACAATGTTTTCGTATCCGCGTTCGATTTGATAAATATTTTGGATTTTACTGACGCCTTCAGCGCAGAGCGCCGCAATGATCATCGCCATGCCGGCACGGACATCAGGCGAACTCAGTTTGGCTCCGTGAAGTTTGGAAGGTCCGCTGACGACAGCGCGGTGCGGGTCACACAAAACAATGCGGGCGCCCATGCTGATCAGTTTGTCGACAAAAAACATTCGTGATTCAAATAACTTTTCGTGAATCAAAACCATTCCTTCGACCTGAGACGCGACGACAGTCATGATGCTGGTCAAATCGGCCGGAAAACCGGGCCACGGTGCGTCGTCGATTTTCGGAACCGCACCGCCGAGATCCGCCTTGACTTTCAGTTTTTGCTCGGCGGGAACAATGATGTTGTTTCCGTTGACTTCCCATCGAATTCCCAGTTTTTCGAATGCCAATTGAGTCATGCGCATATGTTCCGGACAAGCGTTTTCGATTTCCAGACGACTGTGGGTAACGGCTGCCAATCCGATAAACGAACCGACTTCCATAAAATCGGATCCGATGGTAAAATCGGCTCCGTGCAGTTCCTTCACACCTTCGATAAACAGCAAATTCGATCCGATTCCGGTAATGTTGGCCCCCATCGCGCGCAGCATCCGGCAAAGATCTTGAACATGGGGTTCGCATGCGGCATTGGTAATTGTTGTCTTTCCTTCACTGAGAACGGCCGCCATCACCGCGTTTTCGGTCGCCGTAACGCTGGCTTCATCTAAAAACAAATCGGCGCCGACGAGACGGTCCCCCTGAATTTTAAACTCCGAATCAATGTGAATCTCCGCTCCCAGTGCTTCGAACGCCAAGAAATGCGTATCGAGACGACGGCGGCCGATGACATCGCCGCCCGGGGGAGGCAAAACCGCTCGCCGGCAACGAGCCAACAACGGACCGGCCAGCAAGATGGATGCACGCATCTTTTGAGCACCTTCTTTCGGAACCACAACGGTGTTGATATTTTTCGCTTCAAGAGAAAAAACGCCGTCTTCGATTTTTTCAATTTCGACGCCGAGTTCCCGCATCACATTCATCATTACTTTAACATCTTCAATTTCCGGAATGTTGCGCAAGACGACTTTTTGATCGGTCAACAGTGCGGCGCACAAACACGGCAGCGCGGCGTTTTTGTTGCCGCCGGCTTTGATTTTCCCGGAAAGGGGGCGGTTTCCTTCGATAATGTATTTATACATAGCGACAGTTTACCCATTCTTTTTTTTCATGTCAAGAAACGGCCGGCAGGATGGTAGACTGTTTTCCTCGATTGTTATATAATAAAACGATGAGTAAAATTTGCCTGTTTTCGGATATTATCGATCCGTTTTCTTTGAGATTAGCGCAAAAATTTTCCGAACATGAACATACAGTTGTCGCTATGAGCGATCTTTCTCTTCCGACGGAACATCCCGATTCTGTATCTTTTCGCAATATATGCGTCTATTCGGGGACTCCCGGTTCTTCGTTAGCATCTGTTCCGTTTTTCAGAAAAGTTATCAATGAGTTTAATTGCATTGATATGCTGCTTTTGTTCGGGCTGCCGGAACGGGCTCCGTCTTCTTTTGAAACTGTCGGGAAATTGTATTTTGAAACTTTTATTGATCAACGGATCAAAAATTTAATGTTTTTTTTAAGCGAAGGAGCAAAGCTTTACCGTTCTCAAAAATTGAAAAAGATAGTTTTTGTCGATTATTTTCATTCCGGTAACGGAGGGGTCGGTAATGCTCTGTGGGAAGGTTGTTTTCGGGCAATGGCGCAGCAAGTGTGTTCAAAAAATTCCGCTTCTGCGGTCCCTGCGGAATGGTTTCAATTAAGAAACGAAAAACCGGAGACAGCAGCCGCATTTGTTGTCGAACACTTGTCTGATGACAGTAAAACCTATCCGTCGGTTGTTGTTTCTGAAGACAAAAAACAACGCAGTTTTTTTCGCTTTTAGAGGTAAATGATGAAAAACTGGATTAAAGTTTTGTCGGGGACTGTTGCCGGTGCGTTGATCGGCGCACTGCTGCCGGCGCACACGGAGTTTTTGGAAACTGCCATTCGATTTCTTTTTCAACTTGCTGTCAACTTTGGGAAATATATTTTTATTCCGCTTGTTTTTTTCTCGTTCGCGATTGAGGTCTACGAGTTGTATCGACAGAAGCTCCTTCGGAAAACATTCGGACGGGCGCTGGCTTTTTGGAGTGCTGTGACGGTGTCGGCGGTTCTTTTTGCGGCTGTTTTGACATTGCTGCTCTCTCCTCAACGACTTTCCCATATCGTTCCTGAATCGGAGGTATTTGAAGTACCGCCGCTTTCCGATTTTCTGCTTTCTGTCATTCCTGCGAATATGCTCGGCGTTTTTTTTAACCCTTACGGCATTCTTTTTCCTGTGATTGTTTTGGCGTTTTTTATCGGTCTCAACCTTTCATTTGACCGTTTGGCAACCAAATCGATTTCGACGCTGTTTGATTCATTTTCCAAGCTGCTGCAGCACATTAACACTTTTGTCGTCGACATTTTATGGGGAATGATTTTTTTCATTACGATGGGATTTGTTTATTCTCTGAAATCGGGTGCGGTGATGAACCGCGATATTGTCTATTTTATTTTGTTTCTTGTTGTGGAAGCGGTTTTTTTTCTTTTTGTTTTCTGTCCCGCCATCATGTTTCTTTTTTTCAAAGAGAAAAATCCGTATAAATTGCTGTTCGGATTAACGGTTCCGGCTCTGACAGCTTTTGTTTCCGGTGATGTTCTTTTTTCTCATGCGGCTTTACTGAAATACAATGAAAAAAATTCCGGCGTTGAATCGACCATTAATTCGTTTCTGACCGGATTTTACGCCGCTGTTTTTCGGCCGGGAACTGTTATGATGACCGTTTCGGCATTTTTGATGATTTTAAAGTCGCAGTCGGGGCTGACGGTTTCATTTGTGTCTGTGACTATCGCTGTCCTGCTGACATTAGCGCTTTCGTTGTATACGGGAACGATTCCGGTTGTCGGATCGTTTTTTTCGGTGATTATTATGTGTTCCGTCTACGGAGTCGTGAAATCGGACTCTTACCACTTACTGCTGCCGTTATTGCCGGTAATGTACGGGTTGGCGGCGTTGATTGATACGGTTTGTTCCGGATTGTGCGTTTATTTGATCGCAAAGCAAACCGGCGCCGTCCGCATCGTTAACGCTAAAGATTTCTATTGAGAGCGGCCGCTTTGTCCGAGTATCGGCGGATTCATCGGCATCGGCTGACTTCAACCCAAACAGCCGCCGCTTCCGGCAGAATTCCGGGCTTGCAAAGGCGCACGGTTGCCGTTTCGGCTTGCGCAAACCGTTGAAGAATGCAGTCGCCAATCCGCCCCGCCAGCGTTTCCAGCAGCCTGCACCGAGATTCGGCGACGGTTCTTCGAACCATCTGCGGCAACAGGGCATAATCGACAGCCTCGGCTATATCGTCGTTCTTTTCGGCTTTTGACGAATCGTAACGGATCACGACTGTCGCAATAACCGGCGTAAGGTGCGTTCGTTCGTGCTCTTCAACACCGATAATGGTTTCCGACTCGATATTTTCAATTGTAATGACGCACATTTTTCTCTCCGATTTTTTTTAACAAAAAAAAGAAAAAAAATAAACGATTTTCCCGAATTTATGATATAATCGGAACATGATAATCGAGAAATTTTACCCTGCAATCGCCGATACGGACGGATTACGGCATATGAACAACTTGTCCATTCAATATTGGCTTGAAAAAGCGCGCAACCCGATTTTTAAAATCTGCAATCCGTCGCTTCTCTTTGAAAACTGGAACCAAATCATGGTTCGAAGCGAAGTCGATTTTCTTTCACAGATTTTTTACGGAAAAGAGTGTGAAATGAAAACCGGAGTGTCGAAATTGGGTCGCAGTTCAATGCATATTTATCAGGAACTGTATCAGGAAGGACGATTGTGCGCCCGCTCGACGGTGGTGACGGTGTTTTTTGATTACCGGGCGCAGAAATCGACGGAAATTCCTTCAGGAATCCGTTCGGAACTTGAAAAACTGCTTGTTTAATCTTTCTGTTCCGAAGAAATTTGTGTTTCCATACGGATGATTTTAAGTTAGCGGGAAAAAACATGGCGAGAAAAGATTTACCTTTAATCCGTTTCTATGATCAGGATTTTGTCGATGTTTACGAACAAAGTTGGAATCGAATTGACTCGGCAATGATCAAAGGTTCAACCAAGAACGGCTTTGCAAAAGAGTTTTTCGTTTATGAACCGTCCGGCGTCATCAATCAAACGGAAGCGATTTTTTCGACCTTTTTTTTGGTGTACAGCAACGGCTGTTATAACTCATCCTCCTGTCTCGATAACTTTTATGCCAAACAGGAAGCGGACGGAGCTATTCGCGGCGTATATTCGCTTGAGGACGGCCGCCCCATACTGACCGAAGAGAATCCCGAGGGCGTTTTGCCGCCTCTGTTTTCTTATGCCGAGCTGAATATTTATCACAAAGTCGGCAACAAAAAGCGGTTGAAAGACGTTATCGAAATTCTTTGCCGCTATTATGATTGGTTGGAAGAAAAATTCCTTGCCCCTAACGGATTGTACGCTGTGACTCCTTTAGCCGGCGGACGAAACTGCCCTTTGCGCGCCGAGGCTTTTTACCCGATTGATTTCAACTGTCAGCAGGCGGTGAATGCGCTTTACCTCTCCGCTATCGGCGAACTGTTAAACGACCGCGACATCGGATTCAAATACAAAAAAAAGTATTTTTCGCTGAAAACCCGCATTAACGAAAAAATGTGGGATGACGAAGCCGGGTTTTATTTCGATTTGAAAAAAGACGAATCGTTTTTGAGAGTGAAGTCTTCTGCCGGTTTTTGGGCGGTTTTGGCGGAGCTTCCCGGTGTGGACCGTGTTGACCGAATGGTGAAATTACTCTCGGACGAAAAAGAATTCGCAACAGAACATCCGTTCCCGTCGCTGGCTTCCTGTGAAGAAGGGTTTTCTCTCGAAGGCAGACGCGATCTCGGCGACGTCAATCCGTCGTTGGTTTTTATGATCATCAAAGGCTTGGAAAAGTACAAGTATTACGAGACGGCGCGGGAATTCGCCATTCGGCACCTTTACTTCATTCTTGAAGTACTGAACGATGAAGAAAGTCCGAAGCCGGATTTGTATGAATCCTACAGTCCGTCGGAAGCCGCTCCGGCTGCAGCCGACGAAACCGGCTTTCCGCGGCGGAATTTCCTGCCGTATGCCTGTTTGAGCACTATCGCCCTGATGATTGAAAACGTGGTTGGCTTCTACATTTCGCTTCCCAAAAAAACGGTCGAATGGATTATGCCGTCTTTGGAGGAGACCGGAATCGAAAATATGCTGCTGAAGCGCAATAAAATCACGATCTACAGCAACAAAAGCGGCCGCGTCGGCGCTTGGGAAATTCGGCTTGAATCGGATAAGTTATATTATTTTACAATCAATATTCTGAACAGCAAAAAGAAAAAAACGCTTCCGATTCCTTCCGGTAAGTGTTCGATGCTGATCGACAAAATGTAAGAGGTGGTTATGGCAGACAAAATTACTCCCCGCGAAGAAAATTTTTCTCAATGGTACATCGATATTGTATTGAATGCGCAGTTGGCCGATTATGCGCCCGTGAAAGGGTGTATGGTCATCCGCCCGCGCGGCTATGCGCTGTGGGAAGCGGTTCAGAGCGAGCTGAACCGGATGTTTAAAGAAACCGGCCACTCCAACGCGTATTTTCCGATGCTGATTCCCGACAGTTTTTTACGGAAAGAAGCCGAACACGTTGAAGGATTTTCTCCCGAACTGGCGGTGGTGACTCACGCCGGCGGCGAAGAGTTGGAAGAACCGTATGTTTTGCGGCCGACGTCGGAAACCATCATTTGGAGCACCTACAAAAAATGGATCCAATCTTACCGCGATCTGCCGCTTTTAATCAATCAGTGGGCGAACGTCATCCGCTGGGAAAAACGGACACGGCTTTTTTTGAGGACGACCGAATTTCTTTGGCAGGAAGGTCACACCGCTCACGAAACCGCAGCGGAGGCTGAAGAAGAAACACTGCGTATGCTCAATGTTTATAAAACTTTTGTTGAAGATTTCCTGGCTATTCCGCTTCTGACCGGTCCGAAATCGCAGTCGGAGAAATTCGCCGGCGCTGTCGATACCTATTCAATTGAAGCGCTTTTGCAGGACAAAAAAGCGTTGCAGGCGGGAACTTCCCACTTTCTTGGGCAGAATTTCGCGAAAGCGTTTGATGTTAAATATCAAACAAGAGAAAAAACGTTAGAATACGTCTGGGCAAGCTCTTGGGGAGTTTCGACGCGGTTGATCGGCGCGCTGATTATGACACACTCTGACAACAAAGGATTGGTTTTGCCGCCGAAGGTTGCTCCTCAGGAAGTTGTCATTGTTCCGATTTTTAAAACCGCCGATAAGGAAGAGGTGCTGGCTTACTGCGGCGATTTGGAAAAAGAGCTGAAATCTTCGTTTCGAGTGGTGATGGATGCTGACGATAAACAGTCTCCGGGCTGGCGTTTCGCTGAGTGGGAAATGCGCGGTGTTCCCGTGCGCGTTGAAGTCGGTCCCCGCGATTTGCAGAATCGGAAAGCGGTTTTGGTACGCCGAGATACGGGCGAAAAGAAAACAGTCGACCGTGAATCGGTTGTCGGAGAAATCAAAACACTGCTCGAAGAAATTCAAAAAAATCTGTTTGATCGGGCATTAAAATTCCGCGAGGAAAATACGGTTTTTGTCGAAAAATACGAAGATTTTTTGCCGCTGTTTGAGGGGGAGAAGGCGCCCGGTTTTGTCGAAGCGTTTTGGTGCGGCGATCCGGAGTGCGAAGCCGAAGTCAAAGCGGATACCAAGGCGACTGTTCGCTGTCTTCCGTTCGGACGACAGGAAAACGTCAGCGGCCGCTGTTTTCATTGCGGAAAGGAAGCGCATCACTTTGCCGTTTTCGCTAAAAGTTATTAGGAGTTATTTATGCCGTCGTTTCCTATTGAAAGTTCCCGTTTGAAAAAAGCGGCGGAAACCGCTGTTCGCGAAAGTCTAAAAATCAAAAAAGATGAAACCGTCCTCATCATTACCAATCCGCAATCCGATGTATTGGAAATTTCGCAGGCGCTCTACAACGAATGTGAAGCGGTCGGTGCGCATCCCGTTTTGGCTGTTCAGCCGGAAAAAACATCGCTGGATTTTACCGAGAAGTCAGTGATTGGAGCAATTCAAACGGCGCCGGATGTGTTGATTTCCATGAGCAGTGAAAAAATGGGCAAAGATTTCGATGCAATCCGCAATCCCTATGATTGGGAAGGGAAAAAAATCGACAATACATTTCATTATTTGATGAAACGAAAACAAACCCGTTCATTTTGGTCTCCCGGAGTCACGAAAGAGCTGTTTGAAAAAACGGTTCCGGTCGATTACGCTGAAATGAAACGCCGCTGTCTTGCTTTAAAAGAAAAGTTGGACGCCGCTGAAAAAGTTCATATTTCCACGGCGGCTGGAACCGACTTGGAAATCGGATTGCGCGGCCGTTTGGCGTTTGTCGATGACGGAGATTTTTCTGTTCCGGGGGAGGGCGGAAATCTGCCGGCAGGCGAAGCGTTTATCTCGCCTGAAAAAGGAACGGCGCACGGGATTTTGGTTTTCGACGGCAGTATGGCGGTTCAAAATGGTACCGTTAAAATTGAAACGCCGATTGTCTGTACCGTTGAAAACGGTTTTGTTGTTGGCGTTTCCGGAGGAAGAGAAGCCGATGCGCTGTCGGCAACGATTGAAGCGGGTGAAGCCGACAGTGTGCGGATGGGCAAAGACGGCACGCTGCCGCCTGAAACGGCGCAAGAGTACCGGAAAAATGCGCGGGCCCTCGGTGAGTTGGGCATCGGAGTCAATCCGGCCGCATTCATTTCCAGCAATATGCTGATTGACGAAAAGGCGTTTGAGACGTGCCACATCGCTATTGGCAGCAATTACGATGAAGACGCCCGAGCGCTGATCCATCTCGATGGAGTTTTGCTGAAACCGACAATCACCGCGTTTTTTGCCGACGGGGCAACTCAAATGCTGCTCGATTGCGGCCGCATCATCTGCTGACTCAGCCGACTTCTTTCTTTGGATAAATCCCCTCTTTTTTCCGATCGTTGAGCATTCGCTCCAGAAGTTCGTCATAAACGGGCGAGTCTCCGAGATAATTCGCGATACCGTAAGAAGTTAGAGCTGCGATGATCAAAGGAATGAGGTGGCTGAGTGAAGCGGTCATCTCTAAAATCAAAACACAGCCGGTAATCGGCGCTTTTGTCACTCCGGAAAAGAATGCGGTCATTCCCAGTGCGATGAAGAACGAACCGTAGATGTGAGGGTAATCGAAATAATTCACCAAAAGCAATTCGTAAGTTTTTCCGATGATAGCGCCAAGCATCAAAAGCGGTAAGAAAATGCCTCCCGGACTTCCGGAGCCGTAGCAGATTGCGGTAAAGAGCAGTTTGGCGGCGATCAGAATCAGCAGAATCGGAACAGCGTACGATTCGGCCTTAATTTCCTGCAGAAGATCGTGACCGCTTCCCAACAGCAGCGGAAAACCTGCAAACAGAATGCCGGTCAGCCAAAACGCCGGCAGCGGCCGCAGCAGCGGGCTTTTGATGCGGGCGTGCAGATCCTGCGATAGAAAAAGCGACTGATTGAAAATAACAGCCACCGTGCCGCAGACGACACCGAGCGGAATCAGTAAAAAGTAATCCGAAACGGGAATCATGTTCGGAAAGGTGAATGAAAAAACCGGCAGCTGTCCCAGAATCGCTTCGGAAACGATGCCGGCGGCAAGACACGAGAGGATTGCCGTCACTAAACTCGTGTGAGTCATTCGATTGCGGAGTTCTTCGAAGGTGAACAGAACGCCCGAAAGCGGCGCGCCGAATGCGGCTGTCAATCCGGCGGCGGAACCGGCTGTCAGCAGGCAGTCTTCCTCTTTTTGCGATTTGGCGAATTTTTTATTGACAGCGCACGCGGTCAGTCCGCCGAGCTGGATGGATGGCCCTTCTCTCCCGAGAGAAAGACCGCTGCCGAGAGCCAAAAGACCGCCGAAGAATTTTAACGGCAATTCGGGGAACCATGATAGTTTAAAAAAGCCGCGCAGTCCGCCTTTAATTTGAGGAATTCCGCTGCCTTTTAACATCGGATACTTGGAAACCGTCGCTCCGATAATTAAAGCAGTTATTGTCAGTACCACAAAAATCGCAATATAAAAAAGCGGTTGTTTTTCGGCGGCATGGACAACAAACCAACGTCCTTCTGTCAGTTTAAGCAACAGAAAACGGTAAGCAGTCACAATCAACCCTGCCAAAAGACCGATAAACACGGCTTTCATGTATAGAAGTGTGTGTGTGGCTTCAAACGCTTTTCGCATGAACCATTCTATCAAAAAAAGAAAAAAAGTTGTATCAATTCTAAAAAAACTATTGAATTTTATAAAGATTCAAAATATAATATGATTATGAAAAACGTAAAATTGTTATTAGAAAGCAAAAACATTCGTCCTTCTTTTCAGAGATTGAAAATTTATAAACTCTTGGCAGAGACAAAAGAACACCCGTCCGTAGAAACAATCTATAATGAGTTAAAAGAAGAAATTCCTTCACTTTCAAAGATGACAATCTACAATACTTTGGAGTTGTTTGTCGAAAAAAAATTAGCGCGTTTAATCACCATCGAAGAGAATGAAGCTCGTTTTGACGCCATTACAACCATTCACGGACACTTTAAGTGCACCAAATGCGGACGTATTCTCGATTTTCCGATTGACGAATCTTTATTACCGAATCCGGGCAACGGCTTCACGGTTAACGATGTTGATTTTTTTGTAAGAGGCATCTGTCCCGGTTGTCGGAATTAAATGACATTGACCGATTTCGTCAAACAACGAGACCGGTCAATGAATTTGCTACTTTATAATCAAATTAACGATGCGATTAGGAACATAAACTGTTTTGACAACAGTCTTTCCTTCTGTCAGAGAATTGATTTTCGAATCGGCAGCGAGCGTTTTCTTCATTTCCTCTTCGGTTAAGTCGCGGGGAACGGTCAGTTTGCTGCGGACTTTTCCGTTGATTTGGACAACCAATGTCACTTCGCTGTCTACCGTGTAAGCGTCGTCAAACGACGGATAGGGTTGATTGGCAACAGAAGGTTTTCCTCCGAGTCTTTCCCACAGCTCTTCCGCTAAGTGCGGCGCATACGGTGCTAAAATCAGCACAAACGGTTCCCAAATGGCTCGCGGAACCGTTTCTTCACCCGTGACGGCGTTAACGAAAATCATCATTTGTGCAATTGCCGTGTTAAAATCGAGATTTTCCGTATCGGTTTTGACTTTTTTAACGGTTTTGTTGAGAATTTTCAATTGTTCGTCTGTCGGAACGGCGTCGGTTATCGGTTTTTCGGCGATACGCCAAATGCGTTCGAGAAAACGGTGAACGCCGGCCAAACCTTCGGTTTGCCACGGTTTGGAAACGGAGAGCGGTCCCATAAACATTTCATAGAGCCGCATGGAATCCGCCCCATAGTCGCGAATGATGTCGTCGGGATTGATGACATTTTTCAACGATTTCGACATTTTAGCGATGACTTTTTCCAGTTTTTCGCCCGTGCCTTTTTCGATGTAAGTATCGGGAGCAATTTCTTCAACACAATCGGCTGCGACCAATGTTTTATTTTTACGCTGATAGGCAAACGATGTAATCATTCCTTGATTGATTAAACGTTTAAACGGTTCGGAATCTTTGACCAGACCGAGGTCGTAAAAAACTTTGTGCCAGAATCGAGAATAAAGCAGGTGCAGTACAGCGTGCTCGGCTCCGCCGACGTAAAGATCAACCGGCATCCAGTATGCTTCTTTTTTGGGATCGACAAAGGCCTTGCTGTTGTGCGGATCGATGTAACGCAGATAGTACCAGCAGGAACCGGCCCATTGCGGCATAGTATTGGTTTCCCGTTTAGCGGCGCTTCCGCATTTCGGACAGACGGTGTTGACCCATTCGTCGATAGCTGCTAACGGCGATTCTCCTGTTCCGGTCGGTTCGTAGCGTTGCACTTGCGGCAGTCGGAGCGGTAATTGATTTTCGGGAACAGCGACTGTTCCGCAATGCGGACAGTGAATCAGAGGTATCGGTTCTCCCCAGTAGCGCTGCCGTGAAAAAATCCAATCGCGCAGTTTGTAGTTGACAGTCCGCTCTCCGACTCCTTTTTTTTCAAGGAATTCGATAATTTTTTCAATGGCAGTCGGTTTGTCGAGTCCGTTGAGAAACTCGGAGTTGATGTGAATTCCATCTTCCGTAAACGCTTCTTTTTCAATGTCGCCGCCTTCGAGTACCTGAATCATCGGCAAATCGAATTTTTTTGCAAACTCCCAGTCGCGCTGATCGTGTGCCGGAACCGCCATGATGGCGCCCGTTCCGTAGGAAATTAAAATGTAGTCGGAAATCCAAATCGGAATTTCTTTACCGTTGACGGGATTGACAGCGTACGAACCCGTAAACACACCGGTTTTGTCCTTTGCCAAATCGGTGCGCTCCAAGTCAGATTTTAACGCAGCTTTTTTTCGATAGTCGTCGACCGCGGTCTTTTGCGGAGCCGTCGTCAAAGCGTCGGTCAGCGGATGTTCGGGCGCAATCACCATGTAAGTGGCGCCGAAAAGCGTATCGGGCCGGGTTGTGTAAACTTCAAGAAATCCGCCGCCCTGCGCCAATTCGAAGCGGACGTTTGCGCCCTGCGAGCGTCCGATCCAGTTGCGCTGCATCGTTTTTACCGACTCGGGCCAATCCAAATTTTCCAGTCCGGACAGGAGCTGTTCGGCATAAGCGGTGATTTTCAAAACCCACTGCCGCAGATTTTTTCTCGTGACCTGAGCGCCGCAGCGCTCGCAGAAACCGTCTTTGACCTCTTCGTTCGCCAGACCGGTTTTGCAGTCGGGGCACCAGTTAATCGGCATATCGGATTCATATGCCAGTCCTTTTTCAAACAGTTTGAGAAAGAGCCACTGCGTCCAGCGGTAATACTCCTCTTCATGAGTCGAAATTTCCCGCGACCAATCGTAACAGAAACCGAGCCGCTTAATTTGCGTGCGAAAGCGTTCAATGTTGGCTTCTGTCGTCACTTTCGGGTGGGTTCCGGTTTTAATGGCGTAATTTTCCGCCGGCAGTCCGAATGAATCGAATCCCATCGGATGGAGGACGTTGAATCCGTTCATCCGAAGATAACGGCAGTAAATGTCGGTCGCAGTGTAGCCTTCGGGATGACCGACGTGCAATCCGGCTCCCGATGGATATGGAAACATATCCAAAACATAGCGCCGCTTTTCTTTCGGAAAAGATTCGTCTTCAGTAACACGGAACGTCTGATTTTCATCCCAGAATTTTTGCCATTTTTTTTCGATAGAAGAGAAGTCGTATTTACTCATGGTTTTATAATAGCGGAAAACGGCTGCCTTTTCAAGCGTCCTGTTATCGGAGCCGGTAAACGCGGTCGGCTTTGACAATTTCGACAGAGGGCCAGCCTTCGTTAAGCAGCCGTTTTTGCAATGCTTCCTGCGCGTCGGGTTCGCCGTGAACCAGAAAAATCCCTTTTGTTCGTGAATCATCGCCTTCATTCAGCCACTCGATGATTTCCCGGTAATCGGCGTGAGCGCTGAATGCATTGATTTCCTGAATGTCGGCGCGGACGGGGTAAGTCTCTCCGAAAATTTTAACTTCTTCCGCACGGTTTTTGATGCGGCGGCCGAGAGTGTTTGCAGCCATGTATCCGACAATGAGAACCGTGTTTTCTTTGCGGCTGATGTTGTTGGCTAAATGATGAAGGATACGGCCGGCTTCACACATTCCGTCGGCGCTGATGATAATCATCGGACCGTCTTTTTCATTGAGTCGTTTGGAATCCTCGACATTGGAGACAAAAGTCAATGCATTGAATCCAAACGGATTTTTATGGTGTTTCAGAAAGGCGTCGTAGGTTTCCGTATCGTAACATTCGGGGTGAACCTGAAAAATAGAGGTTGCGTTGACCGCCATCGGAGAATCGACATAGATCGGAATTTCCGGAACGGCGCCCGCATCTTGTAAAAGGTGAAAATAGTAAATCAGTTCCTGAGTGCGTTCGACAGCAAACGCAGGAATGATGATTTTACCGCGAGTTTGAACAATGCGCGTTACCGCTTTTCCGAGAAGGGCCAGCGCTTCGTCGTTGCTTTCGTGAAGACGGTTCCCGTAAGTGCTTTCCAAAACGACGTAATCGGCAGCCGGCATTGAATCGGGATCTCGGATAATCGGTTTATTTTTTCTGCCCAAATCGCCGGAAAAGAGGATGCGCACCTCGTTTTCCTTGCCTTCGTAAATTGTGAAGAGAACCATCGCAGAGCCGAGAATGTGCCCGGCATCGAAAAATTCGATTTTTACGTCGGATCCAATGGCAATCGGTCGGTGATAAGAAATTCCGACGGTTTGGTTTGAGACGGCGGTCACATCTGCTTCGGTAAAAAGCGGCTGCCAATCAAATTCTTCGCCGCGTGCGGCCGCTTTTTTTCGTAAAAACTCCGCGTCGCGTGCCTGAATATGCGCACTGTCCATCATAATGAGATTGGCCAGGCTGCGCGTGGCCGGAGTAGCGTAAATATTGCCTTTATATCCCTTTTTGACAAGATACGGCAGAAGTCCGCAGTGATCGTAGTGTGCATGCGTCAGTACAACTGCCTCGATTTTTTCGGGAGGAATTTTTAAATCCCGGTTTTTTTTGTCGGCAACGGCGCGCTTGCCTTGAAAAGCTCCGCAGTCAATCAGATAAGACCGTCCGTCGACTTCCAGAATGTGTTTGGAGCCCGTAACCTCTTCAACGGCTCCCAATGAGTAAAGTGTAACGCTCATGATGTCCTCCGTTTGAATTCTAACGCTTCAAAAAGAGGAATGCAAGCGTTTTTCGGCAGGTCAACGATTTTACGAAAGCGCGCGGGCGATTTCGTCAGCTTTGTCGGTTTTTTCCCAAGGAAGCCCCGGTTTGCCGAAGTGACCGTAAAACGTCGTTTGTTTGTAAATCGGTCGTCGTAAATCCAGCGCTTTGATAATTCCCGCCGGAGAGAGATCAAACATCTCCTGAACCAACGCTGTCAGCTTCGTTTCATCCGTTGCTGAAGTTCCGAAAGTATCGACCATCACCGAAACCGGCTGCGGATAACCGATGGCGTAAGCCAGCTGCAGCTCGCATCGTTCGCAGACGCCGGAAGCCACAATGTTTTTTGCAATGTAGCGCGCCATATACGCGGCCGACCGGTCAACCTTGCTGGGGTCTTTTCCGGAGAAAGAACCGCCGCCGTGTCTTCCCATTCCGCCGTAGGTGTCGACGATGAGTTTGCGTCCGGTCAGTCCCGAATCGCCGTGAGGTCCGCCGATGACGAATTTTCCGGTCGGATTAATCAGATACTTCGTTTCTTTTGTCAGAAGCCCCGTCGGTTCCAAAACCGGTTTGATGATTTCATTGATAATCGTCCGTTCAATTTCGGCGTAAGAAACGTCTTCGTCATGCTGATGCGAAACGATAACGGTATCGACGGCAATCGGTTTATGGTTTTCATAAAGAATTGAAACCTGACTTTTCGAATCGGGCCGCAGCCAACGAATCGAACCTTCTTTCCGCAATGCCGACGCCCGTTTCAAAATCGTGTGCGAAAATTGAAGCGGCGCCGGCATTAATTCCGGCGTTTCGTTGCAGGCAAAACCGAACATCATGCCCTGATCGCCGGCGCCCTGCGCTTTGAACAAACCGGTTCCCGTTACGCCTTGCGCAATGTCGGGCGATTGACTGTGAATGCGGTTTTCCCAGTGAAATGTCGCTGCATTAAATTTGTATTCTTCTTTATTGTAGCCGATGGAAGCAACAGCTTCGCGGACGATTTTTTCGATAGGAAGAGCTTCAAATTTTTCAGGAGACAGACTGATTTCTCCTCCCGTCAAAACGAAGTCGGTCGTTGTAAACGTTTCGCAAGCCGTCCGGCACTGCGGATCCGCTTCCAGGCAGGCGTCCAAAATCGAATCGGAGATGAAATCCGCCACTTTATCAGGGTGTCCTTCACTAACCGATTCTGAGGTAAACAAATAACGGTTCTTCATAAATACCTTCCTTGTTCTGTCAATCGAAAAACAGTTTGACCGATCGATTCACTGTAAATATAATAAACCAAAAATAAACATTTGACCATAGTTTTATTTTAATATACAATAAAATTGACGGAGAAATTCCGGTTTAAATTATGGAATTTTATATTACGCTGTTTTTGATTTCTGTCGGTTCCGCTTTTCTGTCGAATATTATTATTACTCCGATTTTGATCGCGTTGGCAAGAAAATATCAATGGTATGACTCTACAAATGAACGGAAAATTCACATCAGTCCGACGCCTCGTATCGGCGGAGTCGGCGTTTTTATTTCATTTATCATCGGAATTTCTGTGTTCTTCTTTTTGTCGCAGCAGCGGCCTGAAATTGAAGTGGGGTTGGATGCCGTCAAATTTGCTGCATTGGTAACCGCTATCGTCGGGATTTTTATCGTCGGCATTTGCGATGATTATTTGAATTTGAGCGCTAAACTGAAATTCGGAATTCAGGCGCTGTTAACGGTGATTCTTATCAGCTCCGGATTTCGTTTTAAAGAAATTTATATTCCGTTTATTCAGTACACGCTGCCTTTGGGACTTTTTTCTTACCCGCTGACGTTTATTTGGATTGTCGGCGTCAGCAACGCCATTAATTTGATTGACGGTATGGACGGTTTAGCCGGCGGATTGTCGTGTTTTGGTTTGGTTAGCGTCGGATTGTATTCGCTTGTGTTGAACGATATCGGTTTATCGATTTTGGCGTTTACGCTGGCCGGTTCGCTTTTGGCGTTTTTAATTTTCAATTTTCCGCCGGCAAAGATTTTTATGGGCGACGCCGGCAGCTATGTTGTTGGGCTGACGCTGGCGGTTGTTCCGTTGGCTAACAATCCTCAATATGACTCAGTGACGCTTTATTTGGCGATTACTGTTTGCATCATTCCGATTTTTGACACGTTTTCTTCAATGATTCGACGTATGTTTTTTTACCGTGTTTCGTTTTTTACTCCCGATAAAGAACATACGCACCATAAAATGCTGAATTTGGGTTTATCGACTTTGCAGGTACTGACGATTGTTTATTTGATTTGCGCTTGTCTTTGCGGGGCGGCGTTGTTATGGTCGTTGTATCAAACAGATTGGTCGTTGATGCTGATTGTTTGCGTTTGGGGAGCCGTGGGAATTTTTTTTCTGGCGCTGTCGCACGATTTCAAAAAGTACTTTAAAAATGATCCCGAAGCGCAGCGTTTTTACGAATTAAAACGGCAGCAGCAGATTAAAGCGGCTCAAAAAGAACAAAACGAATCGAAATAGCCGAAGCAATTCGGAAGGAGTGACGATATGGGAAACAAAATTATCACGATTGCCCGCGAATATGGTTGCGGCGGACGGTTGATTGCCAAAAAATTGGCCGACCGATTGGGCTTCGATTATTATGACAGCGATTTGATTTCGCTGGCAGCCGAAAAAACCGGCATGACCGAGGCGTATATCAAAGAAATCGAACAAAAAAAAGTCAGCAATTTTTTATATACGCTTTTTCTTTCGGGACAGTCGCTGACATTGGCCGATCAGGTGTTTATTGCGCAGGCGGAAATCATTCGTGCGGCAGCCGAAAAAAATTCATCGGTTTTTGTCGGCAGATGCGCCGATTATATCCTGAAAGATTTTCCCGACTGCGTCAACCTTTTTCTCTATGCGCCGGCAGACGTCCGCATCCGTCGGGTTTGTGAAGAGTACCGGGAATCCGATCCGGCTCAGGCAGAATTGTACATAACCCGTAAAGACAAGGAACGCGCTTCGTATTACAATTACTTTTCAACCAATACATGGGGAAATTACAAAAATTATGATTTATGCATCGATTGCCAAATCGGTGTGGATGCGACAGTTGATTTAATTGCGGACTTTATGAAACTCAAATTTCCGCAATAAATTTTTCGGAGAAAATTTTTTTTCCGAAAACTCTTTTCATTTTTTTGATAACGGCATAGAATATATATATGAAAGAAATTTTCAATCAAGTCATCGAGAAAGAAAAAGACGCCGATTCGAAAATTCAAGATGCCAAAGATCGGGCTTCCGCTTTGCTTCTGAGCGTGGAGGCAGAAAACCGCGAAAAAATCAAACTGCATCGCGAAGCATTGCAGGCAAAATACAACGAAGAAATTCAAGCTTTTACCGATCAGGTCAAAGCAAACGAAGAAAAGTGTCGGCGGGAGGCCGAACAACGGCTTTCCGAAGAGTTAGGTCATCGGGGCGAGATTGTTTCCCGTTGCGCCGAAAGGGTTTTCGAGATTTTAATCGGTAATCGGGCGGAGTAGAGCAATGGGGCGTGTTTCTGAGTATTCGTTCATCAGTGCTAATCTGCGGGCAAAAATCAGCCGAATCCTTGATGCCGAATTCCTGTTGAAATGTGCCGAGGCGAAAGACCTTGAAACGCTGTTGATGACCTTCAAGGATACCGATTTTGCTTTTTTACAGGAAGTTTATCACAAGACAGCTGACATTAAGACCTGTGAAAAAGAAGTGCTTGATAACGAAATCGCATATAACAGTTATTTATTCAAACACACAAAGGGAGCTGTCCGCCGTTTTTGCGAATCGTTGGCGCTCCGTTACGAAGCCGATATTTTAAAAGATGTGCTGCGGCTGTGGTTCGACCGCACGGTGCGTCATCGAAATATTGACGAATACACACCGTATCTTCACCGAGAACCGATCGTTCATACTTTACCGATTGATCCGATTTTAAACGCCGACTCTCCGGAAGCTGTTGCGGAACTGCTTTCTTCAACCCCTTACGGAAAAGTTGTGGCGTCAGTGCTGCGTGAAGCTGCCGATACGGAAACCATGTACGGAGTTGAAACGGCAATCGATGCTTACGTTTTCCGACAAATGAAGGAATCAGCCGAAAAACTGCCGCTGCTTGACAGACGCATTGCCAAAGAGTATACGGGATTGCTTGTCGATATTGAAAATTTAAACCGCATTGTCCGTTTGAAACACTACTTCCAATTCGATTCTGCCGCTATTCGAGCTCGGCTGCTGCCCGGCGGTCGGCGGCTGCCGATTCGGGAAGACGTTTTGCCTGACGGCTTTGAAGAGAACGTCGGCGATTTAGTCAAACGGGTCTTTCCGAATGGCAGCGGAGATAACGTCGGCGAAACAACCACTCATTTTGACCGGTTGCTGTTTGTGGAAACGATTTCATCCGAATTGAAAGCAAAACAGGCGCAAAAAGCGCTTGGGGGCAATCCGTTTACTGTCGGTATTGTCATTGCTTTTTTTATTCTCAAGCGGATAGAAATTCGGCGTATTATCACACTGATGAACGCAAAATACTATCGATTGGAAAAAGAACGCATAAAGGAATTGCTATGATACGAACGGCGAAAATGGTGCAGCTTTCCGCTGTTGTCTTGGAAAAATATTTTGATCGGGTGACTCGTGAACTGCTGAGTTTGGGGCAAATGGATTTCATCTCTGTTAAAGAGGTTTCGCCCTCTTTGGCAAGATCGCTGCGGGATGTGCGCGAAGCCGTGTCCTCTGCTGAGATTAAAGATTTGCGGAAGAAAGTTGAGAGTATCATGGCGGCGGGAAGAATCGAATATCCGTCCTTGAAACATGTTGACATCAAACCGCTGACTGAAGATGATTTCCGCAGAATGTCGGATGAAGCCGCGGCGTTGGAAACCGAAATGACAGGTCTTCGCCGACGGCAGCAGGATATGCAGACCGACGTTCTTCATCTCGAAGAAATTCAAAAGCAAGTTTCCGCCGCCTTGCGGCACAAATCACCCGGACATGATAATCCTTACGCGGCGTTTTTAGTTGCTCGCTATGGAACTTTTGACGGAAATGCGGAGGAATTGCTGCAAGGACTGCGCGGTTTTTCGTGCGCATTGATGCCCGTTTCCGAAACCACGTTGAACGAATATGTTTTGATTCATTTAAAACGGGATAGCCTTAAAATCGAAACGGTGCTGTCTCAAACAGTGTGGAAAGGCAGTGAACCGATTGTGGGAGAGGCTGCCGTCACACCCGAACTGAAGGATCGTTTGGAAAAACAGATTGAAAAAACACGGGCGCGGCAAAATGAACTGAAATATGATTTAGAGTCGACGGTCGGAAACGAAAAACAGCGGGTAAAAGATTTGTGGATTGCTTTGCGTGTTGGTGAAACTTACTGCGCCATTCAGCAGCGGTTTAATAAAACAGAAAAAACTTTTGTTTTCTCCGGATGGATCGCCGAAAAAATGAAGAAAAAAGTTTCCGACGCAATTTATAAATCGTGCGACGGCGACTGTTACATTGAAATCGCCACAGCTGCCGAAGCTGTTGAGGAAGAAGGACTTGTTCCGCCGGTGCTGTTGGAAACACCGCGGTTCCTCAAACCGTTTGAAACGATCATTACCAACTTTTCGGTGCCGGCTTACGGAACCATTAATCCGTCGTATATTGTCGCACTGACATTTATGCTGATGTTTGGGTTGATGTTCGGAGATGTCGGGCACGGAGCCGTCGTTTTTCTTGCCGGATTAATCGGAACCATTGTTGCCAGGAAGAAACGCAAAGCCGATTACATCTACAATTTAATGTGTTACTGCGGGATGTCGGCTATCTTTTTCGGCGTTATGTTTGGTTCCTATTTTGGTTATTCGTGGCTGCCGGCCGTCTGGTTCAATTATCACGGAGCGGTAGAGGGTCACAACGCAACCGGAATGGTTCAGTCGCTCATGCAAATTTTGGCGCTCTCGACATGGTTGGGCGTTGCCATTATTTCCATGGGAATTCTCTTTTTCTTTTACAATTGTATTTGCTGTCGGAAGTGGTTCGATTTAATTACCGATAAATCGGGGCTTGCCGGCGCGGTGTTTTATTGGACCGGCGTCGCCTGCGCCTATTTTTTCATGACCGAAGGATCGTTTGCTCGTATTCCGTCGTGGATTTTGCTGCTCGGATTCGGACTCCCAGTTACGGCGTTTTTTGTGCGGCTGGTAGTTCATTCGATTCATGAGAATGGCGGATTCAAAATTACCGCGCTGCCGATGCTTATCATGGAGCTTCTGATTGAAGTTTTGGAAGTGTTTTCGGGATTTTTATCAAACACATTGTCATTTCTGCGGGTTGCCGGTTTGGGAATTGCGCACGTCAGTTTAATGCAGGCGTTTTTTATGTTGGCGGATATGGTCGGAACCGAAACGGTAGCTGCTTCTGTCGGTTCGTGGGCGTTGGTGATTTTCGGAAATGTGCTGGTCATTGCCTTGGAAGGACTTTCGGCGTTTATTCAAACAATCCGGTTGCATTACTATGAGTTCTTCAATAAATTTTTAATGGGCGGAGGAATTGCGTTCCGTCCTATCGGTTTAGTTGACAAAGGGAACGATTGAGTTCCAAAGATAGAAAAAGGAGGCCGAGAGTGAAGGCTAAAAATTTGATGGTTTTTTTATTTGTTCTTTTGAGTCTGTTTGTGTCGGTCGGCGCGTTTGCACAAGATGCCGCGGATGAGGCGACTGCAGCGGAAACAGAGGTTACTGCGTCGGATGAGAGTTCTTCCATGAGAATGTTGGGAGCGCTTATCGGAGCCGCCGTAGCGTTCGGATTGGGAGCCATCGGTGCCGGTTTGGGTATCGGACAAGTCGGTTCCGCCGCTATGGGTGCGATTGCCGAGAAACCGAATTTGGCAGGTCAGGCGCTGATTTTTGTTGCGTTGGCTGAAGGTATCGTTGTTTTCGGTTTTATCATGGCGATCATGATTTTGGGCAAAATTTAACGCATGAAATACTTTGTTATCGGTGATCAAGATACGGTCTTGGGTTTCAATTTAGCCGGAGTCGAAGGTAAAATCGTCTCCGGAAAAGAAGAAACTGAAACCGCATTCTCCGAAGCATTGAATGTTCCCGATGTAGCGATTGTTGTGATTACCGAAAAATGTGCGGCGTTGATTCGCGAAGAGCTGGAAAACTATCTTTTTACGAAGGATTTCCCGCTGATTGTCGAAATTCCCGACAGAAGCGGACCGGATCCTCAACGGCCTTCACTAAAGCAAACGATTAACGCCGCCATCGGAATCAAATTATAGGCGGTAATTTGTGGAAAGAAAAGAGAGTTTAGGCTCAATTGAATTTCTTGATGTCATCGTTGAAGACGCACAAAAGACGGCTGAAACCGTTTTGAAAGAAGCGGAAGCTGCGGCGGAGGTAAAAAGAAAATCCGCCCGAGAAGAAATGGCAAAAATTGATGCGTTTTTTGCTGAAAAAACCGAATCGGAAAAACAAAGAGTCGAAAAAAGCAGCCGAAACAACATCGAAATGGAGAACCGGCGAACGGCTTTGGTATTGCGGGAGCAAGTTATCGCGGATTCGATTCAGGAGGCGGTCGAGAAGGTGAAAGAGTTTGCCTCTTCGCCTCAATATAAAGACGTGATGCGTCAATTGCTGACGGAAGCGGTCTACGGAATCGGAAAACCGGATCTGATTGTTTCAATCAGTGCGGCTGAGGCCAACGTTGTCACACAGCCGGCGTTGGATCAATGGGCCCAAGAACTTTCGAAAGAGATCGGAGTCTCTTTGAAATTGGAATTGGCTCCTTTGCGTTTGCGGAAGCAGGGAATTATGCTTTCCGATCGGGAAGGACGGGTTGTCTATGACAATCTGTTCGAAACGAGACTGATACGTTATCAGTCTGAGATCCGAAAGGCGGTTTCCTTGGTCATTTCCCGGAGTTGAAAAATATGGCAGAACGAATTATTGGACAAATCAGGCGGGTTAACGGTCCCGTCATCGAAGTGAAAAATGTTTCTGACGCGCTGAACATGGAGTTGATTCACGTCGGCGAATCGAAGTTAATAGGGGAAGTCATTAAGCTGCATGATGACCGTGCCGTTATTCAAGTTTATGAAGACGCAACCGGACTGGCGCCGGAGGACAACGTTTACGGCAGCGGCGGCCCTCTCTCCGTTGAATTGGGTCCGGGAATGCTCGGAACCATCTACGATGGTATTCAGCGCCCGCTTGACGTACTGCGCGATATGTCCGGCAGTTATATCGAAAAAGGAATCAACGCACCGTCGCTTTCCCGTGACAAAAAGTGGCATTTTGTTCCGAACAGCGAACTGTCGGTTGGCAGCGAAGTCAAAGGCGGTCAAACGCTGGGCACTGTACAGGAAACCTCTTCGGTTTCCCACAAAATCATGGTGCCGCCGGACGTATGCGGTATTTTAAAAACGCTGGCGGCTGAGGGTGACTTTACGGTTGACGAAACGGCGGCTGTCATTGACTGCGGCGGAATTGAAAAAACGATTGCCTTTTTTCAAAAATGGCCGATTCGCGTTCCTCGCCCTGTCGGACAGCGGATGCCGCTGAACATTCCCCTTATTACGGGGCAAAGGGTCATCGATACGCTTTTTCCGCTGGCAAAAGGCGGAACGGTCGCCATTCCCGGCGGTTTCGGAACCGGAAAAACAATGACGCAGCACGCCATCGCCAAATGGTGTGACGCCGACATCATCGTTTACGTCGGCTGCGGCGAACGCGGCAACGAGATGACTGACGTTCTGACCGAATTTCCGCGTCTGATTGACCCGCGCACGGGGAAAAGCCTGATGGAGCGGACCGTATTGATTGCCAATACATCGAATATGCCGGTCTCCGCCCGCGAAGCGAGTATTTACACCGGCGTGACGATTGCCGAATACTTCCGCGACATGGGGCTGAACGTTGCCATTATGGCCGATTCAACATCCCGGTGGGCCGAAGCGCTGCGCGAACTTTCCGGCCGCATGGAAGAGATGCCGGCGGAAGAGGGTTTCCCCGCCTATCTGCCTACGAGAATCGCTGAGTTTTATGAGCGTGCCGGTTATATGCAGACTTTAGGCGGCGAAGAGGGATCGGTTTCCATCATCGGTGCGGTTTCGCCTCCCGGGGGAGATTTTTCCGAACCTGTCACTCAGCATACGAAACGGTTTGTCCGCTGCTTCTGGGGATTAGACAAACAGCTCGCCAATGCTCGTCACTATCCTGCCATTTCATGGTTAGACAGTTATAGTGAATACGTTTCCGATTTGAGCGCCTACTTTGCCCGCGTTGCCGGAGAAGAATTTATCTCCGAACGGGAAGAGATGATGGAGCTTCTGCAAAAAGAAGTCCGACTTCAACAGGTCGTCAAATTGGTAGGACCTGACGCGCTGCCCGACAGCCAGCGATTTATCATCGAAATTTGCTCGCTCTTCAAAAACGGCTTTCTTCAGCAAAACGCGTTCGACGACATCGATAAATTCTCTACTATTGAAAAACAGAAGTCGATGCTGAGTCTGATTCTCCAATATTACCGCCGCGGATCTGAAGCCATCAAAAAAGGCATTCCGCTGTCCAAAATCAGAAGAATGCCCGTTGTTTCGGATTTAGTCAAAATGAAACTGACGATTGCCAACGGAGATACCGACAGCTTCGACAAACTGGCGCTTTCTTTGGAGAAGAGCATCTCTAAACTGGAGGCTTTGTATGCAGAATAACGAAATTTCGTTTGCCGATAAAAAATACATCAGCGGACGCGAATACGTCGGCGTTAACCGAATCGAAGGTTCTTTGGTTGTCGTAAAAAAAACTCATCCGGTCGGTTATCAGGAGCTGGTGGAAGTTTTAGACCGAAACGGCAACATCCGCCGCGGTATGGTTTTGGATACATCCGACACGGCTGTCACCGTTCAGATTTTTGAAGGCACTACCGGTTTGGATATGCCGCACACCAAAGTCCGATTCATGGGAGAGCCTTTGAAACTGGGCGTTTCCGAAAAAATGCTCGGACGGGTTTTTAACGGTCTGGGCATTCCGAAAGACGGCGGTCCCGTCCCCGTTGCGGAAAAAGAAGAAGACGTTAACGGCCGGCCGATTAATCCCACCTCGCGCGTTTATCCGCGAGATTTTATTCAAACCGGAATCAGCGTCATCGACGGAATGAATACCCTTATCCGCGGACAGAAGCTGCCGATTTTTTCCGGAAACGGATTACCCCACAACGAGCTGGCGGCGCAAATTGCAAGGCAGGCGCGGCTGGTTGGCGAAGAAACCAACTTTGCCGTTGTTTTTGCTGCAATGGGAGTCAAAAACGACGTTGCCCGCTTTTTTATCAAATCGTTCGAAGAATCGGGAGTTTTGTCAAATGTTGCGCTTTTTCTTTCGCTGGCCGATGATCCGTCGATTGAACGGAAAATCACGCCGCGGACGGCTTTGACACTTGCCGAATATTTGGCATACGACAAGGGCATGCACGTTTTGGTGATTCTGACCGATATGGCCAATTATTGTGAATCGCTGCGGGAAATTTCCACTCAACGCGGCGAAATTCCGTCACGAAAAGGCTATCCGGGGTATCTTTATTCCGATTTGGCCGAAATTTACGAACGTTCGGGAATGATTGAGGGCTGTAAAGGTTCCATTACACAGCTGCCGATTCTCACCATGCCGAACGATGACATTACCCACCCGATTCCGGACCTCTCCGGATATATTACCGAGGGACAAATCGTTTTCGATCGCGAAATGCACGGAAAATCGATTTACCCGCCGGTCGCCGGACTGCCGTCGCTTTCCCGATTGATGAAAGACGGAATCGGTGAAGGCATGACCCGTAAAGATCACCCGCACCTTTCCAGTCAGCTGTTTGCTTCTTACAGTTATGTGAAGGATGTCCGCAACCTTGCATCGGTTATCGGTGAGGAAGAGCTGACGCCGCTGGATAAACGCTACATGGAATTCGGCGAAAAGTTCGAGAGGGAGTTTGTCAACCAGGGAATGACGACCAACCGCAGCATCGAAGAAACGCTCGATTTGGGTTGGGACTGTCTGCGGCTGCTGCCGCGCGAAGAGCTCCACCGCGTAACGGAGGAGGAGCTGGTCGAATATTACGACAGCAGAGAGGAAGTCGGAGACTGAATCGATGAAAAAAATAGCGCCGACGAAATCGAATTTGATGAAGACCCGCGACGAGCTGAAGTTTGCCAAACTCGGATTCGATTTGCTCGATCAAAAACGCAGTATTTTGGTCTCCGAGTTGGTCAACTTGACCGAACGGGCGGAAACGCAGCAGCGCGCTTTGGAAAATACACTGGCGGAAGCCTACAAAAGTTTGGAAAACGCCGTTCTTCGAATGGGAAAATTGAAAATTCATTCGCTGTCGGCTGCCGTCAACATCGAATCGTCAATTAAATTGTCGTCACGAAAAGTGATGGGCGTAGGACTGCCGGTCGTCAACACCGATTTTCACGAAAAAGCACCGTATTTCAGTATGACCGATACGCCGTTTTACATCGACGAGGCGGTTTCGCGGTTCAAAACGGCTGTCGAATCGATGGGCGAGTTTGCCGAAATCAAAATCTCGATTATGCGGTTGGCTCGTGAAGTCAAAAAAACGATTCGGAAAGTCAACGCGCTTGAAAAAATCGCCATTCCCGATTTAGAAGAGACCGTCCGTCACATTGCCAATCGTTTGGAAGAAGCGGAGCGGGAAAATTTGATTCTAATGAAAACCATCAAGGAGCGGCTTGAAAAAGCAAGTGAGGAAGAAGAATGAAATTGATCAGCAGAATATTGGTGTATATCGACGATTCCGACACCGCTATCGCCGCGGTTCAGACCGCCGTACTGCTGGCGAAAAAGTTTGATGCAGAGCTTTTTGGGCTTTACGTCATCAATACGAAAGCGTTGAGCGATTTGGTGAAAGCGCGTATTTTTGTTGAAAGTGAACGGGAAGAGTACGCGCAGGAATTGGAAGCCGATGCCGAACGGTATTTGCGGTTGGCGCGGAAGTTGGCGGCCGCTAAAAAAATCGACATCGTAGCGGAGAAAATTCAAGGAACGCCGCACAGGGAAATCAGAGAATTTGTCGAAAACAATAAAATTGATTTACTGATTGTCGGCGTTGACAATGATCGCATGAAAAGTCTGCGCGAAGAGGCGGTCGGCGACAAAGACGTTGCAATCAGGCGGGTTCCTTGCGATGTTTTGTGTGTCAAAAATGAAGAAAGAGCCGAACTTTGTTTCGATACGGAGGAGTAAAATGGCACTGGCAAGTTTAATCAAAAAAGAGCATATCAAAGTTCCGATGACCGCTCAAACAAAAACCGCAGCTATCAACGAGTTGCTGGAATTTCTAAAAGAAAACGGCTGTTTTACGGACATCAAAACCGTCTCGGCCGCCGTTTTTGAGCGGGAAGCGCTTTCGTCAACCGGTTTGGGCGACGGCATTGCGGTTCCGCATGCCAAAACGGATGCAATTTCCGCGCCGGCATTGGCAATCGGTGTTTCAAAAAACGGTATTGACTTTCAGTCGCACGACGGCGAACCGGTCTACGTCGTTTTCCTGATGATTGCGCCGAAAAGCCAGCCCGGACAGCACATTGAAGCGCTGTCGGAAATCGCTAAAATGATGCAGGCGCCGATTGTGATGAAAATGCTGAAAAAAGCCGACACTGCTCAGGACGTCATCGACGTTTTGTCCGAGTAGCGGTTTTTTCAAGGAGAAGCGGGCTCTCATCCGTAAATGCGGATGAGAGCTTTTGCGTTTAGAAATTCCTGTGGTATTTTTTTCTGTGATTTTTCACTTTCGCAGCATATCGAGGCTGCGGAATTTTGGTAAAAAAAAGGGATGCGGCTGCGCATCCCTTTTCAGAAAACTGTTGTTCTTATTCGGCAACAACAGCAGCGTCTTCGACAACTGCTTCGTCAACAACTGCTGCGTCTTCAGTGACAACACTTTCCTCAGTTTCAACATCGGCAACAACAGGTTCATCGATAGTCGTCGGAGCGACAACAGTTTCATCCATTGTAACTGTTTCTTCCGCAGCATCTTTCGTTTTTTTGCATCCAACAATTACCATAGACGCAAAAATTAAAGCTGTAATAAATAAAAGACCGGTTTTTTTCATTTATAAGACCTCCGTTTTATGGGAAAATTCCCTTTATGATGCATAATTATACATTAAAAAGAAGAAAAAGAAAAGAGGTTTTATTAAAAAAATTTATATAATTTATCGATCAATTTGTTTGTAAAATTTAAAATTTAATCTGAAAACTCTTCGGCAGCATAATTTCAGAAACGCAGTCGATGGCATAATCGTCGGTCATACCGGCAACGTAATCGAACGCCGCTTCGGATTCCGGCTTGTCTTCGTAATAAGCTGACATTTTTTCGAGGTAATCGGCAAAATGAGCTGCCAACGAATTCGGTTCGTCGAAAAACCGCTGCGTATCGCGGCCGTACTTTTGAACCAAGTCGGTCAGATAGCCGTAAACGGCGGTCAGAATGCGTTTAAAGTTGTCGTGATACACCGTCATCTTCGGATTGCGGTAAATGTGCTCGTAATTAAACTTCACCAAATGACGCATGGCTTCATAAACCGCATCGGAAAAGCCGATTTCACCCGTCTTCAGTGACGTTTCAATAAGATCGCGCACCATTGTGTTGATCATTTTGGCATTGTTGCTTCCCAAGACCCGTTCGGCCGCCGGCGGCAGGCTTTCGGCGGAAATTAAATGCAAATGACAAGCGTCTTCAAAATCTCGTCCGAGATAGGCGATTTTATCGGAGAACCGAACAACCACGCCCTCCCATGTAGCCGGCAAACGGCTGCGGTCAGTCAAATTTTCCAAACAACAGACAGAAAAGTCGGGCTTCAACGACTGTTCAAACCGTTCGCCGCAGTGATTAACGATTCCGTCGCGCACCGCGTAAGTCAGGTTCAGTCCTTTTCCGTAACCGGTCAACGAATCGACAGTCTTCAGCGAATAAAGTTCATGTGAAAACGCCTGTCCCGAAAGTTCTGCAAGAATCTGTTCGCCGAGATGTCCGAACGGCGTGTGTCCCAAGTCGTGCCCCAATCCGATTGCCCATGCCAAATCGCTGTTTAAATCGAGCGCGCGGCAAATCGTTGAGGCAATAGAGGCAACGTGCATAACGTGTTCGATGCGGGTGCAAATGTGATCGTTCTTTGGCGCGTAAAAAACCTGTGTTTTGTGTTTCAGGCGGCGGAACGGATAAGAGTGAATGATGGCGGTGACATCGCGGAAATAGTTGCCGCGCGGATCCGAATGTTCTCCCGCCTTAACAAACCGCCGCGCTTTCAGAACCGCCGCATCCAAAGGATTTTGAAAAAAGAGATTGGACGAGCTCACATCGTCTCCCTATTAATCAGAAACCGCGGATTTAAAAGTGCATCCAGCTCCTGCGGAAGAATATCAGTCAGCTTCAACGCCGCTTCCCGCACCGTAATCCGCTCTCGGTAAGCGGCATACGCAATCTGCGCCGCTTTGTCGTATCCAACCTTCAGCGCCAAAGGCGTTACCATCGCCAGCGACCATTCGATTTGCTTGCGGCACTGTTCGCGGTCGGCTTTGATTCCGGCCACACATTTTTTTGCCAAAGCGTCGGCTGCGTTGGTCAGAATCGACAGCGATTCAAGAATTTCATAAGCCATCAGCGGCATCATCATATTGAGCTGCAGCGGACCCGTCTGCCCGCCGACGGAAATCGTCACATGTTTACCCATAACCGCGGCGCACACCTGAATAACGCATTCGGGAATCACCGGGTTTACCTTCCCGGGCATAATGGAACTTCCCGGCTGAAGAGACGGCAATTCAATTTCAGCAAAACCGCAGCGCGGACCGGAAGAGAGCAGCCGCAAATCATTGGCAATTTTCATCAAAGAAACAGCGATACCGTTGAGAACTCCCGACAGCGCAACAATTGAATCGCGGGCGCCGATAGCCTCAAAGTAATTAGATGCCGGTTTGAACGGCAGTTTTGTCCATTCGGAGAGTTTGGCAGCCGCCGCTTTCGGCATACGCGGATCGCAATTAAGCCCCGTTCCGACAGCCGTTCCGCCGAGCGCCAATTCGGTCACCCGCGGCAAAACCTCCTTAACGGCGTGCGCTCCGCAGGTCATTTGACGGGCAAAGGCGGAAAACTCCTGTCCCAGCGTCATCGGCACAGCATCCTGCAAATGAGTGCGGCCGATTTTTTCGACATCGGCAAACTCCTTTGCTTTGGCATCAAAAACCTCCGCAAGCGTTTGAAGCGCATCGATGAGTTTCAGCGCCTCACAGGCAGCCGCAACGTTCATCGCCGACGGAATCACATCATTCGACGACTGTCCGCGGTTGACGGTGTCGTTCGGGTGTACCGGCGACTTGGCGCCTTTCTCCGTTCCAAGAATCTCGTTTGCACGGTTGGCAATCACCTCATTGACATTCATGTTCCAGCTGGTTCCGGACCCGGTTTGATAAACATCCAACGGAAAATCCCCGTCAAAACGCCCCTCCGCCGCCTCATCGCAGGCAGCGGCAATCGCCCGCACCGCATCCGCCTCCAACAACCCCAGTTCGCCGTGAACCAAAGCCGCCGCTTTTTTAATCAGAACCAACGCCCGCAAAAACGGCCTCGGCATCCGTAAAGACGAAATGCGGAAGTTTTCCGCCGCCCGCGCCGTTTGCGCACCGTAATACCTATCGGAAGGAACGCTCACCGTCCCCATGGAATCTTTTTCTTCTCTAAAATTGCTCATGCTCCCATTATAAGCTTTTTCGAAAAAATATCCAGACGATTTTTGACGTTCAACGCAAACGGCATGATGGACACACGTTTCAGGTGCCTTCGGTTTTCTCTTTTTCGGGCGCGTGCCCCTGCGGGGCACCGGGCTTTCCGCTGCAATTCGCAGCCTCCCGCGCCTTTACCGAGGCAAAGCTGCCGCTTTGCCCTGCGCCATCTCTCCGTCGGCAGCTCATTTCCGCTCCAATCCCTCGCGCCTTCGAAAGCGTGCGCCCCTTTTTCGGATCCGCCGCTGTAATGACATCATCCCGTGTTATCCGAAAAACAAACAAAACGCAATAAGAAAAAATAATTTTTTATTTAATTTGACTGGGGGGGGGGGGGCGTGTTATCCTAACATTGAGGAGATTTCTTATGAAAAAAATAATCCCACTGTTATCTGTTTTTATGTTATTATTCATGGCTTGCCCTCCGAAAGACGGAGAAGAAGTCGCAATTACTCTATCGCCGACGACCTTGGAGCTGAAAGTCGGTGAAACCGGTGCTTTAACCGCGTCCGTCACACCGGCGCAAGCAAAAATTGCGGGTGTGAAGTGGAGTTCTTCCAACACGGCGGTTGCCTCCGTATCCTCGGGAACGGTGACCGGCGTCGGAGAAGGAACGGCAACCATCACCGCCGAATCGGTGCAGGACCCATCAAAAAAAGCGAGCGCTTCGGTCACTGTCACCAATCCGTACAAAGACGGTTTTACGATTTCGGGCGAAAACGTTATCGTTTTGCTTGCAACTCAAAAAAAGGTTAACTTCCAACTCTTTAGCGATTCTGAAAAATTTTTGAATGAAGTAAAAGCGTGCTTTCCGGCAGCCGAATCGGCGGGTTTCACCTACAGCAATATTATTGTTAAAAAAATTGACGCCGCTGAAAACAGCTTGGTTTTGCTGACTGATCCGCCGCTGTTTAAGCTCGATTCGCCGCTTTCGGCAGACAGTTTTGCGGGTGAAAAGACCGCTAATGTGCAGCCCGGAACGGAATACACAAAGAAATTCGCCCTTGATCTGGAAGTCGGCGGACGGACGGTGAAAGTGACATGGGGTGACGGCGAAGGCGACGTGTTTACCACACCGAGTGAGGGTGAAATCACCTTCTCGGCGAGTGATGTCTCGTATTCGGTTTCTGCTGACGGGATTCTTTCCGGCAGTGTCAATAACTTATTGACGAAGTTTACCGACGCCGGTATCGAGAATGTCGAAAGTAAACAGGTTAAGATTACCGTTACCGCCAACGATCAAACCAAAGACGTGACGAGCAACGTCTCCAACTCAATTGAATGGAGTTTTGATAAAGCATTTGACGAAGGAACGGACGTTGAGCTGAACGTGAAACTGACATTTGACGGATGGGATCCAATGCCGAATGTGACATATGAAGGTCTGCCGATTGTGTTTACGACTGCAAAATCCGTGACGGTTACGCCGGCAGAAATTAACCTGCTGCGTAAAACAGACGATCGCGGCAACCCTGAGGCAACGTTGATTGCGCAGTTCAGCTATCCTGACATGGAGGTTTTGCTTGACGGAGCCGATTATTTGAACGGCGCGTATGCCGATTACGACTTTGAAAACGCGACGTGGAGCGCTGAGTTTGCCGATGCGGACAATGCCGGAACACCAGTCGCGACTATTACGGACGCGCCTTACGGTGAACCGACGGAGACCAATTTAGCTTTGGACAAAGATTATAATCTGAAGCTGATTAAGGGAACGTTGACCGTTCCCGCACGTGTTGGCGGAACGTCCGTTTCGTTTTCTCTGGTTTGGGGAAGCGATAAACTTTTCGGTGATTCGGTTTTGGTGAAGGGAGACCGCGAGTTTCCCGAATACATCTGGTTGGATCAGAACGGCAATTATAAAGAAGAAGATCCGAATGACGGCAGCTACACGAAGTACCGACTGTCGTGGGGAGATGACTTCAACTATCCGTTCAACGGGTTGAACTATAAGAATAATGGAGCCTATTTGGCGGCGCGGGAAAATCCCGACGACCCTGCCCATGATTTTGCCCGCCTGTGGGGCTGTGAAAAGTTGGAGCAGGGATCGCACGGAAGAAAATCAGGAACATGGGACTTCCGCACCATCGAAGCGAAAAACGGAATGCTGATGTCGAAGCATATGGCGGCTGACGCTGACAATGACATTTTTTATTTGGGGTTAAATAAAACCAAACCGCTCGGCGGATTTACTGATATTAATCAGGACGGACAATCTGGACATACTTTTGTTCCGAATTTTATTTCGGGGGCTGCGGTCACCAACGAACTGTACGGAAAAGGATATTACGTGGCAAAGCTGCGCACCCGCTATAAAGGTTATTCCGACACAAAGCATTTTACAGGCGGGGAGGCAGGCGGTACCGGCGCTTGGTTTGCGTTTTGGATGCACGGACCGGTTCATGAGTTTGACTTAATGGAACAGACGGCAGGAAGCCCGCGGGTTATCAACTACGTCAACCAGTATCACAATAGCTGGGGAACTTACGGAACGACGTATATGTCTTATTTTTACCAGCAGTTGAATGTCAACGGCGCTGATACGGTCATGCAGGACAACTGGTACAAGCTGGCGCTGCAATGGACCGATGATCAGGTGACCTATTATTACAACGACGTCTGGGCGCATTATTATAAAGCTACCGATAGTAACAACAAACAGGCGTCACTGACAAAGAACAATAATTTACAAAGTCAAGCCGGTGCAGTATCAAATAACGGTAATACTGATAAGCAAAGCGTTAACACTTCAGGTTTCAACACGTCGTATAGAGACCATGGTTATACCGATACCCTGTTAGCCGTTCCGCAGGCGCCGATGAACGTCTTTTTGTCGACAGAAATCGGCAGCGGATGGGGCTCTGTTCCGACGCAGAAGAATGCATTGAATCATCTTCCTGTATGGGTCGAAGCTGATTACATCGCTTATTACGTGCCGGACGTTCCTGTGCAGTCAGTCGAGATTCCGGAAGATTTGAAACTTCAATATGAGACAGTATATCTGACCACACCCGATTTTCAGCTGACAGCGGAAGTTTTGCCGTCCAATGCGACATCGACGGAAGTAAGCTGGAGCAGTTCCGATGACGAGGTTCTTACGGTTTCCGCGGACGGAATTGTCCATATTCTCAAAGCGGGAGAAGCAACCGTGACGGTCGCCTCCGTGTTGGATTCGTCAAAATCCGATTCTTTTCTCATTACCGTTAATTCCGATTCAACGCCCGTAGAAAGCGTTGAGATTAACACTGTCGACGAAACAGTTGCAATTGATTACATGGGCACCACAACGCTGACTGTCACCATCTTACCCGATAACGCGTCGGTAAAAAATGTAGAGTGGACAGTGGCTCCCGAAGGCATTGTGGAACTGGAAAACGCCGATACGGAGACAGTCACCGTCAATGCGGTCGGCAGCGGTACGGCAACGATCACCGTGACTTCGGTTGACAATCCCGAAGCCGTCGATTCGGTAAGCGTAACCATCGCTCCGCCGACGGCTCCGGGCACGTTTGAAGCGCACGGAACAACGTTTACCAAAGTTGATTCCTTGGAGTTCAGCGGCGACAACGGAGCGCTGCCCGATTACGCCGTTGTTGAAGAAGTGGACGGAGGGGAAGGCCGCATTACCTTCTCCGGCGGTCAAATGGTTGTGAATGCGGGAACCAAAACCAAATTGGTTTACACTCCGCAAGCCGATAAAGAGTTTGATTTTGTGCTGATTCACGCCTCTTATTCGGACGGAACGCCGAACGCGTACATCAACAACTTTAACAGCAATAATGTGGAATTGTCTCATTTGCAGTACATTAGAGACAGCAATAAATTACAGGTTTTTTCAGCAGATTGGCGCCGTTCTACGGATACGAATTTCACCTTCAGCGGCGATCCGGCGCTTTACGGAATTTACGCAGACAGCGGTACGTATGCTTTCGCGATTCAAAAGAATTGCTACGAGTCGCAAGAACTTTTTGAAAAGCTCGGAAGTTATGACGCTGTTGATTTCGGTTCCGATAAAGTGGAATTTGTTTTTGAAGGCAGCGGAACGGTGAGAATTGACTACATCGGCTTTTACAAGGCGCAGAACTCTTTGGTTGATACTTCTCGCACCGCAGGACAATTGCCTGCCCAAGCCATTACCCGTGGCGGCAAAGATTACACGCTGGTGAGTACTTTGTTTGGGGAGGGAAATAATGGTATCTCTTTGACGGATTACTTAGGAGCGGAGTATATAGAAGCGGGTTCGCTGTTGAAAATTACGCAGCAAGATACGAGTACGGAAGAGACTATGGACTTGCCTGCGAACGGTGCAAATGTTTCTTATATTGAATTGCGGGTGAAACTGAGCAGTGCATCTGCAAGTCCACACCTTGGTTTGACGTGGCAGGCACAGTTTTTCCGAAATAACTTAGGAGGACATCTCGGCGGTGGTTTAGCCTGCGGTATTGGTGCACAGACAGCTATCAATCCGACGAATGGAGTTTATTCACTTTACGGTATTGCGTTGTCGGAAACAGCCGGTGGTGAGCTGGTCTTCTTCTTTGATGGTGTAGAAAAAGCAAGCGGAGTAGTAAATAAGCCATTGCAAGCATCAGTCGTAAAAGGGCAGGAGACTTATCCGTTCTTCTACACGTTTGATGGCGGCAGCGGTGCATGGTTTGAAATCGATTACATCGCATTCTACACCGACACTCAATAGCCTCCTTTGTCGGGCGCCCGCAAGGGCGCCTCTTTTTTTCGGGCGCGTGCGCGCCGCAGGCGGCGCGCACCGGGCTTTCCGCTGCAATTCGCAGCCTCCCGCGCCTTTACCAAAGCAAAGCTGCCGCTTTGCCCTGCGCCATCTCTCCGTCGGCAGCTCATTTCCGCTCCAATCCCTCGCGCCTTCGAAAG
>CALXOJ010000011.1 GCA_944390005.1 uncultured Spirochaetota bacterium
TTTGCTAAGAAGATAGCCCGCTTTAAAGAGACGCAGCAGTGGAGAAAAGGAAACATGAAATACGAATTAGATTTACAGGACGCCCGTGCGGAAGGCATTGAAATCGGACGAAGCGAAGGACTGGAAGAAGGATTGGAGAAAGGACTGGAGAAAGGACATTCCGAAGGGCGCTATGAAATGGCTGTCCTTATCACAGAAAATATGATGAAGCAAGGGTTAACGCCCGAGCAGACGGCGGCGCTGACGGGGTTAACGGTTGATGAGGTGGAAGCGCTGCGGAAGCGGATTCGGTAAAACGTGAAGGTTGAGTCTCAATTTGTGATGCGCTGCTCGATTATGCAGTTTGGGAAACGAATTTTTGATAAAATTTCGAAAAATGAATTGATTGATTGTGACTTCAGGGATATAATTTTTTCATAGGAGATACTTTTATGAAAAAGATTGTTTCGTTTTTCATCTGCACGGCTTTGTTAGCAAGCTGCGGCGGCGTTGGCGGCGAACCGTTGAACGAAGATCAAAGTTTGATTGCCCAGCAAGCATTGTTGGGAGTTTGGGGAGTAAGTCAGTCTCAGGGATTACCGAATGGGCAAATCAGAGACATAGAAACAATATCGGGAAGCGTTAATCTTCCCGGAGCGGTTTTGGATTATCGGATGACAATCAGTACGTCAAAAAATTCAGGAAAAGTTCGGCTTGTCTTTACTGCTGATTGCGACGAGACTTATTCTGTTCCGGTTGATATTTTATATGGAAACAATACGATTGCAAAAAGTTGTACGGTATCTTTTTCCGGAAAGATGAAAACAGAAATGACTGTAAAAAACTCAGCGGATACTCTCAGTGCAACAAGCGGAGCGTCCTTTAAAATTTACAATCCGAATGCAGGCGGAGCCCGCCTGACGGTTAAAGACGGTAGTGAGACGATTTTCGATCAGAAAGTGACCTTTCGCTTTACATCTTCGTATAAAGCCGATTCGGATATTGTGGTCGGAACCAAAAGTGACGAGGACTACACAACAAAAATTAACGGAGAGACGTTGAGTGACGGAGGATTAATTGCGGACATCAATATATGGTCAAATTTCGACTTGATGTAACCGCCTCAGTTTATTGCGGAAAGCGGCGGCGGAACAGGTAAAGTGCGGTGCCAACGAGACCGACGCCGGCAAGCGTCAGACCGCTTTGTAAATCGATTGCATTGAGAACTGATGTCACGATGAGACAGACGCCCATCGCTAAGGCAACGGCCAACGGCGCCATTTCTGCTGCCTGATGCATGCCGCTGCTCTTCGGCGTTCGTTTGATTTCACATTTCAGCAGAGCGTCGACAGATGTTTCCAGAATCTCCGTCAGCTTTGAAAGCGTCGTAATATCCGGATAGGCTATATTTCGTTCCCATTTGGAAACAGCTTGTTCGCTCACATTCATTTTTTCTGCCAAATCGGCTTGCGTCATTCCTTTCTCTTTGCGCAAATGGCAAATAACTTCTCCGATGGATTGTGTTTTCATGATGACTCCTTACGCTTATCATAGAAAATCGGTGCGGAAAAAACAAGAAACCGTCGGTTGGAATCGCTCAACTGTCGGTTGAACCTCGTCGGTGCCGATAAACGCCGGGGTAGTCAAGAATCAGCTGGACAATTTCGTCGATAATTGCTGTCAGCGCATATCCAAAAAGAAGTCCGGTTGTCATGCGCCATGCGTTGTTGCTTTCGTAATCAAACGAAAAATATTGAACAGTTCCGTCGATAATCAGCGGAAGAAAAAGTGCAGCGTATGTCCCGATGTGAAGGAGTCCCTGTTCCCACCGTTGAAGACCGGGAATTTCAAATGCATCCCAAATGAGAAAATCGAAGGTTCCAAGAAAGTATCCGATAGTCATTCCGTGACAGCGGGCGCACAGCGGAAAAAGACGCCCGTTTGAGGCGGTAAAAGTTCGTTGAGGAAGTTGATGGCATTGCCGTGAAAAAAATTCGTAAACACCTTGATTGGCGGCAGAGAGCGGGTTGCCGAAAGGCGCCGCGTTAACAGTCAGCATGAGCGGAAAAGTGACTCCCATGGTGACGGTTTTGGAGAATCCGTAAAGACCGTCTTTAACGCGGTTGTCAATCGGAATATAAGTTGCGCTATCCGAATTCGGAGCCGATTCTTCGACAGCGGTTTCTGTAAAAGGGTTCTCGGTTATCGACAACGGCGTCGGCTGCGTTTGGGCAAACAACGCGGTTGAAAGCGACAGTGCGCCAAAAACGGCGAGTTTACTGCAAATTCGGGTGGCCCAATCGGGCTTCATATTCAGCTTCAATTTTATCCCCTTGTTTGATGCAGCGACGGATCCATCGGTAACGCAATTGCGCCAGCTCTTCGGCGGAGAGTCGCCAGTCGATGTCCGAGGCCCGCAATCGCTTCGTTAAATCGTGAAGAATCAGTGCGGCGGAAACAGAGACATTAAACGATTCGGTAAATCCGTACATGGGAATTGTAATGAACTCATCTGCAAGATTTTTGATTTCCTCCCCTGTGCCGTCGGTTTCGTTTCCCATGGCGACGGCCACTTTTCCCGCAGAGAGATTCAATTCGGTGAACGGTTTAGCGTCTGCAGTCGGCATAGCGGCGACGATGCGGTAACCGGCGGCTTTTAACGCGGCAGCGGCCTGAGCGGCGGGTTGATTGGTTTTTCGGTGAATGTCGACCCAGAGGGAAGCGCCTTTGGCGACGTCACTGTTCAGCCGTCCCTGCGTCGCTGTTCCGATTTGGTATAAGTCCTGAATACCGAGACATTCGCATGTGCGGGTAACGGCGCTGAAGTTTTGTGTATAAAAAATGTTTTCCAAAACGACAGTCACATAACGGGTGCGGTCGGCAGAAACGCGCATAATTTTCTCTAACCGTTGAGGTGTTAGATGGCGGGACAGCAGTTCGATTTTTTGTTCTATCTCCATTTCAGTTTTGCTCCGAGCCGCTGAGCGCGGGAGCGTCCATATCGGCGTGTTTGATATTGCTGAAGTAGTTTGTCAGCTCCTGTTCGCGGTTGCGCGGCGCCAAAATGAAAAGCGTGTCTTCTTTGCGCAGAACGGTGCCGCCCCGCGGCGGAATCATTTTGTTTTTACGAATGATAACGGTGATAAGCATATCTTGCTCCAGCGGCAGTTCGGAAATTTTCTTTCCTTCCAAATCGCTTGCCTCATCGAGCTGGACCTCAAACATATCGTATTCGGTTTCCTTCATTGTCAGCAGTTCGACTGAGTAAAACGACTGCGGTTTCGGCGGAATCATCAGCTTCAGTGCTTTTCCGACGGATGAAAGCGTAGTTCCCTGCAAAAGGCATGAAACGGCGACGACAAAAAAGACGATGTTAAAAATAGCGGCTGTTTCATTGAAGTATGGCGAATCGGGGTTTAGGTAGAGACTCGGATAAGTTGCCAAAACGATGGGAACCGCCCCTTTCACTCCTCCCCACGTGATCATGGTGCGTTCTTTCCAATTAAATTTGAAGAAAGCGGTGCAAATCCAAACCGTCAGCGGCCGTACAATGAAAATCAAAGCGGCAGCGATGATGAGTCCTTCTTTCCAAATGGTTGTCATTTGCGACGGAAAAACCAGAATTCCCAATAAAAGGAAGACGATAGTGTTTGCCAGAGTCGACATTCCGTCGATCATGAAGCTGAATCCTCGCTTGAAAATGAAGTTGCTGTTGCCCATCCAGTAACCGGCAAAGAAAACCGCCAACATAGCGCTGACCTTCGTTTCGATTCCGACGCCGTAGATAAGCAGAACAACAGCGGCGCTGAGAACATAGTAGTATCCTTTATTGTCGCTGTTCAATTTACGGAAAAGAAAAATGCCGACTTGCGCCATGATGTAACCGAGAAGAATGCCGCCGCCGAATTGCCAAATCAGTTCGGCAGTGAACAGCGCGGGGTTGCCGGTACCGCCGTTCATGATGTTGATCATCAGCAACGTCAGCAAAATTGCCATCGGATCGTTGGCAGCCGATTCGATTTGAAGCGTGGAAGCGACTTTTTCCCGAACAGGGCGCTGTTTTAGAATCGCATTGACCGCCGCCGCATCGGTGGAGGAGATAATCGATCCAATCAGCAGTGCCGTTTTAAAATCAATACCAAGTAAAAAGGAAATCAGCACCCCGAGTCCGAGAGCTGTCAGCACAATGCCGACTGTCGCCAGTGAAAGAGACGGCCCGAAATATTTTTTCAATGCGCTTCGTTTGGTACCGAATCCGCTCTCAAAGAGAATGAATGCGAGCGCAAGGTTCGCGATGTTTCCCGCCAGCGTTTTGTCTTCGACCGTTGCGCCGAAATCAATGAGGTTCAATCCGTCGCTGCCGACAGCCATTCCGAGTGCTAAAAAAAGCAGCAGTACGGGAACGCCCAATTTCCCTGTCAGTTTTGTTGAAAAAGTACCCGCCAACAGTAACACAGCTAGGATTAAAATCATCTTTTCTCCGCCTTAATAAAGAAATCGATCTTTTAAATTTTATTAAAATATATCCGTCCGTTTTAATTTGCGGCCGGCAAGTCGACATAAAATGCAGCGCCTTTCTTTTTCGGATTCAGAAAACGAATTTGTCCGTAATGAAGAAAGACGATTCTTTCCGCCAGACAGAGTCCCATTCCGTCGTGATCGATTTTTGTTGTAAAATACGGTTGAAAAATCTTGTCTTGAATTTCGGGAGCCACGCCTTTCCCATCATCCTGAATGACAATGCGCCAATAACGGTTTTCGTTCTTGCGAATGCGGTCAATGTCCCAGATGATGCGGCCGTTTTCGGCAATCGCTTCCACGCTGTTTTTCAACAGCTGCGTAAAAAGGTTGACCAGCATCGATGCGTCGCCGGAAACCAGATATTTGTCGCTTAAGTAATTCATTGAAATTTCAATGTTTTTTGATTCGGGAATCGAAACACTGCGGACAGCTTCATCGAGACAAGTCCTCAAATCGCAAGGCAAGGGATTTTCGACACTCGGTAAATCAAGCGATTTGTAAAGCGAATCAATTTTTTCCGAAAAAGCGGAGCATTGAGTTCTGAGATGTTCCAGGCTGCGAATACTGTCGCCGTTATTTTCTTTTTTATTTTTTTCCATTTGTATGACAGCATCAACGCTCTTCAACAATTCTTCGGCCTTTCCGCTCAAATTGTTTCTGAGAATGAGAGCGAATTCCGACCATGACTGCATTTTTGTGCTTTCATATTTCTCTTCGTTTTTTCGCTCGACTGTCGACAACATTTTATTGAAACTGTTAATGATTTTATTGAAGTCTCGGTTCTCTTTTTCAATGATGCGGACGGACAAATCGCCTTCCATAATGCTTTGAGAAGCGTTTTCTATTGCCAAAATCGGTCTTGTGATACTTTCGGAGATGTAAAGAGCCAGTAAAATAATGACCAAAAGCAACGGAAATGAAATAATCGCCAAGATCATCGTGAAATAAATGATAATGTTGTGTTTATAAAAATCCAGTTCGATGTAATAAGTATAAAGGTTGGAAAGCGGTCCGGCGGCATTGATTAAATGATTTGACAATGCGGCAGTCAGAAGCGCCGAGTAGGGAATCCCGTTGTATGAAAACGGTCGATTATACCGAATCAGAGTTTCGTTTCCTGTGTTGACGCGCGCCAACATCTCCTCTGCCGGAAGAGAAGATCCGCTGTAAAAGAATGTTTCGTCTCCCAATGCGTGAATTTGAGTGCTGCCCTGATAGATTTGAAGTGCTTTTACCGAGGGATTAGAAAATGAAATCATTCCCCACGCTGCCTCCGGATTGGTAAAGACGGTGCGAAGCTCGGAAATTAAATAGCCGTTTTCGCAAAAATCCTGAAACTGAAGGACTTCGTTCCGATAAGATTCAAGAATTTGATTGCTGCTTTCTTGCAAAACAGGAATGGTTTCGTCCGGCAGCCAAGTATTTGCCGTTTTTTGGATGAAGATGAGCGTCAGACCGGTTTGCGGCAGAATAACAAGAATAATCAGAATCACAAAACCGAAAACAATTTTCGCTTTATACCGCTGTCCCGAGTTGCCTCGTTTTGCATCCGCGTATAACTGGACAATTTTTCCGGCAATGATTCCGATAAATGTCAGCGGAATCAGAATCGAAAACAAAACCAACGCCGGAGCAATTTTTTGGGCATAGTCCAACCCGGAAAGCAATCGGGCGACCAGCATATAAATCAAAATAATGAAAAAAAGGTAACTAACAGAGAGTGTGATTAAACTGAGTTTTGAAGATCCTTTAATTCGTTCGCTCATTCGTTCTCGAATTTCGAATCAAAGAGAGCAGCCATGGCGTCGGCAGCCTCTTTTTCGTCTTCTCCTTCCGTAATGATGCGAAGCGGTGTTTTGTAAGTTGCCCCCAACGTTAAAATAATCATAATCGATCGCGCGTTGATTTGCAGATCGTCTTTTTTTAAGAAAATTTGAGATTTGAAACGATTGGCCGTGTCGACAATCATTGTTGCGGGGCGCGCATGTATTCCGGCCCGGTTTAAAACAATCACATCCCGAACTTCCATTTTCCGCTCCTTAAAATTGATCTTCGTTTTTGAAATATAAATCGCGCGTGCGCTTGTTTTCCAGCCATTCCAACATATTTTCGTTAAATTCCCTAGCCGCGTTGTATCCCAACTTTTTCAGCCGTTCGTTCATGGCGGCGATTTCCACCAAAACGGGAATATTTCTCCCTGATTTAACCGGCATTTCGATAAATGGCGTATCGATGCCTAAATACGTTTTTGTAACATCCTGAGCTCCGAATCGATCGTAACTTTTTTGCGAATTCCACTCTTCCATGTGAATAATCAGCTGAATCTGCTTCTTTTCGCGGATTGCGCCGACACCGAAGAGGTGGTTAATATTTAAAATTCCCAATCCTCGGACTTCCAAATGGTGGCGAGTGACTTCATTTGCTCCGGAACCCATCAAAATTTCGCCGCTGAGGGCAAATAGTTTTACTGCATCATCGGCAATCAGCCGATGTCCGCGGGAAATCAGCTCCAACGCTGTTTCGCTTTTCCCAATTCCGCTGTCGCCTTGCAGCAGAACTCCGATTCCGTAAACTTCTACCAATGTTGCATGGATGATTTCCGACGGAGCAAAATAATCACCCAATACGGTTACGATTCGCTGTGAAAAATCGGAAGAGTTCAGTTCGGTTTTTAAAATCGGAATATTGTGTTTTTCGCCGATTTCGACAATATCTGTTTCGCTGTCGTATTCCGAAGTGATGATACAGCACGGAATCGGAAATTCGAAAAGTTTTTCAAGCGCCGTCCTTCTTTCATCCCGGCTCATTTTTTTTAGATAAGCCAATTCACCGCGCCCGAAAATTTGAATACGGTCGTGCGCAAACTGATCAAAAAATCCACTGAGAGCGAGCCCCGGTCGGTTGACATAAGAGGTTCCGATTTCCCTTGCAAGACCTTTCCGACCCGCTGCGACAGACAGCTTTAAATCTTTATTGGCTTTGCAGTTCAAACCCAATAAATCGAGCACGGTGAGAACGTTCATAATTTATTCTATAATATTTATTTGCGTTCGGCAATCTTTTCTTTTTCTTTTTTTATTTTTTTTACTGTCTTGTCGACTGCTTGGTTGACGGCTTTGTAAAGTTTTGACGAACCGCACGCAATGTGCGACGTGCCGCCCCATTTTGTATGGGTGTCGATCTTGACGGTGTAACCGTTTTTTTCATGAAGCACCAACATTTTAAAATCGACAATGTCTTCTTTTAAAACTTCCAGTTTTTGGAGTTTTTTGTTAATGTACTCTTGAGCTGAGTTGCTTAATTCATAATGAATTCCCTGAATGAAACGTTCCATTTTTTCCTCCTGAACGGTTTATTTGAGAGCGGTATTTGCATACGGTTCGTTTGCAGATACCGATTCCCTGCATTTTTAAAAGGCGGCTCATCCGCGCATCGCTCATTTCTCCGTATTCTTTCCGCAAAGCGGTCATAGCGGCTTCGATTTCCTCACGGCTGAAACTGCCGTTTCCGCTTCGGTCAAGCAGTGCGGCTGTCGGCACTGTAAACGAACGAATGACTTCATCTCCGTTTGCTGCTTTCAATTTAATTTCAACTACCTTGTTTTTAAGCAGTCGGGAGAGTTTAGGCGGGTCAGTGCCGATAGCGGCGGCAATTTGCGATTGAGTGAGGCGGCTCTTGGCGGCAGTTTTGCCGGTTAAGTATTCGATCTGGGTTTCGACAAGTTTGTATACAGCCGCTTTTAAAAGCCTGCACCGCTCTTCGGCAGTGTAAAGCACCGTTTCGGCCAGACTTCGTTCGCCCGCCGAAGAGCGGCCGTCTTCCGGTTCAGTCAGCTTCAAACCGCTTAAGATACGGTCAGCCGGTAAGGAAACAGAAATGATATTTTTGCCGGCGATGACAACCGTCGCATCGGGAACGGCGTCGACCGGTTGCGGTTGACTGCTTCCGGGCGACGCCGGAACCGGCAGGCGCGAAACCGATTCGACCGTCTCTTCTCCGAATTTCTCTTTGAGAATCCGTGGAATTTCGTTCCAATCCGTTCCGCTTTCGGTCAGTGCAAACAATTCAGCGTAAAAAATCTTAGCGGTCGGAGGATAATCGGGGTCATCTGCGGCGATGACGGCGGCGGCTTCAAAACGGTTTTTGGTTGCCGTTCCCGGGGGATCGAAGCGGCGGATCACCGTAATCACTTTGTCGATCATCGCCGTGTTTTGAGGCTGCCGCTTTTTCTCGCTTTCCGGAAACGTTTCACCGGTCTGCGGGTCTCGGATCCAGAAGCCGTTTTCATCCAGTCCGCTGATCAACAATTCCCCGATCTCTGTCTCTTCTCTCGACATCCGTTCCCATCGTAATTGCTCGGTTAAAGACGATTTCAGAGTCGAAGTGGTGGGAGCGGTTGCTTCCAAAATATCAGTGACGGACGACGGTTCGGAGAAGAAGGTTCGCCGCGAAGTGTTTCGAGTTGAAAGAGTCGGAAAAAACAGCCGATCGACGGAAGGAGCATCGGAAGAGTATGAAAGAAAATGATTTTCTTCGGTGAAACGGAGCAGAAATTCTTCAAAGTTGCCGGACGGCGCGGAAAAAAGGCGTCCGCGTAATTTTAAAAGCGCTGCCTGTTTGGGAATTTGTTTTAAGGCGGCTGTTTGCCGTTGGGTGAGTTTCATCGTCGAAGCTGCAGGTGCCAAAAGACTCTCCGTTTATTTCATTATCACATGCGCAGACAGATAAGTCAAATCTTTTTTGTCACATGCGGAAGTTTTCGCCGAGGTAAATTTTGCGCGCCATTTCGTTTTTGAGAATGTGGGTTTTGTCGCCGTCAACCAAAATATCGCCTAAGTGGATGATGTAGGCGCGGTCGGTGATTTCCAGCGTATCGCGGACATTGTGGTCTGTAATCAGAATACCGATTCCTTTTTGCGCTAACTCTGAAATAATACCTTTAATTTCCGAAACGGCAATTGGGTCGATTCCGGCAAACGGTTCATCGAGCAGCAGGAATTTCGGTTCTATTGCCAGAGAGCGGGCAATTTCCGTTCGCCGTCGTTCGCCGCCCGAAAGAGTGTACGCTTTCTGTGTGCGCAATCGGGTAATTTTCAGCTCTTCAAGAAGGAACTCCAGTTTTTCTTTTTTTTCGGCTTTATTCAAATCGTTGCGTGTTTCCAAAATCGCCCAGATGTTCTGCTCTACGGTTAACTGCTTAAAAACCGACGCTTCCTGCGGCAGATAAGCGATACCGCGCCGTGCCCGCTTGTACATCGGTTCGTTGGAGATGTTGGTGCTGTTGAGGTAAATGTGTCCCGATGTCGGTTTGATGAATCCGACAATCATGTAAAAAATCGTCGTTTTGCCTGCACCGTTCGGTCCCAGCAGACCGACGACTTCGCCTTCCTTCATGCCAAACGAAACTTTTTGAACGGCGACTTTTTTTCCGAAAGTTTTTCTCAGATTTTCGACACCTAAAACCGATTTCATGCCGACTCTTCCTGTTGAATGGTGCCGCGAACGCGTCCTTCCAGACGGATTTCGTCTGTATCGATATTGATAATGATTCTGGTGGCGCGGTATTCGTCTCCGTCTTTGATAACGTAGGGCGAGCTGGAAAGTTCGAGCTCTTTTGTTTTGCGATTGTAGACGGCTGCTTCGCTTCGGCAGACAATGTTGTCTTTGATAATCCGGACACCGATTTGAATAATGGTGGTTTCCGATTCCTGCGAATCTTCAAGAAAATTGCCTTTAACGACAAGATTGTTTTTTTTGTCTACCATTTCCGCATATTCTTCAATGCGGCTGATCTTTTTTTCGCGGTCAAAAAATAAATTTTCGCATTTGAGGTAGATGCCTTGTTTTGAGTCGCGGACGCGCACTTGACCGGAGCAAAGAGCGTAACGGAAGTTTTCTCCGAACAGTTCGATTCGATTGGCGTTGATCAGCGTCTGCCCTGAAAGAATGCGGGCGTTTCCTTCCAGAACGGTCATCTCTTTTCCTTTACTCAATTCTATCGAAGTCTTGTCACTGCTGAATTCGAATTTTTCGGCAGACTCTTTTTCTTCTTCTTCATCGGCCGCAAACACCGGAAAAACCAGCATCGCAGCCAGAAGCAGCAGCGATAAAAAACGGATTTTACTCATCGGCTGTCTCCGTGGCGGAATCTGTCGAATCAATCGAATCAGGCGCCGCTTCGTCCGTTTCTTCTTCGGAAGATTCGGAGATGTACTCGCCGCGGACGCCGTTTCTGAATTCCGCTTTATTCTGCTTCGAATCGACGTAAAAGCCTTTGCCTGCAAAAAAAGTTCCATCTTCTTTTGAGATACGAATTTCGTCCGTAATGTTTCCCGAAAGAACGCGGTCTTTGTTTTGCCAGAGCAGGTAATCGCCTTCGATTAAAACTTCTTCTTCTTTCGAATCGATCTGAATGTTGTCAGTGATTTCCACATTGCCGGTTGCATTGAAACGAACGGCTTTTCCCGCTTCGCCCGTTGCCGACAGTTCGCCTTTGTTGTTGAATTGTTCGAATTTCATCGAGTGAATGACGATTTCGTTCCGTTCGTCCGTATCGAACATTTCGGCATCTGCCGATTGAGCTCTGTAACGAACTTTTCCGCGCACGATGTCATTATATTCCATGTCGTAAATGCGGACTGCGGGAATGGAATCATACAGCGCATTGAGTTCTTCGTCTGACATCGTTCTGATTTTACACGAGAAAAACGATAGAAAAATCATCAAAATCGCCGAAATTCTCACAATTCAGTATAACAAATCCCGCCGCTTGCGGCAACATTCTTTCCGAAAATCTTTTTTGCGTGTTGCCTATTTGATTTTTATCGTTTAAAATAAAACGGTGAATATCAATTGGTTTCCCGGGCATATGAAAAAGACCGGCGATTTGCTGAAGACGAACATCGACCGCGTCGATTTGACTGTCGAAGTGTTGGATGCCCGCATTCCGTTGTCGGGACTGAATCCGTTTGTTGAAGAAATTGTCTCTCGGAAACCGGTTTTATATGTTTTGAATAAGGCTGACTTAGCTGACGAGAGTGAGACAAGGCGGTGGCTCTCTTACTTTCAAAAAAGGAAAGATGCAGCGGCGGTGGTTTGCTGCGCTGTCCGTCCGCAGGAGGCGAAAAAAGTGACAGCCGCCTGTTTCGCGCTGTGCCCGGAGGCCAAAACCGGCCGCCGCGGAGTGCGGGTGCTGATTACCGGCATTCCGAACGCGGGAAAGTCGACATTAATCAACACGCTGTGCGGAGCTGCCAAAGCAAAAACCGGCGACCGACCGGCGGTGACCAAAACGCTGCAGCGGATTTTGACGCCGGGCGGTTTGGATTTGTATGACACGCCGGGTATTTTATGGCATAAATTCGAAAATCGGGATGCGGCATACCGATTGGCGGCGACCGGAGCGGTTCGGGATGAGGTTTTGAATTTGCCGGACATTGCGTTATATACGATTGAGTTTTTGCAAAACCGCTACCGCGATCCGTTTGCGCAGCGGTTTGCGTTGGGCGGCGCTGTCGGCGACGCGCCTTTGGCGATATTAGATAAAATCGCCTTGAAACGAGGGTGTACGGCCAAAGGCGGCGTCGTTGACCGGGAAAAGGCGGCGTCGGTTTTTTTACGCGAAGTCAGATCCGGAAAAGTCGGGCGGCTGACCTTCGACCGCGTTGAAGAAGTGCCGACGTTTGAGGCGGCTGATGGCGTTTGAGGTTTCGGCTGTCATTCCGCATTTCGAACGGGAAGAATTGTTGGCGCAGACGCTGGAGTCGATTGTCAATCAAAGTGAACCGCCTGCGGAAATCATCGTTGTCGACGACGGAAGCCGGCGGCCGCCCGAGTCGGTCTGCCGCCGCTTCGGCGCACAGCTGCTTTCAATCCCTCACACCGGCAAACCCGGCGCAGTTCGTAACCGCGGCGTTGAGGCGGCCGTTTCGCAGTGGATTGCGTTTGCGGATTCCGATGACTTGTGGCTTCCTGAAAAACTGAAAACGCAGCGGCTGCGTTTGGAACGCGATGGCGAAACAGCATTGTGTCACACTCGGGAAATTTGGCTGCGAAATGGGGTGACGGTCAGCCAAAAAAAGCAAAAACACCGCCGTGAAGGCGATCTTTTTTATGATTCGCTGAAAAAGTGCATTATCGGACCGTCGACTGTTTTGCTGCGCCGTTCGGTCTTCAAAGAGCTTGGCGGTTTCGACGAAACATTGGAAATTGCCGAAGATTACGAGTTTTGGCTGCGCTGGACCGATCGTTTTCCGGTTGTTTACTGCGATGAACCGTTGATTGTCAAACGTGCCGGCAATTGGCCCCAGCTGTCAACCCGTTACGGGCAAATCGAAATTTTCCGTCTGCGGGCGCTTCTGCTTTTATTAAAAAAGCGGATGTTGTCGGAGGAGCATTGCTTTCAGGCAGCGGAGGAGGCGGCGCGCAAAGCGGAGGTCTATGCGCTCGGTTGCCGGAAACGGGGGCGAACAGACGAAGCTCTCGAATGGGAGAGAATTGCCGGAAATTTGAAGAGGAGCGACGGATGAGAAAAAAAGGATGGTTTGTGTTTTTTTGCCTTTTGCTGCTTTCGTTCGAATTGGTGCGCCCGGCGGAAATTGTTTGGTTCGGCGTTTATTCCGACACGGAATCTCTGACCGATTTACAGCGCTCCGCTCTCGAAAAAACGATCCTGCAAAATATCGAGGATCGGGGTGAAGTGACGCTTTTGCATTCGACCGAAAGCGTTGAAATGCCGGCTGACTTAATCGACGTCAAAAGAAAATTTTATGAATTTCTGAGAAACCGGGAGAGTCGATACGGAGTATTTGCCTGGCCGGAAACGGACGGCAAAAAGTCTGTGCTTAGAATTTTCATTTTGGACGCCGAAAAAGAGAGCGAAGCGGAAGGACGCGGTGATTACCGTTCCCGATATGATATTTTTGCGGCTGTTCTTCCTGCCGTCGAAGATTTGGTTTCAAAGTGGAAAACTCCTGCCGAAGAACCGAAAGAGACGGTTGAATATGTCGAACGCAATTGGATCAAAATTACCGGCGGTTTCTTTAAAATGGGGGAAGATTACCACAAAGCCGACAATCGTCCTCAGCATGAGGTTCAGATTTCCGATTTTTGGATGGATCCGTATGAAGTAACGGTGCTTGAGTTTCGAAAATTCGTCGAAGACACCGGTTACTATATTGCTCAAGGTGCGTTTATCCACAATGAACAAATGCAGATGGGGTTTGAACGTTCTTTGAATTTTGAAAATCCGGGCTACGCCGTTTCTGACCGACAGCCGGTTTCCTGTGTTTCATGGATTGATGCACTTCACTACTGCAACTGGAAGAGCCTTCAACGCGGACTGACGCCGTGTTACGAGATTGACGAAAAAGGCGTTCGTTGGAATCGTAATGCGGACGGTTACCGTTTACCAACCGAAGCCGAATGGGAATACGCCGCTTCCGGGGGGAAGCCGCAGCGGACGCGAATTTTTGCCGGTTCGGACAATATCGCTTCAGTAGCGGTTCACGCCGCCAACAGCAACGGTGCGCCTGCCGTTGTCGGCAGTTTAGAGCCGAACGAATTGGGACTCTATGACATGAGCGGGAACGTTTTTGAATGGTGCTGGGATATTTACGGCGAAAATTATTACGGCGAATCGTCTTGGGCTGCGGATCCGACCGGTCCCAGCGAAGGTGCTTACCGCGTTTATCGCGGCGGTTCGTGGTTCAGTCCGCCGATGATTTGTCTTACATTTAATCGTCTTTCCAACAATCCGCAGCTGCGTTCTAATCTGGTCGGATTCCGATTGGCCCGCAGCGGTCCCGACTACGGATTCGACGTTTCACGCTGACTGCAATTTTAAAGAAAGAAAACTCAATAAAGGAAGATTTCAAAAATGCCGATAAAAACGCAGAGGGGCATAAAAATGAAAAAAACTTTATTGATGTTGATTTTTTCCGGATTGAGTATCTCCGTTTTTGCCGATTACTACATTTGTTACGGCTCGTTCCGTAATCAGGACAATGCGTTTGCGGAGAGCGCAGCATTACAGGCCGCCGGAATCGAATCGGCAGTAGTCGAAATGAAAACCGACGGTGCCGTTCTTTATCGAGTGATTCATCCAAAAGGTTATGCGGACAGCGATTCCGCAAAATGGAAAATAAAGTACATTGTTGCCGAACTGGAGTCTCCGTATCCGACACAAGAGTCGTTCTGGGTGTTTGAATCGGTCGATGCACCGAAAACGGTTGTGCAAACCGATGCAGCGGTCAAGGAAGCAGCAGAGATGAACGATGATTTGTCGGTTGATGCAGCGAGTGGTGCCGAATTGACCGATGAATCGGCAGTCGAAGAGACGAATGAAGTCATTGCGGAAGAGACAGCTGACGGAGAAATTTCCGAAAATTCAGATGAAGCGGTTGCTGCGGATTTAGAATCTTCGAATGAAAATGTAACGGAGATTTCAAATAACGAGCGGAGCGGCAATTCTTCCGCTGACAGCGAAAAGTCGGAGGAGGAAATTGCGCAAAGAGTACGAAGAGATGCGTTTGCTGAAAAAGCTTCCGATAAATTTGACGTCGAAGGTGCCGAAGAGGCGGCCGACGGCGAAGTTTCCGAAGAGCTGACGGTTGAAGAGGACGATGAGACGCTTGCCGAAGAGGCAGCCGACGGCGAAGTTTCCGAAGAGCTGACAGTTGAAGAGGGCGAAGAAGCGCTTGCCGAAGAGGCGGCTGACGGCGAAGTTTCCGAAGAGCTGACGGTTGAAGAGGGCGATGAAACGTTTGCCGAAGAGGCGGCTGACAGCGAAGTTTCCGAAGAGCTGACGGTTGAAGAGGGTGATGAAACGCTTGCCGAAGAGGCGGCCGACGGCGAAGTTTCCGAAGAGCTGACGGTTGAGGAGGACGATGAAGCGCTTGCCGAAGAGGCGGCCGACGGCGAAGTTTCCGAAGAGCTGACGGTTGAGGAGAGCGATGAAACGCTTGTCGAAGAGGCAGCTGACGGCGAAGTTTCCGAAGAGCTGACGGTTGAGGAGGGTGATGAAACGCTTGCCGAAGAGGCGGCCGACGGCGAAGTTTCCGAAGAGCTGACGGTTGAAGAGGACGATGAAGCGCTTGCCGAAGAGGGTGGTAAAGCGGCAGTTTCCGAGATTCGATTTACTTTAAAAAATCAATCCGTTTACAAAACTTTGTTTGATTCGCCTGCGACAGTTTACGCCGTCATTCCCGAGGAGCTGACAAGAGGAAAAGTGCCGGTTGATTTTACCGTTAATCTTTACCGCGATCGGGAACGGGTCGCTTCGAAAACCGGTGATTTCATTCCCAATCTCAATAAATTCAGCATCACGGAGACCTTTCCTGAAGCGATGTTTAATGACGTAACGCGGACGTGTGAATACACCATCGAGCTGATTTTTAACGGTGAAGTGATTGCCGAAAATTCGTATCTTTATTTTATCGACTGATTTCCCAGTTGTAAACGGAGAGAATTTCGTAAGCGCCTGTCGTTCTGTCTGAATGAACGACATTTTGAGCCGCATCGTAAACCTTTAGTTCAAGGGTAAACGACGGCTCTTCGTCCATCTGAGCGATGACATACCAGTTTCCGCTGAGGTTGCGGATGTAAAATTTCGTATCCGTAATGCCGCCTGAAAACGAGGGCGGCGTTTTATTTTCAATGACGGCGGTTTTATCGATAATGTTTTTTCGGTTGTCCGGTCCCTGATAGATGATTTCGGAAATATTGGTAAACACGGGAACCGGACCGGCATCCGTTTTCATGGAAATTTCCACCGTGAACTGCGGCTCTCCGTCTGTCGGTGAGGCGTCACCGCTCCATTCTGGGTTATGCAGTTTACGGTTCAATTCCAATCGAACGGTTGTCGTCTGTTCATCATAAACCAAAGCCTCTTCCGAAGCCTTTTCGTAACCGTCCAGTTCGGCAACGACTCGGAACCGTCCGATACCGATCATGTCGATTCGCAGCGGTGAATTTCCCGCATATGCCGGACCGTTTTGAAAACGGGGATCCTGCGTCCGCAGCCCGGATTGATCTTTCGGAATTTTTATGTCGCCATCGTCCAGATACTGTAAATAAATGCGTGCTCCGGACGGAACCGTTTGAACTTCGATGTTTCCGGCCGCTTGTAAATGAGAAGAAAAACTCAGCAACAAAAACAAGAATGCAAACTTTCGCACCGCTGTTATTATAATGACGTTTGATTTCTATTGCAAGAGTTTTCCGGGAGATTTTGTTTTTCAAAATCGGCTTTAAAAGAAAAGATTGACAAACAAAATTAGAGCGTCTACAATGGGCGTATTATGAGGTTTACTATGCCATTCGGAAAAATATTTGCGGCGGTTGTTCTTTTTTGTTCTCTTTCCGGGTTTGCCCAGACACGAATTTGTTTCGGGACCTTTCTGAACGAAAATTTTGCCGAAGCGTTGGCGGCGACGCTGGCGGACGAAGGAGTCGGGGCCGAAATCATTCAGGAAGAGCGTTATCCCGGTTCGGTCTACCTTTTTGTCGTTTCGCAGGAGTTCGCTTCTGAGAAAGCCGCTGCCGCCGAAATCCGGAAACTCAAAGCCGGCGGGGTGATTGAAAAAGCGGGAGCCGGCGAACCGCGCACGGCGGTTTTCAAAGATCCGGTTTTTTACGGATTCAAAAGCGCGGCTGCCGTGCAAAAAAACGATTTTCCGCTGACGGAAGAACTTCCTTATTCGGTTTTTCTTGAAAGATATAAAGAAGAATCCCGCGCCGAAAATGCCGAATCCCGCCTCGAAGCGCAGGGAATCGATTCGTACATCGTGAAAAAGTACGATGATGAAACGCTGATGAGTTTCGATTTGCATTCAGGGGCCTTCTCTTCGGAAGAAGAGGCGGAAGCGTACCGCCGGCAGCTGACGGAAAAAGGCGTCGAAGCGAAAGAGGTCAGCCATCTGGATGAATTCCGCGGGGCGGCCGAACGGTTTGACAAACTGACCGATGAAGAAGATATTGTCCGCTTTAGAGAAAATTACCGGATTCCGGAGGAGCTTCCGCCGGTTTTAATCGAGCAGCTGAGTTATTTTCCTCTGCACGCCGATTACGCTCTCTCTTCGCTCTATCTTTTCGATATAAACAACATCGCCGGCCTGGTTTACGACTTCGACAACGAGATTTTTCGGCAGCTCAGTGAAATAACGGAAGAGCTCGGCCGGCGGGACGTCTGTTCGCTTGCCGTCTATGAAAATGCACTTTTCGGAAAAACCGTAACCGTGATGATTTTTTCCGGTGAAAATCCGACGGATCAGACGTTTTATTTTGAGGAAAACTCCGAAGCAAGGCTTCCGTACAAAGGCAAGTACGGTCTTTTGAATTTTTACCGGACGGATTCCGACACGCTGGCCGGCGTTTCGGGCGACCGGAAGCATGTGATTTTCCTGAATGCCGGTCCGTTTACTGATGAAGAGTGGGAGGATTTCATCTCCCGCTCGTGGAACGATTCTGACCGTTTTATCTATCCCGAAATCCGGGAAACGCTCTTCATTCTGCCGAAGACCGGAGACAGCGACCGCCGCTTCCTTGCGTTTGAATTGTCGCGCGTCGGTCAGTCTTATGCCGAAGAGAAAGGAAACGAGTTGTGGGCGCGCCGGATTGTCGGCCATTGGAGTTCGGCGATTATTTTCGACTGCCGGAACGCGCTGACCTCCGTTTCGTTTTTCAACCTCGATTACGATTTGAACGCCCGCAAAACGCACGACCTGTTTATGAAAATGCACAGGGAAGTTGTTGCCGATTGGTACTGGCACATCAGTGAAGAGAAGTCCGTCAACGGAGTGACGGGGTGGTTTTTGGAGGCGAATGATAAAAATGAATTGAGTTTTTCGTTCGGACCGTACATCGTTGCCGTCGGTTCCACCCGTTTGGAAAATGCGCTTTTTGATTACAACGAAATTTTAAAACTTGCTTTGGATTTGCAGATATGGGAGATTGAATATGAAAATCAATGACGAAGATCGGGCTGTCATCCTTTTTTCTTGTCCCGATAGGCGGGGGATTGTTGCGGAAACGGCACATTTTGTCAGCACTTACAACGGAAACATCATCCATTCAAGTCAGCATAAAGATGATGACGAAGGAATTTTTTTCATGCGCATCGAGTGGTCGCTAACCGATTTTGCGATTCCGAAAGAGAAAATTTTTTCTGCGTTTGAACCGATTGCGCTCAAATATAAAATGGATTGGGAGCTGAAGTTCGGAAACGAGCGGGCAAAAGTGGCGGTTTTCGTTTCGAAATTCGATCACTGTCTGTATGAACTTCTGATTCGCTACAAGGAAGGCGATTTGCCGTGCGACATTGTTCAAATTGTCGGCAATCATGAAGATACAAGGAAAATCGCTGAGTACTTCGGGATTCCTTTTGTCTGTATTCCGATTTCGCCTGAAACGAAGGCGGCCGCCGAAGCGGAGGAGCTGGCGCTTTTGGAGGAGAAGAAGGTCGATTTGATTGTTTTGGCGCGTTATATGCAAATTCTTTCCCCTGTTTTTGTTGAGCGTTATCGCAATAAAATTATCAATATTCATCACTCGTTTTTGCCGGCGTTTATCGGCGCCAAACCGTATCATCAGGCGTATAAACGCGGTGTTAAACTCATCGGCGCAACGGGGCATTACGTCACCGGCGATTTGGATGAAGGACCGATCATCGAGCAGGATGTTGTGCGTATTTCTCACCGCGATTCGATTCGGGATTTGATTCGAAAAGGAAAAAATCTTGAAAAAGAGGTTTTGGCGAGAGCGGTGAAACTGCATTTGGAGCACAAAGTCCTTTCTTATTCGAATAAAACCGTTGTTTTCGATTACTGATGATTGATTTTCGGGAAACAGTCGAATGGTTGAAAGAGGACGGTTTCTGTGGTGCGACGGCAATCGGATTCGGTGAAAAAACGGCAGTGACGGCGCTGTTTCCGTATCGGTTGGAAAGACCGACGGCGGTTTCGGCGGCTGCTTCGTATATCGATCCGTTTGCGCTGCGCAACAATTATCGGGAAATGGCAGCTCGGCTGAAAACGGCTGCAGTCAAAATAAGAAAAGCGGCCGGTTTAAACAAAAGCGAAGTTCGGATTTTTGTCAATTCGTCTTTGCCCGAAAAGGCTGCTGCCGCCTTTGCCGGCCTCGGTTTTTGCGGCAAATCCACACTGTTGATTTCTCCATTGTACGGCGTTAACACCCTTATCGGCGGAATACTGATTTCTTTGCCGGCGGCGGACGGCCTTTCCCGCTTCGACGGCGCGCCGCCTTCGTCGGCTGCACGCTGCGGTGCCTGTCGAAGGTGTATAGACGCTTGTCCCGTCGGCGCTATCGGTGAAAACGGAGTCGACCGCAGCCGCTGCCTGCAAAGCCTCGCCTCCCGTTCCGGAGCGGTTCCCGCGGAACTGCTGCCGCATTGGGATATTCTTTACGGTTGTTCCCGCTGCCGCGACGCCTGTCCGTATAGCCGCTTCAACCGCAGAGGCGTCATGCATCGCCGTGGAGAAATCGATGAAAGCGAAACGATCGGCGAATGGCTGCAAACGGCGGCGGAGAGCGAAGAAGCGTTTTGCGCCCGTTTCAAAGGGACGGCGCTGGCGATGTCGTGGATTGATAAGCGGGCGCTGCTGCGAAACGCTGTGATTTTAAGCCGCCGTTTGGGAATTTTCAACGAAGAGACCGAACGCGTTTGCCGTCAGTATAAAAACGAATTTTCACAACTCCTTTCGGTTGACATTCCGCCCCTTTTGCGGTAATCTTAACAGAATCTTCATCAAAATCAAACGGAGACGGCTATGGACTCATTGGCAATCGAACTGAATCAGACTTTGAAAAATACAATTGCGGATGTTTTTCTTTCCGATTACGGACGGCGGATGTACTTTCCTGTTTACGGAATCGTCGAACAGTCGGCGCAGGCGGGAAAAGACGCTAAATTGTACAACGCTACAACCGGAATGGCTGTCCACAACCGCAAACCGATTATGGTGCCTTTTATCCGAAAACAGTTTACCGAATTATCTGAAGCACAAATTGTCTCTTATGCCAACTCTTACGGTGAAGCGGAGCTGCGCACGCTGTGGAAATCGGAAATTTATCGGAAAAATCCGACTCTCGGAAAAGCACTCATTTCTCTTCCTGTGGTCGTTCCCGGGTTGACCGGAGGGATTTCTCAGGCTGCTTCGCTTTTTATCGGTGAGGGAGAAAAGGTTGTTTGCAGTGATCTTTACTGGGAAAACTACGACATGATTGTCGACGGAATGAGAAATGCCGAATTGGCGCATTTTCCGTTTTATACGCCGGATGGAAAATTCAATATTGATGCATTTTGCCGCTGTATTGTCGAAAACGCTTCAGATAAAAGAGTGACAGTGATTTTAAATTTTCCGAACAATCCGACCGGTTACACTCTTTTGAAAAAAGAGGCGGAAGATATGAAAAACCGCATACTCGGTTTGGCTTGCAGCGGATACAAGATGAATTTTATCATTGATGACGCTTATTTCGGACTTTTTTACGAAGAAGATGTTTATTCTGAGTCTCTGTTTTCGCTTTTTGCCGATTTGCATGAAAATGTGATGGCAATCAAAATTGACGGAGCGACAAAAGAACACTTTGTTTGGGGTTTTCGAATCGGATTTGTGACTTATGCGTCAAAAGGGCTGAATGAAGATCACCTGAAAGCGTTGGAAATGAAGACGGCCGGAAGTATCCGCGCCTCCGTGTCTAACTGCTCGAAGACAGCGCAATCGATTCTTATTGCAGCGTTGAAAGACGGTGAATACGAGTCGGACCGCAAAAGTTACGATGAAATTCTTGAAGCTCGTTACCGCAAAGTCAAAGAATCAATCGAGGCGTACAAAGGAACCCGATTGAAAGCGTTGCCGTTTAACTCCGGATACTTCATGTGTTTTGAAGTCGACGGAAATGCTGAAAAACTGAGGCAAAAATTGCTGAAGGAATTTGCTATCGGAACGATTTCCGTGAAAGATAAATATTTGCGGGTTGCTTTCAGTGCCGTTGACTTGGACGGAATTGAAGAGCTTTACGCGAAAATCTTTAAGGCAGCCGAATCGCTTTAGAAAAATCCGGCAAAAAAAGAAGAATTTTTGAAAAAAATCCGCGAAAAAGAAAAAACCGGTTGACAAATTTAGTTTAATCTAATATAAATAGTTATCTCTATTAAAGAGTTTGAATCTTTCAGTTCCGTAATAACGCGATCGGCAGCTCGTTCTCCGTATTAACGCTTCCGACAGCGTTAGCTAAAGCCGAACCCCCTGTCGGCTGTCCCGGTTCCGGAAAGATTCGTTGCCGTTTCTCCTTTTTATTTGCCTGCCGCGCCTTTATGCGGCAGGTTCTTTTTAATGTAAAAAGCCCTCCTTGAGGGGAGGGCTTCGGTACGCGTTTAATGCTTATGCCTTATTCAGGCGCTCTTCCAACGCTGCCAGTTCAGCCGACAGTTCTTTGGGAAGCTTGTCGCCGAATTTCTTGTAGTGCTCTTTAATACCTTCGACTTCTTTTTTCCAGCCGTCGACGTCGACGTCCAACAATTGTTTCATGTCGTCCAAAGTTGTGTCTTTCATACCGGAAATATCGATGTCTTCGGGTTTCGGCATATAACCGATAGCGGTTGCGCGCGCTTCAATGGCGTTGTCGCAGCGGTCAAAAATCCACTTCAAAACGCGGCTGTTATCGCCGTATCCGGGCCACAGCCATTTTCCTTCCGGAGTTTTGCGGAACCAGTTGACGTAGAAAATCTTCGGAAGTTTGGAAGCGTCGGCTTTGGCGCCCAGATTGACCCAGTGTTTGAAGTAATCACCCATATTGTATCCGCAGAAAGGCAGCATTGCAAACGGATCGCGGCGGATTGTTCCGGCTTTCAGATCCAACGCGGCGGCGGTGATTTCCGATCCGATAATGGAAGCCATGAAAACACCGTGGTTCCAGCTTGTCGCTTCATGGACGAGGGGCACTGTTGACGGGCGGCGACCACCGAAAAGGAAGGCTGAAATGGGAACGCCGTTGGGATCTTCCCATTCGTCGGCAATGGCCGGACAATTGGAAGCTTTAGCCGTGAAGCGGGCGTTCGGATGAGCGGCTTTTTCACCGGAATCTTTGACCCAGACATTGCCCTTCCAGTCGATCAGTTTTTCACCCGGATCGGTTTCCATTCCTTCCCACCAGACATCGCCGTCTTCTGTCAGCGCCACATTGGTGAAAATGGTGTCTTTTTCGATGGAGTGCATTGCGTTCGGGTTGGAGCTCATCGATGTTCCCGGAGCAACGCCGAAGAAACCGGCTTCCGGGTTGATGGCGTACAGACGTCCGTCTTTTCCGAATTTCATCCAGGCAATGTCATCGCCGATAGTTTCGACTTTCCAGCCGGGGATGGTCGGAATCAGCATCGCCAGGTTGGTTTTTCCGCACGCCGACGGGAAAGCGCCGGTGACGTATTTGACTTCGCCTTTCGGATTCGTCAGTTTTAAAATCAGCATGTGCTCAGCCAACCAGCCTTCATCACGAGCCTGAACGGAAGCAATCCGCAGAGCCAGACATTTTTTACCGAGCAGCGCGTTTCCGCCGTAACCGGAACCGTAAGACCAAATTTCTCTGGTTTCGGGAAAATGCGCAATATACTTTTTCTCAATCGGAGCGCACGGCCAAACGCCGCCGTCGCTTTCACCCGGAGCCAACGGTTTTCCGACAGAGTGCATACACGGAACGAATTCGCCGTTATCGCCTAAAATTTCCAAAACGCGGGTGCCGACGCGTGTCATTACGTGCATGTTGATGACAACGTAAGCCGAATCGGTCAATTCGATGCCGATTTTAGCGATTTTTGAACCGAGCGGTCCCATCGAATACGGAATCACGTACATGATGCGGCCATGCATACAGCCTTTGTAAAGATCCAGCATCGTTTTTTTCAGTTCTTTCGGATCGATCCAGTTATTGGTCGGACCTGCGTCTTCCTGTTTTTCGGAAGCGATGTAAGTTCTCGCTTCAACGCGCGCTACGTCGGAGACGTCAGAGCGGAAAAGCAGACTGTGCGGCCGCTTTTTTTCGCTCAGACGGGTTGCCAAACCGCTTTCCACCATTTCATTCGCCAATCGGTCGTACTCTTCGGCGGATCCATCGCACCAATAAACGCCTTCCGGTTCGCAAATGGAAGCCCATTCATCAACCCAGGCGAGCAATTTTTTGTTGTTTGTTAAAGCTTTGTTCAGGTATTTTACACTCATCTCAAAGTCCTCCAAATAAGAATGATTTCGGCTTACTATATCAAATTTCCGCTTTTTTTACAATAGAAGAAATTCTTTTTGGACAAACAGCGCCGTGCGGGGTATAATTGAAGCGGAGAGAAAAAATGGTTTTTGAATACGAATTACAAACTCCGCGAGGCGGTTTTCTTGATATTACGGCGCAGGTTTCGGCGGCGGTTGCGAAGTTTTGCGAAGAAACAGGGCGGACAGAGGCGTCGTGTCTGGTTTTTTGTCCGCACACGACAGCTGCCGTTACCGTCAATGAAAATGCCGATCCCGATGTGCAGCACGATTTGCTCATTGCATTGGAAAAGGCATTTCCGGATCGGCCGGAATTTCTTCACAGCGAAGGGAATTCAGCCGCGCACGCCAAAAGTTCCTGCGTCGGCGTTTCCGAACAGCTGATTGTCAAAGGCGGTTCACTGCTTTTGGGAACATGGCAGGGAATTTATTTCTGCGAATTCGACGGACCGCGGCGGAGGCGGTTTTTTGTTCAGGTGAACTGAGGTAAGTCCGGTTCAGTCGACAATTTTCGTGACTGTTTTGTTTTCTTTTGCGGATGGCCGGTCGGCGCGGTAACCGACAGCGGCGCAGCCGTAAACGCCGTGATTTTCCGGAATACCGAATTCATTCAGCAGCGCCCGTACCTGCGGATTGTCAAAACAGTCTTTCAGCTGATTGATCCAGACACAACCGAGACCGAGTGCTTCGCTTGCCAAGTAAATGTTTTCCATGGCGCAGGCGTTATCGACTTCACGAAAAACGTTGGTTTTGTCATTGGATGTGATAATCAGCACCGCCGGATTGTACATATCATAATTTTCTCGGCCGAGCGCCTTTCCGACAGCGGCTGCCAGCTTTTGAATTTTGTTGCGGTCGGTGAGAGCGGTAAATTGACCGAGTTGTTGATTTCTTCCGCTCGGTGCAGCCGCCGCGCACGCCAAAAGTGTTTGCACATCTTCCGTTTGAACGGATGCTTCGGTAAAAGAACGGCAGCTGCGGCGGCTAAGAATGGTTTGAATAACAGTATTCATAAGCAAGTCCCTTTTAAATTAAAATAATCAAATTAAAATAAATAAGCAAGGAAAAAAGAGAAGAAATAATAACAAAAAATTAAAACACTAAACCTCTTTTTTACTAATTATAATTTGAAAAATTATTTCCGATTTGTTAGTATAAAGTGTTTTAAAATTGGAGTTCTCGTTTTTGAATGATAGATGTGATTAATAATTATTTTCTGTCACGTAAATTGGAAGACAGTATTATTCCCCGAAATCGGGAGATAATCGCCAAATCCAATTTGGAGACATTAAAAATCGGATTGATTGTCAGTTTTGTCGTTTTCTCCGGGGCGGGGATTTATTATCTCTTCCGTAATCCAATGCGCAGCATACCTGACTTTGTTTTTTCTGTCAGTCTGGTTGTCATCTATTTTCTTGTCAGGAAACTGAAAAATCCGAGTATCGTTTTAATTTGTCTCTATGGTGTTTCCGAATATTTTTGTCTGTTTACAATGAGTTTATCGTTTGTTCAGCCGAATATGTTGGCGGTTGTCGGCGTCTGTATTTTATGCGTTTTGCCGTCCGAGATTTTGGATCGTTCGCAGCGCGTTGAGTTTTTTTCGCTCTTCAATACGATTCTGATGTGCATTGTTTCGCTTTGTGTCAAAGATCCGTTTTTCGGTTTAAAAGATTCAATTCATTTTTTCGGAGCTTTTTTGATCGGTGTTGCCGTCGGTGCGCATACGAGGGTCGGACATCTTCAGCAGTTTGAACTGCAGCGGAAAACGGAGTCGCAGAGGATTATCGATTTTCTGACAGGATTGATGAACCGGCGGAAGTTATTTGACGATTTGTCGATAATGAGAAAAGAAAATAAAATGATAGCGTTTGCGGTGATGATCGACGTCGATTTTTTTAAGGAATTTAACGATACTTACGGTCATCAAAGCGGGGATTTGATTCTTCAGAAGATCGGCAACGTCCTTTCCGAAGAGGCTGATCGTAATGGAATTGTGTTTTACCGGTACGGAGGGGAAGAGTTTATCGGTATCGGAACTTGTTCGCAGATCAACGTTCCCTCTGTCTGTGAGTCTGTTCGTATGCAAATCGAAAGTCTGAATATCAGATTCGAGGAATCTCCGTTTTCAAAAGTCACTGTCAGTATCGGCTATGCAACAAACGAAAACAATCGGTTTAATCAAGATGAGTTGATCCGCATGACCGATTCTGCCCTTTATCACGCCAAAAGAGCCGGTCGGAATCGGACGGTTGCCTGGGAAGGCGAATTCGAATTTTTAAAGGATTTGGCGTTGCGGCTCGATGACGAATTGATTGTCTGATTTTTTTTTTTTTGAAAAAGCGCTGTTTTTGATAAAAATCTTCATTAATAACAATGGAGGTTTTTATGTTTCGGATGAGTCTGATTTTATTTTTAGCGGCGGCGCTGCCGGCGGCAGGAGTGGATCCTCAAGCCGCTATCGATCGTTTGAAGACTGCGGAAACGGCGGTTTCGGTTTATGACGGAGGCGGCGGCGAAGCGCAATGGACGGAAGATCTGCAGGCGTTGGAGACGATGTGGGACTGTGTTTCGCCGCAGATGCGTGCCGAGTTTCGAGATTTTTTACTGCCTCTTTATATGCGCGAATCAATGGGAATTCCGCTCTTTGAAGAGGGTGACAGTGAGTGGCTTGAAACGGCTGAAAAACTGCTGTTCGATGATTCGTTTTAAGTCGTTTTTCTTTTGAAGCCGAGCTTCTCCGTTGCGAAAAAAACCGATTTGATGTACAATGCAAAAGGAGAAGTTTATGTCGAAAAAGACGGAGCAAATCAAAGCGGATTTTCTTAAAGCGATTGAAACCGTCCGGACTCAACCGGATTTAGCCAAACTGAAAGCCGATTTCATCGGAAAAAAAGGTGTTCTGTCCGAAATTTTAAAAGAAATGAAAGGTCAGCCGCCTGAAATCATCCGCGAAATCGGACAGGTTGTCAATCAGCTGAAAACGGAAATCGAAAAGACTGTCGACGATAAAATGAAGAAGATTGAAGCGGCGGTGATTGACGAAAAGCTGAAGCGGGAGAGAATCGATGTCTCGTTGCGTGAATCGCTTTTTGATCGCGGTCTGACGGACGCCGGTTATCATCCCGTAACGCTGATTCAGCGGGAAGTCGAGGACGTTTTTACATCGATGGGATTTGAAATCCTTGACGGACCCCACATCGAAGACGATTACCACAACTTTGTCGCGTTGAATATTCCCGAGCATCATCCCGCCCGCGATATGCAGGATACTTTTTGGTTTTCCGATCTGAAGCATTTGCTGCGGACCCACACCTCTCCGATTCAGGTGCGCGGAATGGAAAGCCGCAAACCGCCGTTTAAGTTTGTCGGTCCGGGAAAAGTTTTCCGTAATGAAGCAACTGACGCTTCTCATGAAATGGTATTTCACCAAATTGAAGGGATGATGGTTGACGAAAACATTACCGTTTCCCATTTGATTTATTTTATGAAGACGCTCTTGAGCGAAATTTTCGGTCGAAGCGTCGAAGTGCGTCTGAGACCCGGATTTTTCCCGTTCGTCGAACCGGGGTTTGAGTTGGACATTAAATGTCTGATTTGCGGCGGCAAAGGCTGTTCTGTTTGCAAGCATCAAGGGTGGTTGGAACTGCTGCCGTGCGGAATGGTGCATCCGAATGTTCTGACGTACAGCGGCATCGATATTAAGCGTTACAACGGATTTGCTTTCGGATTGGGATTGGATCGTCTGGTGATGATGCGCTACGGAATCGACGACATCCGTCACTTTCACGGCGGCGATTTGCGTTTTATTCGTCAATTTAAATCCTGTTAAAGCGGAGCGGAAAAATGAATGTTTCAATCAACTGGATTCGGGAATTTGTTGATTTGCCGCAGGAGACCGGCAGTGAATTGGGAGCGAAATTTACACTTTCGACCTGTGAAGTCGAAGAGGTGAAGACGGTTAACGAATATCTCCAAAATGTCGTTGTGGCTGAAATTGTCGAAATCGAAAATCATCCGAATTCCGACAAGCTGCATTTGGTGACGATTAATAAAGGAAAAGACACACAGCGGGTGGTTTGCGGAGCGCCGAATGTCCGAATCGGAATGAAAGTTCCGTTTGCGCCGACGGGAACCGTTTTACCCGGCGGATTCACTTTAACGCCGAAAGAAATTCGCGGAGTTGTTTCAGAAGGAATGCTGTGCAGTGCTGCCGAACTGGAAATCGGTAGTGATGACAGCGGTTTGCACGAGTTTCCTGCCGATGCTCCTGTCGGCGAATCTTTGGAGCGGTATTTGAACCGTCCTGTCGACATCATTTTCGATATTGACAACAAATCGATTACTCACCGCCCCGATTTGTGGGCACAGTACGGTATGGCGCGGGAATTTGCGGCTGTTTTTAAGAGTTCGCTGCGCAATCCGTACGATGAAAATTGGCAGAAAGCGTTGGAAGCCAAACTTGGCAAAGGCACTTCTCCGATTGCGGTTGAGGTCGATGAAGATTCGGCGTGTAAAATTTACTGCGGCTTGTATGTCAAAAACGTGACTGTCGGCGAAAGTCCCGATTGGATGAAAACACGGCTGAACGCTTGCGGTGTACGCTCCATCAACAGTTTGGTCGATATTTCCAACTATGTCATGCTTGAATTAGGAATTCCAAACCACATTTTCGATGCTTCGCAAATTGCCGGCGCGCGCATTCATGTCCGTCGGGCGGGAACGGAACAAACCTTTGTAACACTGGATGAAACGGAACGGGCGATTCTGCCGCAGGATACAATGATTTGCGACGCCGAAAAACCGGTGGCGATCGCCGGCATCATGGGCGGATTAAATTCGGGAGTGACGGAATCGACTACCGATGTGTTTATTGAAGTCGCTAATTTTACGGATTCCGAAGTGCGGAAAACATCGACGCGGCTCGGTTTGCGTTCGGATTCCTCAATTCGCTACGAAAAGTCGCTGGATTCTCATTTGGTACGACGTTCATCGCTGCGGATTCTTGATTTGATTTTACAGCTTTGCCCGCAAGCTGAGCCGGTGGGAACGCAGGTGATTGCCGGAAAAGACAATCAGCCGTATCGGGCGCCGGAAATCGAAATTTCGTGCGATAAAATTCGATCTGTTTTGGGAACCGATTTTCCTGCGGATGAAGAAATTATCGATATTTTGACGCGGTTGGATTTCGGTGTGCGGAATCAAAACGGCAGTCTGACCGTTTCTGTTCCGAGCTGGAGGGCAACAAAGGACGTGGAGTGCGACGCCGATATTATCGAAGAAGTCGGCCGTATCGTCGGATTCGATAACATTGCCGCCCGGGCTCCGCTGATTCGTATTGAGGCCGTTCGTCTCTCTTTGCCAAAACAGCTTCACCGCAAAATTCAGGATTTTCTGGTGCTGCGTGGACGTTCGCTTGAAGTGATGACTTATCCGATGATCGGCGAAAAACTTCTGCAAAAGGCGCATTGGCCGGATTTGAACGAAAGACTGATTCTGAAAAATGCTGTCAGCAAAGACAACGACCGAATGCGGCCGTCTTTAATTCCGACTGCATTGCAGACGGCGGCTTTAAATGCGAAAAATTTCCCCTCATTCCGCTTCTTTGAACTCGGACGCGCTTACTTTCCCGATGAGAACACTTTTTCGATTGAGAAAAATCAAGTCGTTATCGGTTTTTTTAACCGTAAAGAGGATTCGTTTTTGCCTTTGCTGAACACCGTTGAACAGATGCTCGATTATCTCGGTTATCCGGCGGTTATCGGCGACAACGGCGGGCGAGCGGCGATGCTTCCGAAAGATTGGGACGGTGTTCATCCGTATGAGTCGGTTGATTTGAGAATTCTGGGAAAACCGTGCGGCGCTGTGTTTTCCGTTCATCCCTCTTTGTTGAACGAATGGAAAATGCGCGGAAAGCTGACACTGGCGCTTATCGATTTGTCCGAATTTGAAAATATCAAACCGAAGGAGAAGGTGAAGTACAAACCGCTTCCGAAGTATCCCGGCAGCATTTTCGATTGCACGGTGACAGTTCCGAGGGAAACGGCCGCCGCCGAAGTTTTACGTGCGTTGAAAGGAGTCAAATACAAGGAGCTGGAATCGGTGCGGATTGTCGATATTTTTTATCCTGAAGATCCGGCTGTTAAACTGATGACGGTTCGCGCTGCGTTTTCGGCGCCCGATAAAACGCTTGACGGTGCTTTTTTGGAAGAGGCTCAGAATAAAGTCGTTTCCGAATTGGCAAAAGCAGGGTTTCCGTTGAAAATATAAGAAAAAAAGAGGTTCAAATGAACCTCTTTTTTCGTTTATTTCAGTTTTTCCAGAAAAGCGGCGAGCGCTTCGTCGTCGGCATCGATTTTTTCCGCAATTTTCGGCAAAGCCTGAACTTTCTTTAGCGAAGTCGGCAGCGGAACGGTGATGTTCAACACCTTTTCAATTAAGTCGGCGAATTTGGCGGGATGCGCCGTTGCCAGCGAAACGATTTTTCCCGGTTGTTTTTTCAAATGCTGATAGGAAGCGACGATTCCAACAGCCGTGTGCGGACAGATAAACTGCTGAGTTTTCTCGTAAACGGAACTGATTGCTTTGATGGTTTCCCGACTGTTGACCGAATAAGACTCAATTTCTTTGCGCATATTATCGACCGATTCATAAATTGCCAGAAGCCGTTCGAAGTTGCTCGGATTGCCGACATCCATCGCGTTTGAATAGGTAGCAATACTCGGTTGCGGTTTAAATTCTCCCGTCTCCAGATAGTCGAGAAAGACTCGGTTTGCGTTGACGGCTGCAATGAATTTTTTAACCGGCAGTCCGCAGAGGTGAGCCCAAACGCCGCCGGTCAGATTGCCGAAATTGCCGCTCGGAACGGTAAAAGTCAAATCATCCGCTTCAGACTTTGGTGTTTTCAGTTGAGAACGTGCCCAAATGTAATAAAATGTCTGCGCTGTCAAGCGGCCGAGGTTAATGCTGTTGGCGCTTGTCAAATTGAGAGATTTCTTTAAATTCGTATTGCCGAATGCATTTTTTACCAACCGCTGACAGTCATCGAAAGTGCCGCGCACTTCGAGAGCATGAATATTCTCTCCCAAAGTTGTCAGCTGTTTTTCTTGCAGAGGACTGACTTTTTCCGACGGGTAGAGAATGACAACGTCGATGTTGGCTTTTTTATAGAAGGCTTGAGCGACGGCACTGCCGGTATCGCCGCTGGTTGCGGTCAAAATGACGGCATGGTGCGACTGCTTGCCCAAAAACGCTTCCATGGAGGCTGCCAGAAACGAAGCGCCGAAGTCTTTAAACGAAAGCGACGGACCGTGAAAAAGCTCCAGAAGGATGATGTTGTTTCCGAGGCGGTTCAGTTTCGGTTCAAAGTGAAATGCCGACTGAACAATGTCTCCGACCTGTGTTTCGGTTAATTCATCGCCGAGAAAGGCATAGGCGGTTGCCGTTGCGATTTCGTTAAAAGATGTCTGCGGCGTAAATGAATCAAAAAGTTGAGATAAATCGGGATTTTTGTCGGCGTAATAGAGCCCTCCGCTCTCCGCCAATCCGGTAAAAATCGCCTGTTGAAAAGAAACCGAAACGTTTCGATTCCGCGTGTCCGTAAAACGCATTCGTACCCTCCTAAAACCTGTTTTATCATATAACGATGAAAAGTCGCGGCTTCATATTCTTGTGAAAACCGATACTGCTCTGAGTCCGATTTCCATCGTTATTTTTTGTTTTCTTTGCGCTTGATATCCGAAAGAAATTCGATCGGGTTTTTTACAAAATAGCGCCCGGGGTGTATTCCGCTTCTTTCGGGAAACGGCTTCGCCAAACCTCAGTCCGCTGTACAAAGTCGTCGACTTGCGTCGCCGCTGAGCCGGTCAGTTCGTCGGCGCGGTCAAGAATCGCTTGCAGCTGCTCTTCACTCAACCCGATGCGGGAATCTTTAGCCAGCCGTTGAATCAAATCGTTGTGTGCGATTTTTCCGGAACGAAGGTCGCGGGCGACGGCGACCGCTTGCTCTTTGATGGCTTCATGGGCGGTTTCTCGGCCGGCGCCGTGTTTGACAGCCTCCATTAAAATGGTGGTAGTCACCAAAAACGGAAAGTAGCGGCGGTTTTCGTTTTGGATGGCAGCTTCGTAGACTTCCATTTGATTCAAAACCGTCAAAAACGTTTCCATTAAACCGTCGGCGGCAAAAAAAGCATCAGGCAAAGCGACGCGGCGAACAACCGAACATGAGACGTCGCCTTCATTCCATTGATCACCGGCTAATGCGGAAACCATTTCTGCATAACCGCAGAGAATGACTTTAAACCCGTTGATGCGTTCGCAGGAACGGCTGTTCATTTTATGAGGCATAGCTGATGAACCGACTTGACCTTTTGCAAATCCTTCGGAAGCGGTTTCGTTGCCGGCCATCAGCCGCAAAGTTTTGGCGAACGATGAAGGGGCGGAGGCTGCTGCGACCAAAGCCGACACCGCCGCATAATCCAAACTGCGGGGATAAACCTGACCGACAGCCTTTAATGTCCGCGGAATTCCCAAATGAGCGGCGATTTCATCTTCAAATGCACTCATTTTTGCCGCATCTCCGTCGAAAAGCGTCTGTAAATCGAGGCAGGTTCCGACGGCTCCTTTGATGCCGCGTACGGCGAAGCGATCGATCAGAAAATCGAGTTCCTCCAACGCTGCCATCAAATCCTCTCCAAACATGGCAATCCGTTTTCCGAAGGTCGTCGGCTGGGCGGCGACATTGTGTGTGCGCGCCGTGATGACAAGGGTTTTGTATTGCTCTGCTCTTTGAGCCATGCGGTTCAGCGCCGCCACCGCTTTCGCTCGAATCAGCAGAAGACTGCGGTAAATCTGAACTTGTTCGACGTTTTCGGTTAAATCGCGGCTGGTCATTCCTTTGTGAATCTGCTCGAAACCGGCCAAATCGCAAAATTCTTCAATGCGCGCTTTGACATCGTGGCGGGTGATTTGTTCTCTCGCACGGATCGATTCCAAGTCGACTTTGTTTTTGACTTGTTCGTAAGCGTCAATTGCTTCCTGCGGAATGTCGACTCCCGCTTTTTTCTGAGCCTTCATTACGGCAATCCAAAATTCCCGTTCCATGACAATGCGGCCTTCCGGCGACCAAATAGTCTTCATTTCAGGGGAGGCATAGCGTTCCGCCAAAACATTTTCAATTATATTCATTTTTATACTCCGAAAAATTTTTTATGAACGGCTTTAACGGCGGCTTCTTTGTCCGCGGCTGAAATAATCGCCGAAACGTTGCGTTCGCTGGAGCCCTGCGCAATTGCCAAAACGTTGACGGAGGCGTCGCCCAATGCCGAGAAAATTTTCCCCGCAATTCCCGGACTGCCGATCATGTTTTCCCCGATGACGGCGACGGTAACGCAGTCGGCAGTGGTCTGAATACCGGAAATGATGCGCTGTTCGAGATATTTTGCCAGATCGCATTTAAGGGCGTCCGCGGCGTCGGCTGCTTCTTTGCGGCTGCACGCGAAACAAATTGAATGTTCACTGGAGCACTGCGAAATCATGATGACGTTGATTTTCCGTTTTGCCAGGGCAGAAAACACCTCTGCGGCGATTCCCGGCTTTCCGATCATACCGCTTCCTTCAATATTAATCAGACAAATGTCATTCATTACGGCGATTCCGGTAATCGGAGTTTCATGCAGAACCGGCGTACAGACGATTTTTGTTCCGGCTGCTGTCGGGTTCATTGTATTTTTAATAAAAATCGGGATTCCCTTTTCCAAAGCCGGAGCCATGGTTGACGGATGAATGACCTGTGCGCCGAGATAAGAGAGCTCCATTGCTTCAAAAGAGCTGATTTCGGGAATAACGAGCGCTTTTTCAACAATCCGTGGATCAGCCGACATAACGCCGTCGACATCGGTCCAAATTTCGATGCGGGAAGCGTCCAGGGCATGCCCCAAAATACCGGCGGTGTAGTCCGAACCGTTGCGGCCGAGCGTTGTGGAAATGCCGTTGACCGTCGATGAGATAAAGCCGGTGACCACCGGAATGCCTTTGACGGCGGCGATTCGGCTGCGGATCAGCGGAACAGAGACGTCAAAAAGGACGTTGGCGGCTCCGTAGTTGTCATCGGTTTTGATGATTTCCCGTGCATCGATATAAACGGCTGGAGTGCCGGTTGATTCAAGATAGCGGGCGATGATGTAGTTATTCATCCGCTCTCCCATGCCGGCAATCAAATCAGCGCTGCGGGGCGAGCAGTTTTTGACAAGGGAAACACCGATCAAAATCTCTTCCCATTCCTGCAAAAATGTGTCGATACCGGCTTTAACGGAGGCTTTGTCGGATCCGGAAAAGAGCTCTTCAATCGCTTCATACTGCCGGTTCCGGACTTCTTCGATTGCCATTCTGTAGCTTTCGTCCCGTTTTTCGGCTGTTTTTCCTGAAGAAATCAGAGCTTCCGTGACGCCTTTCATCGCCGACGCGACCACCGTTACTCGGTCTTCTTGCGCCGTTTTTCGAATAATTTCACACGCTTCGCGGATACGATTTGCCGTTTTGACTGACGTTCCGCCGAATTTCATCACTATCATAAATCTGTTATACCGTTTTTGACGGGATTCTTCAATATTGGTATTTGAAAAAATAATCTTTTCCGATTTTAAATTGCGGGAAAAAAAGCCGCGGATATTTGACATTAATTTTCTCGATTGATAGAATTCGGATGAAAGTTGAAGAAGTACAAGAGGAAGTTATGAGTGAAAATAAAATGGGAACGATGCCGGTCAACCGGCTTTTGGTTTCGATGTCTGTGCCGATGATGATTTCGATGTTGGTGCAGGCGCTTTACAACATCGTCGACAGTATGTTTGTTGCAAAATTGAGCGAGAACGCGCTGACCGCCGTTTCTTTTGCTTTTCCTGTTCAATCGTTGATGATTGCAGTGGCGACCGGAACCGGCGTTGGAGTCAACGCGCTGCTTTCCAAAAGTTTGGGAGAGAAAAACTTTGCGCAGGCGAACAAAGCGGCAAATAATGCGATTTTTTTGGCGTTCTGCAGCGCTGTTGTATTTGCTGTGGCAGGCTTTTTTCTCTCTCGTATTTTTTTCGAATTCCAAACCGATGTAGAAGAAATTGTCGATGGCGGAACCGCTTATTTGCAAATTTGTACGGTTTTCTCCTTTGGAATGTTTTTTCAGATTATGGCGGAACGGCTTTTGCAGTCAACAGGAAAAACTTTTTACACGATGATTACGCAAATCACCGGAGCCGTGATAAACATCATCCTCGATCCGATTTTGATTTTCGGTCTTATCGGATTTCCAAAAATGGGTGTCGCCGGAGCGGCTGTTGCAACGGTTATCGGACAGACTGCCGCCGCCGTGTTAGCCGTCGTTTTTAATAAAACTCACAATCATGAAATCAGCGTTTCGCTGCGCGGGTATCGGCCTGATGCGCACATTATCGGCCGTATTTACTCCGTCGGCATTCCGTCGATTATTTTGGCGGCCATCGGCTCTGTCATGACTTTCGGCATGAACAAAATTTTGACGCTTTTTTCGACAACGGCTGTTGCCGTTTTCGGTGTTTACTTCAAATTACAAAGTTTTGTTTTTCTGCCGGTTTTCGGTTTGAATAACGGAATGGTTCCGATTTTAGCGTACAATTATGGCGCCGCTAAACCGGACCGCATTATTCATACGATTAAATTGAGCGTTGTTTATGCGGTTATTCTGATGATTATCGGATTTGCTGTTTTTCAACTGATTCCCGTTCCTTTGCTGAAAATTTTCAACGCCTCCGAAACGATGATTTCCATCGGGGTGCCGGCGCTGCGCATTATCGCTGTGCACTTTTTGGTCGCCGGATTCAGTATTGTCAGCATCTCCGTGTTGCAGGCATTTTCTCACGGTTTTCTTAGCTTAACGGTTTCGCTTATCCGTCAAATGGTCATCCTTTTGCCGGCTGCCTATCTTCTTTCGCTGTCGGGAAATGTCAACAACATTTGGTGGGCGTTTCCGATTGCCGAAGCCGTAGCGGTGATTCTCTGCGGATCGTTTGTCTTGCATGTTTACAAAAAAGAAATTCTTCCTTTGTTCCGGCAGAATGCGGAAACCGCCGGGAGTGAGGAAAGGCGGGAGACCGGAAAGTCACCGTATTGAACTTTGGTTCCGTTTGGGAAAAGCGTTCCGGTCGTTTTTGACCGTTTCAGTTTGATTTTTGCTTCGCCTTCCCGTTGCGGATGACTTCGGTTAAATCGGCATAAAACTGTTTGCGCTTTCCGTTTTCCGGGCGCGCGCCCCGCAGGCGGGGCGCCGGGCTTTCCGCTGCAATTCGCGGCCTCCCGCGCCGTCCCCCCGCGGCAAAGCTGCCCGCTTTGCCCCGCACCGCCTTTCCGTCGGCCGCTCATTTCCGCTCCAATCCCTTGCGCCTTCGGCAGCTCTGACGGCCGTTTGCGGGTCTGCCGCCTTTTAACGCGGCATTCTGACTTCGGCAGGATTTTGAATCTTTTGAGAGTCTGCTGTCTTTTAATGCGGCGGTTTGACTTCGGCTGCAGCTACGGTCTTTGAAGATCTGCCGCCTTCAACGCCGGGTTTTGTGCCTTTGGTCAGAAGAAATCGTATCAGCCATTATACAGCTAAATCCAACGGGAGATCGGAAATATCTTTCAGCCGCTTTCCTTGAACCAGCGTTTCTAAAGTTTCAGTAGCATCTTCGGAAGCCACTTCCTTGACCGCGCGAATCAGTTCATAAAGAGCAAAATGATAAACACAGTCAATATCACCTGTTCCCAAGGCGAGAGAAGCAAGCCGACCTGGCATTGGCTCCGCTGTCACTACAACGATATGAGGCAGATGTCCTTTTCTATTGCGAATTAAATTCAATGCTTCAGTCCGGCTGTTTTGCGCCCGGTCGCTCCGCATGGTATACTTGGCGGATACGCTGGCGTGGAGTAGTGGTTTTCCACCGTTTGACTTGCGAATATCCGCCATTTTGCTGACATCGTCATCAACAATGCACTGAGTAGCGTTGATTTCGTTATCTTCGTATAGATCTCGGTAAATGACCACATCCGGCGCAACTAAGTAGTCGTTTCCCAATGCAGCGGCTAACTGAGCGTTCTGTACTGTAAGCTCATTCAAGTACGCCAGATGCTCATACTGTGCAAAATCGCTGGTTTTTAGCTTGTTATTATTGCCGAGCTGAAGTATTGTCCAACGTCCGGGACGGAGGTTTTGAAAGTGCGGAAAAGTTTCCTGTAAGAAATCCATTGTTAAAGTCTCAAATTGCTTGCCAAGCGTTTGTCCGGAAATTTTATCCACCGTAGAAACCGCATGATTCTGCTCATCGACCAGAATATCAACAATTCTGCGGGAAATCGCCTTGGATCCCCGGCTGCTGGTATCAGCGTTGGACGCTACGCCAGCCGATGTCAGGGTTAGTGTATTCGTTTCAAACAACTGCCTGTGAAAGTGAAATCTTGCGTTTGCAATCAGCGCATCCATACTCAAGACACTCCTTAATTTTTTCTCCTACTGCTAGGGCAACCGGGGGCGGAAAGGCGTTGCCAATCATGCGGCAAGCCACCGTTTTCCGATTGCCAAACGTCCATGTATCCGGGAATCCCTGAATCCTAGCCATCATCCGGCTTGTCAAGCGGGGCATTCCATCGAATCCGGCAGTCGGCGCTTCGTTGGCAATCCCACGGCCATCAACTCCAAGTTCAGCCCATGCATTTCTGGCTCGTGTGGGACCGAGATCGGGGCCTCCATGCTTTTTTGATCCGCCGACCAAGGTAGGGGCAATCCGATTGGCGTGAGCAGCCCACTCCTTCGCTTTCTCCCATCCATTTTCAGCCATTAAGTCATATAGCACTTTTCCAACTGTAGATGCGCTATTCGGCTTTTCTTCGGGATATACAAATGCGCCAATTTGGTCTTTCCGTATCCCGACAATTACAACCCTTGGGCGTAGCTGCGGAATACCAAAATTGGATGCGTTGAGCAACTTAATGTGCGTGACATAGCCTAGTTTCGTGATTTCGGAAAAGATATGCTCCCTGTATTCATCAAATCCAGAATCCAAGAATCCGCGCACATTTTCCAGCATAACTGCTCTTGGTTTGATTTCTTCAACAAGCCGGATCGCTTCCGGAAACAAATCACGTTCATCATCTTTCCCAAGCTGTTTGCCGGCAACAGAAAAGGGCGGACAAGGAACGCCGCCAGCAAGTAAATCTACGCCCCGATATGGGAGCCCGTCAAAATCACGGACGTCGGCACAAATAACATTCCATTCCGGACGGTTTTCCTTTAAAATCTTACAGTAGTCAGCTTCATATTCCACAAGGGCGACGTGAACAAAGCCCGCCATAGCAAGACCAAGAGCCTGTCCGCCTGCTCCGGCGCAGATCTCAACACAGGTCAAAGGGGAGGACATAAATTGATCTCTCTTGGTAATTTCGTAAAACGGGGAACCTTTTGTGTTATTTGTGTTCATTACTGTCAGTAAACTCCATAATTTTGCCTATAGCGTAAAATAGGGGCAACAGATTTTATGCGGGATTTCCCTTGAATCGAACTCGGCCGCCTCATTTGTGTGAGTACATTAAAGTTAATTCTATCACATTTCTTCTTGATCCGATTCATTTCCCTATTTATCAGTATTCTATAGCTTATCAGCATAACAAAATCTTCATTTATTCTCGAATTTACTCTTATTGTAGCACCAAAGGCACTAAAATTCAAGATAATCTCATAAACATCCGTTTATAGACCCTCCCCATTTGGCGATGCGCAGAAGGCGGCAATTAAACAGGCGGCGCAGGGCGCACCAGATCAATGACCGCGCCGTCATGGCCGCCTATGGTTTCAGTTTGAAGCAGGATTTTGAATTTTCTGAGAATCCGCCGCCCTCAACGCCGTATTTTATGCCTTTTCCTGCAACCTTTGTTCCCGCTTGGGACGGCGGCAAACGCTTTATTTCTCACTGACAAACGCCTCATTTCTCAGTGAGAAATTTTAAAAACTCACTGAGTTTTTGGCAAAGTCCGGAAGTTCAGATTTCCGTCATTATTGTGGAGTTCTACCGCCTGCGGTTTCCCATCGACACGGGAAGCGAACACCTCAAACTGGAACTTTCCGTTGCCGCCGGTGAAATCGTTGGCCTGCTTTACGACGCCTTCGCCGCACAGTACGCCGATCCCGAAAGCGAAACGGCGCTCAAAAGTCTCAACGTGCTCTGCGTCCGCCACGTGTTCTGCCTTTATGCGGAAGATGCCAGCGTTTTCGGCCGCCGCGGAATCTTCCACGATTATTTACAGGAATTTGACGTGCGGAAAATCAGACGGGCGGTGATTGATCTTTTTAAAATTCTTGACACGCCGCCGGATAAACGCAATCCGTATCTGAAAGACGACAATCCGGCGTTGGCGGCCTTTCCTTATGTCAACGGCGGACTTTTGTTCCGGCAGAATGCGGAAACCGCCGGGAGTGAGGAAAGGCGGGAGGAGGGAAAGTGACCGTATTGAAATTCAATTCCGTTTTGATATATAATCTGAATGGGAGTTTGTCGTGAATTTATTATCTTTATTTTCCGGGTGCGGAGGTATGGATATAGGCTTTGAAGGGGATTTTCAGTGTTTAAGAAAATCCATTAATACGGAAATTCATTCTGATTGGATAAAAGAATCGAAAGGGGATTGGGTAATCGTAAAACCGACACAATTTACGACAGTTTTTGCAAATGACATTAAACCCGATGCGAAAACAGCATGGGTTTCTTATTTTAAGCGAAGGAAAAAAAACGCCGGAACAATTTATCATGTGGATAGTATTGTTGATTTGGTAAAACAAGAGAAGCTGGGCGTTCATATTTTCCCCCGTCAAATTGATATTGTTACAGGCGGCTTTCCTTGTCAGGATTTTTCTGTTGCCGGAAAACGGTTGGGATTTAATTCTCAAAAAAGCCATTTGGGCGGAAGACTGAAACAGGACGCTCCTTCAATGGAAAGCCGCGGGCAGTTATATATGTGGATGAAAGAGGTTGTAACCATAGTTCAACCGAAATTGTTTATAGCCGAAAATGTTAAAGGTCTGGTGAATTTAGAAAATGTAAAAGAAATTATTGAGTCGGATTTTGCGGAAGCGGGAAACGGCGGTTATCTTGTTGTTCCGGCAAAAGTATTATATGCTCCTGAATACGGCGTTCCTCAATCAAGAGAGCGCGTCATTTTTTTCGGATTTAAGAAAAATGCGTTAAATGCAGAAGCTTTACGTGCGCTTACGCAATCTGAAATTCCCGATCAGTATGATCCTTATCCGCCTAAAACACATGGCGGAAAACTGTTGCCGTTCGTTACTTGTCAGGACGCATTTGTCGGGTTGGAGGAACCGGAAAAATCATCTGATTTGGCGCAAAAGAATTATTCAAAGGCAAAATACATGGGAAAACATTGCCAAGGGCAAATTGAAATAAAAATGAATGGCGTAAGTCCCGCAATAAGATCGGAACATCACGGAAATATAGAATTCCGTCGATTAAGAGCCGATCACGGCGGAATTCTATTCGAAGAGTTAAACAAAGGGCTGGAAGAAAGACGTTTATCCGTCCGGGAATGCGCCAGAATTCAAACTTTTCCGGATGATTATGAATTTATTTTGCCGAAAACAAATGATCAGAAAAATGTTTCGGCAAGCGATGCGTATAAATTAATAGGAAATGCGGTTCCGTGTGTTTTGGCTTATAATATAGCCAAAAACATTGAAAAGAAATGGAATCTTTTTTTTAAGGAATCAAAATGATTTTTTCAGAAAATCCAAATCCCCCGAAATCGGAGTTTCAGAAACTGATTCACAATATGGACGACCTGCTGAATAAAGACGCATTGTCGCGTGAGGATTATTATGTTACAAGAAACGGACGATTATTGGAAGAAGATGTTTATTCCGCTGTCTGTCAATGTGCAAGAGGTACGGAATTTGAAAATACAATTTATTTGGTTTCTGGAGCGTCTTTTCCTGATATTGTAATTAATAAATTTTACGGAATAGAAGTCAAAAGTACCGGGAAAAATCATTGGACTTCTATCGGAAGCAGTATACTTGAATCAACCAGAAATGAAAGTGTAGAGCGAATTTATCTGACATTTGGAAAATTGGGACGTCCTGTAAAATTTTTATCAAGACCGTATGAAGAATGCTTGTCAGGGATTGCGGTTACTCATTATCCTAGGTATCAAATTGATATGCGTCTTCGCAGAGGAGAAACTATATTTGATAAAATCGGAATTCCTTACGATTCACTGAGGTTAATGGAAAATCCGATTGCGCCGGTGTCAAAATATTACAAAAGTAAATTAAAGAACGGAGAGAGTCTTTGGTGGACGGCAAATGAAAATGAGTCTGTGCCGCCGACTGTAAAATTATGGACGGCACTGTCTGCTTCGGAAAAAGAGTCTCTCGTGATCCAAGGGTATGCTTTTTTTCCTGAATTGTTTTCGGATAGCAGTAAAAAATATAATCGTTACGCATTATGGCTTGTTGTGCGAAACGGAGTCGTTAATACCAATATACGCGACGGTTTTTCTGCCGGAGGGAAAATAAACTTGACCGTGAATGAAGAAACGTCGACAGTTTCCGCTACACTGGGACGCGTATGTAAATATAAAGACGAAATCAAAAAAGTTATAAATTCAACAGACGAGGAAGTCTTAGAAGAACATTGGGGGGAACAGATTTCTGCCGACAGAATTAAACAGTGGTGTCGGTTGGTTGTTGGACAGTTTAAAAATACTTGGGAATACGAACAGGTAAAAAAATTTTTGAATCAATATTTTAATTAAAAGCAATCCGATATATGCGTTCTTTGACTGTTACTCATAAAATAATGTCTTCCATAAAATCCGAGAAAACAAAACCGGAAATGATTTTAAGATCAATGTTGTGGAAGAAAAATATGCGCTATAGAATAAACTATAAAATCCTTCCGGGGAAACCGGACATAGTTTTTACAAAGGCAAAGATTGCGATATTTTGTGATGGGGATTTTTGGCATGGACATAATTGGGCGGTCCGCGGTTTATCTTCTTTGTCCGAAGAATTATCCGAATACTCTGAATTTTGGCAGAAAAAAATTTTGGATAATGTAAGCCGGGATATTATCGTGACCGCCAAGCTTGAAGAAGAAGGATGGACGGTTTTACGGTTTTGGGAGAGTGAAATAAAAGAAACTCCCGAAAAATGCGTCGAAAATATTTTAAAAGTTTATCAGGAAAAACGATTAAAATGAACAATGAGCGTAAAAATTTATTTTGAATTTCTTAAAATACTCCCGTAAATTGAATTACAGGTTTCTATTGCGAAGTTTTTCTGTTTCTGATATATACTGAATCAGGAGGAAAAATGAAACGAATTATTACCGTACAAGATATTTCCTGCGTGGGAAAATGCTCTTTGACTGTGGCGCTTCCGATTATTTCAGCAATGGGAGTGGAGACGTGCGTTTTACCGACAGCGGTTTTATCGACTCACACCATGTTTAAAGGGTTTACATTCCGCGATCTGACGGCCGATATCACTCCGGTCTGCGAACACTGGAAAAAGGAAAATATCCGCTTCGATGCGGTTTATACCGGTTATCTTGGATCGTTCGAGCAAATTGAATTGATGCACACACTGTTTGACGAATTCGGAAAAAAGGCGCTGAAAATAGTCGATCCGTGTATGGCCGACAACGGCAAACTGTATCCCGGTTTTACACCGGAGTTTGCCTTAGCCATGGCAAAGCTTTGTTCGAAAGCCGACGTGCTGGTTCCCAATCTGACCGAAACCGCTTTTATGCTTGACATTCCGTATCCCGGAAGAGATTACTGTAAATCGGACATCGAGAATTTGCTGAAACAGTTGGCTGATCTCGGTGCAAAAAAAATTGTTTTAAAAGGCATCGAATTCGACAAGCCGCAGCCCGGACTGACCGATACGGAAGGGAAGATCGGAATTGCTTCTTACGATGCGGCGACGGGAAATGTCGGCTGGTATTTCCACAAAAAGATGCCGGTCAATTTTCACGGTACGGGAGACATTTTTGCCAGCGTGCTGACCGGAGCCCTCATGCGCGGTCTGCCGCTTGAAAAGGCGTATGCGTTGGCCGGTGATTTTGTTGCCGAATCGATTGCCGAAACACTCAAAAACGAAAACCACAACTGGTACGGAGTCGATTTTGAGGCGGTTTTTCCCTATCTGCTGAAGCGGCTGGCGGAAAACGGTTAGCCGGCCGAAACCGGTCCGGAAAAATGCAGCGCTTGCGGAAAATGTTCCGATTTTACCCCGATGGGCGAACCGGTTTTGGAGTCAACCGCAAAACGAATCCGGCTGTCAGACGGCCGGGTTTTTTGTTCTTTGCCGGCGAAGGCGTGAGGGATTCGTCCGGGCACAAGCGCAGCGCCGTGCGCCCGCCGCAGGCGGGCCGGGCCGGACGAAGCCCGACGGCCGCCCGAGGCGGCCGGCACGCCCGAAAAATTTTCAAAAAATTCGCCCTCTGTCACTCCGTGATAGAGTGGTGCGGTATACTGACTTCATGAAAACGATAAAAGAAGCGAACGAAGAACATTACCGGCCTGTGACGCAGGTTTTTTTGGAGCGTCTGCTGCGGATTCACGATCTGATTCAGACAGAATCGTATCCGAATGCGCCGTTTCTGGCGAAGCATACCGAAGTGAGTGTGGCGACGATTAATCGCGATCTGGAATATATGCGCAGCCGGCTCGGGGCGCGAATCGAATACAGCCGCAGCCGCGGCGGTTATTATTATGAAGAAGAGTTTCATTTGCCGACCTATCTGATTTCTGCAAAAGAGTTTCAGGTTTTGGCGGCGGTCAAAAATTTGCTGGAGTGTTACCGGACAACGCCGATTTACAGAGAAGCGTGCGATATTCTGAATCTGCTGTCGATGTCGACTCTCCATTCGGTGAAGGTGAAGTACGGCCTTTCGCGGGTGGCGGTGGCGCCGACGGCGCAGGCGGCGATCGACGAAGCGGTTTGGGAGAAGGTGTGGTCGGCATTGATGAGCGATACGGTGATCGAGTTCGATTATGTCGGCCGATGGCGAGTCGGTAAAAGCCGCCGCCGTGTCCGGCCGTACCAGCTTTTGATGGATCAGGGCGTCTGTTCTCTGTGGGGATATGACGAGAACCGAGCCGATATGCGGTTGTTTGTTCTGTCGCGGATGAGCGACCCGGTTTTGACGCAGGAGACGTTCGAGCTTCCCGCCGACTACGATTTCACACCGCACTGCGGCGGCGGTCATTTCGGCGCCTTTTACGAAAAGCAAAAGTTTCGGTTTACGGTCGAGTTTTTCGGCACGGCGCGGCCGTGGGTGTGCGAGCGCATCTGGGCGGACGATCAGCAGATTACCGAGTGTGAAGAGGAAAATAAGACGGTGGTCTCGTTTACCGCGGCGCAGTCGATAATGGTGAAAGAGTGGATTTTGTCTCAGGGGTGCAACGCCCGTCCCGTCGAACCGGATTTTTTTGTGAAAGAATGGAAACAGGAAATCCGCCGAATGGCGGCGCTGATTCGGGAGGAAGAAGAATGATTTTGGATTTTACAGCGATCGATTTCGAAACGGCTTACTACCGAAGAGAAAGCGCCTGTTCGATCGGATTGGTGCGTTTTCGAGATGGGGAAGAGGTCGATTCGTTTTATTCGCTGATCCGGCCGCCTTCGCTCTACGTTCGTCCCGATTTTACGGCGATCCACGGGCTGACGGTTGCCGACCTGACCGATGCGCCGACCTTCGACCGCATCTGGCCGCAGGTGCGGGATTTTATCGGCGATCTGCCGCTGACGGCGCACAACGCCCGGTTCGACCGAAATGTTTTGCAGGAAACGGCGGCTTATTACGGCATCCGCTGCCCCGATTATCCGTTTTACTGCTCGTGCCTTACCGCGCGGCGGGCACTGCCCGGTGGCTCTCACCGGTTGACGGTGCTGGCCGACCGCTACGGCATCGTGTACGACGCCCACAACGCGTTGGCAGATGCGCAAACGTGCGGCCGCCTCTTTGTCCTGTTCCAGCAGGCCGGAACGGCGGCTGTGCGCGGGTGAGGCACGGCAAAGCTGCCTCCGGCGCGCCTTTTGCGGCGAACCGATTTTGTCGGTTATGCACGAATTAATTTTCCACTCTGTCACTCCCTGATAGAGCGGGTCTGTCAGAATCGAATCGGGAGTGTGAAATATGAAACCGAATCTTTTTGAAATTGCAACAAGAGAATTGTCTCAGGACGGATTTTTGACTTGGCTGATTCGTTATGCCGATCCGGAATGCCAAGGAGAAAATCCTGCCGTATTCGAGTGTGCACAGAAATTTGTGCGGTTTTTAATGGAAAAACAGGATGATTTTCGGATTGAGAAAGTCAGAGCATACCGTCAGTGGAACCGCATCGACATTCTGGTTGAAGTCAACGATGACAGTGTGATTATCATCGAAGATAAAACCGTTACGGGAACACACAGTAATCAGTTGCAACGGTACAGAGAAAAAGTCGAAGAAATATTTGGCGGAAAAACGATTTACTGTATTTATTTGAAAACAGGAAATGAGAGTGTTTTCAAATTATCCCAAAATGTAGAAGCCTACAGATACAGGGTTGTTGGACGAGGCGATATTCTGGAAATTCTGAATTCCTGCAAGACTTCCAATGATATTCTGACGGAATTCAGAGAGAATCTTCAGACAATCGAAGATAAGACAAAAAATTGTACGCAAATCGAGTCGGTCTGCTCTTCCTCTTATGCAGCCGAAGGGTTTTTTCTGGAACTGGCCGAGCAGCTGGCTGCCGATCCGGAATGCGGAGGCTCTCCCGACTGGGGATATGTTTCCAATCCGAAGGGAGGCTTTCTCGGATTGTGGTATTTCTGGCGGCAGGCGGCCGAGGCCGACGGGAACTGGCTGTATATTCAGATTGAAAATCACTTTGCAGACGGACTTCATCTGTATATTCGTATGGACAGTAGGGAAAAGAACGCCAAGACTGTGGAAAGCAGACATCTTCGTCATTATTACAGAAAAGTGTCCGAGGCCGCTTCCGAGTTCGGTCTGACAGTTGTCAAAAGATCCCGCTTCAAAGGAGGCGGAACGGGAACCGTTGCCGAAATTTCCGGTATTTTTCCGCAAACGGGAGAAATCGAAACGGATATTCTGCTGTCAAAGTTAAAACAGGTTCAGGAACTGATCGATAAAAAAATAATCGAAAAAAAATGACTCTCTCACTCCCTGATAGAGCGGTCTGTTAGATTGAATCGGGAGTGAAACATGAAAAAATTACTGACGATTCTTATCGGAACTTTATTGATGATCTTCGGGTGTAAGCCGGAGAATGATTTTGTGATCGGTGTGCAGTTGGATCAGACACAGCTGCGTCTGTCTGTCGGAGAGACCGGTACAGCGGTTTTAACGGCGACCGTTCTGCCGGAAACCGCCGCCGGTCGGGATATTTCCTGGCAGACGACAGATGATGCCGTCGTTTTTGTGACCCCGACAGGAAACAACACCGCCGAGGTTAGAGCGGTCGGCGCCGGAACGGCTGCCGTTTCCGTAACAACACAGGAGGGCGGCTTTACGGCGGTCTGCGCCGTGACGGTCGAAGCCCCGCTTTCGGCAATCCGGTTAAACATCGACCGGCTTTATCTGCCGGAAGGAAAAAGTCAGGTTCTGACGGTTTCCCGTGACGGAAACAATCCGGAAGAACCGCTGCCGGATGTCCGTTGGCGTTCCGGGAACGAAGCGGTGGCTGTGGTCAATGATGACGGAACGGTGACGGCGTCCAATGAAGGCGAAACGCAGATCGAGGCGTCCGTTGTGACCCGGGAAGGGGAAACGCTGACAGCCGTCTGCCATGTGACCGTCACGGCGACGGGGGCGACGGAGACTCCCGGCGATTTGGTTTATGCCGTTATGTTTGATTCGGATGCCGTCGATGCGGCTGTCGGAGACCGGCTGACACCGACGGTCACCGTCTATCCGCCCGAAGCGGCCGAACGTCTGATTCTGACGGCGGACGAAGGACTGACGGTTTACGGAGTCGGAAATGTGACGGTTGAGCGGCTGGGCGTTTCCCGGCTGACGGCGGAGGTCGACGGGATTACGGACACGCTGACGGTAACGGCCGTCTCGTTTGAAGGCCCTGAATTCAGAGCGGTCACAGCACTTCCGCTGCCGACCGAAGAAAACAAGGCACTTTCTTACCGGCTGACGCTGACAGACACCGCTTTGTCCGGAAAGCTGAAAGCGGCGCTCGCCTCAACCGATGTTTTTCCGTTCGATCTGACAGCGCCGAACGCCGAATCGGTTGCGGGCGAAGCCTTTGCCGGCGTTGCCGGATTAAAAAGTGTCCGTCTGGAGAAAGCCGTGAGGGTCGGCTCGTCCGCTTTTGCCGGCTGTACCGGGCTGACCTCAATCGAGGCGCCGCTGCTGGAGCATGCCACCGGTGAGGCGCTGTTTCAAGGCTGTTCGGCACTGACAGCCGTCCGGTTTCCCGAATTGATGGGAATCAGAGCGGGCATTTTCGACGGTTGTACTGCGTTGAGGGAAATGGAACTGGGGTTCTCCGTTGCGTCGTTTTCGGGTCTGTTCGGGGACTCATTTCCGGAAGCGTTGTATTTGAAACTGCCGAACGTGAGATCCGTGGACTCGGATGACTTCACCGGCTGCGATTGGATCACGGGTCTCGAGCTTCCCGCAGCCGAGACAGTTGAAGCACTCGCTTTTTCCGACTGCTCTTCTCTGGAAAAATTGGTTCTCGGTGTTGAAAAAATTGACTTTACCGATCAGGTTTCCACAAATCTCTTTTCATTCTTTAATTTTTTCGGTTCGACGGATTCCTCTGTGCCGAATTCGCTGACAGAATTGAGCTTTCCCCGCCTGAAGAGTGTGGGGGATAATACTTTTGCCGGATTAAGCAGATTGCGGAAAATCGATTTACCGCAGGTGACGGAAATCGGTGAAAGAGCATTTTACTCGTGTGTTTCTTTAACCGATGTCAACTGCCCTAAAGTCGAAATATTGAAAGAAGAAGCCTTTAAAGGCTGTCATATGCTTCGTGATATCGACTGCTCTCAAGTAACAAGTGTTGGATCACGAGCTTTTGAGGACTGCTATGACTTAAAACATCTCCTTTTTTCCTCTCTGCAAACACTTGAAGGTAATTATGCTTTTTCCGGATGTAAGAATCTTTTGCTTGAATTTCCCGGAGCAACATTGATTGATTTCAGATTTTTTTCGGCATCAAATGACAATGATTTTTATAGTAAAAATTTTTCATTGACCATCCGGCTGCCAGAGCCAGCGCAGGGTGCTTTTTATATTGCAGTTACCGACCAATCTGAAGAGTATCTTCTTAATTTTAACACTCTTTATCTTCACGAGAGCCAGGAAAAGGGAGTCAAAGATTTGACATGGCAGCAGCGCACCTGGAAACAGATCTTCTTCGTCGACGATAACGGGAACGTTGTGCCGTAAAATTGCGGGCGGTTCCGCAGGCACGAAACCGCCCTCGAAAATCGGGAAGCGAAATAAAATATTTTGTCATATCACATCCTGATAGATCCCGTGTCATAAAATGTCTCATCTTAACAATAAGGAGCTTTTTATGGCACAAATGATTAATCGGGGAGCGGAACTGATCCGCATCAATGCAGCGAAAAAATGTCTGGAGTATTCGACGGACGGCGGCCGTTTCTGGCGGAACCGTTATTCGTTTACGTCTTCGGTCGGCGACATCGAAGATTTGACCGAGAACGGCAACGAAATTCTGGCAACCACGTCGAAAGGTCTTTATTATTCGACAGACGAAGGCCGTTTCTGGCGCCGCCGTTAACCGGTTGACTTTTTTTGGCGGACTCTGTTACCGTGAATTCGGAAATGAGGTTCTTCCGAAACGGTACTGCCGTTTAAACCGCCTAAAAAACCGATGGTTCCGTAAAAACGCGGAACCATCGGCTTTTTTTTGAGAAGATGTTAAACTGATTCCTGTGGCGTTGGGTTTGGCCGGCAGTTCGGCAGCTTAAAACGACGGTATGACTTTTGATCGGCTAAAGCGGCAGCAGGGTTTGAGGCAGCCGCCAGCGGTGCTGTTCGGCATTGCGGATAATATCGCCGGGATTTGGCACGCCGATTAACAGCGGTGAATCGGGATTGTGCCGCGCAAAACGGCTGCGCACGAGGTCTTTGTCGGCGTTGGCGTAGCAATAAAGGCAGCCGTGCGGACAACTGTTGTATTCACCAATATCGCCGCCCAAAAGGCAGGCGCACGCCTTTCGCGCACGGCACGCCGACGACGGAACTGCCAGCGGAAAGCCGACGGCTGTTTCCGCAGCGGCTTGGGTCAGACATCCGGAAACATCCGCACCGCAATCTGCCAACGCAGGAGTTTCAGCGCAAAGTTTCAACCGCATGCCGCAGTCGGCCGCCGTTTTAGCGAAAAACGCCGTCAGTTCGCGTTGGACGGAAAACGGAACTTCCTCCGCCTGCGGAAAGTTCCGTTTCGTTTTTTCGTACAAATCGATGAAACTGACAACGCAAACGGTTGTAAAACCGCGGAGGGTGCAAGCGAGCTTTGCAAACGCTTCACGGTGAAAGGCAGCGGAGTAGGTCTCCGAGAGAAAGACAGGATCATAGCGCCAAATGCAGGCATTCGCTCCGACACGCATTGACAGCGCCTGAAACGCTTTTATCACATCGGATTTTTCAGGGACTCCCGGCTCAATTTCTTTTCCGTATGGAGTGATGGTCACCTGCCAAATTTGAGGAAATCGGCGGATGTATTCGAGATGCGGCAGCATCGGAGCGGGATTTTTCGTGCAGAATGAAAGAATGTCGACAACTTCCGGTTCAATCCGATAGCGCAGCAGCTGCTGCGGCGCGTACGGACTGCGAACAAAGACAAACTTTTCCTTCACTCTGTTGATAAACCATCGGGAAAAAAATCCCGGAATATCCGTTCTCTGTCCGGCGTTTAAAATCATTTTGCCTCTCTGCCGAGAGTCTATCTCGAAAACGGGAATCCGTCAACGCTTCTCTCTGTTGAAAAATTTCATAGCAAAAAACGGTGCCATATTGACGGTAAAGATCCGATGTTCAAAAACACTGCCGTTTCCGACGCCGAATTGATTCAGAGCTGTAACGAAATCTGCAGTCATCTGACTGAAATTGTCGAAAAAGACGGTGGGCTTACATGCCCGCAATGAAATCGACCGCCGGAAAATAAACCGACCGAACACCGAGCGAAACAGGAATTTTTAGATTTAAAGAGTAAATTTTAAATTTTTATCATATTTAATGAAAATTTAAGTTGCAAAATTCAAAATTGTAAGTGATAATGATAATGTAAAAATACCAATAGGAGGAAAAAATGAAAGGAAAAATCTTATTAATGGCAATTTTATCGGCGTCGGCTCTGTTGGGGTGTGGTGAAATCCAATATAAAACAGAACGAGGTATCTTTTTTAAAAATACTACAGATAGGGAGATTGATTATGCCTACAGCACAAGAGGGGTAATAGGATATCAATTTGAAGCACAAGGGAAAAAAATCGACTATGCGGCAGCGACTCTTTTGCCCGGCGAGGAAAAGGAAGCGTACGGAGTAGCGATTTATAGACCTGATGGTGCCGATTTTTGGAATTTTTATTTCATGTTACGGATTCCGTATGAAGGGGAACAAAAGTGGCTTTGTGTTTACATGTATACTTCAACTCAAACTCGTGTAGTGGAGATAACAGAAGAATTGATTCAGAAAATAGAGAATGAAACGAAGACATATACTGACTTACCCGATGTGCCGTTTAGTTATATAGGTAAAAACGAAATTACCGACAAGACAAGTCCGTTAGCGAATAGTGGATGGGATATGGGGGAGATCGCCTTTCTTCCTTACTGGGACAGTTGGAGCAGTGAGAGCGAGTTTCCAGTTCAGGAAGCGAAAGAGGCAAGTAGTAATAGGGAGAATAATCAGATGGAGTATTATCAGGATGCAGGAATAACCGAATTCAGCTATATATATCAGGATATAGTGTACTCCATGTCTCTGCAGGACGGCAAACGAACCCGCATCGGAGAAATAACGGAAGACGAAAAGAATCAGGGAGTGAAATAAACGAATCCCGTCCGACGGACGGGATTTTTTTTCGAATTGCACAGCGGCTGCGGCGCGTACGATTTAATGAACGGTTCAAGACTGCTGCCGTAAATCTGAATAAAAAACCCGGCTTTGCGCCGGGTCGTTGTCATCGGGCGGTGTAAGCCACCATTGTCATCCAGGAGAGCGGTTTGTTGTAGTGAGGCAGGAAGAAAAAGTCGGAGAGGGCGAATTGGCGGACGTTCATGCCGTTTTGAATTGCCAGTGAGAAAGCATGAATAGCTTCCGCGTGGTTGTGATTCGAAGCAATTTGAGCGCCGACCAAGCGTCCGCTGTCTTCTTCGTAAACAATTTTAACCGCAACATCTTCGTAAGTCGGCATAAACTCAGGGCGTTCGGCGTCTCGAAAAAAGTTCGATTTGACTTTCAATCCTTTCGCTTTAGCCGCTTCTTCCGACAGTCCGGTAGAGGCCATGTTGTAACCGAATACGCAGATAGCGTTGGAGCCCTGCGTACCGACATATTCAACCGATTGCCCCAACGCGTTGCAGGCGGCAACAATCCCCATTCGCACGGCGTTGGTTGCCAGCGCAATGTATTCATCTTTTCCCGATGCGCAGGAGTGAACCGCCGCACAGTCGCCGATGGCGTAAACATCCTTTTCGGAGGTTTCCATTTTCATGTTGACTTTGATGGCGCCGTTGGGCAGCGTTTTCAGATGATCTTTGTAAAGGTCGCTGTTGGGGCGGAATCCGACGGATAAAACAGCCATATCAACGTCATAAGCGCCTTTGTCGGTAATCACCCGCTGCAGACGGCCGTCGCCTTCGAATTTCTTCACTGTTTCACCTAAATGCAGTTCGATTCCGGCGTCCCGAATGCGTTTTTCGGCTTCGTCTGTGATTTCTTTATCAAAGTAATTGGCCATAACGCGAGGCATGGCTTCCGTCAGAATCACCTCTTTACCGCGGTTTTTAAATGCTTCAACCAATTCGACACCGATGTAGCCGGCGCCGATGACCATTACGCGTTTGACTTCCGGTTTGGAGATTTCGTTGATGATGTCCCGTCCTTGCTGATACAATTTGGAGAAGAAAATGCCCTTTTTCAAGCCGTACTCGGTATTGGGATCGGTTAATCCTTCGATTGGCGGCATAACGGGCCACGAGCCGGCAGCCAGAATCAATTTGTCGTAATTGTCCTCGAACGCAGCTCCCGTCGCAAGGATTTTTCCCCGGATTTTTTTTGCACTCCAGTCGATTTCCGTTACATCGTATCCCATGCGCACGGAAATGCCTTCGCTCTCCAACCCTTCCGGAGAAGCGTAAAACAGTCCTTCCGGATCTTTAACCGTGCCGCCGACCCACAACGCGATTCCGCACGCCAAAAACGAAATGTTGTCGTTGCGATCGTATGCGACAACTTGGCACGTCGGATCAGTCGCTTTCAGCGTTTTGGCGGCCCAAGTTCCGGCGTGATTACACCCGATGACAATGATTTTCATAAAATGCTCCTTAAAGATTTTATACTCTTTATTTTATTGCAATCATTACAAACGGTCAAGTTTTTTTTAATCGGATGCGATTTCTTTTTTGACAGCCTGAATCAGCGGATCGGCGAATTTTTTATCAACTTGACTGTATGAATGAGAAACGGTTCGGTACATCTCGCTCTCTTCACCTTCGGCTTTTTTGACAGCCGGAAGAAAAAAATTCCGCAGGATAAAACGGGTCGTTCGGCTCATTTTTTCCCAACAGAAACCGCCCGGCATATAAAAAAGATCAAGCCCCGCGCGTTTCTGTTTTTCGAGGAAGGCGGGCAAATCTTTGCTGTCTGCCGGAGAAGCGCCGACGGCAAACGCATACGATTTTTTAAAACGGCCGCGGTTGCGCAGAAACCAGCGGCTGCCCGGCAAGGCCGACGCCTTCACCGGCGCACCGAAGATCAAAACGGCGTCGGGATCGGGTTTGAGTTTACGGCGGTCTTTAAACGGCACAAGCTCTCCGTTTAAATCGGCAGCGATGAATTCGGCATACGCTTTTGTAAATCCGGTTTCCGATTTGTAAACAATAAACACTCTCATAGCTCATTATACCATTGCCGCAGTCCGAAAACAAGTTCGGCGCGGTTGCCTAAAACCGAAATTCGGATATAATAAAAAGCAGGAAGCTGTTTGCATAAAAATTCAACAAAGAGAACATTTCCCGATAAACCGATGAAAAGCGACGCAACCCCATTACCCAACCCTCTCGGATATGAAAAACTCACAAAATTGCTTCGCAGCTACGCTGTTCCGAGCGTCATTGCCATGCTTGTCAGTTCGATGTACAATATTGTCGATCAGATTTTCATCGGGCAGGGCATCGGCTACCTCGGCAACGCGGCGACAAACGTCGTTTTTCCTCTGACAACAATCTGTCTGACTTTTTCATTATTAATCGGCGTCGGCTCGGCGATTCGGGTTTCGTTGGCGTTGGGTTCCGACCGTCGGGAGGAAGCTGCAAAAATCGCCGGCAATGCGTTTGTTTTGATAGCGGCTGTCGGTTTGCTCTATTTGGCGGTGATTCAGCTCTTTTGCCGGCCGCTGCTGACGCTTTTCGGAGCGACGGCGGAGGTGATGCCTTATGCCGAAACTTATATGAGAATCACCGCGCTCGGAATGCCGCTTTTGATCGCCATCAACGCCGGCAGTCAGCTGATTCGCGCCGACGGCAGCCCCCGCTACTCAATGGTTTGCAACGCCGCAGGAGCCGTCATCAACACGATTTTGGATCCGCTTTTCATCTTTGGACTTGATATGGGAATTGCCGGCGCGGCGTGGGCGACCGTCATCAGTCAGGCAGTTTCATTTGCGATTACCGTCGCCTACATTCCCCGATTCAAACAAATTCGACTGTCGTCAACGCACCTGCGTTTCAGTCTCTCCGAAACGGGAAAAATGGCAGCTTTCGGTATGAGCCATAGCGTCACACAGCTGTCGCTGACCCTTGTTCAAATTGTTCTGAATAACGCCTTGACCCGTTACGGAGCGATGAGCGAATACGGCAGCGAAATTCCGCTGGCGGCGTGCGGAATCGTTTTGAAAATCAACGCCGTGCTGATCGGAATTATCATCGGAATTTCGCAAGGAGCTCAGCCGATTATGAGCTTCAATTATGGAGCAGGAAAGTACAACCGTGTGCGGAAAATTTATTTGTTGGCGGTTGCCTGCGACATTGCGGCGGCGACAGCCGGATTTCTCATTTTGCAGCTTTTCCCGCGGCAAATCATTTCGCTCTTCGGAACGGGTGATGAACTGTATTTTGAGTTTGCGGTGCGCTTCCTTCGAACCTATCTGCTGATGCTGCCGCTCAACGGCGTGCAGATGATTTCATCGAATTTCTTTTCGGCTACCGGCAAGCCGGCAATCGGCGCGTTTTTAAGCCTCTCTCGGCAAGTGCTGCTGACTATTCCCGGAATTCTGATTCTCTCGGCGGTTTGGGGTCTGGATGGAATTCTCTTCGCCGCGCCGATTGCCGACTTTGTCGCGTTTGCGCTCTCCGCCGCCTTTGTCGCCGTTCGTTTTGCCCGTCTGCGCCGCGCGGAAAAAACAAACACCGCAGTCTGAGCTTCTCCGTTTCTTTACGAAATCCTCAAAATATGGTATGATGCATTAAACGAAGCTCAGCTTCTGGGAGACAAATTATGGGAAAAAATTACTTTAATTCCCTTCCGTGGAGGGAGGCGCTTTTACAGCTTGGTCACTGTCGTTTCATGGAAAGGGAAGAGTTCAATGATGGAACTAATGCTTTAAAAGGGAAAAAAATTGTCATCATCGGCTGCGGCGCGCAGGGTCTGAATCAAGGTCTGAATCTGCGCGACAGCGGTCTGGACGTCAGCTACGCCTTGCGCAAAGAGGCGATTGCCGAAAAACGCGCCAGCTGGAAGAATGCGACCGAGAACGGATTTAAAGTCGGCACTTACGACGAATTAATTCCGACAGCCGATCTTGTCGGCAATCTGACGCCTGACAAACAGCATTCGAAAGTCATCGCCGCGGTGATGCCGCTGATGAAAAAAGGCGCCGCGCTCTGGTACAGCCACGGATTCAACATGGTTGAAGAAGGAATGGAAATCCGCCCCGACATTACAGTCGTGATGATGGCTCCGAAAGGACCGGGTTCGGAAGTGCGCACCGAATACAAACGCGGATTCGGAATCCCGACGCTGATTGCCGTTCATCCCGTAAACGACCCCGAAAATAAAGGATGGCCGATTGCAAAGGCGCTGGCCGTCGCAACCGGGGGCAGCCGCGCCGGCGTTTTGGAATCGTCGTTTGTCGCGGAAGTCAAATCGGATTTGATGGGCGAACAGACCATTCTCTGCGGCATGCTGCAAACCGGTTCGCTGCTCTGCTTCGACAAAATGGTCGAAAAAGGAATCGATCCCGGCTATGCCGTCAAACTCATCCAGTACGGCTGGGAAACCGTCACTGAAGCCTTAAAGTGGGGCGGCATCACGGCAATGATGGACCGCCTCTCCAATCCGGCGAAAATCAAAGCGCACAAGCTGTCGCTGGAACTGAAAACGATCATGGGCGGCCTCTACCGCAAACATCAGGACGATATTATTTCCGGCGAGTTCAGCCGCGTGATGATGGAAGATTGGGCCAACAACGACGTCAAATTGCTGACATGGCGGGAAGCCACCGGAAAAACGCCGTTTGAACAGGCTCCGGCTGCTTCCGTCGAAATCGGCGAACAGGAATACTTCGACAACGGCATTCTCATGGTTGCAATGGTAAAAGCGGGTGTCGAATTGGCATTCGAAACCATGACTGACGCCGGCATCAAAGCCGAAAGCGCTTACTACGAATCACTTCACGAAGTCCCGCTGATTGCCAACCTCATCGCCCGCAAAAAGCTCTACGAAATGAACAAAGTCATCTCCGACACCGCCGAGTACGGCTGTTACCTTTTCGACAACGCCTGCCGCCCGCTGTTAAAACCGTTCATGGAAAAAATTGACACCGACGTCATCGGTAAAGGTCTTGCGCTTAAAGACACCGCCGTTTCCAACACCGAATTGATTCGGGTCAACGACGAAATCCGCAACCACCCCGTCGAAATCGTCGGCAAAAAACTGCGCGCCTACATGACCGCCATGAAAGCCGGCGCCGGCGTTTAACCGAATTCAATCAGGCCCCCTTTCATCGAGGTGGTCTTTTTTTTTCGGGCGCGCGCCCCTGCGGGGCGCCGGGCTTTCCGCTGCAATTCGCAGCCTCCCGCGCCTTCACCGCGGCAAAGCTGCCGCTTTGCCCTGCGCCTTCTCTCCGTCGGCAGCTCATTTCCGCTCCAATCCCTCGCGCCTTCGGCGGCGTCCGCCGCTTTCTCAAATCCGCTGCCCGAAACGGGAACAAAAGTTGCTATCAAAAGCCGCAAAATGCTGCGTTAACGGCG
>CALXOJ010000012.1 GCA_944390005.1 uncultured Spirochaetota bacterium
GAGGTGAAGGAGTTTGCTAAGAAGATAGCCCGCTTTAAAGAGACGCAGCAGTGGAGAAAAGGAAACATGAAATACGAGTTAGATTTACAGGACGCCCGCATTGAAGGAAAGGAAGAGGGAATAGCGGAAGGCATTGAAATCGGACGAAGCGAAGGGATAGCAAAAGGACTGGAAGAAGGGCTGGAGAAAGGACTTGAGAAAGGTCATTCCGAAGGACGCAGTGAGACACTGTTGCTGATTATTGAGAATGGAGTGAAGCAAGGGTTAACGCCCGAGCAGACGGCGGCGCTGACGGGGTTAACGGTTGACGAGGTGGAAGCACTGCGGAAGCGGATTCGGTAAAAACGATCGATTTTCAAATAAATCCGTTCTCGAAGCTCAAACCCGCCTTTACCCGCGCCCGGTTTTCCGTTACCTTAAACGGGAACGAAAGTTGCCTCAAAAGACACAAAACACTGCGTTAAAGGCGGCAGATTCTCAAACGCAACCCACAGCTGTCGAAGTTTAAAACCCCGCGTTAAAATCACCCGATTCGCCAAAGAAACTAACAGCTGTCGAAGCTCAAACCCCCGCGTTAAAAACGACAGATTCTCAATACGCAGTCCGTCGCGCTCGAAGCTCAACACAACATCGAAAAGAGCATTGTTGAAAAATTCTGCAGGTTTCTGACGAACGTAAAATCAATCGCTCAATTCACATTCAAATTAAAGAAGCAAAATTGTAAATTCTTTTGGATTAAATTGAAAAAAAACAGCATCGCCGACGACCTGAAAGCGGCTTACCAGAAAAAACTGGCAGCACAAAACAAATAAGTGTATTTAAACGATAACGAAGACCCTGCCGCGGTGCAGGGTCTTTCAATTTAAAATTATAGTATGAGGTAGATTTTTCTCGGAAAATTTCTTATACTGTGATATAATATTAATAGAAAAGTAGACAATGGTGAATCGATGAGTCAGCAAAAAGCAGTTATATCCGTTAAACAGGAAAGTTGTGTTAATTGTCACAGGTGTATCTCGGTATGTCCCGTTAAATTTTGTAACGACGGGTCGGGTGATTACGTTGAAATCGACAGTGATTTGTGTATCGGGTGCGGACTGTGCCTGACGGCCTGTCAGCATAACGCAAGAGTCGGTGTAGACGATTTTTCCGCTTTTATGCATGACTTGAAAGCCGGGAAAAAGATTGTCGCCATTGTGGCGCCGTCGTCGGCAGCTGTCTTTAAAGGCATGGAGGGCGAACTCAACGGCTGGTTGCGGAAGTCCGGTGTCGTTGCCGTTTTCGACGTCAGTTTCGGAGCGGAACTGACAACAAAATCGTATTATGAATATCTGAAAAAAAATCCCAAAGGACCGGTCATCGCTCAGCCGTGTCCGGCTCTTGTTTCCTATATCGAATTGTATCTTCCCGAGTTGCTGCCTTATCTTTCGCCGGCAGACAGCCCCATGGCGCATACCATTCATATGATCCGGAAATTTTATCCGCAATATGCCGATTGCAAGATTGCAGCCATTTCTCCCTGCTATGCAAAACGACGGGAATTCGACGAAAACCATTGCGGTGATTACAATGTCACAATGAGTTCGCTTGTTAAATATTTCGAAGCCGGAAAGATTAATCTGAAATCGTATCCGAAAATAGCTTACGAAAATCCGCCGGCCGAACGCGGCGTTTTATATTCCAGTCCCGGCGGCTTAATGCGCACAGCCGAGCGTTTTGATCCTCAATTGAGAAATGCAACAAGAAAGATCGAGGGGCAGCCGGCCGTTATTCACTATTTTGGGGAACTTGCATCGCGATTAAAAAGCGGGAAAACGGTTCCCTATCGTCTGATCGATTGTCTGAACTGCGAACGGGGTTGTAACGGAGGTCCGGGAACGGCAGACAACGGGCACGATATGGACGAGACCGAGCAGTACGTGGAACACCGTATGCAGAAGAGAAAGGACTATTGGAAACGGCAGGCGTACAGTGAAAAGAAAGCTCTGAAAAAATTAGACGAGATCATATCCGCCTATTGGCATGAGGACTTGTATTTACGAAAATATACCGACAGAAGCAGTATTTTTGCCGAAAAAGTCAAAATTCCGACGGAGGAAGAAATCGAAGCGATTTACAAAGAGCTTCGGAAAGATACCGAGCGGGACATTCTAAACTGCAGTTCCTGCGGTTATAACAGCTGCCGCGACATGGCCGTTGCCATTTTTAACGGAAAGAACAAAAAAGAGAATTGCTCCCATTACGTTATCAGACAAATGGCGGATGTGCAGGAACAGCTGAGAGAAGAAAAAAATAATATCAAAAAAGCATCGGATATCAGTATGGATAACCTCAATCGTTCTCATAACGAGATCGATTCATTGACCGGTATTACCGAAGATATGAGCGAAGTCGTTTTGACCTCATCCGGTGCGGTCGAGGAAATGATACAAAATATCCGGGCAATCGAGGAAACGATTCACCGCAGCTTCGCAACGACCGGACATCTTGACGAAGCGACAACATTGGGAGAGAGCAGTCTGGAAGAAGTCAGTAACCTGGTCGAGGCGGTGGAAGAGCAGTCAAACGGTCTGACGGAAATGAGCCGGATTATTCTGCAAATCGCATCGCGCACCAACCTTCTGGCAATGAATGCCGCGATAGAGGCGGCTCATGCCGGTGAAAGCGGTAAAGGATTTGCGGTTGTTGCCGAAGAGATCAAAAAGCTGGCCGAAATATCGGGAACGGAAGCCAAGAAAATCACAACCGTACTGGAAGATATGAAAGGTCTGATCGATGAGGTCTTTGCCAAATCGGTCGATACAAGAAAAGAGTTTCGAAATATTGTACAGCTTTCGGCGGAAGTGAAATCCATCGGTGAAGAAATCAAGATGGCGATGAGCGAGCAAAATATCGGCAGTCACCGCATTCTCGAATCGATCACAAGATTAAAGAAATCGGAAGAAAAACTGCAGCAGGCTTCCGCTAAAGTTAAAAAAACGGTTGCCAATGTCAAAGAGGCTGTCCAGAATCTTTCGGAATTCCGGTAAGCGGAATTGCTTCAAACCCTGCCCGACGGCAGGGTTTTTTTGTGCGGATCCGCCAAAGCGGCCGCGGCCGTTCATCAATTTAACAGATTTCCTACACTGTTGATACAAACGCAATCTTGATTTTTCCGGAGAAAAACATTAGACTGGAACGCTTTCGGAGGTGCTTATGCAGGCAAAACACAGAGTTCTGGTCACGAGGAATACCGAGATCAACCTGAAAAAAGTGTCGATTGTCTACGATTTTCAGTCGACATCACACAAAATTCTGGACGGACATCACGAAGAGTGCACGCTCATCAACATTCCCGTCGACCGGCTCGAACCGATAGAAGACGAAGACCGCTTTTTTACCAACGGACGGTACTTTTGGCATTCGACTGTTCTCAGCTCTTCTTTTATGCCGCTTGAAGTCAAAAAAATGAAGCAGAGACCTCCCTACGGATCCCGCTTTTTCATCGCGCTCTCCGACGAAGGGGAACTGATGATTATTCATACGGCGGATGGAGATTTCTTCCGCGGTGCCCGCATTGATTGGGGGAATATGCCGTACTGTGCGCTGCACTGGGAGGATTTTGCCGAAGCCTGTATGGGAGTCGGTATACGGGGTTCATTCGAAGAACGGCTGATCGATAAACTGCTCAACGAGCCGCGTCCGGCCGATTATCCGTTTCTCAACAAATATTTTGCCGCGGCAGGCGACAAACCCTATTTCGAGAAAGAGGCTTTTCTTCAGAGAAATGCTTTTGACACCCGGATAAAGTGTGATAGAGTGAAAAAATGAAACGAATTCTTTTTTTGATGACGGCAGCCGTTCTTTTTCTGACGGTTTCCTGTACAAAGATCGAACAGCGTATTTCGTTCGACGGGGAACATTACGAAATGGCGTTCACTTACGTTTTCGACAGCCGGTGGATGAGCGAAAATTTCAAAATGGATGCGGATGAGATCCGAGAGCTTCTTCTCTCGGATCTCGCAGAGTCTCCCGAAGAAATCGAATGCGAAATGATTAACGACGGGAATGAGCCGGGTTTTTCGTTTAAATTGAGTGAGAATATGGAGGAAATGACGGAAGAAGAATGGAAAAAAGTCGGGCCTCAAAAAGGGGACGGCGTCCTGACGATTCCTTTCTTTTATTCCCAAGTGGTTTCCGAAATGCTGGCCGATTCCGGCAATATACCGGTTTCCGATTTGATTCCGGAGCTGGAGAAAATGCACGCCGACCGTTCGCTGTCGGTTTATGTCGATAAAACGGTCATGGAAACGGCAGCTTCGGCCGAACTGCTCGGGACCGGGGAAACGGAACCGGTGGCGCTTTCGGTAACCGACACGGGCGGGAGTTTCCGTATCGATGTTCCGATGAATCTTCTTCTGAATCTGCAACCCTACGACCGCATCGTTGTCCGCGAATAGGGCAGCGCACCGCGCAATTTTTGTTCCCGATTTTAAAAAGAGACTTTGAAACACCGCGTTTGTGACTCCGAAACGGCCCTGTTTGAGACGGAAAACGGGGAAAAATCCTTGATTGAAAATAAAGAACGATTGTTTTATAATAATAAAAATAGTAGTTTATTTTGCTGGAGATTTATGATAGACCAAGAAAAAAAAGAATTTCGATATTTGGATCTTTTTGCTGGAGCTGGTGGGTTATCAGAAGGATTTATCAGAGCAGGCTTTATTCCCGTAGCTCATGTAGAAATGAATACAAGTGCCTGTTATACTCTCAAGACACGTTTGGCATATCATTGGTTGAGTAAGTGTGACAAGGTTGATATCTACAAATCTTATCTCGAGGGTAATATATCTAGAGATGAACTATATAAAAATGTCCCAGAAAAGGTGTTGGAATCAGTTATAAATAAAGAAATCTCTGATGAAACAATTCCATCTATTTTTTCGAAAATTGATCATGTTTTAAAAGATGGCAATAAAATTGATTTAATTATTGGAGGGCCCCCGTGTCAAGCATACTCTTTAATAGGGCGTGCGTGTGATGTAAATAAAATGCAAAATGATAAACGAAATTATCTTTTTAGGTATTATGCTCTTTTTTTAAAAAAATATTTACCCCAATATTTTGTTTTTGAAAATGTTGTCGGATTACTATCTGCAAGAGATAAGTCAAAAAAGTATTATTTTGAAGAAATGAAAGACTTATTTCAAGAAAATGGATATACAGTTGAGTATAGAATTTTAAATTCAAGTCACTATGGAGTTCCTCAAAATAGAAAAAGAGTAATTCTTGTGGGTAAAAAAGGGGGGGATGATAGCAATTTTTACCCAATCCCAGAAGAATGGATAACCAATATAACTGTTTCGGAAATATTAAGAGATTTGCCAAAAATAAAGGCCGGACAAGGTAGCGTTTTACCTTGTAAAACAAATGAAAATTGTTCATCTTGGCTTTATGAGGCAGGAATTGAAAATAAAAGTCTTCCGGTTACATGGCATCAATCAAGACCAAACAATGAACAAGATTTAGAAATATACAAAAAAGCAGTTGAAAGCTGGAATAATGGGCATCAGCGTTTAAATTATAATGATTTGCCAGAACATTTAAAAACTCATAAAAACAGGCACTCTTTTACTGATAGATTTAAAGTAGTTGCGGGGGATTTGCCTTATTCACAAACAATAATGGCTCATATTGCAAAAGATGGTCACTATTATATACATCCTGATATAAATCAAAATCGTTCTTTAACACCAAGAGAAGCAGCCAGATTACAAACTTTTCCTGATGATTATTTTTTTGAAAGTGATAGCGGGAAATATAGTCGAACAGAGGCTTTCAGACAAATTGGTAATGCAGTTCCTGTTTTGTTGGCCCAAAAAATAGCAGAAAAATTAAAGGAAAAAATGAGATATGAGTAAAGGTGTTTTTCAGATAAGACCGGCTGGTCGCCATATATTGACAATCGGAAGGGATTTAATTCAAGATCCATATGCAGCTGTTGTGGAGTTGGTTAAAAATGCTTATGACGCAGATGCGACTCATGTAAAAATCAGTTTTAAAAATCAAGGTTCGACGCTACAAGTTCAAGTGACAGATAATGGACATGGGATGACGGAAGAAATAATTACCAACAAATGGATGGTTCCATCGACGGACGATAAAAGAATACGTAAGACTAGTCCTAAAGGCAGAATAATGCAAGGGCGCAAAGGCATAGGTCGATATGCTGCCTCTATATTGGGGAACGAATTATTATTGGAAACAGTTTCTGAGATATCTCGTCAGAAAACCACTTTATTAGTAAATTGGCATGATTTTGAAGCTGCCAAATATCTGTCAGATGTAAATATACTAATCGAGACAACTGACACGAATGAACCCCACGGAACAAGAATTTTAATAACAGGAGAGAGAGACTTTCTTGAAGAATGGACTGAAAAACAGTTTTTAAATTTAAAACGTGAATTAAAAAAATTGATGACACCTTTACAGTACACAGAAACAACAAACAAGCGGGATTTTGTCATTTTGTTGGATATTTCCGGATTCGATTCAATGGATACTGTAAACGAACCAATAGAACCATTCCCTTTATTGGCATTATTTGATTATAAGATTTCCGGAACAATACAAGAAGATGGAACAGGAAATTTAAACTATGAAATTCAAAAAGTAAAAAATGCTGAAAGTGAACTTATCAAATTTGATTATAAAAATCCAACCAAATGCGGAAAAGTTTCTTTTGATATCAGAGTATTTGATAGAGAATCAGAATCTATAGAAAAACTGATTAAAAGAGGACTGAAAGATGATTCCGGTAATTATATAGGTAAGCTCGATGCCAGGCGTCTTTTAAATGAAAATAATGGAATAGGTGTTTACAGAAACGGGTTTCGAATTAGACCATTAGGGGATCCTGATTTTGACTGGCTCGAATTAAATAAAGAAAGAGTACAGAATCCATCAAAAAGAATCGGCTCTGACCAGGTTATTGGTTTTGTAAATATAGAAAATGAAGACAGATCTGGTCTGATTGAAAAAAGTGCCAGAGATGGATTAAAAGAGAATACAGCATATGAAGCATTACGGGATTTAACAAAAGCAGTGATTTCTCAATTAGAGGAACGGCGGTATATTTATAGGAGCAAAGCAGGAATCAGCCGCAAAACATTGAAGATAGAAAAAGAATTTGAGAAATTATTTTCATTTGATATATTAAAAAAATCAATACAAGGATTTTTAAAAAAAGGGAAGGTAAATCCTGCCATCAGTAATGCTATTATTAATGCAATTGATGAAAAAGAAAAAGAGCAAAATTCTGTCTCACAATCTTTACGGGATACGATTGCTATTTATCAGGGACAAGCTACAATGGGAAAAATTGTAAATGTTGTAATACATGAAGGGAGAAAACCGTTAAGTTTTTTTAAAAATCAAATACCGCTTTTTAAGTTATATTTTGATAAATATATTAATGGAAATGAAAATGTTCTTCCTGAATTATACAATAAAATTGATAAAATTACAGAAAATGCAGATTTTTTACAATCAATTTTTAAGAGAATTGATCCATTAAGTTCAGTTAAACGAGGTGAGAAAAAAAATATAAATATTCTATCAGAAATAAAAAGTTGTTTTGTTGTATTTAAATCAGAATTGAACAATATTTCTTGGAGTGTAGATTCTTCAGTAAAAAATGATATTGTAAATTTCTTATGCTGGAAACAGGATATTTATAGTATATTTACCAATTTAATCGAGAACAGTATTTTCTGGATAAATGAAAAAAAATGTTTACAAAGGAAAATTTCAGTATTTATTAAAGTACTGAATAATGAAATAGAATATATAGACTATAAAGATACGGGACCTGGAATAGAAAAACACTTAATTGAAAGCGAGGTTATTTTTGATCCGGAATTCACTACAAAAACAACCGGTACAGGAACAGGGTTGGGATTAAGTATTGCAGGGGAAGCTGCCAGACGTTGTAATTTTGAACTTAAAGCGTTTTATTCCGAAACAGGAGCTTATTTCAGATTGGATAAAAAGGAGAAAAGATAAATGAATGTTTTACTTGTGGAAGATAATCTGTTAGATGTGGAATCATGTCGAGAGTATGCAAAATTAATTGGAAAAGATATGGAAATAATTGTTGTCAACTCTGTAGAAGATGCTGCTGCCCAATTATCCAAAAACGATATAGATGTTGCAATTATTGATATAAGATTAGGTACACGTGGAGGAGAAGGAAATGATGTAGTTAAGAACATGAGAGATTTGGCGTTACGGATTCCGACAGTTGTACATACAGGAACGCCGGGATTGGTAGAAGAAGATGTGTCAATTCTCAAAATCTATACAAAGGGCGAAGTTGAATATGGTGATATTTTACGTTACCTTTATTCAGTATATGAGACTGGAATAACCAAAATATTAGGGAAAAAAGGTTTCCTAGAGAAGGAAATAAATAAATTTTATCGTGATGTATTTCTTAAACAAAAAGACATATGGATAAAAAAAGTTTCTGAGAATTCAGATTCAAAGATGATAAGGGAATCTCTTTTAAGAGTAACTTTATATCATTTAGAACAATATTTGGAAGTTTTATCAAACACTCCTTTTTATGAAGAGTTCTATTTATACTGCGCAGATTCTGAGTATCATACAGGATCTCTACTTATTGATAATAAAACAAAAAAAAGTTATATAATCATGTCTCCGGAATGTGATTTGAAAATACGGGAAGTGAAAGGAAAGCAAAAAAGAAATATAGAATATATTACAATGTGCGAAATTGATGCGATTGAGTCGTGTGGGTTCATATTAAGGGATAATATAGTTAAAGATATCTCAAACCTGCAGAATCACCCGTTGTTTGGAAAATTGACAAACACAAAAGGCTCTTGCCATTGGATTCCTCCAATAGATGAATTTGACGGGGGATTAATAAATTTTACAAAAATCATAACTCGCAAAGAAGATGACATAAGGAATTCTTTTAAGTTGGAACAGTTTAGAATTTCTCTCCCGTATATAAAAAATATACTTGCAAGATTTTCAGCATATTATGGTCGTCAAGGACAACCAGATCTGGATATAAAGCCATACCTATGTAGGTTAGATAAATTAATACAGTCATAATCAATTAGCGGTATTATTCATTGAAGGATGTGGGAACAATATGAGAGAACTACATTTAGATACAAATGCAAAAAGAGCAGCAAAAGAAATATTTGATATGCTCTATCATATTGATAAGTTTCAGTCAATAATTCGTCTTTTTCAGTGTGATACAAATATCAAGATAGATACTTCAGAGCTTGGATCGCCAAACTATTTAAGGTATGTATTTGTAACAAGTTCTTCCAAAATGTATAATAACACAATACGTACATTTACGGAAAAAGATTATAAAATTACAGTTAATGATGAAAATATTGTTTGCCGGTTGACGACACAATGGTACAATTTTGATGTAAAATATGGTACATCCGGCGACAGTAATTATTTGGATGCTGTCAAACAACTTGTAAATAAATATTATAATGGAATCTTGCATATTGAAAGTGATTATAAAATTACATACGTAGAATTTAATTCTCAAATAGGAATTAAAAACGCAATAAAATTTGAAAATCATTTTATTGATATTCCCCCCCGTTACATCACCGCCCTTCTTGCCAAACCGTTTGTTATTCTAACGGGAAATTCGGGAACGGGGAAAACCCGTATAGCCAGGCGGTTTGCCGAATATCTGAAAAAAGAAAACGAAATCGGGGAAAGCAACATTCTCATCGTTCCCGTGGGTGCGGATTGGACAGACAACACAAAGATTTTGGGCTATTTCAATCCTCTGGCCGATGACGGGGCGGGTGTTTATGTCAAAACGGAAATTTTCCGGTTTTTGGAACGGGCAAATGCCAATCCTCAAATTCCTTTTTTTCTGATTTTGGATGAAATGAATCTTTCCCATGTGGAACGGTATTTTTCCGATTTTTTGAGCAAAATGGAAATTCCCGGCAGTGTGTTTACAATTGACGGTTACGGAACCCTGCCTTATCCGAAAAACCTCTTTGTAACGGGAACCGTCAATATTGATGAAACGACTTATATGTTCAGTCCCAAGGTTTTGGACAGAGCCAATGTCCTTGAATTTAAGCCGGAAAAGGATTCTGTTTTGACTTCTCTGACTGCAGAAATGAAAGAAGAGTCTTTGGCAGCAGAGCCCGGCATGGCGGAAGGTTTTTTGCAGTTGGCCGAAAAAATCCGCAATGCACCGGCAACGGATTATAACAATATTGATTTTACTGCTGCGGAACCGATTTTATCGGACCTTTACGATATTTTGCAAAAGGCCGGTTTCGAATTTGCTTTCCGGACTGTTAAAGAAATCCGTCAGTATCTGATTGCTGCTTACGAATTGGCAGAGGAAAAGGAAAGTTTCACTCTGAACGGGCATCTTGATATTCAGATTTTGCAGAAAATCCTTCCCAAAATTTACGGAAACCGTCAGCAGGTAGGCACTTTGCTGGAAGAACTCAAAGCCTTTTTTGAAAAAGAAAATTTTCAAAAAAGTTTGCAGAAAGTCACTCAAATGGCAGAACGGTTAAGCCGTTTTCAGTTTGTCAGCTTTGTCTAAACATTATGAAAATAGCGGCCGTTTCACTGCAACTGGAAAAGGACACTTTTGCCGTTGTCTATCCTTGCGGAAAAACAGACGGAACAGGACTCTCTTTTACGGAAACGAATGACGGAATCGGATTATACCGTGCGGAGAAAGAGACAGACGGCTTTTTTGATTATGTTGATGAAGAAAACAGCCGTTTCCGGAAATTACGGCTCAAAGAAACAGTGCGTTATGTCTGCCGGATAGACGCTCCCTGCTGGGAAACAAAACAGCGTGTTTATCCGCTCCTGCCGGATGAAAACAGTCAGATGTTTAAGGTCGAAAAAGACAACGACCGTATCGTATTCCAATTTATCGGTTATCTCGGCAAAAGTGAGCTTCGGTTTGGAGAATCGGGTATCTGTCTGCCGTTTGAAGTTGTTCCCGACAAATTCGATTATGAAGCGGATTATGTCCGTCTGACGGAAGCTCTGGCACAACAGTGTTCGCTTCTTTTAATGAATGCTGTCAGTCCGGTTTCTCTTAATTATTCGGCAACGGATAAAGAGCAGACACATCTTATCGAACAGTTCATCTTTTTAAAAACAGTCTGTTCTCCGCAAAATCTGGATAACTGTTATTTATCTGTTAAAAGGAATCCGGATCGGCATTTGGTAAAAGAAACGGAAATTCGTCCCATAGGAACAGGCCTTCCTTCACAACGTTTTTTTACCAATCCGTTTTCTTACAGCCGCGGATGGCAAAAGGTTAGGCAGAACCGCTTTCTTCCGCAGGAAGCTGCTGTGACACGCAAATATGACAGTTATGATACGGCAGCGAACCGCTTTCTTCGGTTTGCCCTTGAATCGTTTCTTGTTCTGACAGAAAAAGTCCTTGACAGACTGAAAGAATCTCTGGAGTCAGAATATTACCTCGACGCAAAAAAGATCAAAGAAAAAACCGAGACATTTCTTCAGGATTCTCTTTTTGATGATGTGGGAATCATGTCTGTTTTACCGGTCAATAATCAGATTCTTGAAAAAAGAGAAGGATATTATCAGATATTCAAAGCATTTTCCATGATGACGCTCGCCCTAAAGCTGGACTGGGACGGAAAAGATGATATTTATCGGGGAAAGGCCAAAAATACGGCATTACTGTATGAGTATTGGCTCTTTTTTGCACTGAATCAGCTCTTAAAACAAATCGGCTGTGAGACAGGAAATGACAGTGAAGAGTCCGACGTGCCATTGTTTATTGAGGAAAAAGGAGAATTTCGGATTTCTTTAAAACAGGGAAAGTCATCGTGTCAAAAATACAGTTATCGGCATCTGAATGTCAATCTTTATTATAACTTTGTCTTTTCACAACAGCGATTTTCTCCCTCCAGTTACAGGGGTTCCTATTCGCAGTCATTCCGTCCCGATTATACAATAGAAATTTGGGACAAACATCAGTCAAGAAAAGAGGCAGTTCGGACAGGAACGGTGTCCTATCTTCATTTTGATGCCAAGTATCGTTTAAATAATTTAACGGAATTGTTCGGGGCGGAAACAGATGAGAAATTGAATGAAGACGAAGATAGATTCTTTTCCCGGGAAGAACGCGACGAGTCTGTAAAAACCTATAAACGGGGAGACCTGTTTAAAATGCATGCTTACAATGATGCCATCCGACGGACAGTCGGCAGTTATATTTTGTATCCGGGAACAGAAAAAAAGCGGTATTCCGATTACGAAGAGATTTTGCCGGGAGTCGGCGCGTTTTGTTTCCGGCCGTCGGATGAAGAAAAAAACAGTCATGAGTTGCGGCTCTTTATCAAAGCGGTGTTGGATGAAAAATCGGCAAACTGTTCCCGGGAATTTCGAAAAACATTTTTTGAAAATATGATTATACAGCAACCGTCAGAAAGAAAAGAGACTTTTCCTTCGACTGAAAATGACAGCTTGTTTCTTCTGGGGTTTTTCAAACAGAATTATTATCAGTTTCTTAAAGACCAAAATTATCTGTCATTTTCACATAATGACAGCAAAGAATTCTATTTTTATTACTACGCTGTCAAAAACGGGTTTGTTTATCCCTCTCATCCGGATATAGCCGGGGTAAAGCGGTTCTGTTGTTTTTTAAATACAAAGCAGACCGAAAAAGATGTGGAAATAGAGCCGTGGTCGGCAGAAATTCTTTCCACAGAATTGGTGTCTTCGGAAAAACTGCGCAATTTATTAAACGATATCGGCTATTTTCCCGAGTCACTTTCGGCAGAGTTTTATTTTTTGGTGCGTCTAAAAAATGCGAGACCTTTTTCCAAGGAAGAAAAGCAGATTATCAGTCACAGTCTTTATCCGGGAAATGATTTACTGAACGCTTTTTCACCCAAAGTGGTGAGTCGGGATATGATATCAGGTCTGTAGGCTGACCGCTTCAAAAATTGTTTTTTACCGCCTTTTCTATCTCATCGGCACAGGAATTCAGTTCTTTTTTGATTTAATTTCTACAAATATAGATGTTTTCCTATAGGTTATGAGATTCTTCACCGTTTTCTCCATGCCTTACGGGTATAGAAACCCATAACGACGAAATATTTTGCATTTTTCCGCGAATCGGTTAAGATAAGATTATCCGTTGCGAAAACGGAAAAATATTTTTTCGGAGGGAAAAATGAAAATGAAACAACTGCTTTCACTGCTGATGATGGGCGCGGCGGGAATCTCCGCGTTTGCGGCCGACGGAAAAAAAGAAAACGGAATTCTGGTCGTCTACTTCTCGTGGTCTTCCGCACAAAATACAAAACAGATGGCCGAAGAGATTGCATCGGCCGTCGGGGCGGATCTGTTTCGCATCGAAACGGCAGAGGCTTATCCCGCAGATTACAATCAAACCGTACGCATTGCCAAGGAAGAGGTGCAAAAAAATGCCCGGCCGCAGCTGAAAACAACCGTGACACAGGCGGAAATGGACCGCTACGATACGGTTTTCGTCGGTTATCCCGTCTGGTGGTACGACGCACCGATGGCGGTATATACGTTTCTCGAATCATTCGATTTGAGCGGCAAAACGGTCATTCCGTTTGCGACCTCCGGGGGCAGCGGGTTGAGCGACCGGAATTTGCGGGCAAAAATAACCGCAACGTTTAAGGACGGGCTTTGCATTGCCGGTTACCGTCCCGGAGAAAGCAGCCGCCGGCAGATAACAAAATGGCTGTCGGGTTTGGGTTTTGTCGAATAGAGGACGGAAGACCGTGAAGATCGCAAAGATTTTGTTCGGACTCTTACTGACGGGACTCTCCGCCTGTCTCTTTGCGGGCGGCGGACAGGAACAGGAAGAAAGCGAATCGGTCGAAGGAATGCGGGTGCGAATGACATTCGCAAACGAAACGGTGACGATTCGTCTGGAAAACACACCGGCGGCACGGGCACTTGCGGCCCGTTTGGAAGAAGGTGCGCTGACGCTGACTTTTTCCGATTTTGCCGGAAACGAAAAAATCGCCTCACCCGATCCGCCGCTGGTCTTTACCGATACGGAGGGGTGCGATCCCGATACCGGTGATTTGACCGTTTATATTCCCTGGGGGAATTTGGCCGCCTTTTACAGAGACAGCTCCGGATTTTCCCGTGATTTGGCGAAAATCGGCCGTTTCGAGGATGACGGCATCAGCCGGCTGGCGGCACAGAGAGAAGCCTTTTCCGCTGTCTGGGAAGCGGTCGAAAATGAAGAGAATAGCGAAAGATGAAGATGATCTTTACCCTGAAAATGACAGTCGATTTGGCGATGATCATCGTTCTGCATTGTCTGAGCGGTTATCATCTTTTCGGGAATCGGGCGCACGAGATTCTCGGGATTCTGTTTTTTGTTCTGTTTCTGATTCATAACGGACTGAATGCCCGGCAGTACCGGTTTCTGCTGCGCGGGCGGGGAGCCTATCCGATTGTGAGAACGGCAGTAATTGCCCTTTTGTGGGTCTGCATCGCGGCGGATGCCGGCAGTGCGCTTGTGATTGCCCGCGACACGGTTCCGCAGGGATGGTCGCTGCCGGGGGCGGTCGCCTTTATCCTCCGTCGGCTGTACAGCGATCTGTTTCTGCTGTCGGAATTCAAATTCATGAACTTCGGCGAAAGCCCGTTCCGTTTTTTTGCCGATTCGATCTGTATGATGATTCTTTTTGCCGTTCTCGGTTGGGGATTGAAGAAAGGAACGGAACGGCTGCCGGCTTTCGGAACAAAACCGTCACCGCAAAAGAATTCATAAAAAAACTCCGGCAGAACGCCGGAGTCAGTTTTTTCGAATTATCGGTTTTCCCGCAAATCAGAATTCGTTTCCGGGGAATCGAGGAATGCCGTCGAATCCCTTTTTCAAGTCGGCGTCAGTCGGAATAAAGTCCGTCATTTTGCCGTCGTTGAAAGATTCGTAGGCCTTCATATCAAAGTAGCCGGTTCCGGTGAGCCCGAAGAGAATCGTTTTCGCTTCACCGCTCTCTTTGCAAGCGAGCGCTTCGTCGATCGCCGCTTTGATTGCATGGCTGCTTTCAGGTGCAGGCAGAATTCCTTCGACGCGGGCGAACATCTCAGCCGCCTTGAATACCTCTGTTTGCTCAACAGTGCGTGCTTCCATATATCCGTCGTGATACAGCTGTGACAGAACCGAGCTCATACCGTGGTAGCGCAGTCCGCCGGCATGATTGGCGGCCGGCATAAAGCCCGAACCGAGCGTGTACATCTTTGCCAGCGGACACACTTTTCCCGTATCGCAGTAATCGTAGGCGAAAACGCCGCGGGTCAGACTGGGACACGAAGCCGGTTCAGCAGCAATAAAACGCATATTGTTTTTGCCTTGCAGTTTTTCTCCCATAAACGGCGCAATCAATCCGCCCAAGTTGGAACCGCCGCCGGCGCAGCCGATAACAATATCGGGAACAATATCGTACTTATCCATCGCAATTTTCGTTTCCAATCCAATAATCGACTGATGCAGCAGAACTTGCGAAAGCACGCTTCCCAAAACGTAGCGGTAACCCTCATGCGTAACAGCCGCCTCCACCGCCTCGGAAATGGCACAGCCAAGACTGCCGTTTGAATCGGGAAACTCCGCCAGAATCTTGCGGCCGACTTCGGTCGTATTTGACGGCGACGGCGTTACCTGCGCTCCGTAAGTGCGCATCACTTCGCGGCGGAACGGTTTTTGTTCATACGAACACTTTACCATATAAACACGGCAATCCAAACCGAGATAAGCGCACGCCATGGAGAGTGCCGTTCCCCATTGCCCCGCACCCGTTTCAGTTGTCACACCTTTTAATCCCTGTTCTTTGGCGTAATACGCCTGCGCTACGGCGGAGTTGAGCTTATGACTGCCGCTGGTATTGTTGCCTTCAAATTTATAATAAATTTTTGCCGGTGTGTTCAGTTTTTTCTCCAAACAGTAAGCGCGAACTAATGGAGACGGCCGATACATCTTGTAAAAATCGAGAATTTCCTGCGGAATCGGAATTTCCCGATCCGTATCGTTTAGCTCCTGACGGACCAACTCGTCACAAAAAACCGCTTTGAGTTCGTCAAACGTCACAGGCTGGTGCGTTGCCGGATTCAGCAGCGGAGCCGGTTTGTTTTTCATATCGGCACGCAGATTGTACCAGTATTTCGGCATCTCTTCTTCATGCAAATAAATTTTGTAAGGAATTTTTGAAGCCATAGTTTACCTCCCTGCTTCTGTTTCTATTGATAGAAACATTCTACACGTTTCTATCAATAGAAACAAGCCCTTTGATGAAATTTTTTAAAAAATTTCAAAAAAATTATGACTGCGAAAAATGACCAATTGGAAAATGCTCTTGACACAGCGAATTTTTCCTTTTATATTAATTGTATGAATGATTTAACAGAAAAGCACAATGTGCAAGTCGAAATTAAAAGCGACGTTCGTAAGAAATTCATGACGGGCGTTTACTTGTGGATGATGTTGGCGCTTGTCATCAGCGCTGTTGTCTCGACAGCATTGGTTGCCTCTCCGTCGGCGAGACAGGCTATTATTGATTCTTCCGGCATCTTTTGGGGACTTTTGATTGCCGAACTGGTGCTGGTCTTTGTGATCTCGTTGGCAATTCACCGCATCAGCGTGGGAACAGCGACGGCTCTCTTTTTGGTTTATGCTGTCTTAAATGGCGTGACGTTGACGCCTTTGCTGCTGATTTATACGCAGGCGACGGTGGCTAAAGCCTTTTTTTCGGCGGCAGGAATGTTTTTGGCTATGAGTATTTACGGAATGGTCACAAAACGCGATCTGTCAATGCTCGGACGCATACTGTTTATGGCGCTCATCGGCTTGATTATCGCTTCGCTCATCAATATCTTCACCGCATCGTCAACAATGGATTGGATCATTTCGTTGGCGGGTGTCGCGATTTTTGCGGGACTGACAGCTTTCGACACTCAAAAATTAAACGAGATCGGAGCGCAGGCCGAAGAAAACGAGACATACAAAAAAATGGCGATTATCGGCGCGCTGAGTCTTTATCTCGATTTTATCAATATCTTCATTTATTTGTTGAGGCTGTTTGGCGACCGCAGATAAGGGAAAACCGGGGCAAAGCTCCGGTTTTTTTGTGCACGGAATTTTGTTCTTGACGAAATCGGCAGTTCGGGTTAAATTAATAACGTAACGCGGCTGCGTTGAAGGAGACACTATGATTAATGAACTGATTGAAAGAAGTCCTATCCGCATTTTTGAAAAATCCGTCAGCGGCGGATTGGGAGCCGGTCACATCGGCGTTGTCACGTCAAAAGAAGGTGTTGGAAAAACCGCTTTCCTCGTTCAGCTTGGATTGGACAAAATGCTTCAAGATAAGCACATTGTGCATATTTCGTTTTCTGATAAAGTCGATCACATTTTGGGATGGTACCAGAATCTGTTTATGGAGCTGAGCGCCTCCAAAAAAATTGAAAATCCGCTCTCTGTTTATGACAACATCTGTAAAAACCGGATTATTCTGAATTTCAATTCCGAAAAAGTCTCCGTTGTTGATTCTCTGAAAAAAGTCGAACTTCTTATTTCCGACGCTCGATACAATGTCGATTCGATTTACTTCGACGGCATTACGGTCGATATGCTGAAAAAAGAGGATTTTGCGGTATTGCGGCAGTTCGCCCAGACTTTGAATCTTGAAGTCTGGTTGAGTTTGACTGTTAAACAGTACGATGAAAACGGAATCGCGCCGTCGGTTAAAGAGTTTGTCGATGAAATCGATGTATTGATCGATATTCGCTATAAAGATGACCATATTCAACTGGAAGTAGCTAAAGATCGGGATGATGTTTCATTGCAAAACACACAGTTGAAATTGGATCGGACAACGTTTCTTTTGAAAAAGAATAAATGATTTTCAATATTTGTCTGTATGTGCTGACGGCTGTGTCGGTTATTCTGGCAGGAATTTTTCTGGCACAGCGTCGTCATCTCGATACGGGCGGAAGTAAGCGGTTAGCCGTTCTTTATGCGCTGTTACTGACCGTTGCTCCGACGCTGACGGTCATCGGCGTGGTTAACAGCGGCTTCCGTCCTTATTTTTTCTATGTTTCATTGGCGATTGTCGCCGTTTGTTTTATCGTTTACCGAAAAAAAATTTTTATTTTTCGTTTTACATGCTGCAGCTGCGGGCGTCGGCTCTCTTTTCCTGCGTTCTTTTTTTATGACGACAACCGCTGCGGGCACTGCCGTCTGTCAGAGGTCGAATCGGTTGATGAAATCGACTGGGAAAATCTGAAATTCACCGAAGAAGCAGTGCTTTGCTTTATTCGAAATGAAGGAAAAGTGCTGCTGATTCACAAAAAAACCGGATTGGGGAAAGGAAAAATCAATGCTCCCGGAGGACGAATTGAGCAGGGCGAAACGGCGGCGCAGGCAGCTGTGCGCGAATGTACGGAAGAGGTAGGACTGACACCGAAAGCCGTTGTTCCGGCGGGGACGCTTCATTTTTATTTCCGCGACGGCTATTCCCTGAAAGGTTTTGTGTTTACGGCAGCCGAATTTGAAGGCGATTTGACGGAAACCGAAGAGGCTGCGCCGTTTTGGTGCGCAGAGACCGAAATTCCGTTTGACAGAATGTGGGAAGACGACATTCATTGGGTTCCCAAGCTCTTGAAAGGCGAATCTTTTGACGGATATTTTTTACTGGAAAAAGATACGCTTCTTGATTATCGACTCAAATAAAAAAGCCGCCCATAAAAACGGACGGCTTCGCATTGAAAGCGGTTATTGAGCGGAAATCGCATTGACCGGGCATTGATCCGCGCACGCGCCGCAATCGATACAAGTGCTTGCATCAATTTTGTACGGTGTGCCTTCGGAAATCGCATTGACCGGGCATTGACCGGCGCAAGAACCGCATCCGATACAATCATCTGAAATTACATGTGCCATATGTTTCTCCTATATTGACAGTATAATGCGAATCGGCGGGAAAATCAATAATGAAAACAAAAAAAATCGCTTTTCCGAAAAGTGGGCTTCTGTCAAAAAAAGAGTTGTGTTTTCCGATTGTTCATGATATTAAAATAGAAAAGAGAGGTTTTTATGAACGGATTTTTAAGAAAGGCAATCGTTATTGCGGCTGTCGGAGCATTTTTGAGCTGTTCGGCTGCCGGTCAAACTGAAACAGAATCCGCTGTTGCGGAAGAATATTCCGCCGGGTTTGCGGCCGATGCGGCTGCCGCTCCCATGATGAAAGCGATGCGGAGTGCCAATCAATCCGATGCAGTTCCGGAGCGAAAAATCGTTTATCGGGCTGATTTAACCATTGAAACAACGGATTTGGTTGGTACTCGAGAGAAAATTCTTAATCTAATGGAAACTGAAAATGGAATTCTCGAATACAACGAACAAAACGAGCAGCAGTTTTATCTTTCTCTCAAAATTCCTGCGGAAAAATTCGAAGAATTCCTCAATGAAGCGAAAGCTGTCGGCCGCGTGATTTATTCGTCAATTTCGGCAAATGACGTCACCGAACAGTACATCGATACGGAAACGAGACTGGCGTCAAAACGGGCGCTGTTGGAGAAGTATCAAAGTTATCTTCCTCAGGCAAAAGATTTGAAAGAAATTTTGGAGGTTGAAGCGCAAATTAACTCCGTGACGACTGAATTGGAGCAATGGGAAGGACGTTTGCAGCGGCTGGAGAAGGAAGTTGCCTATTCGTCGGTATCCGTTCGTTTGAAGCTGCCGACGTATGTCGAAAAAGAAGATGACGCAAAAACAATAGCGGACTTATTTTTGAGCATTGGGAAAAATTTACGGATTGCGTTTGCTTATATTGCATTGGGATTGATTTATATTGCTGCTGTCGGCGGACCGTTCATTGCGGCAGTTGTCATTATTGCTCTTTGCATCAGGATAGTGCGACGGAAAAAGCGCGGAAAAACAAAGGCATGACCTTTTCTCGCCTCAAAAAACTGGAATTTCACGACCATTTGGACGGAAGTTTACGGCCTCTGACTGTTTGGGAGGAAGCACAGAAGAACGGCGTTAATATCGCCTGCTTGACGGGAGAGACTCACCCGACCCCCGAGTCGACCGAAAAGTGGCTGAAATCGGCGGCGGCAAGCCGCAATTTGAACAGTTTTTTGGAGAAATTTGCCTTAACGACAGCGGTCTTGCAGACAGAAGAGTCACTGTTTCGGGCGGCGCGGGAGACGGTGCACGACTGGCACGCCGTGAACACGGTTTACGGTGAAACGAGATTTGCTCCTGAAAATCACACCGCAGGCGGTTTAAGTGAAGAGCGTGCGGTGGAAGCGGTTGCTGCCGGATTGAAGGCGGGCAGTGCGGAAACAGGTGTTCGGACGGGGTTGATTTTGTGTGCAATGCGGCAAAACTGCCGGTCTCGGAAAACGGCTGAACTGTGTTTAAAGCGGCAGGATTTGGTTTGCGGTTTCGATTTGGCGGGGCCCGAACGCGGTTTTCCTGTAACGCTGCACGAAGAGGCGTTTCGTTTACTGCGGGAAGCCGGATTTCGCGGAATTACCTGCCATGCCGGTGAAGATGCGAATGAGGAAGCTGTGTCGCTTGCAGTGGAGGCAGGCGCCCTCCGAGTCGGTCATGCGGCTGTCTTTGCCGATCAGCCGCTTCGCGAACGACTGCGGGAACGGTTGATTGAGTGCTGCCTTACTTCCAATGAAGCAACCCGCGCTGTCAGCGACATTCGATGTCACCCCGTTAAAACGTTTTTTGCCGACGGAATTCCGTTTTTGCTCTGTTGCGACGACCGATTGATGTGTAATACCGATTTAAACCGCGAATACGCGCGGGCGGCAGACGCTTTCGGTTGGGACGAATCGGTTTTTATTGAAATGAATCGAAGGGCGGTTGATTTTGCGTTCGGACTGACGGATGACGAAAAAACGCGGCTGAAAGCGGAAATCGGCGAATCCGTTCCGTCAGACGCGAATCTTTAGAAATAATCGAAATAATCGGCCTGCGTAAAATAAATGCGGAAAACAGCTTGAATCACATATTCGCCGCTTTGAATCGAAACAAACGGCATTTTTTCAAGAACAAGCCTGCCGCGGATTTCACGTGGTTTTTGCTGCAGAAAATAACTTTTTGCCGCTTTTTTAACGGCATTTTCTTTTGCTTGATCGTATGCGTCGAGCAGCGGCAGCAGTTCTGTTTGAGAAAATAAGTCGATTGATGAGGTTCCGGCGCTGCGCACGCCGTCGGCATGAACAGACAGCCGTTTTTGCTCCATTGGTGACAAATCGTAACGAAACCAAGCACTCATAAAAATTTCGTCTCTCTCGATATCGAAAACCGAAATTTCTTTTGGTTGATTGAGTTCGCTTGGATTGGTCCATTCGAATTGAGATGTGATTTTCCGGTCGTTGTGTGTCAGGAAGTAAGTGAAGCTCCGTCCGTAAATCATATCGGCAAACCAGACAGAGGCGTAAGTGAACAGCGCTTCAAGGTTTTCCTGCTGGGTTTTCGGTTCGCTGATTCGCCCCTCCGAAAATCGCGGATCGCTGATTTTTCCTTGAAGAAACGGTTGTGCGCCAGCCTGCATCCAAATCAAAAATGCGAAAACGACAATTCCGAATTTTTTCATCGCCGACGGTTTTTAAACGTATCGATAATGACACGGATCGGGTTAATGCGCATTCGCAGCCAAAGGTAGAGCCACGCAAAACCGAATCCTGCCAAGTGCGTCATGTGCGCAACGTTGGAGACCGAACCCATTGACAGGATTTCGATTCCGGCATAAATAACAATCAACGCATAGGCAGGGATCGGAATGATCCCAAAAAGGAAGATGCGTTCTTCGGGAAAGTAGGTTGCAAATGCGAGCAGAACACCGAAAATCGCTCCCGACGCACCGACCAATAAAACGTTTTGCCCTGTCAGCCAATAAATCAAAAATGAAAAAATACCGGCTGTAATTCCTGTAAAAAAATAAAAAAAGCTGTAATCGGTTGACCCCATACGCTGTTCAACAGGTGTTCCGAAGAAAAAAAGCGCCAACATATTGAAAAAAAGGTGGCTGATTCCGCCATGCATAAACATGTACGTCAAAAATTGCCAGTAAAAATGATTTTGGATAACCGCCGGCGGATAAAGACCGAGATAAAAGTTGACGGTTTTCGGAGAAATCATAGTCAGAATAAATAAAACGACACACGTTCCTATGAGGTAAAGGTTGAGGTTCCAGTAAGTGTAACGGACGGGCCGTCGAATAAAATTCAGTATTTTGCTCATGATTCAGAATAACCGATTTTTGAAGAAACGGCAACCTCTCGGAAAAATCCGTCAATCATTTCTTCAATTTTGAGGGAAAACTCCGAAGCGGGAAAACTTTTCCGCAGCAAGGCGGCGGTTTCGTCCCGTAAGGCGAGCGCCGTTTTTTCGGCCTCTTTGTCGGCGCCATCGGAAAGAATGAGGGAAACCGCTTCGTCAATTTCCGTTCGAGCGTTATCGTAGCCGTGTTCCGAAGCAATTTTCATCAGCTGAAGCAGCGGTGCCGGATCGTTTTTGCGGCAATAATACAGAACCGGCAGACTTTTTTTTCTTTCGACAATGTCATCGCCGCGGTTTTTTCCTTTGTTTCCTGTCCGCAGATTGATGATGTCGTCAACGATTTGGAAAAAGACGCCGATATTTTCGGCAATGACAGCTGCCGCTTGCCGCTGAGATTCCGTTCCGCCGCCGAGAAAAACGCCGATTTGCGCCGCCATGGCCGCTAACGAGCCGGTTTTCAGCCGGCACATTTGAAAATACGCCTCTTCTGACGGGATTTTGTCGGTTTTGTGCCACTCGATATCAAGCGCCTGTCCAAAGTGAACGCGGCGCATATACAGCGAATAAATTTTATAGAGTCCGAGTTTTTGAGAGTCGTTCAACTCGGCGTTATCAATGAGTACGGTCGGTAAAAAATAAAGCAGATTGCCGCTGTTGACGGCGGTGTCGACTCCGAAACGGATGTGGGCGCACGGCGCGCCGCGGCGCAAAACCGCACCGTCTTCAATATCATCAATGATTAAAGTGCCGTTGTGAACCGCTTCCGGCAAAACCGAAAGCCGCAAAACCGTTTCGGTCGGCGTTTTTCCGCACAAGCCGCTGCAGTAAACCGCCAAAAGCGGCCGCCATCGTTTTCCGCCGCCGGCAAGCAGCGTTTCCGCCGGTAAATAGGCTGCTGCCAAATCTTTGTTATCGATCGGTTCGAAACCCTCTCCGCCGACAAGCTCGATGCTCTGTTTCGGTTCGGAGGTTTGCAGCAGTTTTTTCAATTCGGCTTCGATTGATTTTAAAATTTCCATGTGCTTTATTTTACCGAGAAACAGCGGTTTTGACAACTCTTTTCTTTTCGGAGTGCTGAACAGCGGTTTCTGCCGTTCGTTTGACTTTCATCGGCGAATCCGCTATAATGCCCCTATGAAAATCATTCCGGCTATCGATTTACTGGGAGGACGCTGTGTGCGCCTTCAAAAGGGGAGTTACAGCGATGTGACCGTTTATTATGAAGACCCGGCGGAGGCGGCGGCGGTTTTTCAGTCGCTCGGCGTGCCGCGGCTTCATGTGGTCGATTTGGATGCGGCGCGCGGTCTGGGAAAAAACAACCGTGAAGCGCTGCGGAAAATTGCGGCGGTTTTTGACGGAGAAATCGAAGTCGGCGGCGGCGTCCGTTCCGAAAACGATATTGAAGAGCTTTTGAAGGCGGGCGCCGATTTTTTAATTGCGGGCACGGTTTTGGCAAAAGAGCCGGAAACAGTCGGACGGTGGGTGCGGCGGTTCGGTTCCCGGTTTATCGCCGGCATTGACGCGCTGAATGCAGCTGTACGCGTTTCGGGGTGGGAAAAAGACGGCGGTATCAGTGATGAAGCGCTGGCAAAAACGGCGGCGGAAATCGGATGTTCAGCCGTTATTTACACCAATATCGACAAAGACGGAACGATGAGCGGCCCCGATATCGAAAACACGAAACGGATTGCAAATGCCTGCGGACTGCCGGTGATTCTTTCGGGAGGTGTTTCCCGCACGGAAGATTTGTACCGCATTGCCGAAAGCGGCGGTATCGACGGCGCTATCGTCGGAAAGGCGTTTTACGAAAAAACCGTCGATTTGGAAGAAGCGTCAAAACGATTGTCGGATCGGAGTTGAGATGAACACAGTTTTATTGATTGAAGACGAGGCGGGACGTTTGCTGACCTCCGCCGTTATTAACGAAAAAGGATTTTCTAAAAGCCGGGAAAACGGTCTTTTGTGGACAGTCGACTTATCAACAGGACGGCTGCTCCCGTTCGGAAACACGGATGTGCCTTTTTTAACTCTTTCCAAGGAAACGACTTGCATCGGAAAAGAATATGCAAAAGCAGTTGTTTCTGACGAAGTTATCAACAGGTTATCCACAATTTGTCAAAAAGAAGCGGCCGAAGAGCGGTCCGAAACGGAGAAAAAAACAGGCGAAAATACGCTAAATATAGAGGATTTTGACATAAATTCAGGTAAAAATCCGGAAAATTTAACCGACGACGAATTCCCGGCGGATTTTTTAAAAAGTCTTGCACAAGTTATTCACAATCGTCGTGTGGAAATGTCGGAAGGTTCGTACACAACCCATCTGTTTTCAAAGGGGGAAGCTAAAATTCGCAAGAAAGTCGGTGAAGAAGCGGTCGAGTTGGTGCTGGCGTCGACCCCGCAGGATGTCATTTACGAAGCGGCCGATCTGATTTATCACATGATGGTGATGCTGGAGAACAACGGTTTGAGTCTGGGAGATGTTCTCCGCGAACTGAAAGGGAGAGAGTGATGCTGGCGATTGTCGGAGCAATGGATGAAGAAATCCGTTATCTCATTTCGAAAGTGAAAATTCTTTCGAAAGAGGTGGAAGGTCAAACCGAAGTTTGGCGGGCGGAAGGTCCGCGCGGACCTTTTTTGATTGCGAAAAGCGGAATCGGAAAAGTGGCGGCGGCTTCGTCAACGCAGATCCTGATTACAAAATTTGCGGCGGATCGCATCATTTTTTCCGGAGTGGCCGGCGGACTGCGCGACGACATTAAACGCGGTGATTTGGTTTTAGCTTCCGATTTGGTTCAACACGACTTTCATCTGGAAGCGTTCGGCCGTAAGCCCGGAGAAATTCCCGGTATCGGCGAATCGGTCGTCTGCGACGGCGATCTGGCGGAACAATTCCGCAAAGCATATTCCGAAGCGGCCGGCGAAAATCCCGGTTTTCCGAAACTTCACGAAGGACGGATTGCGACCGGCGACTGTATCGTTGCCGACAGCTGTTTAAAAAAACAAATTACCGATACTTTCGGTGCGATTGCGGCAGAAATGGAAGGAGCGGCGCTCGGTCAAGTCTGTAAAATGAACCGTGTGCCGTTTTTGGTTGTCCGTACCGTTTCTGACAACGCTGACGAAGATGCGATTGATGATTACGGCGCCTTTGTTCGGAATGCCGGAGAAAACGATTATCAAATTCTCAAAAAATTCTTTTAAAACGACGTTTAACCCTCTTCAATTCTCGACAATTCTTTGCCTTTGTGGTAGAGTGGAATAGGAAAGGAGTTTTCACATGAGCAGAGTTTATAATTTTTCGGCAGGTCCCTCCTGCTTACCGGAAGAAGTATTGCGGCAAGCAGCCGACGAAATGATGGATTACAAAGGAACGGGAATGTCCGTTATGGAAATGAGTCACCGTTCCAAACCGTATCAGGCGATTATCGATGAAACCGAAGCCTTGGCGCGCGAGTTAATGGGAATTCCTGATAACTACAAAGTGCTTTTTCTTCAAGGCGGAGCCTCTCTGCAATTTGCGATGATTCCGATGAATCTGATGGTCAATCATAAAAGAGCTGCTTTTATGAATACAGGCGCTTGGTCGGATAAAGCCATCAAAGAAGCGAAAAAATTCGGAGAAGCGTTGGTTGTTGCTTCGTCAAAAGAAACAACATTCAATCATATTCCCGAAATTCCCGCAGTTCCCGAAAATATCGATTATTTTTACATCTGTGCCAACAATACGATTTATGGGACGAAATTTAACGAATTCCCGAAGACAGGCGATGTTCCGCTGATTGCCGATTTTTCTTCGAGTATTATGTCCGAAAAGATCGACGTTTCCAAGTTTGGATTGATTTTTGCGGGAGCGCAGAAGAATTTGGGACCGGCCGGAGTTTGTTTAGTTATCATCCGTGACGACCTGGTCGGAAAAGCTCCGGAATCGACGCCGACCATGCTCAATTATCAGACCCACGTCGATAACGGTTCGATGTTCAACACGCCTCCGACTTACGCTATTTATATTATGGGATTGGTTTTTCAATGGCTGAAAAAGAACGGCGGTATTGACGCTATCGAAAAAATTAACCGCGAAAAAGCGAAAATTCTCTACGATTTTCTCGATTCGTCGTCATTATTTAAAGGAACGGTTGCCGTCAAAGACCGCTCGCTGATGAATGTACCGTTTGTCACCGGTAACGAAGAACTGGATGCCGCATTCATTAAAGAAGCAACGGCTGCCGGCTTTGTCAACCTGAAAGGCCACCGCAGCGTCGGCGGTATGCGCGCCAGCATTTACAATGCGATGCCGACGGAAGGCGTCCGCGCCCTTGTCGACTTCATGAAAGCTTTCGAAGCCAAAAACAAATAAAAAGGGGAAAACAATGTATCGAATCAGTACGATGAATAAAATTGCGGCGATCGGTTTGGATCGGTTCGACCGCGAACAGTACGAAGTGGCAAGCGAACTGAACAATCCCGATGCGATTATTGTCCGCAGCGCCAAACTTCACGATATGGAAATGCCGGCGACACTGAAAGCAATCGCCCGTGCGGGTGCCGGCGTCAACAACATTCCGGTAGCCGACTGCACTGCAAAAGGAATCGTGGTTTTCAACACACCGGGCGCCAACGCCAACGCGGTGAAAGAGCTGGTCATTGCGGCTCTGCTGCTGGCCTCCCGCGGGATTATTAAAGGCGTGGAATGGACCAACACCCTGAAAGGAACCGAAAACATTTCCAAACAGGTTGAAGACGGTAAAAAGAACTTCGCCGGTACGGAAATCAAAGGCAAAACCCTTGGCATCATTGGATTGGGCGCTATCGGCGTTTCTTTGGCTAATGCCGCTCTGGCCCTCGGTATGAATGTTGTCGGATTTGACCCCTACATCTCTGTTGAAGCGGCGTGGAGCCTCTCCGGTCAGGTGAAACGGGCTAAATCACTGGATTCGATGCTGTCAAAAGCGGATTATATCTCTGTTCATGTTCCGTTTTTACCGGATACGAAAAATATGATTTACAAAGAGAAGTTTGCGATGATGAAAGACGGCGTGAAAATCGTCAACTTCTCCCGCGATGGAATCATCAATACGGAAGATATGATTGCCGCTTTGGACAGCGGGAAGGTTTCCTGCTATGTAACCGATTTTGCTGAAGATGCGCTGCTTCAGCGGGACAACGTCATTGTCATGCCGCATTTGGGGGCTTCAACAAAAGAATCGGAAGACAACTGTGCCATGATGGCGGTCGACGAAATCAAACTCTTCCTCGAAACGGGAAATGTAATCAATTCCGTCAACTTCCCCGCGTGCGAACTGCCGATGGGTGACGATTTTCGCATTGTCTTGATTAACAAAAACATTCCGAATATGTTGGGGCAAATTACTTCGGTTTTGGCGAAAGGCGGCATTAACATCACCGCCTCCATCAATAAACAGAAGAACGATTACGCTTACAACATCATTGAAACCGATTCGTCGGTTTCCGATGCGTTGATTTCCGAATTGACGGGAATTGACGGCGTGGTGATGGTTCGCCGCATTAAATAACTTTTCTGTTGAAATGAAAACTCCGCCTGCAAAGCGGAGTTTTTTATTATCGAAAAGAACCAGTTGAAATCGCAGACTGCTTTACGACGCACTTATGAATTTCAACGAATCGATAGTACGATTTTGCGTCATGCGGTCGTATCAAGTTAAAAAATCTGTGTGGTTCGGTAACCGTCGGTTTTGTTAACGGAACGGCGGCAATTAAAATCGCGATTCATGAAGAGAAACATCTGCACCGATTAAAGTTTCCTCTTTTTCCGTTTGGAGCCAGCGGACTTTCAGGCGGCAGTTGTCATCAACGCCGATAACCGCCGCCTCTTCGGTATTTTTGCCGCGGGTGACAGAAACCGTACGGCCGACAAGAAAGGAACGGCGGCGATACTCTTCTTCACAGCCGCTTTTCCCCGACTCAATTAAGGCTCGGTAGTGCGCCCGCAGCCGTTCCAAAATACCGGCAAGAACGGCTGCCCGCCGTTTTTCCGCTTCTTCGAAAGTCGGAAAAACGGCGCCGGCGGTTTCCGCAATATCAGAAGGGAAACCGCCGGGGGGCGCGGCGAGGTTGAGACCGATGCCGCAGACAACGGCTTCCAGGCGGCCGGCGGCGGAAAAGCGCCCTTCGGTAAGAATACCGCACACCTTTCGGCGGTTAATGTAAACGTCGTTGACCCATTTGATGAGCGCTTCTTCGCTGCCGCATGCTTCAAGTGCGGAGCAAACGGCAACGGCCGCTGCCGCGGTGATGCGGACAAGATTTTCGGGAGGGATTGCCGGCGGACGGAATAAAACGGAAAAGTAAAGCCCGCAAGGCGCAGCGCTGAAAAAAGAACGTCCGCGGCTGCCTTTCCCGGCAGTTTGCCGAACAGCGCAAACTGTCAGCCCTTCCGCAGCGCCGCCGGCAGCTTCGGTTAAAATGCGGTTATTGGTGGAGTCGGTCTTTTCCAGCATCAGAAAACGGTAAAAATCGTTGCTGTCATCCGATAAGAGAGCGCGTACGGCCGCTTCCGTTTCAGACAGATTCATCAAAGTTTTCTCCTTTCTCCGGATCAACGAATCGGATCTTCGGCTGCGGAGTTTCCGCTTCCTCTTTCGGTTCAAATCCGAGACAAAACGATCCTACAGCTTCAAATATAACCAAAGACGGCATTGACATCCGCGACGATTCGAAGCCGTATCGCTGACAAATGTACGGAAAATTTCCGGCCGGTCGGATGAGAAGGTGTCTGCATTGGAAACAGTTCGGATTCACATCTCATAATAGCGTAAAAAAAAAATTTTGAAAACAGAATTCTTGCAATCATCGTTGGATGAGTTTAAAATTAAGAAAAGGAGTTTGACGTGAAAAAAGAGTATCGCGTTTACAATTATCGATGGTTTTTGTTGGCTGTATTTATGTTTTTAAACATCGTCATCCAGATTCAATGGCTTTCACATGCAATGATTGCCCGTCCGGCGACGATTTTTTTTGAATCGCGCGGAGTCGAATTCACATCATTTTATAATATCGATACGTTGGCGATTTTATACATGCTGGTTTACATCGTCGTTTGTCTGCCGGCGTCCTATATTATTGATCGGTTTAATTTGAGAATGGGAATCGGAATCGGTGCGGTACTTTCGGCAGTCGGAGCGCTGATGAAAGGTTTTTTTGCGTCGTCGTTTTCTGTTGTTTTTTTCGGACAGGTGCTTTTAGCGATTGGACAGCCGTTTGTTTTGAATGCAGCGACAACATTGGTCGTACGTTGGTTTCCGATGAAGGAACGGGGAACTGCCGTCGGTTTGGCGTCGCTGGCCCAATATTTGGGTATTATTTTGGCGGCTTTGATCACTCCGATGGTGGTTGGTTCTGCCGGAGAGGGAATGGAGACGGTTCAGCTGGTTTACGGATTGATTACTGCAGCTGCTTGTTTGCTTTCCCTTCTGTCAATGAAAAATGCCCCGGCTCTTCCTCCCGATGCCAGTGCGGAAGTTGAACGGTTTTCCTTTTTTAAAGGCATGGGGCACATGTTTAGAAACCGAGATATGCTTCTGGTAATTTTTCTGTTTTTAATCGGTTTAGGAATTTTCAATGCTATCAGCTCCATGGCAGACGCCATCAACGCATACTTGGGTATTGAAGATTCTGACGGACTTGTCGCTGCATTGATGTTGGTTGGAGGCGTTATCGGCGCCGTGATCCTTCCGATTCTTTCCGACAAAATGCGAAAACGGAAAATTTTCGTTGTTGTCTGTATGTTCGGCATGTTGATCGGTGTTTTCGGACTAACTTTTTCTCGCTATTTGAATCCATACGAATATGAATGGACGATTATTTCCAAGCCCGAAGGCAGTGAACTGAAACTGCTCAATCCCTCTTCCGGAATTCAAATGATATCTCCCGATGTCGATGGATTGTATGCGTTTGATGTCAGGGTGACGAGAAATGACAGTGTCAAAGAGGATAGAACCGTTTATCTGTTGGCTGCTGCTGAAGATCCCCAAAACGTTGTTTTTGAGGATGTAATTTTAACTTCTTGTTCTGCTGATTCGTCCCGGGAGGCGACATACACATTTTCTCAAACATCAATAATCGAAGGCAAACGGTATCCCACAAAAGTTTATATCGAAAGTCCGAAAACCGATGATACTGTCGTTTCGCTGATCTATTTGTTGGCGTTGTTTTCATCGTTTGTATTGGGATTCTTTGTGATGAGCGCCGGTCCGATCGGTTTTCAGTATGCGGCAGAGGTGACTTTTCCGACACCCGAGTCGTCTTCGCAGGGAATTTTGCTTCTTTCCGGACAAATTACTGGAATTATTTTCACTCAACTGATGAGTATTCAGCAAAATGCTTATCTCGGTACGATGATGATTATCTATTTTGCTCTGAGTATTGTTGCATTTGTGACGGTTCTTTTTCTTCATGAGTCGCCGATGATTGTGACGGAAGATGACAAGATTCGCAGCGCTGAAGAGCAATCTTAAAACCGCAAACGCCGATTTGAATTTCTCAAATCGGCGTTTTGGTAGTCTGCCAAGAATAGGCGTTTATCGCTATCGGAAAAAACGAACGCCGTTTTTGAAGATTTTCAGGCCATCCGCTTCGGTAATCGGCTGCCGTGTCCATTTCGGATGGTTTTCGGGGAAAATAAAGGCTTCGGGATGGGGCATCAGTCCGAGAATGTGTCCGCTCGGATCAGTAATACCGGCTATATCGTTGACTGAACCGTTGGGATTGCGGTCATTATATTGAACGGCAATCAAGTTGAGTTCTTTCAGCTGTTTGAGTGTCTCTTGCGAATCGGTAATGAAACGCCCCTCTCCGTGTCGGATTGGAACATCCATCGTCTGTAATCCTTTTGTCCAGACGCACGGCGAATCGGGATTGAATTTCAAATTCACCCAACTGTCTTCAAAAACGCCGCTTTCGTTGTGAATCAGGGAGACTTCCTGGGTCCAGTCGCCGCGGAGATTCGGTAAAATTCCCGATTTGACCAAAACTTGAAAACCGTTGCAGATACCGATAATCAATTTTCCGTCGGCAACAAAGCGGTCAGTTTCTTCTTTTAAATTCTTTTTGACCAATTCGGCGTACACCAATCCGGATCCGAGATGGTCTCCGAATGAAAATCCGCCGGCAAATCCGGCAATTTGGTAACGGTGCAGCAGAGCGGGATTTTCAATAAAATCGTTAATGTGAATTTTTTCGGCTTCGGCGCCCGCCATATTAAAGGCGGCCGTCAATTCGTTGTCGGCATTGATGCCGTATCCGGTTAAAACGCAAACTTTAACAGACACAAGTCGCTCCTTTTCCCATCATAGCCGATTCGGAGAAAAAATGCAAGTTTTTTCATAAAACCTCCCGATCGATATAAAGACTGTTTTTAATAATTTTCGCTGGATTATCGATATTGAAAATATGATTATTATTTGTATTGCGGTTCAATACTTCTTAAAAGTACTTTCAGAACTTCCGCATGCCTTCCGATGTCTCGACTGAGATACGGGTGCTGTTTTATGTTGATACAAGAATCTTCTTCATTCGTAAAGATTTCCGATTGAGGCAGAGCTTGACATTTTCGATTTTTCGAAAGAATTTTTTGGCAGTTGCGGAAAAAGTTGACAAACAAAGGGCGTTGCATTAATATTGAACCGTATGAATCTGAATAATATCAACATCAGCGAAAAATACAAATTGACACCGCCCGGAAATTTGTATAAGGAAATTCCTTTGACAGAAGCAAGCGAAAAAACGGTTGCCGAAGGTCGGAGGGAAATTGAAAGGTTTTTAAATCATGAATCAACACGAAAATTGATTGTCATTACAGGACCGTGTTCGATACACAATGAAGATGATGCGGCGGAATATGCCTCTCGTTTAGCCGGTTTGAAGAAGAAGGTCGGGGATAGACTCTTTTTGATTATGCGCGTCTATTTCGAAAAACCGAGAACGACGGTCGGCTGGAAGGGGTTGATTTACGATCCCGATTTGAATCGAACTTACGATTTTGAAAAAGGCTTGCGGATGGCACGACGGATTATGCAGGGCGTCAACGAAGCGGGTATTCCGGTTGGTGCGGAAATTCTCGATCCGATTATCACGCAGTATATCGCCGATATGGTTTCGTGGGCGGCTGTCGGCGCCCGAACGACGGAAAGTCAAACTCATCGGCAAATGGTCAGCGGTCTTTCTATGCCGGTAGGATTCAAAAACGCGACTAATGGCAATATTGATGTGGCTATCGATGCAGTGGAAGCGGCTTCGGCTCCTCACGCATTCATCGGTGTTCTGCCGGACGGTCAGACGGGGATTTTTAAAACAACGGGCAACCCGTACTGTCACGTGATTCTGCGCGGAGGAAAGAACAGTCCCAATTTTCAACCGCAGTACATTGCGTTTACGACGGAACTTTTAAAACAGCACGGACTGATGCCCAACATTATCGTCGATTGTTCGCACGATAACTCGATGAAAAACCACAAAAATCAGAGGTTGGTTTTTGAGAGTGTGATTCGACAAAAAAAAGAAGGCAATCAATCGGTTATCGGTGTTATGTTAGAGAGCCATTTAAAGGAAGGAAAACAAAACCTGATTCCGGGAACGGTGCCCGAAAAGGGTCTTTCTGTGACTGACGCCTGTTTGGGATGGCCGGAAACGGAAGAGTTGATTTTAAAAGCGTATGAAGAATTGTCATCCGATTAATTGGTTTGTCAGATCAAAATAGAATTCCTTATTTGAAAAAAGGGGCGGAAATTTCCGCCCCTCAATCATTTTCAGATTACTTTTTGTACGTCGGCCGCGATACGTAATGCGTGTGAAGAAGTTTATGGGCTTTATGCGACGACGGTTCTCCGAAGAAATCTTTGTAAATTTTTTGAATGTCGGGATTTTGATGCGATTTGCGGAATTCGCATTTTTTATCATCCGTGTAGAGCCCGTTGATTCGTTTAGCACGAATTTCATCTTCTGTTCCATACGGCTGTCCGCCGCCGGCAATACAGCCGCCTTTGCACGCCATGACTTCGATGAAGTGGTACGGCAGCTCCTTTCCGTTTTCTCTTGCGTCGCGGACTTCCTGCAGCAGCGTCTGAACATTTTTCAGTCCGTGGGCCACTGCCACACGCACCGGGGTTCCTTTTACATCGACGGTTGCCTTTTTGATTCCTTCCATACCGCGGACGCAGGTGAAATCCACCGCTTTTTCGGACAGCTCCTCTTTAGTGACGAGGTAATACGCCGTTCGCAAAGCCGCTTCCATAACGCCGCCGGTCACGCCGAAAATGGTCGCCGCGCCGGTGTATTGACCGATGGGGCTGTCAGCTTTTTGCGGTTCGATATTTTTAAAATCAATTCCGAATTGCTTAAACAACCGTGCCAATTCCCGCGTTGTAAGAACCAAATCGTTGTCCTGGCATCCGCTGGAAAACATGTCTTCGCTGCGTTTGATTTCCTGTTTTTTTGCCGTACACGGCATAATCGAAACCGAGAAGATTTTTTTCGGATCCAATCCTGCGTTTTGCGCATAATAGGTTTTCGTAATGGCGCCCTGCATCTGCTGCGGAGATTTAGCGGTGGAAAAATTCGGAATCATGTCGCAGGCATACTTTTCCATGTATTCGACCCACGCCGGACAGCAGGAGGTAATCAGCGGCAGATCCTTGTTTTCCGTGAATCGACGGACGAATTCGGTTCCTTCTTCCATGATAGTCAGATCGGCTCCGAAGTTGGTGTCGAAAACGGTGTCGACGCCGATGGCTCTTAACGCGGCATAGATTTTTCCCGTCGTCACCTCACCCGGTTCCATGTCGAATTCTTCGCCGATAGCTACGCGGACAGCCGGCGCAATCTGAGCGATAACCGTCAGCTCCGGATTGCGGATTGCTTCAAGCAGTTTGGCGGTTTCATCCAACTCATAGATGGCGCCGACCGGACAGTGAGCGGAACATTGACCGCATTTGATACATGGCGTTTCGTTGAGAACGATGTCTCCGGCGCCGGCAATTCTCGTTTTTTCACCGCGTCCGATGAATTCCAACGCCCAAACGTTCTGCAGCTGCTGACAAACTTGGGCACAGCGGCCGCACTGAACACATTTCGACGGATCCAAAACAATGGCGCCGGTTGAATCGTCTTTCGGCATGTTTTTGACGTTGCGGGCAAACGGAATTTCTCTGATACCGAATTCGGCTGCCAGCGTTTGCAGTTCGCAGCTGCCGTTTCGGCCGCAGGTCAGACACGATTGCGGATGATCGGCCAAAATCATTTCGATAATTGTCCGTCGGATTTTGTTTAATTCGGGATCATGGGTGATGTAATTTTCGCCTTCAACACATTCGGTTGCGCAGGCGCGAACCAGTTTTGGAGAAATGCCGCGCGCGTTGGAAACTTTAACAACACAAATGCCGCATGCCGCCCAGGCGTCCAAATCGGGATGAGCGCACAAAGAAGGAATTTTGACACCGGCTTGTTTGGCGGCCGCCAAAATATGAGTTCCTTTTTCAACCGTAATCGGTTTTCCGTTGATTTGAATATTGACAGTACTCACTTTTTTCTCCTTATCTCTTTTCGATGGCGTCAAACTTGCAGTTCTTCATACATTCGCCGCACTTGATACACTTCGTTTGGTCGATCGTATGCTTTTGTCTGACTTCGCCGCTGATGCAGTTGACCGGACATTTACGGGCGCAGAGCGTACATCCTCGACAGTTGTCGTTGATGGTGTACGTAATCAGCTTCTTACACTTTCCGGCGCGGCATTTTTTCTCATTGATATGCTCCAAATATTCGTCATAGAAATAATGGAGGGAAGAGAGAACCGGATTGGGTGCGGTTTGTCCGAGTCCGCAGAGAGCAGCGCGTTTCATTGCTTCACCGATCTCTTTCAGCTGTTCCAAATCTTCCATAGTGCCTTTGCCTTCGGAAATTTTGGTCAGGATGTCGTAAAGTTTCCGCGTTCCGATTCGGCACGGCGAACATTTTCCGCACGACTCTTCGACGCAGAATTCCTGGTAGAATTTCGCAACGTCGATGATACAGTCATCTTCATCCATGACGATCATTCCGCCGGAACCCATCATTGAACCGGCTGCGACAAGATTGTCGAAGTCAATCGGCGTGTCGATCATTTTGGCGGTAATTACACCGCCGGAGGGACCGCCCGTCTGTACGGCTTTAAACGCTTTGCCGCCTTTGATTCCGCCGCCGATATCGTAAACGATTTCGCGCAGCGTCGTTCCCATCGGAACCTCTACCAAACCGGAGTTTTTGATTTTTCCCGTCAGAGCGAAAACTTTCGTTCCGGAGGATTTTTCCGTTCCGATGGATGCAAACCATTTTCCGCCTTTTGTGATGATGACCGGAACATTGGCCCAAGTTTCAACATTGTTGATAACCGTCGGTTTTTTCCAAAGACCGCAAACGGCGGGAAACGGCGGTTTCGGAGTCGGCATACCGCGTTTTCCTTCAATGGATGCAAGGAGGGCTGTTTCTTCACCGCAGACGAAAGCGCCCGCCCCCAAACGAATTTCAATGTCGAATGAGAAATCGCTGCCGAGAATATTTTGCCCCAACAGTCCGTATTCACGCGCCTGCGCCATGGCGATTTCCAGCCGTTTGATAGCCAGAGGATATTCGGCGCGGATGTAAATAAAGCCTTGATTGGCGCCTACAGTGTAACCGGCAATCGCCATGGCTTCCAAAACAGAGTGCGGATCGCCTTCAAGGGTACTGCGGTCCATATACGCGCCCGGGTCGCCTTCATCGGCGTTGCAGACGATGTACTTGACGTCGCTCTCTACCTGTTTTGTGAAATTCCACTTCATCCACGTCGGGAACCCCGCGCCGCCGCGGCCGCGCAGACCGGAGATCTTCATTTCTTCGATCACTTGATCCGGCGTCATTTCAAACAGGACTTTTTCCAGTGCGGCGTAACCGTCGCGGGCGATGTACTCATCAATTTTTTCGGGATCGATTAAACCGCAGTTGCGCAAAACGATGCGCATCTGTTTCTGGTAAAATCCAATCTCTTCAGGAACGGCAGAGGTCTTCCCCGATTCATCAACGTAAGCCAACCGTTTGACAATACGCCCTTTAATCAGCGTCTCTTTGACGATTTCTTCCGCGTCTGATGGTTTGACTTCAACGTAGAACGCGTCTTCCGGCAGAACTTTGACAATCGGTCCTTTTTCACAGAAACCGAAACAGCCGGTTTTTACAACTTGAACGTCGTGCTCCAGTCCGGCGTTTGCCACTTCGGTTTTCAGGTTTGTGAAAATGTCATCGGCTTTTGATGATTCGCAGCCTGTACCGCCGCAAACCAATACGTAGTGTTTATATGCCATTTGTCTCTCCTTTTTATTTCATGATGTCGCCGGCGGGACGGTCGATGATGTGTCCGCTGACCAATTTCTTTCCGAGAATGTGATCGTCAATCAGTTGATCCACCAAAGCGGCATCCACTTTTCCGTAGATGGTATCCGGCATTCCCGGCATTTTGATTTCCACCGTCGGTTCGGAGTGACACAGCCCCATGCAGCCGGTTTGTTTGACCACCGCATCGGAGATTCCTTTTTCATCAAGTTTGGCAATGAAGGCATTTAAAACGTTCTTTGCTCCGGCGGCAATTCCGCAGGTTCCCATGCCGATTACGATGAAAATTTCCTTTCCGTGAGTTTGACGGGTGTCAATTTGTTTTTTTCCGGCTTCGCGCATTTTGCGCAAATCTTCTAATGTTAATTTCGCCATTTTTTATCTCCTTTATTTCCGATTCTTGATCTGTCAGAAATTGTTTGAGAAGTGCCAACGCCTGAGCGTCTTCGAACGAACCGAGCGCTTCTTTCAGTTCCGAACGGATAACCGTGTATTCGGCCGCCTTTTTTCCCGTATAACAGCGGTGAATAACCAGTTCATAGTTTCCGTTGAAAATCATGGTTGAAAAAAACGCCAGCGGCAAATCGCCGATCTTCGGTAAGTCGATGTGGTTGACGTTCAAATGAAACGCTAAACGCGTGCCTTCGCCTTTTTTTGATTGAATCGACCATGTGCCGTCCGTCATATCCACCGTTTGAAGCAGAAACGGCAGTCCGAGTCCGACTTTGCGGTGTTTGTGCTTCACCCCGTCGGTATAAAACGGGTCTGTCGCCCGCTTCAGCTCTTCATCACTCATGCCTTTTCCGTTGTCTTCAATGCAAACGTCCAAAAATTCAGGCGTTTCGTTAACGGTCAGAACAATTCGGGAAGCGTTTGCCTCCACCGAGTTTTGCAGACAGTCGACAATCATGTCGCCGATTGAATCGTGCATTCTCCTATTCCGAGAAATTAGCCAGAATTTCGGGCATCTGCTCGGGCAGAACCTTTCCGAAAACCTCGTCTCCAATCACGACAACGGGTGCCAACCCGCAGCAGCCGACGCAGCGAACCGATTCCAACGAAAACATTCCGTCTTCGGTGACTCCTTTGACGGGAATATTCAGGTGTTTGGCTGTTTCGTCCAAAATCGCCTGACCGCCTTTGAGGTAGCACGCAGTTCCCATGCACACCTGAATCACGTTTTTTCCCGGTTTGTTCAGTTTAAAAAAGTGGTAGAATGTGATGACTCCGTAGATTTTCGCCAGCGGAATGTCGAGCATTTCGGCGACCTTCATAGCCGCCCCCCTCGAAATGTACCCAAATTCGCTTTGAACCTTGTGGAGAATCATAATCAGATTTCCCGGCTTTTCCTTCCATTCGGCGATAAAGTTTTCCAGTTCTTTTGAGAAAACCGTATCCGTTTTTTGCTCTGTGGGCATAAGTCCTCCGTAAAAATATATACTTTTATCTGTACATTATAAAATGACAGCCCTGTTTTTGCAACTTTTTTTCCGTAAAATTAAGGAATATTTTTACCCTCTATTTCGAATCGGGAGGCCGCCGAACCGGGAAAATAACGGGTAGTTAAGTGTGTTAACAAACGTAAAAAAGATGAACTTTTTTTAAAAATCGGTATTGACAAATTGAAAAACAGGAGTGATAATCATATTGTGAGGAGGCAAAAAATGAAAAAATTATTGATTTTCCTTTCGGTATTGTGTTTTTCGTGCCAATACTATTTCGGAACAGCCGGCGAATTCGGACGTTTTCAGGTTCAAAAAAACGGAAACGGTCTGCTGTTTTCCTGGGATCAGCCGGATTATACGGAATATAAAAAAGAATGGCAGCTGACAGCGCAAAAAGCCGAAGAACAGCAGGATGTGACCTTTCGGATTCTTTCGGGCGATGGGGAGTCGGTCTTTCATCGTCAGACCGGCAAAGAAACTTCGGTTACGGTCTCTTCGGATACATTGACATCGGGAGAATATGTCGCCTGTATCCGTTATGCTTATTTATCCGGCTATATGCCTTCTTCTGTTCGGTATGAGAGTCGGCTTCGGTTTACTCTCGATGAAAAAAAAGAAATTGTTTCCGTAAATCTGGAAGAATAAATTAACGACTATTCGATTTTGCAGGATCAGGAGGTTTACAATGAAAAAGCTTTTTATTTTATTTTTATTATCAGCCATGCTGACAGCGTGTCCGGCTGCCCTGCCTCCGGAACAGCTTTTTTGCGATATAGACGGGTTGCAGATGAAAGAAACAGAAAACGGCTATGTGTTTTCGTGGGAGCCGATTGACTTTTCGGGAATCGGAATGAGTGATGCGAAAAGAACGTTTCTTAAAAAACAAATCGATTACCGGTTTTTTATCGGATTAAAGGATTTCGGCGATTTGGTTTCGGATTTCGGTACGCTGCTGATGGCACAATGCGGTGATACACCGTCCGTGACGATCGCCAAAGACCGGATTCCGCCCGGACGTTATACGGTTTCGGTTTCTTTTCAATACAAACCGGTCGAGTCAATTTCAATGCCGATTCTGAACTATTCTGCCGGTTTTGATATGACGATTAGCGAATAAGGAGGCTGTATTATGAAGAACTTCGCAAAGGGAATTCTTTTATTGGCAATGGGGCTGTTGTTCGGTTGTCCGGTGCCCGATTTGTATCCTTCGGGCGGCGGGACGATCAGCCGGTTTGAAGTAAAAGAAGCCGACACAGGCTTTACTTTTTCATGGAACGCGGTTGATTTGTCGGCATATCAAAAAGCCTGGCCGAAATATGCGGATGAAAAACCTGTCTATGAGATTTGTGCCAACAATCTCAATGAGAACAATGAGAGGGGAAGCGATCTTTCTCTCTGGATGGGGGGCGATACTTCCGTCACGTTGACAAAAGAGGATTTTCCGAAAACAGGTATTTACTGTGTCTTTGTCCGATGTAAAATCGGCGAAAATCGCAGAGAGTCGGGCGCTTACTGGTATTATATCAGTCGTCAGATTGATATAGATGTGACAATTTCGGGTGAGATTAAAACCTATCCGATTAATAATTTTCGTTATGAAGAGACAAGCAACCGGTATCTGTTTTTGTGGGATCCGATTAATTTCGACAGTTATTCTGCCGCGGCAGGCGACAGTTCGGCGAAAGAGGCAGAAGAAAAGCTCTTTTATACGGTAAAAGTTACGGATGCATCCGGGAACCCGGTGTTTGTGAAGACAAGCGGCAAAAATACCGAATTATCGGTTGAGAAAACAGCCTTGCCGTCGTCTGAAGAGTATACGGTTGAAGTTTTTTACGAATACTTTGTATCGACCGATATTTCGGATTCCCGTAACGTTGCGTATAAAGGAAGTCTGAAACTGCCTTCTCCGGGAACACCGTAGTCGGATTAGGGAGATGCCAAATTGTAAAACGCCGGCTCGAATGATTTATTTGGTAAGAAAAAAAAAGGGGGGGGGGGATTACATGAATAGGAAGCAAAGATTTTTATTTTTGACGATGACTGTTCTTCTGATTTCCTGCCCGATCGGACCGTCGATACCGACGGAAACGCTTTTATGTATTACCGGAAAGACGAAAGGAACGGCAAAGATCGAAGCGGTCGGCGGGAATGTGGCAATGGAACTGTTTTCGGTGACGGCGGACGGCAAAGAGGATAGACTCGCTTCAAACGAAATAGTCTTTTCTCCCGAATCTTTCTTTTATAAAGTGAGATATATCGATAACGGCTCCCCAAAAGGAGTCGAATATCCGACCGGATTTAGGCTGGTTTTACCGAATGATGGAAGCGGCGTCGAAATTGCTGTTTTGGCCGGACGGGAAGTGCGTGATTTTCCCGAAAAACAGCGGATGGAGATTAATGATATGGCAAAAGTTTTTATGACTTTGGCCGAAGCGGGGAAAACGGATGAGGCATGGACGCGTTTGCGGGAGGCGTCGGCCTACGATAAAGACCGCCGTTATACGCAAACGGATTCCGCCGCCCGAACGTGGGAAATGACCTTTCGAGAGGTCGAAACATACCGCAGCCGCCTGAATGAGGATGTCGTCAAATACGGTTACCGGTGGAATTATGCCAACCGGAAATGAATTGGCGGTCGGTTTCGGAAAACGAAAAGAGAGCTTCGGCTCTCTTTTTTTGCGGTCGTTTTCGGTCGTCCTCTCCTTCGCGCTGCTGCCTCATTAGTAAGAATCGACTGCCCGAAATCCGCAGAAATCGCCCTTTTCCAACTCGTTTTTTTTTGGTATACTGAATCATTCCGAGCGGAGGTTTTTATGGGTGAGAAAATTACGATGACCGAAAACGGTTTGCGGGTTCCGGCGAATCCGGTGATTCCGTTTATCGAGGGGGACGGTATCGGTCCCGATATTTGGAAGGCGGCGCAGCGGGTTTTTGATGCGGCGGTAGAGAAAGCGTACGGCGGCGAACGGAAAGTCGAATGGTTGGAGGTGCTGGCGGGGGAAAAGGCATTCAATCTGACGGGTGAGTGGCTGCCGAAAGAGACGGAAAAGACAATCGCCGAGTATTTGGTCGGTATCAAAGGACCGTTGACGACGCCGGTCGGAGGCGGCATCCGTTCGCTGAATGTGGCGCTGCGGCAGTTATTGGATTTGTATGTATGTCTTCGTCCGGTGCGTTACTACGCCGGTATTGATACGCCGGTGAAACATCCCGAGGCAGTGGATATGGTGATTTTCCGTGAAAATACGGAAGATGTGTACGCCGGCTTTGAAACAAAAATGGACGAAGTGAAGACGGCGGAGTTGATTGCAGCGCTGGAGAGTATTTTCGGATGGAAAGTGAAAGCCGATTCGGGCATCGGGATCAAACCGATCAGCCGTTCGGGAACGGAGCGGTTGGTCAAAGCGGCAATCGATTACGCTATAGCTCACAACCGCAAAAGCGTAACATTGGTTCACAAAGGCAATATTATGAAATTCACCGAAGGAGCGTTCCGCGACATCGGTTATGAAACAGCAGAGAAGTTTTACGGTGCTCGCCCGTTAGACGGCGGTCCGTGGCGGGTAATGAAGAATCCAAAGACCGGCGCGGATATTGTCATCAAAGATGTGATTGCCGACGCTTTTCTGCAGCAAATTCTGACGCGGCCGGCCGAGTACGATGTGATAGCGACAATGAATTTAAACGGCGATTATATTTCGGATGCGTTGGCGGCTCAGGTTGGCGGAATCGGAATCGCGCCGGGGGCCAATATCAATTACATAACCGGCACCGCGGTGTTTGAAGCCACTCACGGAACGGCGCCGAAATACGCGGGGCAGGACAAGGTCAACCCGTGTTCGTTGATTCTTTCCGGAAAAATGATGTTCGATTACCTCGGCTGGACTGAAGCGGGAGCGTTGATCGACAAAGGCATTGAATCGGCGATTGCCGGCAAACGGGTCACTTACGATTTTGCCCGTATGATGGACGGTGCGGCAACGGTTTCTACATCGGAATTTGCTTCCTGCATCATCAAGGGAATGGAATGAGACGGCTGCTGCAGGCGTTCTTTTTGACGGCGGCGGTTTTGACCGTCGCCGCCCAAACCGCGCGCACGCCTCAAAACGAGACTCTGCAAGCCGAAACGGCGGCTGACGGCGTAAAGGCGGAAAAAACCGCCGGTTCATCGTTAAAAGGCGAAGCGGCTGCAGAGAAGGCAGCAGAAGACGACGGCGGAACGGCGGCCGATTCTCAAAAGTCGGCGGCGGATTTGACGGAAAACGTTTCCGCCGAGCAGCTGCTTCCGTTGCTTGGCAGCGATCCGCAGACGGCGTTCGAGGCATTCGGCGCGCCGGTTTCGCTCAATATTTTGCGCGGAAGCGATCCGTCGTTGGATGATGTTGTTTCGATTCACGAATCCGGCATTTATCTGTTTTGGTTTCGCGATCGGGTGTGGCAAATCGGGTTCGGTTCGTATTTTGGCGGGATGTTTGAAGGCGTTAAAATCGGAATGACGGAAGCGGAAGTGTTTGAAAAACTTGGCGAGCCGCAGCTTCGGGAAAAAACGACGGCGATTTACGAAATTTTTTACCGGGAGTTTCCCGTGTCGATGCGCTTTGTTTTCAAAGGCGCAAAAATAGCCGAAATGTATCTTTATCGTTCCGATTTGTGATTTTTTCGGGGGAAAACCGATGATTTTTCTGACTTTGACGGGAAAGACAATGGAAGAAAACCGTCGTTTATGGGCAGAGAACCAAGCTTTTGCCGACGGTATCGAACTGCGCGCCGATTTTCTGCTTCGCGAAGAGCGGGCGAAGGTTTGCGTTTTTCCGAAAGAGGTCGGTGTTCCGGTGATTTTGACCTGCCGCAAGATCGAAGATGGCGGCTGTTGGGCTGACGATGAGGCGGTGCGTACCGAATTTTTCCGTTCTCAGCGGGAGAGCGGATTTTCGTTTTTCGATTTTGAAGAAAATTTCGATTTTCCCGAAACTGAAAGTTTGACCCACTTCGGAATTCGGGTGATTCGTTCTCGTCACGATTTTTGCGGCTTTCCGGCAGATTTTTCGCAATTTCTTCACCGAGTCAATGCAGCGGGGGAAATCCCAAAAGCGGCGGTGACAGTTTCGTCGGCGTTCGAACTTTCCCGATTTTTTGAGGAGAGTCGGGCGGCGGCTTTTCCGAAAATTGTGTTAGCCATGGGAGAGTTCGGTTTTGCTTCGCGCATTTTGACGGAAGTTTCAGGGTCGATGCTGACGTTCTGTTCGGTCGGAGGCGTTCTTTCGTCGTTGGGGCAAATTTCTCCGAAAGAAGCGGTTGAAGTTTATCGCTGTCGGGATTTGAATCGAGAAACAGCGATTTTCGGCGTGACGGGAAATCCGTTATCACAGAGCCGTTCTCCTCAAATTCATAACGAATATCTGGCTCAACACGGTTTGAATGCAGTGTTTTTACCGTTTTCCGCCGTTGATTTTAATGATTTTTTAGCGTTAGCGAAAACACTGTCGGTTCGGGCGGCGGCGGTGACGGTGCCGTTTAAAGAGGCGGCTGCCTCTTGTGCCGATGAGGCTTCATTCGATGTGAAGAGTTGCGGCGCATCGAATTCGTTGATTTTTCACAGAGGACGAATCGAAGCGTATAATACCGATATCGGCGGGTTTTTAAAGCCGCTGACGGAAGTCATTCCGTCTTTAAAAGGAAAAAAATGTCTGGTTTTTGGTGCCGGGGGAGCGGCGGCGGCGTGCGTCTGTGCGTTAGCGGATCGAGGAGCTGATGTAACGGTGCTCAATCGAACGGTTGAAAAGGCGCAGCGGCTGGCAACGCGGTTTGGATGCGCATTCGGCAGTTTAGAAGATGCCGCTGCGATAAAGAACGCCGCGATTCTGGTGCAGGCGTCGGCGGCGGGAATGACCGGTTTTGAAGCGACGGATCCGGCAGCTGCTTATGTTTACAGCGGGAATGAAATCGCTTACGATATTGTTTACAAACCGCGGGAAACGCCGTTTTTGAAAAGAGCCGCCGCTGCCGGCTGCCGCTGTCTTTACGGTCTTGAAATGCTGGAGGCGCAGGCGCGGCTTCAATTCGATTTGTTTTATTCGCCGGAATGCGGGCTTTGGGACGAACGTGATATTTGATGCTGCAGCTCTTTGCCGTAATTGACCGGCAGTACCGTCAGTTAACGCGGTTTTGAGGTTGCCCGCTTAAAAACGCTTTAACATTGGCGACGGCGATGTCCATCAGCCGCTGCCGCGCTTCGGTTGACTGCCATGCAATGTGAGGCGTTATCAGTGTGTTCGGTGCGCTTAAAAGCGGATTATCGGGCGTCGGAGGCTCGCTCGAGAGTACGTCGGCCGCATATCCGCTCAGCCGACCGTCGCGCAGCGCTTCGGCGACGGCCGTTTCGTCAATCAAACCGCCGCGCCCCGTGTTAATCAGCTTGGCTCCCGGTTTCATTTTACCGATAAAATCGCGGTTCACCATGCGGGCAGTCGCTTCGGTTTGCGGAACGTTGAGGCTGACAAAATCGGCGCAGGCCAGCAGATTCTCCAAAGGCAGTTGCCGCGCATTTTTTAAAAGCGGCGAATCGGGCATTTTCGGCGATCGGTTAGTGTAAACAATTTCCATTCCGAAGGCGGCGCCGATTTCCGCCGTTTTTCTTCCGATATTTCCGAATCCGATAATCCCCAGCGTTTTTCCTTTCAATTCCGTAATCGGAGCCACGCGGTAGCAAAAGTGCTCGCACCGGCACCAGCCGCCGGCTTTGACGTCGGCATCGTGGGCGGCGGTTTGCATCGCCATCTCCAAAATGAAGGCAAAAACCAGCTGAGCAACGCTGTCGGTGCTGTATGCCGGAATGTTGCAGACCGGAATGCCCCGTTCGCGGGCTGCGTCAATGTCAACCGTGTTGTAACCGGTCGCCAAAACACCGATGTAACGCAGCTTCGGCAGAGTTTCGATGATTTCCCGCGTCAAAACGGTTTTGTTGGTCAGAACGATTTCCGCCTCTTTGGCTCGTTCAAAAATCGAATCGGCGGCAGTTTTGTCATAAACGGTGAGAGTTCCTAACGATTTCAAATCTTTCCACGATAAATCACCCGGATTGAGCGTGTAGCCATCCAAAACGACAATATCCATCTTTCTTCCTTGTTTTATGTACGCTTGCTGCCGCGCGCCATGATAATTTTCCCCGAACGGATGACTTCAATCAATCCGAACGGTGCCAAAATCTGTTTGATGCCGTCAATTTTTTCACCTGAAGAGTCGACCGAAAAGATAACCGCTTCGTCGCAGATGTCGATCGGTTTGACGCCGAAAGCGTGCAGCAGTTGCAAAAGTTCGGAACGGTTTTCTTCGTTGATTTTGACTTTGAAAAGCGCCAGTTCTTTTTTGATGACCGGCAAATCGGTTAAATCTTTCGCTTGAATGACGTCGACAAGGCGGTTAAGCTGTTTGAGCATCAAATCGAGGGTTGCGGGATCTCCGGTTGCAGTAATCGTCATGCGTGAAAAAGCGGGGTCGTTCGACTGCGAAACGACAAGACTGTCAATGTTGTATCCGCGTCTGGCAAATACCAACGCGATGCGGATTAAGACACCGGGTTTATTGTTGACGTATAAACTGATGTTGTGTTGTTTTTTCATTTTGCTTTTTCCCCCGTCGAATCGAGAATCATCTCTTCCAACGGTTTACCAGCCGGCACCATCGGAAAAACGTTATCGTCTTTGGCGATTTCGGCATCAATCAAACACGGACCGGATTTCCACGCCAGCGCTTCTTTTAAGACGCGGCGAACATCGGCACTCCGTTTGATTCGAAACGCTTTGATTCCGTAGCTTTGAGCCAGTTTGACAAAATCGGGATTTCCTTCCAGCCAAACTCCGGAGAGGCGATTTTCATAAAACAAATCTTGCCACTGTCTCACCATGCCGAGGTAATTGTTGTTTAAGAGAAGGATCTTTATTGGCAGTTTATTGACTGCTGCCGTTGCCAATTCGGAAAGTGTCATTTGAAAACCTCCGTCGCCGACGACAGCTACAACGGTTTTGTCGGGGCGGGCGATTTGCGCACCGACGGCCGACGGCAGTCCAAAACCCATTGTGCCGGCGCCGCCGGAGGAAATCCATTGAAACCGTTCGGAGATTTTGTAGTATTGAGCTGCCCACATTTGATTTTGTCCGACGTCGGTTGTCACTACGGCTTGCCCCTTGGTTTGGAGGTATATTTCATCGATTAAATGCTGGGCCCTCAGTTTTCCCGATTTTTTGTAGCGCAAAGGGAAATTTTTTTTCAAAAAGCGGATTCGGTTGCCCCACGCTTCGTTTTTCTTCGGTTCAAGGTGAACAAAAATCGATGAGAGAGCTTCCTGAGCATCGGCGCAAATACCGATATCGACGGGAATGATTTTGTTGATTTCGCTCAAATCGATATCAATGTGGATTTTTCGAGCATTTTTACAGAAAGACGACGGATCTCCGGCAATACGGTCGTCCCAACGCGAACCGACAGAAATCACCAAATCAGCTTCCGACAGCGCCTTGTTGGCATAAGCCGTTCCGTGCATTCCCGCCATGCCGAGGCTGAGCGGATGGGTTTCGGGGAAAGCTCCCTTTCCCAAAAGCGTCGAAGCGACGGGAATGTTCTGCTTTTCGGCGATTTCCTGTAAAATTTTTCCTGCGCCGGCAATCACCGCACCGTGACCTGCTATGAACACCGGTTTGGAAGCCGCCGAAATCATTTCGGCGGCCCGTTTGCACAATTCACCGTCAACCGGTTCAGCTGTTTTATATCCGATCAAGCGGAACGGTTCGGCGTTCAGTCGAAATTCTTCGTCAGTCAGCACGGCGGAAGAGACGTCTTTCGGAATATCGATCAGAACCGGTCCCGGCCGCCCGGATTTCGCAATATACAGCGCTTCCCTTGTAACGCGGGGGATGTCTTTTGGGTCGGTAATCAGATACGAGTGTTTGACAATCGGATAGCTGATTCCGAGCATATCGGCTTCCTGAAACGAATCGAGACCGAGCGATTTTTTCGGCGCCTGCCCCGTAATAACAACCATCGGAACGGAATCCATGTGCGCCGTCATGATGCCTGTCACGGTGTTGGTGGCGCCCGGACCCGAAGTAACCAGCGCGACTCCCGGTTTCCCTGTCGCACGGGCGTAACCGTCGGCCATATGAGTTGCTCCCTGTTCGTGGCGTGTCAAAACAAATCGAATAGGAGAGGTCGGTAAAACATCAAAAATCGGGATAATCGAACCGCCGGGGTAACCGAAAATGCATTCGACTCCTTCGTTATGCAGAACTTCAACGAGAAGATGCGCTCCTGTTTTCTTTTCGGAATTCATTTTTAACTCCTTTTTTATCAAAGTATCTTAACAAAAGAATAATGTCAACGATTTTAAACGAAAATTTGTTTAAATGAGCTGTGTTTTTAAATATTTTCTAAATTTTAAACGAGAAATACGAGTTATTTTATTGTATTTATTTTTTAATTACTGTTTTTATCAAAAATAAGTTAAATTTCAAAATCGCTTAAAATAACTTTGAAACAAATTCGCTTTTCTTTTTTGGAAAATTTGCCGTAAAATAAAGAAGAGATGAAAAACGACAGAAGTCACGCCGATTTTTATACATTGAAAGCCCGGAAAGACGGGTACCCCGCGAGGAGTGTTTATAAACTGAAAGAAATTGACGAAAAATTTCGAATTCTGGCTAAAGGACAGACGGTGGCTGACATCGGAGCGGCGCCGGGAAGCTGGAGTTTGTATGCGTGTCAAAAAACGGGACCGAGCGGCCGCGTGGTTGGGATTGATTTGAAAGAGTTTCAGATCAATCCGTCCGGCGCTGTGTTTGTCGGATTTTTCGGAGATGCGTTTGATCCGAAGAATACGGAAAAAATTGCGGCGGCAGGTCCTTACGATACGGTTTTAAGCGATGCGGCTCCTGCAACAACCGGCAACCGCACCGTTGACGCGGGAGCGTCGTTTGAAATTGTCGAACAGGTGGTGACATTGGCCGAGACAATTTTGAAAAAAGGCGGTAATTTGGTAGTGAAGGTGTTTCAAGGCGGCGATGAAAAAGAAATTTTCGACCGTATGAAAGAGATGTTTGAAATTGTGAAGAGTTTTAAACCCGAAGCGTGCCGAAAAATTTCGTTTGAAACGTATTTTATCGGAAAGGGGAAAAAATGAAGCGAATTGCAGCGTTTTTAGTCTTGGTGATGTTGTTTCCGTCTTGTGTAACGGCTCAAGAGGTGATGAATCGAGATAAAATCGACCTCATTGTGAAGGCAGCCTACGCTCTCAACGGAAAAAGCGAAGTTGTTGTCGGCGGACAAAAATTTAACAGCGACTGTTCCGGTTTGATTTACGGATTGTATTCGGCTGCCGGCATCGATTTACAGTCGGCGGTTGCCCGCTATAAAGGCGACGGCGTCAAACGCATTTACCAGCTGATGGACGAGAACGGTTTGCTTTATTATGCGTGGGTTCCCGTTCCCGGCGATTTGATTTTTTGGGACAATACTTATGACAAAAACGGAGACGGACGCGAAAACGATTATCTGACCCACATCGGCGTTGTTGTCTCAGTCGAAGACGACGGTCAAATTTCTTACATTCATTACCATACCGGACAGGGAATCATGATCGAACAGATGAATATGTTTCAACCCCATGTTTATGCCGATGTTGTTGATGGAAAAACCGTTGTCCGTAATTCGTATATGCGCGCAAGCGACGCTCCCGACAGCCGCTTTCAACTGGCGGGAGAGTTGTGCCGCAATTTTGCGATGGGATATGCGTTACCGCTTCGCTAAACCGCTTTTTCCGTAATCGAAAAAAGAAAGACCGTCTTTCGAAACGGTTTTCATATCGGCGCCTGCGGCAATCAGCAGCCGGACAGCGTTTTCATGACCTTCGGCGGCGGCAATCATCAACGGCGTCATTCCGTCGGCGTTGACGGCATTAATATCGGCTTTATATTGAATCAGCACTTTTACCGTTTGAGCGGAACCGTTGGCGGCTGCCAAATGAAGCGCCGTAAAGCCGGCGGTATCCTTCACCGCGATGTCCGCTCCGCGGCTCAACAGCGTGCGGACGTAAACCGATTTTCCCCAGTAAGCGGCATACATCAACGGAGTGGCACCCTCTTTTGAAGTCTGATTGATGAGTTCAGGATGTTCGGCTATTGCGGAAAGAAATTCAGCCGTATCGTTATTTTTGATTATGTTAATCAAGTCTGAAAAACTTTTGGACGGACGGGTAAAATCTTCACCGCTCTTCAACCGATCGGCGATTTCGGAGAGGTTCCGCATTTGCGCCGTTTGGACGGGGGAAAGCATTCCCGGAGCATGAAAATCGGGATCGGCTCCGTTTTCGAGCAGCAGCATCACCATTTCGGTATTTTCACGCAAAATAGCACAAATTAAAGGCGTTCGGCCGTCTTCGGCGAGAAAATTGACGTCGGCGCCGTCTTCGATCAATATTCGGACAGTCTTGGTATCTCCCGCGGAAACGGCCTCCAGTAGCCGATCCCCGCTGTCAGACGAAAATCCGGCTGTCGAAAAAAAACACAGTATTAAACAAAACGCAATACGATTGAACATTCCGTATCCTCCGTTATATATATTTTAACAGGAAAGCTTTCAGTTTGCAACGAAAAAAAGTTGACAAATAAAAGAATTCGTGTTTATAATTTTTAATAACGGATGATTTTAAAGAGAAGCCTGATTTTTAGTCTTTTGTTTTTCTGCGCCGGTTTTCTTTTTGCGCAGGAAATTGAATCGGTTGAATCTTCGTCGGAAGAGATAAATGCAGCGAGCGATGGATCCGTCGGAAACGAAGCGGCCGAAGAAAAATCGAATGACAGAGAAGTGGAAATTTCACGCGACATCGGCGTTTCGTTCAATATCGGTTCGATTGTCACTTACGACAATGAGCGGATGCACGATTTTCACAGTCAATGGTTCGGTTGGTACCCGGAATTTCTTATTTTTCTCGGATTGGATTTACCGAGCGGAATTCAAGACATGAATTTGACGATTTCCGGTTTGAATATCGGAAAATTCGAAAATTCGTTCCGTTTCCGTTGGGGCGGAGGCGTTGAGTTTATTGTTTATAAAGGCGGTCCTGACGGACGTGCTATTCAATACAGCGAAGATTATGACAATTACGGCGATTTTTGGACGGAGCAGGAAGAAAAACGAATTGCCGGGTTGGATTATGTCGAAACCGGTTACGATCGGGCTTTTGCCGATTGGGGGTTTGATTGGATAGGCGGTTATTCGTTCGGTAAAAACGACAGCTCTGATATCTCGATTTTGGTCGGTTATTCGGGGCGTTGGGGAAAATTCCTGCAAGATTACAAAGACGAGACGATTCAGTATCTCTTTGACACCGATTATCCCGATCGGGACATGTATCTTTTAAACAAACTGACAGCGTCTTTCAGTTACAGTTTTCGGGAAGAGTTCAACGAACGGTTTTCTCACGGGTTGTTTAACGAAGTCGGCACCGGAGTTTCGTTGGACATTGCGCCGGCGTTCATGAATCCCTCTATTACGGGAGAATTTCTTCCTTTAAAAAACAGCGACGGCAGTTTTGTTTACGATGCGGACGGCAACAAAGTGTTTTCCGGTGAGCGGGCTTACACCGCGGATTATTATCGACTGGAATGGGAAGTTTTCGGCCGCCGCAAACTCTTTGACGTGGCGCCCGAACGCAAAAGTGTTTTGTTTACCGGTCATTTGCGGTGGGGCGCCTCTCTGCGTTATACCGATTATTTGGGCGACGAAGGTTATATTCCGCTGGACGTTCGAATGGAAATTCGGGATGATTCGCTGTTCGGCCGTCGAGACGACGTGCTGACAATCCGCGAATACACCCGATCGGTTGCTTTCAATACCACATTGGAGTTGGTTTTAGGTTTGCCTCAAATCAAAATCGAAGATTTGAAAACGTGGACCTCGCCGGAGTCCAACGCCGCTTGGGGAAAATTTGAAGATTCATTCGGCCGCACTCTTCGAAAATTCGGAGTGGAACCGAATGCCGCACGGTGGAACCAAACGAATTTAATCGATCCGACGCTGACGCTGCGTATGGGAACCGCATGGATTAAGCAACTGCAGGAAAGCCCCGGAAACCGCTACCAAACCTTTTATATTGATCAGCCGAGTTGGCTGGATATTGATTTCGTCATCGACTTAAATGTCCGTGTTTTCGATATTCTGAATCTCGGACTTGTGTTTGAATTCGAATTGGAACATCCGCGCTTCAACGAATTCTGGTTCCGATTCGGATAAAGGAGGCGTTATGAGTATTAAGATTGCTTTTTTTGATGCAAAACCGTATGATATTGCGTTTTTTGATGCGGAAAACAAAAAATACGGTTTTGAAATCAAATATTTTGAATCGCGATTGTCGTTTGATACAGCGCTTTTGGCAGCCGGGTTCGATGCGGTGTGCGTTTTTGTCAACGATCATCTGGATGCGGCAACCATCGATCGCCTTTACGATCAGGGACTGCGTTTGGCGGTTTTGCGCTGCGCCGGATTCAACAATGTTGATTTGGAAGCCGCCAAAGGCAAACTGACGGTTTTAAGGGTTCCGGCGTATTCGCCGCATGCCGTTGCCGAATACGCATTGGCGTTGATTCTGACTTTAAACAGAAAGACCCACAAAGCGTATCAGCGAACGAGGGAAAACAATTTCCGCATCAACGGACTCCTTGGCTTCGATCTTTGCGGCAAAACCATCGGTATCATCGGAACGGGAAAAATCGGATTGACGTTTATCGAAGTGCTTTCCGGTTTGGGAATGCGGATTTTGGCATACGACTCCTTTCCGAATGCGGAGCTTCAGGAACAGTACGGCTTCACTTATGCTGATCTCGATACGCTGTATCAGGAGTCGGACATTATCTCTCTTCACTGTCCGCTGACCGATCAAACGTATCATATGATTAACGAAGAGAGTCTTTCGAAAATGAAAGACGGCATCATGCTCATTAACACCGGACGCGGTGCTCTGATTGATTCGAAGGCGTTGATTGCGGCGTTGAAATCCAAAAAAATCGGTTCGGCGGCGCTCGACGTGTACGAAGAAGAGGAAAATTACTTTTTCGAGGATATTTCGGATGAGGTCATGGAAGATGATACGTTAGCGCGGCTTCTTTCTTTTAATAACGTGTTGATTACCTCTCATCAGGGATTTTTTACAAAAGAAGCTGAGCAAAATATTGCGGCTGTGACGCTGAAGAATGTCGATGCGTTTTTCCACAGAGGAGATACTTCCGCAACGGAAGTTAAATAAATCAAATAAATAATGTAAAACAAACGCTTTTAAAAGCGTTTGCTGCGTACCAAGACTTCGCGCGGTTTGCTTCCGTTTTATAAAAATCGATGCAAACCGCGCTTCTTTGCAGTCTGCGGCAATTTAAGGCAAGCGGGCGTCTCCTCTGTCGGATTTGTCACTCTTCCCAACGGAAAACAATCAATCCCTGCCCATTGGAGGCAACATACACTGTTTGATCATCACCGTCGGCGTTGACCTGAACGGCTGCATCGGTCACCCGTGTCTCCTCAAAAGCTGTCAAAACGTTGTGGTAAGTGACCCACGAATCAACCAAATCGGCGGAAGTAAATGTCAGTCCTGTAACATCGGTATATTGACGCAGTTCGGCAATGCTCAGACCGCACTCCGTTCCCGCATAGAAAAGTTTTGTTTTTCCCGAATTGATTTGTCCGAAACGCAGAAAGGAAACGTTATTCGACTCCATTCCCGCCAATACCATTCCGTTGTCATACTCTTCGATATAATCAACACTCTTTTCATTGACAAAACCGTCAACCTCATCCGTTCCGTCGGAGTCGTACTCCTTCCACAGCCGTACCGCCGGCCGCCGAATCAATCGCGCCGACTCATAAGCCGCCGCTGTTCCGTTTTCATCCGGCCGCACTGCTGAAGAAAAAACAGTTGAACCGTCGGTTGACGCTGCATAGCGGAAGCGGCCGAAATCATCCAAAAACGGAATATCGTCGGAAACATCGCGGTCCCCGATTTTGCCGCCGTGAGAGGTCAAAGAAATTCCGTCGGCCGTCGCTGCAAAAATTCCGAATGACTGCACCGAAACGCGGCGCACAAAACGGCTGCGCAGTGTCCAGTCTGCTTCCGCCGCGCGGTTTTCGTCAATTGCATTGCGGAAATCACCCGCCGCTTCGGAAGAAAAAAAGTACCACGGTCTCAAATAAGACTCCCAAACCGGCTGCCAGTCGGCAAATGAAGCCGGCCGCGGCGTATAAGCCAACCCGCCGCCGAAAGTCGCCGCATAAATAACACCTTCATAAACACAAATATCGCATACCGTTGAAGATTTCAAACTGCCTGTGTAATACGGTTCGATTTTAATCAAGCCTGCCGTGTCTGCAAACGCCGCATCCGCCGTTTCTGCCGCTTTGTAACCGTCGTAAGTTAAATCACCGGCGCCTGTGTAGAGTTTAAAGTCGCTGCCGGGAACATGGATCCACGAAGCGCCGCCGTCCTCGGAGACATAAAACCCGTTTTGATAAGTTCCCGCATAAAGAACGCCGTTTTCATCGGAGGTGATGCAAAGAAACTGAACGGCGGCGCCGCTGCCTGTCGGATCGAGTTTTTCGGCACTGCTTCCGTCCGGAAGCGACAGCCTGAAAAGTCCTTTGTCGGCAGCGGCAAACAAAACATTCCCCGAAACCGCGTCGTCGACTGCATGCAGCCCGAAAACCCGCACGTTTTCGCCGGTCTGCAGCCCTTCCATTTCGACAGGCTGCAGGCTGTCTCCCGACAGCCGCAGCAGTCCCTGCTGCGAACCGGCGAAAACTGTGCCGCCGGCAATTTCCGTTGAGTAAAAAATATTGGTCGGTGAATTGCCGGCGTACGTGGTGTACGCTGTCTGCCGTTTCATCATTTTTCCGCCAAGGGTGTTGTGAATATTTGGTTCTGTGCCGCAGCCGCCGAGAAAAAAAGCAGCTGTCAACAAAAAGAAAAAGAATCTCATGAAAACGCCTCATTTTATTATAACACAAAACCGGAAAATTTCAACGTTCCGGCATTAAGTCGTTTTCGAGAAACGAAAAATAATCCCATCCGTTGAAAACAATATGGTCGAGGAGTCGGATCCCCAGTAAATCGCCCGCTTTTCTCAATGTTTCAGTGATTTTTTTATCGTCCTCGCTCGGAATCAACCGACCCGACGGATGGTTGTGGGCGACAATTACAGCGCCTGCCCGTCTTTTTACGGCGTCGGAAAATACTTCACGCGGATGAGTGAGAGTTTTGTTTAACAAACCCGTTGTTACCGGTCGGACGCAAAGGATTTCGTTGGCGCCGTTAAGCAGAACCGAAAGAAAAGTTTCTTGACTGCGGTCTCCGTAATGAAGTAAAAACGGAACAACATCGCGGGGGCACGAAATGACTTTTTTCGTCGGGCAAAGGTAGCGGCGCGCCAATTCGAATGCAGCCGCAATCAATGACGCCTTCGCCAAACCGATGCCGGAAACCGATTGCAATTTTTCGATGTCGGAAAAGTCGAAAGTTTTGTCACAGTAATCTTGCAGCCGCTGTGCCAAATCGCGAACGCCGCACTGTTTATTCCCGCTGCCAAGAAGCAGTGCGAAAAGTTCTTTGTCCGTCAAAGCAGAGATTCCGTATTGGCTTGCCCGCTCACGCGGAAGCAGCTCCGAAGGAGGATGAATGTAAACAATAGTCTTTCTCTTCATAACTAAGATTATTAATGGGCAAAAAAGAGATTTTCGACAAATTTTATTTAACTTATAGTTCTCCTCTGTTCAAATATTATGAAATGTATTATAGTGAAAATATGAAAAAGAGTCGAATCGGAGCAATTATCGTTCTTGTTTCTGCATTGTGTTTTTCGTGCGCATTGGGAGACGAAACGGCGGCAACTGTCAATTTTTGGGATTTTAAAAATGCGGCGGTAAAAGATTGGAAAGACAATCCGGCATCGTTTTTGCCGGTCGACTTCTCTGACACGGAACTGACGGCCGATTTGATTGAAACGTACGGAACAGGAAGCCGTTTTGCGCGATTGTCAGAGAGAAAGGCTGAGACGCCGAAACTTCTCTTTGGAGATCCTGAAGACAATTACTTCGGAAATCAGTACTATTACAAATATTACACAGCCGAGAAACCGCTTGAATCGGCGTTGGGAACGTGGACGGGATCGGTTTTGTACGTTGTTTATTCCGTTGCCAATCCGATTGTAGAAATGGTGTCTGCGGGTTCGGGCATCGATACTATTTACTGTGTTTTTATGGCGGTTGCTGAACGGGACAATAAAGCTACTCCGGGAAAAATCGAAATCAGAGTCGATATGGACTGCATGACAAAGATTATTTTGGCGGGATATTCATATTTTTATCCCCGTTTGGAAGAAGGCAAAGAAATTCAACGCGTTTATGCCGCCAATTTGGAAGGAATGTACATGACCGGATTTGACGTGGCTTTTTCGAATAAAGATTCTGCTGCGGGAAGCGGTTCGACTGAAAGCGGTTCGACTGAAAGCGGTTCGACTGAAAGCGGTTCGACTGAAAGCGGTTCGACTGAAAGCGGTTCAACTGAAAGCGGTTCAACTGAAAGCGGTTCAACTGAAAGCGGTTCAACTGAAAGCGGTTCAAC
>CALXOJ010000013.1 GCA_944390005.1 uncultured Spirochaetota bacterium
ACTGAAAGCGGTTCAACTGAAAGCGGTTCAACTGAAAGCGGTTCAACTGAAAGCGGTTCAACTGAAAGCGGTTCAACCGGCAATGACGGAGACAGCGGAAATTCGCAGGGCTCTGATGGAACCGGCAGTGGAACCGGAATAGGCAGTATTGAAGATTGGCTGCCCGACGGCGTTGATATCAACGATTTGCTGTCAAAGGAGGTTGATTCATGAAAAAAGTGTTTTTGTCGATAATCGGTATTCTTTTTTTATCGTGCAGTTTTTACGATGAGACGAAAGCGCTTTCTTTTCATTCGGATTGTTATTTGGCGTTTAAAGGATGGCTGAAAGAGGGCGGTTCCGAAAAATTGAATCAAGCGTTCATCGAGACCGTTGACGGTAAATCGATTTACCGTTTTGATTTTTCCGAAGAAGCGGCTTTGTCGGGAAAGAAGACTGCCTACAGCGGAAGTATCAAACTTTCGTTCTGGAATAACGAAAAAGGCAAGCGGCGCATGGAGTACCTTGCCGAAATGACAACCTCTGTTGAAGCAAAAACACAGTCGTTAGCGGAAACGGAAGAGCTGATTTCTGTTTGTACTGTCAATCAAACGGGAACGGTCTTGGAAGGATTTGCGCAGGTGCGCCGTTCGGCCGCCTCAACAACAATCGGTTACACCAATATCGCCAATTTGGAAGGATATTTGATTTTGCTGCCGATTCCCGATGACTATAATGTGATCAGACAGGAAAATTAAAATTTTTTTGTTTTTCTTCTATTTTCGAAACATCTTACACGAATTTGACAAAAAAGTTTGAATTTCGATCTGTTTTAAGGTAATATAATCTCGGAAAGTCTAATTCGGTCAGAGACTATTCTGATGATCGGATAGATTTGGATTAAGTAGGAGATTATTTTATGAAAAAACGGATGTTGATGGCAGTCGTTTTGATTGCGGCTGCGACTTTCTTCTCTTGCAAAGATTACGGCGGCGACAAAGTTCTCTACGGCGATTGGGAAAACCGCAACACGGCGGGGACCGAATACACCAATAAAATCCTGAGAATCGAAGGAAAAACCGAAGAGATGAAAAAGGATAAGGAGAACGATTATGACGGCATCTACAAAATGGCGTACATGATTGACAAAACCGTCGTAACCGATTCCGTTATCGAAGGAAAATGGCGTTTTCTTTCAGTCTATAACAAAGACAAAAAGGGATACATCAACCAAATTCAAATGCAGCCCGATGATGCAAATCTGAAAGTTCAAACCTTTGAATTTTATTTTGACGGCAGTATGTTGATGTTCATCGACCGCGCTTCAACGGTTCCGACAACTGATTCCTATTATAAAGTGGAAGGCGGCATCGCCGGGTTTTAATCTTGAAGGAGAATGTTATGAAGCGAAAATCGATTTTGTTTTTGATTTTAGCGGTTTTCATCGGCTGTCCGACGGTTTCGCCTTTAGATGACGGTGCGCAGTTGAAGCAGTCCGAATTTTTATATGAGTCGCTGACGGGCAACCGTCCCGCACCGCCAACCGATATTCAGGTGTCAACAGAGATGACGGAGAAGGGCGATGTGCCGACTGTTTCATGGGTGCCTTCCGCGGAGGCGATTCACTACAACGTTTACCGCAAAGACGGCAGTCAGGCGGCAGAATGGCAGCTGCTGACAACGGCGACAGGCGACGAATACACCGACAGCTCTATTAACGGACTTAATGATTCCGGTACTTATTACTATACTGTGACCGCCGTTGATATGTACGAGCGGGAAAGTTTTATGCCGAATGCGGTGCTTTTAGCACTGAGCGATCCGGAATTCGAGGTGACTGCCAACTTAATATCCGCTTCGCGGGGAGCTTTTGACGAGGTGCGGGACACAAATACAAATCAAATTGTCATGCCGGAGAACAAGTTGGGTGTTCTGTTGAAAATTAAATATGACGAGAAGATTCCGTCTTATTTGATTCAGCGCAGCTCCGGCGGCAGTACGTTTGAAACAGTAGCGGAAGCGTGGACGCCTGACCGAGATCCCATGGAAGATACTAACTCCGGTACAGAGGTCTATTATTACATGGATGTTCCGCCGGCGCAAGGGGTGCTGTACACGTATAAAATTACGCCGATCGGCGAAGGCGGTATCGTCGGAAAGGATTCGGAAAAGGGGCTGGATAAAAAAGATGGATTTGTTTATCCCGGCGCGGTCATCGGCACGGTAGAGAGTTATGCCGGTACGTTGAGGCTGCCGGTGACGGTCAGCGGCGTAAAGGGAGACGGCGTCACCGTTGATTTCAAAGTTCGTTGGTCGGAAACCGAGACCTTTGACAATCCGGCGGAAATCAGCGGCAGTGATATCAAAAAGACCGGCTCAGAAGACGCGTATACACTGGATATTTCAGAGCAAATCGATTCTCTATTGGGAGGGAATGATGGAAAAACCGTTTGGATTCAAGTTGCGGCGATTTACAAAACCGGCGGAGATGGAGTGGGAAAGGAGGCCATTGCTTCAGAAACGGTCGAGGTGAAAGTGATTAAAGCAGGCGCCGACATGTTGGCGGTTCCGACGGTAACGGTGGCACAGCACGGCCGTATTCAGGGTGACAAAATGACGCAAACGGTTAAATTGAGTTGGAACGGCGGCAATGACCCCAAGATCGGCTGGTACCGCATTTATCGAGCCGATCGTCTGAATTACACGTCGGCTTCTGCCGATGCCACAAAATGGACGTTGGTTAATTCGATAGAAGTGGAGAATTCGAATGCCTCTTACGAATACGAAGACTCCAGCATATCAGCCGCCGGAACGTATTTTTACAAAGTCAACCCAACGACAACCGGCGAAGGGGATAATGTTGTTATTGAAACGCAAAACAACGCTACTGTCGACGCTTTTGCCCGGGCGGCGGTTTTCGATAACACTGCTCCGACGTTGACGGTCTCTACACAAACCAGCGAAAGCGGCATTCCGCTGAAGTGGACAACCGTCGGCGGCGCGGGAGAGTATAAAGTGATGAAAAAATCACCGACGGAAAGCAATTTTACAGAAGCCGCATCCGTGCAAGGCTCTTCGCATCATTATAACACAACTGTTCCCGGTAATTTCACTTTTAAAGTGACGCCTGTGGCGATCTTTACCAACAACGGTACGTTTCTGGGACGGGTGGAGGCGGACGATTTGACCACTGACGAAGTTTCAGGCGCTGTCAAACTCTCCGACACTGCGTGGATCAAACTGGTCATGCAGACGATGATGAAGGGGCAGGGAACGATTCCGAATCGAAGTACGAATTTTAGCAATGGCGGCGCTGAGACGCGGCTCAACAGCGATAGTACAGTCGCTTTCGGCGCCCGAGGTTATAGGAGTAATGGAGAAAACGACAAGTATCAGGTGTATCAGTTTATCGGCTATCAGGACGGAAACAAGGCGATAAAGATTAACGGCGTTTTATACCACCTCTATTTTACTCATCACGAAGGAATTTTTCTCACTTATTCGTCTCAAAAGTGGCTCAATGTTTATAACGGTTCTTCTGCCGACGGACAGGATAAAGAGCCGGGCTCTATTACGATAGACGGTACTTATCCGGGAGAGATCCAAATTTGGGCAAAGAACAACATTGCTGCCTTAAAGAACGATTGGGATAATGCGGAGACGAATTATATCAATGCGGCGCAGGGCAAAACGGGAGTTTACATAGTCGGCGATTATTCCGAATGCCCCGACAGTATGCCGGAATGCGCGGAATGGATCGGAGAAATGGGTACTTGGTATTCTTCCGGTTACGGTTTTCAAACTGCTATGTCCGCTAATCCCGGCATCAACACCTCCACCGCTTACAGCATCAAGCGGTCGGGGCAGAGTTCGTTTACCAATTACAACTTCAGTCAGGTAGGAGCGTTGCAATGAAAAAGAGTTTTCTGATTGTGTGCGCGGCCGCCGCGGCGGTTTTCGGATGCAAAAACACCTTTATCGGTGATTACAACACTTTTTTGAATCAGCAGACGGCAGCGGAGTCGGAAGTTCCCTCCGTCGTTGAAAATTACTTCGTTGAACTGGAGTCGGACAACGGTCTTTTACTTAAGCCGTCGCTGCCGTTCCCGGGCGAAGTGCGTGCAACGCAGAATGTTTACCCCGATAAAATTGAAGTGACGTGGCGGGCGGTTTCACTGCCTGCGAGCGCCGATTCTGTGACGTACTCCGTTTACCGCAAAAACAGCACGGAAGACGATACGATGTGGGTGAAAATTGCCGAAGGGTTGACCGAATGCAAATGGACGGACGCCGCCTTTGTTTCGCAGACCCCCTCCGAACCCGAAGTTCCTTCCGGGCCGACCGATCCCGGTACAGGAACCGGCGGTGAGGAAAGCGGCGGTGAAACGGCAGAACCCGAAACGCCGTCGGTCGACGGTGAAACCGTGACTGCCGGCGCCGGCGAAGAGGGTGTTTCAACCGAAGTGCTTGTTGAGGGTGAAAATTACGATTACGCCGTGCGCGCTGTTTATACCGTTACTGTCAGCGAGAAACAGTCGTCGCTTCAGGGAAGCCGTCTTTCGTATTATGCGCAGGGGACGCTTTTTCGCAACGTCTGGAACATTCAGGCGCAGTACCGCGACAATCTGAATCAAATCGAAATCAGCTGGTATCCTGTTCCCGGAGCGCAATACTACAAAGTCGAACGGGCGGCAGTGATAGAGGGTACAGCTGTCGATCAGTTGGAGTGGACGGTTCTCAAAGACCGTACATCGGAGACTTCTTACACCGATTATTCCGAACGGGTTTCCGAATCGACAGGTGTCAACGCCGCAGGGGAATTCCGTTATCGCGTTATGCCGTTTTACTACAATTCGGAAGGAGAAGAGGTGACTGCGACTCCCGGTCCGCATACGGTGACGATTCTCGGTGCGCTGCTGGCCATCGGTGCGCCCGATGCGCCGACGGTAACGGAAGTTTCCAAAGGCGATTACGGCAGCGGAATCAAAATCAAATGGGAAGCCATGGACGGAATGAAATTCCGCATTTACCGTGCCGTTTCTCCCGGTGCGCCGTTTGAACCGATCGCTACAACGGAAACAGGCGCTACTGAGTACATCGATACGCTTGCCGATGTGGAGGAAAACCGCCGTTCCAATACTTATTATTACAAAGTTTCTGCCAGAAATGCAGCCAACATTGACGGACGGCAGTCAGCTTTTGACGAAACTCTTCACAGCGGTTACGGATTTTTCATCGACGGAACGCGGGTTTCCGCCTCCAAACGGGTTTATCCGCGGCAAATCGATTTGATTTTCGATTTTGATGAAACGCCGGAAGCCGATTATTTTTACGTTCAGTATACTGCCGATAGCGGAAACAGCTGGAATTGGGTGAAAGGCGACGGTTCGACGACGGCGGTTGCTGACAACACATTCACTTTAGCCGACGGTATTCCCGCATCGGAACGGAAGGTGGTTGTTCAGATTCCGGATTACAACGAGGCGACCGAATACAATTTCCGCATCTGCGCGGGGAAAGAAGCGGTGTTGACCTCCGTTGAAAGCATTTTCGGTGAAGACAACAGCGAGCTTCTCGGCCGCAGTAACGGAATTGAGACGACTGCCGGGTTGGAAGGACCGGAAATTCCGGTTTTGACCGTCAGTCAGGGCGATTCTTCCGTTGGCGTGAATAAAATCAAAGTTTCGGGAAAGTGGGACGGATTGGCCGAATACGGGGATCACGTTGACATTAAAATTGTGCGTTACTATTCTTTTGGCAAAGACAGCGCTTCGACCTCTGAGCCGATTGCGGTGAAAGAAAAAGTTATCGCCAATTGGGGAAGTGTCGCCATCAGTAACGGAGAGTTTTCCATCACCGATAATCTGGCGCCCGACATCAATCCGACAGCGGATACAATCAAACCGATGAATGCTTCTATTGCCAAAGGCGCTACCTGGACGTATTGGACGTGGGATCGCGAAGCGTGGAAATACATCAACCGCAAAATGCCGTTTGACATGAAAGCGGCGGTCGGCTGCGAATACAAAATTGTTGCGCGGTGGAAGAATGCCGGCAGTGAATGGCCCGAATCTGAATCGATTGACACAACTTACGGTTATCCCGCTATCAGCAATGATGATTTTGCCCATTTGGTTTTGTGGATGCGGGAAGTGGCAATGAACCGTTTGTGGCACCTGCTCTATCCGCCGTATCTCGGTACGTTGTCGACTATTATCGAATTGCTGCCGTCGCCGCAGAGTAAGGCGGGTGAATATGGCGGGCAGGTCGGTTATACGGCGAAAGTCGACGGACTCGGCGGTTCGGGTGAATGCTGGATTAACAACTACTCCGATTGGGGACCTGAGTGGAACATCAATATTGCCCGTTTTCCGATTGCCATTCAGTTCGGTTCAACTATCGATTTCGATATGAACATTGACATTAAGACGCCGCTGTACGACGGATCCGCTCATGTTATCGTAACGCTGGAAAACGGTATGTACGTCGATAAACCGCGCGGCGGTTCGATGGAGGTCAAGCAGGCCGACGGACGGTCGCAGAAATATGAAAATTTACAAAACAATGATTCGATTATTCTGCGCTATTTCCCGCCCGAAGGATATGAAAAACGGGTCCTCAACGACACCGATTCAACGCCCAGTTATGAGCTGACGACTATCAATTTCAAGTATCCGATTACGCAGTGGGAAAGCACTCGTTCGGAAGACTGGACAATGTACTACGGATTTGAGTTTGAGTAAGTTTTTCAAAAAATTTGTTCAAAAAAGAACCTTTTAAGCATTTATTTATGCGGAGCATCTCGAAAGAGATGCTCTTATTTTTTAGGAGGTTCTTATGAAAAGAACAATGTTTTTTCTTTGCGGGATGTTGGTGTTGTGCGGGTGCGAAGCGGTTAAAGAGCGTCAACTGACAGGGTATTGGATGAATCGCAACGGGGAAAGCTCGTTGTACAGTCAGAAGGTGTTGTTTTTAACGACTTTTGAAGAGGCGGCGGCTGAAGGAACGCTCTTTCCCGAAGAAGAAAAAAGTTCGGCAGACGGCGAGCGTTTTGCGGGGATTTACAGGACAGCCTATTTAGCCGACGGCGTTGTTGCCGCCGATTCTGTTTTGGAGGGACGGTGGAGGATTGAGTACGCTCCGTCGAAAACGGCAAACAGGTCGGTTTACGCATTGGATTTAGCACCATCTGACGGGAACGGCGCTGTGCAGCGTTTTGAAATTTCCTTTGACGGAGATCGGTTGATTTTAGCGGATTTTCAGCAGCCGGAAATTACCGTTGAACGGTTTGTTCGTGTCGGCGCCGTTGCGGGAATAAAGGAGGCGTCCAAATGAGATTTTTAATTTCTCTCGCTGTGTTGTTTGTTGCCTGCGGGGCGGAGACGGTTTGGACGGAATTTCCGGAAAAAGAGCGGTTGTATGCGGCGGTGAGCGGTGATGCTCTTTTGCCGCCGGAGGAGTTTTCCGCTGTCCTTGAAGGCGCGTCGCCTCGGTTGACGTGGAGCGCCCGCAAAGATGCTGTCGGCTACCGCATATACCGGGCTGTCAGCGGCAGTGATGAATGGCAGCCGCTTCAAACAGAGCCGTTATCGGAAACGGAATGGGTTGATGGAGAAATTTCGGTTTTGACTCATTCGGGAATTTGGCGATATACAGTGACGGCTGTTGATGAAGCCGGAAAAGAAAGTTTTCAATCCGAAGAAGCGGCGGTTGTCGTCTCTGCTCCCGACTTTGAAGAGACTGTGAAACCGGTGGAAGCATCGGCGGGCGGTTTTGTCTCAGCGGCGCATGAGGATACGGCGGCGGTGAGGGTTGTCTTTCGCCCTGCGGCAAATGCGGTTTCTTATACGATTTTGAGGAAAGAAGCGGGAAAAGGAACGACGGTTTTGGCTGAAAAGGCTGAACTTTCCGAATCTGCCGACGAAAACGGCAAACTGCTGCTTTTTTACGATACAGCAGCCGTTCCCGGTGTTGTTTACGAATACCGCATTGTTCCCGTCAATGCAATCGGTCAATACGGACGCGAAAGCGAGGCGGTTGAAGGATTTATCTTTCCGGCGCCGCGCGTCAGCGATTGGGACATTACGGCGCAAAAGGTTGAATTCCGCGTTTTTGTCCCGGAAATTTTCCGTTCGCGTGTCAATGCTCTTGAAATTCGATTTTATGACTCTGATGACGGCCGTGAAGTGACGATTGAAACAGCTTTTCCGTTCGGATTTTCGGATCGGATTGTCTTGAGTGAATCGCAAATTCTCCGCATTTTGAATGAGAAAATTTCTCGGCGGCTTTCTGTTGAGGCAGCCGTTGTTTTTGATGTTGACGGAACGCGTTTGTGTTCGGCTGCTTGCGATGCGGGCGAGGTTCTTTTTTTCAGCAAAGATTCGACGCTTTTGGCGGTTCCGACTTCGGTGACGATCGAGCACGGCGTTAGAGAATTTGACGGAACGGTAACTGCCGCCGTCGTTTTACGGTGGCAGAAGCCGAGCGATACGCGCATCCAAGGTTATCGAATCTACCGCAGTGAATTCCTCGATTTCGTCAACGGAGTCGATTCTACCGATTGGGGTGAACCGATTGCGGATATAAAAACCTCCGATTTCGCGGACGTTATCGATTGGGGAGACAGCAGTTTTTCCCGTTTTGGAGCTTTTTATTACAAAATCAATCCGTATGCAGACGAAAATACGGAAACAGAAAATAACCGTTCTGTCGGTTCCTTTGCATGCGCGGCGGTTTTTCCTCCGGAAGGGTGGCCGATAAGCGCTTCCATGCGGGAATTTGAAGAAAAGGTTCGGCTGCGGTGGAATAAAGCAGACGGAATCGATTTTTATAATTTTTATGCGTTTTACGGCAGTGCCGGCGGGATGATTAAGCATGAAATGAAAGAAGCGGTTCCATCGGAAAACGGCGAAAGTTATTTTGATTTTGACCGAATCCGTCCGGGGGAGATTTTGTTTCGGTTTTCGCCGATTGTCGTCTTTGAAACAGTCGGAGGCGAACGGATTGAAACAGTTTCCGGAAATCCTTCCGCCTTTGCTGTCGGTTCCGTTGAGTTAAGCGACATTGAATGGACCCGTTTGGTGATGAAGACGATTGCCGATGCGCAGCGAACCATTTTACCTGCAGACAGAAAGAGCAATGCGCAGACAAAAACGGAAACGGTTTCGTTTTTCCGCAGACGGTATCTGAATGTACATAAATATGATTTGTATGGATTCAGAGGTTTTTCTGATGAGTACGAATCCGTTCGGATTTCAGGAACGTTGGCACACATTTATTGCGAAGGTTTTAATTTTTCCTATTCGGTCGATAGGGGGATGCCGATGACCGAGGTTCAGCTTGATAGAATTGACGATGAAATCAAATCCGTCGATTGTCTGACTGTATCAGGCACCTATCCCGGGAAAATTTACGTTTGGGCAGCTAACGGAGGAAAAGAGGTCAACGACAGCGCGCACGGCGTGTTTCCGACGGCAGAGTTTCCGCAGCCGTTGACGCATTCGAAAGCAAATGAATTTGCGTCCGATTACGGGTTTGATTTATCCTATCCGACAGTTGAAGGTTGGAGCGGTCATGCAATGTATACAATTTTGCGCGACGACAGCGATGTCTGTACATTTGTAACTCGGCAGGAAGTCGGTTCTGTTGAACTGTTTTAAGGTTGACCGGAACGAACAAATCGGATAGAATGCGAACCGTTATGGGAACGCTTTTATCCGATTTGAAAAATCCCGACAAAAAACCGTTGCTGGCGGCGCCGTTGGCAGAGCTGTCGCATTTACCGTTACGGCTTTTAATCGAAGAATTCGGCGGCTGCGATTGGTATTTTACTGAAATGATTTCGGCGGGAGCGCTGCGGGCGGCTTCTCCTTATGAAGATTTTTATACAGCGGTCGGTTCGTTAGCGGATCGGACGGTTTTTCAGTTGGCAGGCAGCGATCCCGATGCGTTTGCAGCTGCGGTTGAACGGCTGCTCGAAATTCCCGGAGCGGGAATCGACATCAATATGGGCTGCAGCGCTTTTACCGCGGTTCAAAAAGGGTGGGGAATCGAGTGGATGCGCGATCCGCGGCTGGCTGCCGACTTGATTGCCTATCTGCGGCCGTTAATCAAAGATCGAACGCTGTCGGTGAAAATGCGTATCGGTTGGACAACCGATGAAGGATTTTTCAAGGAGTTCGCCGCGGCGCTGGAATCGGCGGGTGTCGATTTTTTGACGTTGAATCCTCAAATCAAAAAGGAGAGCCGCGGTCGCAGCGGCGATTGGAAGTGGGTAAAGCTTTTAAAGGAGACGGTTTCCGTTCCGGTTATCGGCAACGGCAATATCACCGACAGTGAAACATTCGCCTTTCGAGCCGGGTTAAACGGGTTCCCCGGATTCGGCGCCGACGGCTTCATGATCGGACGCGGCGGCGTTGCTCGACCGTGGCTGTTTAAGCGGCTTTCCGATCTGCAAAACGGGGCGGCTGCCGGCTTTGAAGTTGACTTAACGGCGGTTTTTGACCGTTTTACGGAACTGCTGTGTTTGTATCAGCCTCCGGAGTTTTACCCGTCGCGTTTGAGCCGTTTTCTCTTTTATTTTTGCGGAAATTTCCGTTTCGGGCACCGGCTTTTTTCCGAGGTAAAAAAAGCCGGACGAAACGGCAATGAGATGGAGGCGGCTGTGCGCGGGTATTTGAACCGTCATCCTGAAGAGCGTTTTTCTCGAATTTAACCGAAACGCTTGCTTTTAAAAGGTAAAAGCGGTATCATGAATCCATGAAAAAACGACTGGTTACCTCCGCTTTGCCTTATGTGAACAACATTCCTCACTTGGGGAATTTGATTCAGTGCCTTTCAGGCGATGTGTTTGCCCGATTCTGCCGCAGTTACGGTTATGAAACCCGCTTTATTTGCGGAACCGATGAATACGGAACGGCGACTGAAACGAAGGCGGCAGCGGAAGGTGTTTCGCCGCGCGAGTTGTGCGACAAGTATCATGAAATCCATCGGCAAATTTACGATTGGTTTGAAATTCACTTCGATCACTTTGGACGAACCTCTTCTCCGAAACAGACCGAAATCGTTCAGCACATTTTCAAAAAAGTCGATGAGGCGGGTTATGTTGCCGAACGAACAACCACGCAGCTTTTTTGCGAACACTGCGATCGTTTTTTGGCAGACCGTTACGTTGGCGGAACTTGTCCGCACTGCGGTTATGAAGAGGCACGCGGCGATCAATGCGAAAAGTGCGGCAAACTTTTAGATCCGACCGATTTGATTTCTCCGAAGTGCGGCAGCTGCGGTTCTCAGCCGGTTTTGCGCGAAACGAAGCACCTCTATCTCGATTTGCCGAAAGCGCTGCCGCTGCTTGAGTCGTGGATGGAAAAGCGCAGCGTTGAAGGATTTTGGGCGAAAAACGCCTTGGCGATGACGAAAGGATGGATTCGCGACGGTTTGAAAGAGCGCTGCATTACCCGCGATTTAAAATGGGGCATTCCTGTTCCGAAACCCGGTTACGAGAATAAAGTCTTTTACGTCTGGTTTGACGCTCCGATCGGATATGTTTCCATTACCGCTTCAAAATTCGACGATTGGAAGGAATGGTGGTACGATCCCGACAACACAGAGCTCTATCAATTTATCGGAAAAGACAACATTCCGTTTCATACCGTGATTTTTCCGTCGTGTCAGTTGGCAACAGGAGAAAATTGGACAACGCTTTATCATATGTCGTCAACGGAGTATCTCAATTACGAAAACGGAAAGTTTTCGAAGAGCAAAGGCACCGGCGTTTTCGGCGATCAGGCGAAAGAGACCGGTATTCCCGCCGACGTGTGGCGTTTTTACATTTTTTACAACCGCCCGGAAAAATCGGATGTTCAGTTTTTGTGGAGCGACTTTCGCGAACGAGTCAATTCTCAGCTGATCGGCAATTTCGGCAATCTGATTAACCGAACCGTCAGCTTCATCCGTCGTTTTTATGATGGAAACGTTCCCGAAGCGCCTGCAGACAAAGCGTTTTTGGCAGAAGAAAAAAAGATTCTCGATGAAATCACCCGCTGTTATGACCGCGCTGATTTAAGAGATGCATTTCGCGGTGTTTTTGAGTTGACTTCATTCGGAAATAAAGCGTTTCAGGACGGAGAACCGTGGCGTACCCGCAAAGAGGCGCCCGAAGAGGCGGCGCGGCTGATTCGTTCATTGATTAATCTGATTCACGATGCGGCGATTGTTGCCGAACCGGTTTTGCCGGCAACGGCGGCGAAAATCGCAGAAATGTTGGGCGTTTCGGAATTAAAATGGGAAAATCTGCAGAAAAGCGATATTCGCACTGTCGGTGAGGCGAAAATTCTCTTTACGCCGCTGGAAGAAGAGCAAATCGATGAACTGAGAGTTCGTTACGGAGGCGCTCAAACGCCGCAGGCTGCCGTCATTCCCGATTCGCAGGCTCAAAAGTTTGCTGATGCGGTCAGATTGGCTGTCGGCCGTATCGAATCGATTGAAACGCATCCGAATGCGGATAAGCTCTATGTCGAGCAAATTGACTTGGGCAGCTTTGGCAAACGGCAGATTGTCTCCGGTCTGGCAGATTTTTATCGGAAAGAAGAGTTGGTCGGCAAAAAGGTCATCGTTGCTGTCAATTTGAAACCGGCAAAGCTGCGCGGAGTTTTAAGCGAAGGGATGATTTTAGCCGCCGAGTGCGGCGAAGGCGACGGAAAGCAAATTGAGGTTTTAAGTGTCGACGCGCCGGAAGGAACCGTTGTGGTTCCGGAAAACACCGCAGCCGCTGAACCGCCGCAAACCGTTAAAATCGACCGCTTTTTTGAAGTGCCGTTGACGGTCGAAGAGGGCGCCGTAAAAGTCGGCGGAGAGCGTTTGAAGGCAGATGCGGTTTTTGTTGAAACAAACCGAATCCGAAACGGTCGGGTTTGCTGAGATGGACGGACGGAAAATCGAAGTCGAGACGGATTCGTTTCTGCAGACTCCGTTTTGGGCGGAGGTCAAAGCGGCAGAAGGGTGGCGGCCGTATTTTTTTGATGAAGACGGCGGTCGAATTTTATTGTTGGTGCGAACGCTCCGCCGCGGATTGGCAGTCGGTTACGTTCCTTTCGGTTGGGGGCAGTCGGCAGTGACGCCGCAAAGCGCGGCCGAAAAAGGCCGTCGTTGGCAGAAGGAAACAGGAGAACCGCTTTTTCTCATCAAATGGGATTTTCCGCTTTACACGGTTTTTACAAAGGAAGAGGGAATTGATCCGCAGTTTGATTTTGGAATCGGTGCGCCGCTGAAAAAAGCGGTTGCTGACATTCAGCCGCCGGATACGACAATTCTTGATTTGACGAAAAGCGACGAAGAACTTTTCGCCGCCATGCATCGAAAAACCCGATATAACATCAAATACGCCGAAAAGTCGGGCGTCCGCATCCGGGAAGCATCTGCCGACGAGTTGCCGGCATGGTATAAACTTTATCAGATAACGGGCGTCCGCGACAAAATCGCAATTCACTCCGAAGAGTATTACCGTCGGATTTTGGAAAAAAGTGCGCCGCTTTCACAAAAAGATGAAAAGCCGTGCGTGAAACTTTATTTTGCCGAACATGAAGGCGATTTGCTGGCGGGAAACGTTGTTCTTTTTTATAAAAAACAGGCGCTTTATCTTTACGGTGCTTCGTCAAATGAAAAACGCAATCTGATGCCTGCCTATCTTTTGCAGCAGCACGCTATTCGAGCTGCCCGTGACGCCGGCTGCGCCGTTTATGACTTTTACGGCATTCCTCCGACAGAAGACCCGCACCATCCGATGCACGGACTTTACCGGTTCAAAACCGGTTTCGGAGGCGTTTTGGTTCACCGCTGCGGAGTTTACGATGCCCCCGTGCGCCCGTTTGTGTATGCGTGTTTTCGAGCAGCAGAACGGATGAGGCAATTTTACTTTAAAAAACTCAGAAAGCGATTTTAATCGTGCGCGTAGTTTTTAATGCGTTCCTGAAGAGCGTTTCCCATGCGGTCGATCTCCTGCTCGAGTATGGAGTTGAAATCCCGATGAAACTGCGCCGCATTGAACGGCTTTTTATCGTCTTCATCAAGCAGAAGTTGATACGGCTTTACTTCAAGGGCGCCGGCGATCCGAACAAGGGAATCGATTGACGGCAGGACTTTACAAGTTTCGATTCCCGCGATCATTCCCGTTGATAAATCGGTTTTTTCGGCGAGAGTCAGCTGCGACAGGTTCAATTCTTTTCTTCGTTGTCTGATATTTGAGCTGATAATTTCCGCTATCGTCATACAAGTATTTTAAACGGAACGGAATAAAAATAAAATCGAGAGAAAAAGAGGTGTTTACTCAGTTAGAGTGAGAATTTCGGTATTGAATTGTCGTCCTCGGTCGAATTCGTTCATGAAAAGCTCAAAAGAAGCGGCTCCCGGCGACAGCAGAAGGACTGACGGTTCCTGCGATTCTTTGGCGGCTCGAATAGCATCGGCAAACGCTTCTTTCATCGATCGGAACGGTCCGGCGTAAGGTTTGTTTTTTAAATCGGTCGTTGCCAACGCTTTTTCTGTTGCGCTTCCGTAGAGAAGTGAGATGTGTCTGACGTTTTCGGGAATTTTGCCGAACGGTCTTAGGTCAAGATCTTTGTCGGTGCCGCCGGTAATCAGATAAATCGGCAAGTTGAAACTGCGGCATGCGGCAAGCATGGCATCCGGAATTGTGGCGGCGGTATCGTTGTAAAAAGTGATGTTTTTGAACGTCCCTCGGTTTTCAAGGCGGAAGGGCACTCCCGGAAAAGAGGCGGTCGCTTTTTTGACAAGATCGGGCAGGCAGCCGAAGCGAAGGGCGATGAATGCGGCGGCGGCAATATTTTTCCGGGAATGGGCGCCGGGAACGGCAAGCGTTTTGGCGGTTACGGAGTCGTCGATTTGATCGGCAAAGATCGTTTCCGCTGCGGTTTCCTGCGCAAAACGCTTTCCGTAGTCGTCTGACGGCAGAATCAGCAGATCATCAGCCGTTTGGTGACGGTAAATGAACCGTTTGTCATCAACATAATCTTCAAAGGAGTTGTATGCGTTTTGGTGGTCGCGAAGGATGTTTGTGATGACAGCCGCTTTCGGTTTCAGAAGAACCGTTTCGGTTGTCTTTTCGACGCCGCGAATGTCTGCCAACTGCCAAGACGAAAGTTCCAAAACAACAGGCGACTCAGGATTCCGTTCGGCTTCTTCAATAAACGTCAGCGGCGAAACGGTGATGTTTCCGCCGAGAAAGGGATTTTTTCCACACTCTTTCAGGATATGAGTCAGAGCGCCGGCTGTCGTTGATTTTCCTTTGCTGCCGGTGACGGCGATAATCGGATTGCGGCAGCGGCGGAGGAAAACGGTAATATCGGTTTCAACGCGGGCGGCCGCCTGTAAAAACGGCGAATCTTTTTTGACAGCGGGATTTTTGATAACGCAGTCGGCATTTTGAAAATCTTCGATACGGTGTTCGCCGAGAACATAACGGATGGGATACGGTTTTAACTGCTCCAATGTCGGAGCCAGAACGGTTTCGTCGCGCAAATCGGTAACAGTGACTTCGTCGCCCCGTTTTGCAAAATAGACGGCAGAGGCTAAGCCGCCGCCATTGAGGCCGAGCCCCATAACGGTTACTTTCATAAACCGATTGTGCTTTTATTGAAGAAAAAAGTCAAGAGTTCAGCGGAAAAGGCGGACGTAAGGAGGGTTTTCTCCATCGCAGACAGTTTCGGCGTAACACGGAACGGTTTTGATCCGGCGGCGGCTCAGATGAATGAGTTCTTCGGCGAGCGCCGCGTCCGGGGTTTCCGGCAGGGGGCCCAAATCCGTCTCGGCCGCCTGCAACGCTCCGGCGGCGGTCTTTCCGGTCTCCTGCGGCCGCGCGCATTCGGTCTCAAAACGGAGGATAAGGCGGCCGCCCCGGTTGACGGTTTCAATCAGCCGAAAAAATCCTTTGAACGGCGGCGGAGCGGTCGGCTTTTCCGGTAATCGGGCGACCGAAAGCCAAAACGGCGCTTGCATTGCGGATAAATCGCCCGATTCGGCAAAGAGAGTGAAAGAAATTCGTTGAAGCTGCGCTTCCCAATACGGCGGCAGCGGCAGAACCAATTCGTACACGTTTTAAAATAACAAAAAGAACGGGAAAAAGCAATTTCTTCACGAATTCTCTTTACAAAAACTGTTTTTTTCGGTATAGTTAAAAACAATTTACGATTCAAAATAATATTCAGGTGGAAGATATGGCCAGAAGATGTGAAATTTGCGGAAAAGGAACCGTTTCGGGAAACAATGTCCCGCGGAAAGGTCAGCCTCGAAAGAAGGGCGGTGCCGGTCAGCATATCGGTGTTAAAACCAAACGGGTTTTCAAACCGAATTTGGTAAAGGTAACGGCAGACATTCAGGGTAAACCGCAGAAGATTAAAGTCTGCATGAAGTGTCTGAAAGCATGCATGAAAACTGAATAAACGACGTCTTTGGACGTTTCTTTTCAGAAATCCGGTAAAACGGAGAGCCGGGGGTGCCGCATTGCGGCTGAGAGGCGAAAGCCAACTCCTTGAACCTGAATCGGGTAATGCCGGCGAAGGGAAGGTTGAATCAAAGCGCACCCGACAGGTGCGTTTTTTTTTACGGGAGGAAAAATGACAATTTCGGTCAATGACGAGCCGTTCGAGCTGGAACGGGAGATGTCGGTGGAAGAGTTTGTTGCCGAAGAGCTGGAATCGGATGACGGTTTGGTGGTATTGGTTAACGATGCTGTCGTTCCGAAGGAAAAGCGAAACGCGCTCATTTTAAAAGAAGGCGATTGTGTGGAAGTCGTCCGTTTTGTATCGGGAGGCTGAGATATGGAAAAAGACGAACTGGTTTTGGGAGGAAAGGTTTTTACAAATCGTCTTTTTACCGGAACGGGGAAATTTGCCCGCAACGAAGATATTGCGCCGATGCTGGAGGCCAGCGGCTCCCAGATGGTAACGGTGGCGCTGCGCCGCATCGATTTCAAATTCCCGCAGGAGAACATTCTCAATTTTATACCGAAAAATGTCACGCTGCTGCCGAACACTTCGGGAGCACGCAACTGCGCCGAGGCGGTAAAGATTGCCCGCATTGCTCGGGAAGCCGGCTGCGGACGTTTTATCAAAATCGAAATCATCAACGATTCAAAATATCTGTTGCCGGACAATGCCGAGACGGTAAAGGCGACGGAAATTCTGGCGAAGGAGGGATTTGTCGTTCTTCCTTACATGATGCCCGATTTTGTCTCTGCCAAACGGTTGGAAGAGGCGGGAGCGGCGGCAATCATGCCTCTTGGTTCGCCGATCGGCAGCAACCGCGGGCTTTTAACGCGGCCTTTTATTGAAATTCTGATTGAAAATACCGATTTACCGGTGGTTGTCGACGCCGGCATCGGCCGTCCGTCGCAGGCGGCGGAGGCAATGGAGGCGGGAGCGGCTGCCTGTTTGGTCAACACAGCGATTTCGGCTGCCGATGACCCCGTGCGCATGGGGCGGGCGTTTTCTCTGGCGGTTGAGGCCGGCCGCACAGCGTTTTTGGCCAAACTCGCCGAAGAGTCCAAGTATGCGGTTGCCTCCAGTCCGTTGACCGGATTTTTGCGCACAAAAGAGGTCTAAAATGTCGTTTTACTCCGTAATCGAAAAATACCGCGGCTTTCGGTTTCAAGACTATTTCGAGAACGTCACCGAAGAGATGTTTCTTCGTTCGCTTCGGCATGCGGAGGAGGAGCGGTGTTCGGAAATTGATTTGCTCAATTTTCTCTCTCCGCAAGGGGACCGTCACCTTGAAGAGATGGCTGTTCTTTCGCAAAAACTGACGCGCCGTTACTTCGGGCGGACGGTCAGCCTCTATCGGCCGATTTATTTAGCGAATTACTGCAGCAACGGCTGCGTTTACTGCGGCTTTTCAAGCCTGAATCGCATTAAACGGCGGCAGCTGACGTTTGAGGAGATTGAGGAGGAAGCGGCCGAAATTGCGAAGTCGCAGGTGCGCCACATTTTGATGCTGACGGGAGAGGCGCCGGGCAAGTCGGATTTTACTTATTTAAAAACGGCGGCGAAAATCTTAAAAAAATACTTCGATTCAGTGAGTATTGAAGTGTATCCGCTGTCTTTGGAACAGTATTCCGAACTGAAAGAAATCGGCGTCGACGGACTGACTGTTTATCAGGAGACGTATGACGAGGCGATTTATGACAAGCTTCATTTGTACGGACCGAAAAAAGACTACCGCTTTCGACTCGACACGCCCGAGCGGGGAGCAAAGGCAGGCTTGCGGGTTATTGGTATCGGCGCGCTTTTCGGTTTGGGAGATCCGATGAGCGACGGATTCTTTTCGGGAATGCATGCGGCTTATCTGCTTCATCACTATCCCGATACGGAAGTCGCGCTCTCGATTCCGCGTATCAAAAAAGCTCCGGAAACTTTTCCGATTACCGATATTGTCAGCGACTCCGATTTTGTGAAATTGCTGGTATCGTTTCGGCTTTTTTTGCCGCGGGTTGCTCTCAATGTTTCAACGCGGGAGAGCGCCGATTTTCGCGATCGTATAGTTGAATTGGGAATCACGAAAATGTCCGGCGGCAGCAAAACCGATGTCGGCGGTTACAGCGGAGATGATCCCTCCGATGAACAGTTTGAAATCAGCGATGAGCGGAGTGTTGAAGAGGTTGCCGCTATGCTGAAAACAAAAGGTCTGACGCCGGTCTACAAGGATTGGTGGCAGTTGGTATGAAAAAAAATGAGACATTTATCGGAATAGCCGGTTGCGGAGGAATCGGCGGCAACACCGCGGTGCTTCTGCTCCGTTCGGGGTTCCGTCGTTTTGTGTTGGCGGACTTTGACGCCGTTGATGAAAGCAACCTTAATCGTCAGTTTTTTTTCAAAGATCAAATCGGCCGTCCGAAAACCGAAGCGCTTGCTGAAAATCTGCGGCGCATCGAACCGCAGTGTGAACTGATTTTGCGGAATGAAAAAGTGACGGCGAAAAACGCTGCGGAGATTTTTGCCGGCTGCGGCGTCGTTGTTGAAGGATTTGACGACAAAGATGCCAAACGGATGCTGGCGGAGGTGGTTCTGCCATCGGGTGCGTTTTTGGTCGGCGCCAACGGAATCGGCGGCCTCGAAACCGATTCGGTCGCCCGCACCGTTGTCGGCGGCCGCATGGTTCTCTTCGGCGACGGAACAAGCGATACGGATAAAAATCCGCCGCAGGGACCGAAAGTGGTGATGACGGCTGCTTTAATGGCGAACGAAATTGTCAAACGGTTTGAAAAGGAAGGGTGATGGACGAACGCAAAACAGATGCTAATTTAAACCGTGCCTGCGAAGGCTTGCGGGTGCTGGAAGACGCTGCCAGGTTTGATCTAAACCGAGAAGATTTAACGGCGCACTGCCGCCGTATGCGTCATGAACTGAGGAGTTTGTTCGAAAATCGCCGTCTGCGGCTGCTCGATCACCGCGATTCGGTTTCCGACGTCGGCGTTTCTGTCAGTCAAACAGCGCGTGACGACGGCCGTCCGAATCGGCTTGCGGTGATTGCAGCCAACGCCAAACGGGTGCAGGAGGCGCTGCGGGTTTTGGAGGAGGCGCTGAAAGGCGAAGGCCTTCAGGCGGAAGCGAAGAAGGCCGAAGCGCTACGGTTTGAAAGCTACACTTTGGAAAAACAGGTGACCGCACCGTTTTTGAGGCGGCTGCCGGAAGGAATTTACGGTATTACAGCAGAGAAGTTTGCGAACGGAAAAAGCAATGTCGAAACGGTCCGGGAAATGGTCGACGCGGGAATTCGGGTGATTCAGTATCGGGAAAAATACCGGCCGATGAAAGAAAAGGCAGCCGAGGCAAAAGAAATTCGCAAAATAACAGCCGATGCCGGCGTGACGTTTATCGTCAACGATCACCCCGATTTGGCGCTGTTGTGCGATGCCGACGGTGTTCACATCGGGCAGGATGATTGGAATGCGGCTGATGTGCGCCGTCTGATCGGCGATATGAAAATCATCGGTTTGTCGACGCACAATCCCCGGCAGGCGGACGAATCGGAAAACCTCGATATCGATTACATCGGCTGCGGTCCGCTTTTTCAGACTTTTACGAAAGACGACGTCTGCGATCCGGTCGGGTTAAACTATCTCGACTATGTTTCGCGCACCGTTACTCGTCCGTTTGTCGCTATCGGCGGTATTAAACTGAGCAACATCGATGAAGTGTTGAAGTATCCTGTCAGACACATCGCTCTGGTTTCGGAAATCGTCGGTGCCGCCGACATGAAATCTTTGATCGGAATTTTAAACGATAAAATCAACAGTTTCGGGAGGAATCAATGAGTTTTACAACACAGGCGGACGCCGCCAAAAAAGGAATTTGGACGCCGCAAATGGAAGAAGTCTTTTGTGCCGAGGGAATCGGTAAGGAAGATTTAATAAAGGGAATCGCCGCCGGTGAAATTGTGGTTCCCGCCAACCGCAATCATAAGAACTTAAAAGCGAGAGGAATCGGCCGAGGACTTAAAACGAAAATCAACGTCAACCTCGGCGTATCGGAAGATGTCTGCGATCGCGATATGGAGATGCGCAAAGTCGAACTGGCGCTGAAATACGATGCCGATGCGATTATGGATTTATCGACATTCGGTGATACACAGGCGTTCCGTCGGCAGTTGGTAGAAAAAGTTCCGGTTATGCTCGGAACCGTTCCGATGTATGACGCTGTCGCTCGTTACGGAAAAAACATCGCCGCTATGACAAAAGACGACCTGTTTCGCGTCGTCGAAATGCACTGTGAAGACGGAATCGATTTTCTCACCATTCACGCCGGACTCAACCTGACCGCCGCCGAGCGGGTTGACCGCAATCCCCGTCAAACCGGAATCGTCAGCCGCGGAGGATCCATTCTTTATGAATGGATGAAACGCAACGGAAAAGAGAATCCGTTTTATGAAGAGTTTGACCGCCTTTTGGAAATATGTGCCCGTTACGATGTGACGCTGAGCCTCGGCGACGGACTGCGTCCCGGTTCGCTGAAAGACGCCACCGATGCGCCGCAAGTGACCGAGCTGGTGATTTTGGGAGAGTTGACAAAAGCGGCTCGGGAACAAAACGTCCAGGTGATGATTGAAGGCCCCGGACACATGGCTCTCAACGAAATTGCCGCCAATATGCTGATTGAAAAACGGTTGTGTCACGGCGCGCCGTTTTATGTACTCGGACCGCTGGTAACCGACATCGCGCCCGGCTACGACCACATCACCGCCGCCATCGGCGGCGCCGTTGCCGCCGCTGCGGGCGCCGATTTTCTTTGTTACGTAACGCCGGCAGAACACCTTCGTCTTCCCGACGAAGATGACGTCAAAGAAGGAATCATGGCATCAAAAATCGCCGCCCACGCCGCCGACATCGCCAAAAACGTTCCGGGCGCCGTCGAACGCGATCACGAAATGGGACACGCCCGCGGCCGTCTCGATTGGCCGAAAATGCTCGACTGTGCACTTGACAAGGAAAAAGCCGTTGCCTACCGCCGTTCTTCGATGCCGCACGAAGAACACGTCTGCACCATGTGCGGCGACCTCTGCCCGATGAAACGGAGCAAGGAGTTCTTATGAAAAAAACGCTGACAATTCTTTCGGTTTGTCTCGCCGCCGCATATCCCCTCTCTGCCGAAGAAACGCTTGAAGTCGGAACGCAGAGTCCCGATTCGCAGGCGCTCGGAGCCGAAATCACCGAAACCGTCGAAACAGACGTTCCGCCGGCCTTCCCGAGTTCCGAAACCGAAAACCTCTCCGACACTGTCATCACGGAAACCGACGACGGCATCACCGAAACCGACGTCATCAAAACCGAAGAACTTCCGGCCGACGACGGTCTCGTTTGGGATTCCGAAGAGCCGCTTGACGATGCGGCAGCCGCAAAAGCCGACATTCCCATCCGACTGCGCGCCGAAAAAGCCGCCGAAAGCGAACTCGAATACCTCACGCAAACCCTTAAACTCGACAGCAAACAAAACGAGCTGCTCCGTCAAGTCCTCACCGATCTCGCCGTCAAACAGCTGCGCATTGACGAAAACTCCGACCTAAAAGCCGCCCGCAAAAGCGTCATGCGTACCGGCCTCAAACTCGAAAAAAAAAGCCGCCTGAAAGCCGTTTTTACCAAAGAACAATATAAACAGTACCGCCGCCTTGACAAATAACCGTTGATATTTTTTTGGGCGTCCCGGCTTCGCCGTCGGCGCCCTCCGAGCTCGGTCTGCCCGCCGATCGGCGGGCAGACGGCCTTCGGCCCTCTCCGGGCGCCTGACGCGTCTTCGGCAATGCGCTGCCTTTTTATGCATTCTGCGATTCTTAAAATGCGGATGTTATCGGCTTAAAGCGTAATTTCGCTCACGGACATCAAAAAAGATCAATACAGCGTCAATTTTTTAAAAATTTCTTGACATCCCCCCCCCCCCCGTGGTATATTCACCACAGGAGTTATAATATGAAAAAATACCGTTTATTCACTTTAATTTTTACGTTGTTGACGGCAGTTGCCTGTCCGCCGCCGCCGCCTGTAGTTCCGGAAAATCCGACAGACACGGATGGGACGGAAATCGTTTACCGGTTTGAACCCAACGGCGGCAGCGGCAGTGCATTTGACTACACCGTCCGTTTTGCCGAAGAGTTTACCTTTCCCGAGAATCCGTTTATAAAGGAAAACTATGCGTTTGTCGGCTGGTCGACGAACAAAAATGCTACGTCTTCTAATCAACTTTCTCAACCGGGAGAAAGGGAACTTGTTTCTTCCGGGAGTCCTTATACTTATTACGCAATCTGGGAGCGCGGCCGCATGACGGTGACCTACAATCCGATGGTGGAAAACGGCAAAACGGTCACGGTTGACGCGCTGAACCAAGACGGTTATATTGTTCTGGCAGACGGCGATGCCCTTTTTGCTGTTAAAGAGAGCGGAAAATACTTTGCCGGCTGGCGGAAGACGGCCGATGAAAGCGGCGACATTCTCGGACCGGGAACAGCGATCAAAGTTGACGGTACGCCGCTGACTTTCTACGCCGCTTATCTTTCTGCCAAACCGGAGACAAAAACCGTTTGGTTTCGAACTGATAGTACAAGCGGTTGGGTCGTTGATGCGGAGAGCTCGTCGTATACGATTAATGAACATACTCAATCAATCCTGCTGCCCGATGTGAAGGAAAGCTACCCTGGTGTTGATATTACCGCTGACTTTTTGGGATGGGCTCTGACGGACAACGCGGCGGAGGCAGAGTATCTTCCGGGTGAAACAATTTCGAGCTCGGTATTGCTGAACGGCAGCTCCGGAAATATTGACATTTTCGTTTACGCCGTTCTCAAAGAAAGACAGCAGTCGACGGTGAAATTCGATCTGAATACGGAGGAAAACCCCGGCGCGGAGTGGAATCCCAATTCGTCAGACTACTATTCGAAGCCGTCATATTATTGGGGGGGTAATGAGCTGCCTCTTCCGTCTGACCGGGATACTGTTTCACACAATGAAGAGATTCGACTTTTCGGTTGGGAATGGAACGGAACCGTTTACAAATCCGGTGAAACGTTCACCGTACCGGCCGAGTCAGACATAACTTTTACCGCTGTATGGAAAACACCGGTTGCCGTCAAATGGAACCTCAACGGCGCCCGCATGAGCGATTATTACAAGATTATAGTTGCTGATGATCCCGATGTCGATGCCGACCGCAACGGTGTAGCCGATGAGCTGGAAAGCGCACTTCCGGGTGATGAAATCCTTTTCTCAGATGACATGCTTCGTCTAATGTGTACTAAACCGCCTTTAGAAGGAAAAGCGTGGGGGCTCGACGGCATTCAGATTAAAAAAACAAAGAGCGGACAGACGGTAAATGTCACCCGGACCGTTGATTCATATTATTATGATGAATACGATTTCGTTCTGCACTATACGCAATACGCATTCGTCATGCCGGAGGAGGAGGTGGAGGTTTCTTTGATTTGGAAAGAAGTTCCGGCGGAATTGGATTTAAAAATTTTAGATTCTGACTCATCTTCGCTAGTAATTGCCGATCCGGGAACTGTTTCACTGGATACGGAAAATTTTTCTGTAGTGAACAAAGCCGGAGAAAAACAGATTTTTTCAACATATTTTGGCGAGTTGAGATACCTCGGTTTTGTTGATGCTCCTTTGGCTCCAGGAGAGTACCGCCTGCAGTTTGTTGTCGACGGCGCGGTGAAGAGCGAAACTTCTTTTACCGTAAAGGGGGAAGAAACGCAGGCGCCGCTGGAATTTGCCTTCGGGGAAGCGGCGGTTACCGTTGAAGATAACCATTACGTTCTGACCGTTGCGTATACGCACAACCGGGGAAATTCTCTTAATTACGATTTTACCCTTTCCGTGAACGGAACTCCGGAGCAGGATAAGTATGCCTCCGTTGACACCGAAAAACAGACCGTCACGTTTGATTATCTTTACGGCGACGAATACAATCCCGACGATAAACTGACCGTCACCGCAACGGTTGAAGGACAAGAATTTTCGGTGACGGCGACGGTTCCTGCCGACGATTTTTGCCTGTACCCGTCAAACAAAACGGCGCAAATTGCCCTGTTCCGGGAGAGTGAAAGTTCATCGGTCTCAGTTTCTGTTCCGATTGAGCGGAGTTTCGGTGCTTTTACCGATTTTGATGTGACAGTGACGAAAGAGGGTAATCAGGATTCCATTTATAACGGTACTGTGTATGGTTCCCGGAAGGAAGACGGCCTCTTTTTGCTGGAATTTAACATTAATAATGTGACGTCCGGTGATTACACACTTGAGATTGTGCCGAGCGGAAAGGCAAGTCCGAAGGTTGAGTGTACGATTACCGTGAATGAAATTCCTGTCGGAAAACGGATTTACCTCTCTCCGAAGAGAAAGTAAACGGATCGAGCGGAGCGCTTCGGCGCTCCGTTTTTTTTTAAATGAAACGGTTTGACCGCAGCCGTCCGCAAACAAACCGAAAGCGCGAGGGATTGGAGCGGAAATGAGCGGCAGACGGAAAAAAGGCGCAGGGCAAAGCGGAAGCTTTGCCTTTGTAAAGGCGGAGGGAAGCCGCGAATTGCAGCGGAAAGCCCGGCGCCCCGCAGGGGCGCGCGCCCAAAAACAAATCGGAAGCTTCTTTTTGACGGCGGATTGACAAAAGCGGCGCTCAGGCGTATACTGAATTCGCTTCGGGGGTGGGTGAAATTCCCTGCCGGCGGTGAAAGTCCGCGAGTCCGGAATGGACAGATACGGTGCAATTCCGTGACCGACGGTAACAGTCCGGATGTGAGAAGCGAGCAAGAGAACCCCGATGGGTTCTTTTTTTTTAGGAGGCAGTATGGTTTACGAAGGCGGATACTCCGGAAAAGGGAAGCGGTTCGCGTTGGTTTGCGCCCGTTTCAACGAGTTGATTGTCAATAAGCTGTTGAGCGGCGCTCGAGATGCGTTGCTGCGCCACGAAACGGCGGAGGATGACATCGACGTGATTTGGGTTCCGGGGGCGTTTGAGATTCCCTTGGCGGCGTTAAAGGCTGCCGAGAGCGGGCGTTATCATGCGGTGATCACTTTGGGCGCTGTCATCCGCGGGGCGACGCCTCATTTTGATTATGTGTGTGCCGAAGCGGCAAAAGGAACGGCGGCGGTCGGTCTCAAATGCGGACTGCCGGTGATTTTTGGAGTTTTGACGACCAATTCGATTGCCGAGGCGGTCGAACGCGCCGGAACAAAGTCGGGAAACAAAGGTTTCGATGCGGCGATGTCGGCGCTGGAAATGGCTAATTTGGCGGACGTTTTGAAATGAGCGCGGACGACGACCTTCGTTTCATGCGGAGAGCGTTGGAGCTGGCTGAACGGGGCGCCGGATTTGTCAATCCCAATCCGATGGTCGGGGCCGTTTTGGTGAAAAACGGAAAAGTGATTGCGGAAGGGTACCACGCCGCGTTCGGGGGCTTGCATGCCGAAGCGGCGGCGTTGAGGAAAGCGGGAGGATCCGCCCGCGGTGCCGATTTGTATGTAACGTTGGAACCGTGTGCGCATACGGGAAAAACGCCGCCGTGCGCCGATGCGTTGGTGGAGGCCGGCATTGCGCGGTGCGTTGCTGCCATGGAAGATCCGTTTCCGTCAGTTGCGGGACGCGGTTTTGAACGGCTGCGGCGGGCGGGAATTGCCGTTGAGTGCGGTTTGTGCGAATTGCAGGCGCGCGAACTCAATCAGCCGTTTTTGAAGCGGGCGCAAGGCGGCTCGCCGTATCTGTTTTTAAAGGCGGCGGTGACGCTGGACGGAAAGCTGGCTGCGCGCAGCGGTCACTCCCGCTGGATTTCCAACGAAGCGGCGCGGCGGAGAGTCCATTTGCTGCGGGGGCGTTTTGCGGCGGTAGCTGTCGGTGCGGGAACCGCCGCTGCCGATGATCCCCGCCTAAACTGCCGCCTGAACGAAACGGCTCATCAACCGGCGCGGATTGTTGTTGACGGAGCGCTGTCGCTGCCATTGTCGCTGCGCTTTGTAACGCAGGCTTCGGACGGCCGTTCGTATCTGCTGACGACAAAAAAGGCGGCAGCTGCCTTCCCGGAAAAACGACGGCAGTTAACCGAAGCGGGCGTTACCGTTGCTGAGTTTGAATCCGCAGACGGACGTTTTCGACTGCCGCCGCAGGCGCTCTCCGACGCGGCGGCCGCTTGGGGTTTCGATTCGGTGATGGTCGAAGGCGGATGCGGACTGATCTCTTCGCTAGCGGCTGCCGATGCATTTGATGCCGGAGAGATTTTTGCGGCGCCGGTGATTTTAGGCGACAGCGAGGCGGTTCCGCTGATGGACGGTTTTTCTCCGTCGGTCATTGATGACGGTTGGCGCCTGCCGAATGCTGAGACGGCATTGTACGACGGTCAGGTTTCCTACCGCTTTCAAAAGAAGGTGTGGTGATGTTTACGGGGTTGATTCAGGAAACGGGCACGGTGCGGTCGATTCTCCGCGAAAACGGCGGCTTTCGTTTGGAGATCGCCGCTTCCGTTGTCACAAAGGGAGCGGCTGTTGGCGACAGTATTGCGGTCAACGGAATTTGTCTGACGGTGACCGCGCTCGTTGATGGCGGATTTCGAGCGGATGCGATGAATGAAACTGTTCGGATCGGAACCTTGAAAGATTGGCGCGCCGGCGACACTGTGAATTTAGAAAAGTCGCTGACGCTGCAAAGCCCGATCGGCGGACATTTGGTTTTGGGCGACGTTGAAGCGACGGCCTCCGTTCTTTCGGTTGAAGCGGACGGATTTGCCAAACGGATAACTTTTTCCGTTCCTGCCGCCGTCAGCCGATACATTGTCAAAAAAGGACGGATTGCCGTCGACGGCGCCAGTCTGACTGTCTGCGATGAAGCTCCGGGCCGCTTCTCCGTTTCGCTCATTCCGCACACATTGAAATCCATTCGGCTCGGCAGCCAAAAACCGGGCGACACAGTCAATATTGAAACCGACATCCTCGCCAAATATGCCGAAAAATTACTGAAACCCGACGCAAATGATGTCACAGAATCGTTTTTGATTGAAAACGGATTCGGGAGTTAAAAATGAACACGATAGAAGAACTGATGGACGATTTTCGGCTGGGAAAACCGGTCGTGATTGTTGACGATGAAAATCGGGAAAACGAAGGTGATTTGATCGCTCCCGCCGAAAGCGTTGATTACGCAACTGTCAACATGATGGTGAGCGAGTGCCGCGGTTTGATGTGTGCTCCGATTTCCGAAGAGCGGGCGCGGGAACTCGAATTGGAACCGATGGAGAAACACAACAACGATCTATTCTCGACAGCTTTTACGGTTTCGGTCGATGCTTTCGGCTGCACAACGACCGGCATCTCCGTTGCCGACCGCCTCAACACGCTGCGGTATTTGGCTGATCCAAAAAAAACGGCGGCCGATTTCCGCAAACCGGGGCATCTGTTTCCGTTAATTGCCCGTCACGGAGGCGTTTTGGAGCGTCCCGGTCACACTGAAGCAGCTGTTGATTTGACGCGCTTATGCGGACTGCAGCCGGCGGCGGTGATTTGTGAAATTCTCAACGACGACGGAACCATGGCACGCCTGCCGCAGCTGAAAGTGTGGGCGGCTGCCCGACGCATCAAAATCGGCACCATCGCCGATTTGATTGAATACCGTAAACGGACGGAAATCAGCGTCGCAGCGAAAGCGACCGCTTCAATTCCGACTGATTACGGCGAATTTTCCATGACCGTTTATCAAACCGAATCGGATGATAAAGAACACTTTGCGTTAGTAAAAGGAGAAATCGGAAACGGTGAAAACATTTTGGTACGCATCCACTCCGAATGTTTGACCGGCGACTTGCTCGGTTCGAAACGGTGTGATTGCGGCGCTCAGCTTCACCGATCCATGGAAGCGATTGAAAAAGAAGGACGCGGTGTTATCGTTTATCTTCGACAGGAAGGGCGCGGAATCGGGCTGATCAATAAACTGAAAGCGTACTGCCTGCAGGATTCGGGACTTGATACCGTTGAAGCCAATCTCAAACTCGGTTTTCTCGGCGACGAACGGGATTATACGACGGCACTGCAGATTCTCAAATCGCTTGGCATCCGCTCCGTTCGGCTGATAACCAACAATCCTGATAAAGTGAAAGCGCTTGACGAAGGCGGACTGACGGTAACGGAGACGATTCATCATCCCGCCGCTGTCACAAAAGAAAACCGCCGTTATTTGGAAACAAAAAACCTTCGAATGGGGCATACACTGCCGCTTTGACAGTGTGCGGAGACAGCCGTGTTTTTACCCGTCAGCAGAGAAGAGATCGAAGCTCTGGGGTGGGATCGCCCCGATGTGATTCTGGTCAGCGGCGATGCTTACATTGACACGCCTTTTTCCGGAACCGCCGTCATCGGTAAATATCTGATGAAACACGGCTTTCGCACCGCCGTTATCAGTCAACCCTCAATCGAAGACGGCCGCGACATCACCGCATTGGGCGAACCGCGGCTGTTTTGGGGCGTCAACGCCGGTTGCGTCGATTCCCTTGTAGCAAACTACACTGCTTTGGGAAAACCGCGCCGCCGCTGCGATTTTACCCCCGGAGGAATCAACAACCGCCGTCCCGATCGCGCCTGTATTGTCTACACCGGGCTTATCCGCCGTTTTTTCAAAAACACAAAACCGATTGTCCTTGGCGGCGTTGAAGCAGGACTGCGCCGCGTTGCCCACTACGACTTCAAAACCGATAAAATTCGCCGTCCGCTGCTTTTTGACGCAAAAGCCGACTACCTTGTTTACGGTATGGGCGAATACACCGTTTGCGAATTGGCGCGTTCTTTTCAGTCCGGACGCCCGGTTGACAATCTCGAAAGCCTTTGTTACATCGCCTCCGAACCGCCGCAAGACGCTCTCATTCTGCCGTCATACGAAGAATCGGCCGCCGACAAAAAAGCTTTTCATCGAATGTTTAAGATTTTTTCCGATAACAGCGAAGCGCCGACCGGCCGCCGTTTGGCTCAGAAAACCGGCGACCGTTGGCTCATTCAGAATCCGCCGCTTTTTTGGACAACCGAAATGCTTGATGAGGCGTGCGACCTTTCGTTTGAGAGGGCATCTCCTCCGAAAATCGAAGGGAAAGTTGCGGCATTGGATACCGTCCGTTTTTCAATGATGAGCCATCGCGGCTGTTTCGGAGGCTGCTCATTTTGCGCCATTTCCGTTCATCAGGGCCGCCGCGTCGTTTCCCGTTCTCTCCCGTCGATTGAAAAAGAGGCGGAAGAAATCATTCGGTCAGAGAGATTTTCCGGCATCATCACCGACGTCGGCGGTCCGACCGCTAATATGTACGGCATGACGTGTGCGAAAGCCGAAAAACGCGGCGCCTGCGTCCATAAAAGGTGTTTGTACCCGAAACCGTGTCCGTCGCTTCAAATCGATCATCGGCCTCTGCTGACGTTATTAGAAACGCTTCGCCGCAAAAAAGGCGTGCGCAAAGTTTTCGCCGCTTCCGGCATTCGTCCCGACTTGGCGGCGGCCGACAGCCGTTGGGGCGCCGCTTACATAGATCTCCTCGCCGAGCACCACGTCTCCGGTCAGCTGAAAACCGCTCCCGAAAGCGGCAGCAGCCGCGTTCTGGCACAAATGAAAAAACCTCCGACAGACTCTTTCCTCCGCTTTGCCAAGCTCTACGACGACGCTTGCCGTCGTCTCGGAAAAAAACAGTACATGACCTGTTATTTTATGGCAGCTCATCCCGGCGAAACCGAAAAAGAGGCCGAAGTCACCCGCGCTTTCATCAAAAAAAATCTGAAATTTTCCCCCGAACAGGTACAGATTTTCACTCCAACACCCTCTACTTGGGCGACCTGCGCCTACCATACCGAAATTGACGAAGAAGGATTTCCTGTTTTTTCCGAAAAACGTCTCCGTTTTAAAGAACGGCTGAAAGAAATCATCATGATCAGCCGGCAAAAGCACGGCAAAAAATAAAATTGAAACTGCTTTCCGAAAATTTCTCTTGACACAAAACAGTTTGTTTTGTATATTTTAATTAGTTAAAACTAATAAAAGAATGCAAGGCGAATTATTGGCGATTAAGGAAACGGAATGGGTAAAAAATCGCAGCGGAATGCAAACTGCATCATCGAAAAAGCATTGATTGACTACTGTTCGCCGACATTGGCGTCATTAAAAACAGCCGCTCTATTTACATTGTTTACTCCTTCAAACGGAGGTTTACGCGATTGGGATCGCCGGCTCAAACCTTTCGGAATTCGGTTGTGTGTTTTGAAAAAAGCACCTTCTTTCATGTTGGTTTATGTCTTTCGTCCTGCCCGGCTGGCAGAAGATTTAAATTCCGCGGCAGCTTCGGCTCTCTTAAATCAATGCGGTTATCGCTCCCTCTATCCGAAAGATGCGATAAAAGAACTGAAACGGCGGCTGGCAGAAAATGAAGAGTTTCCCCATGAAATCGGACTTTTTCTAGGGTATCCGGTTGAAGACGTTGCCGGTTTTATGAAATACGGAGGTCTCGGCTATAAATACTCCGGCTGCTGGAAGGTTTACGGAGACAAAGCTCGCGCCGAGGCCGTTTTTGCCGGATACAGAAAGTGCCGTGAAGTTTACGGACGGCTTTGGCGGCAAGGTAAAAGCGTTTTACAGCTGACAGTCGCTGTTTAACATACAGGAGGTTTTTATGAAACAAGCTGCAGTAGTTTATTGGAGCGGAACGGGAAACACCGAAGCAATGGCAAAAAAAATTGCGGAGGGAATCGAGTCAGCCGGCGCAAAAGCCGATGTCTTTAGCGCTTCCGATTTTTCTGCCGTAATGATGGACTCTTACGATGCAATTGCATTCGGTTGTCCTTCGATGGGAGCGGAGCAATTGGAGGAAAATGAATTTGAACCGATGTTTGAAAGCTGCAAATCAAAGCTGAACGGCAAACGGATTGTTCTCTTCGGTTCTTACGGTTGGGGCGACGGAGAGTGGATGCGGATATGGGAGGAGGAGTGCCGTGCCTGCGGAGCTCAGCTTGCTTGCGCCTGCGTTATTTGCAACGAAGCTCCCGACGAACAAGCCGAATGCGATTGTAAAGAAGCCGGTCGGCAGCTGGTTTCCTGAATCCGGAATTTTAGGAAAGACCGAAATATTTTTCGGTCTTTTTTTTTACGTTATTTTTGACCGATTATTTCATGCGGCTTTGATTTGCTTCTTCTTTAAAATGAGAAGGTAAGCCGTTGTTTTAGGTTTTATTTTTCTTATCGAAGATGAAATAAAAATGAAATTTCCAACGCCTTTTCGCCTCAAAATGAAACCGTGATTAAATGATGATTATCTTTTTCTAATCTCTATTGACGGTAAAAAAAAAGCGGGTTATGATAAATCATCAATGATTCGGAGGTTGATTATGAATAAAAAAATTCTTCTGTTTTGTATTTGTTTGTCGGCCGGAGTGAGTGCGGCCGCGTTTGCCGACAGAATCGTGGATCCTCTGAGATTGCCGAAATCGATTCAAAACTATGTGCAGCAATGCTTTCCCAATGACGCTGTTACGCTGGCCGAATCCGACTGGGGAGTTTATGAGGTCTATCTTGAAAGCGGAGCCAAAATCGAGTTTACGCTTTCCCGCAAATGGGAAGAAATTACATCTGTTTCCGGAATTCCCGCAACGGCGCTTCCTGCCGGAGTAGCGGACGCTGTCGAACAGCGGTATCCGGGAGCATCTGTCATCCAAATCGAGCGTCATTGGCGCGGATACGAAGCGAAGCTCAACAACGGCATGGAAGTGTATTTTTCCAAAGACGGCCGCTTGATTGGACACAAGTACGACGACTGAAAAGGTAACGACGGAAGCAAACCGGCTGCAGCGAGTTGTTTTCCGAGGTTATAAAATTCAATTTTTTATTTTGGAGGTTTTTTATGAAAAAGAATTTAACGGTTTTATTTGCAATGATGATTTTAAGCGTGAGCGCTTTTGCCGATCAAAGAATTGATCCGACAACGCTGCCGGCGAACATTCAGGAAGCAGTCAAAGGTTGGTATCCGAATGCAACGGTGATGTTTGCCGAAGCCGATTGGGACAGCTACGAAGTGGATCTGTCCAACGGTGCTGAAATCGATTTTCGGCAAAACGGCGAATGGAAGAGCATTAAGTGCTATGCCGGCGTTCCCGCTTCTGAAGTACCGTCCGAAATTGCGGCCGCAATCGCCAAAGAGTATAACAATGTGCCTATCGTTGAAATCGAAAAAGAGTATCAAGGATACGAAGTCAAACTTCAGAATCGTATGGAGCTGTACTTCAATTTACAAGGAAAGCTGCTCCATCAAAAATACGATGACTGAAACACGGAGGCCGGGTGCATGCCCGGCTTTTTTAAATTCCAAATGACATTTCCAATCCTCCGTTCGGAACGCCTTCTTTCCATTCCCATTGAGGTTCAATTTCAACCGTCAGAAACGGAAGCCGAAAAACACATTCGCTGCCGAAAACATAGCAGCGGCCGTCTTCAATTGATGTGACAAGCGAAAAACTCTGCCGCCGGTAAAGCAGAAGGAATTTTCCTTCCGCCTTGAAATCAAGTTCTTCACCGGAGGTGTATGTGCATCGCGCTGACACGGCGGCTCCGACGGCAGTTTGTTTTCCCGCCAAGCCCTGCCAGGAGACAACGGCTGAGCTTCGATTCTTTAAAAAACCGCTGCCTTCTTTATCCGATGCCAGCGTAAGACGGTTTTCGGCAAACAGCCGCCACCCGTCGCGGCGGAATTCTCCCCGAATTTCGCCGAATGTTTCAAACGGTAATATATAGAAGAGATCCGGTACAGGCGGCAAATCAAATCCGAGACGAAACCGAAAATAACCGCTTTTTTCGAAATTTTCTTTGTATGAAAAGAAGAAAACAGCGCTTCGATCGGACGGAGTTCCCGATTTGAAAAGATACCCGTCGCCGTACCAGGCGCTTTTGAACAGAATTTCTCTCAACGGATTTTTGTATTCATAAATGAACAAAAGCGCGGCCGAAGCCGGATTTAAACTGCCGGCAGCGGAAGAAACGTAGAGTCCGGCATCATGACCGTTTTTTGTTCGATAACGTAAACCGTGCACTGTTCTTAAAAAATGAGATTCCCGCGAAGAATTTTCGGAGAAGTACCAATCATCGGAAACGACATCGGTCTCCGCTCCGTACCATTCGACAGCGGTTGCCGCCGATACCCTATCGGAGATTTCCAACCGGTGCACGGCGCCGGTCACCAACCAATCCGGATGTCGTGCCGCGTAGAAGCCGGCGCCGCCTCCCGGAGTGGCGTTGAAGCCGACAGTTGACGACGATCGACCGGTTTTCCAAGCATCAGGAACGCCGTTGCGTTTTCCGTCAGACGAAAGGTTCCGGTTATCGAAAAACGAAACGAACCCACTGCGGGTGAGGCCGCCGGCACGAAAATACGGAGACGAAAAACTCCACTGCGCGCCGAGAGGCTGTCGGTTTCCGTCAAAGTCGAAGGCTACAGAGAGGCGGTTTCCGTTTTCGGATCGAGTGGTCACTGACCGAGATCCTTCACGGCTAAGCTCCCACCGCGTTTCCGAAGCAAAAGAGGCCAGCAGCGCGAACAGTATCATCAAAATAATCTGTTTCTTCATATCGATATTAATGCGGCAAAAGAATCTTTTCGGAAAAATCGATGGTAAAATTCTGCTGAATCCTGTATAATAAAGGCATTCGGAGTTGTTTATGATTATTTTGACGTTGAATTGCGGAAGTTCGTCCGCTAAGTTTCAAATTTATGATTGGGAAAATCAGACCGTTTTGGGCAGCGGTATGGTTGAGCGAATCGGTCAGCCGAATTCCCGTATTGAATTCAGTGCTGCCGCAAAAGAAGAATACGAAGCGCAAAAACCGTGTCCGACTCATATCGAAGCGATTCAATTGATTATGGACACAATCGCGGATCCGAAATTGGGCTGTATCCGTTCGATGGATGAAGTGAAAGCGGTCGGTCATCGTATGCTGCACGGCGGTGAAAAGTTTAAGAAATCGGTTCTTATCGACGATCGGACGCTTGCTGAATTTAAATCATTGATTCCGCTTGGACCGCTTCATATGCCGGCAAATATTCAGGGGGTTGAAGCGGCTCGAAAAGTTTTACCAAATATTCCGCACTGTGCCGTCATGGATACCGCTTGGCACCAGACAATGGAGGCGCCTGCGTTCATGTATCCTCTTCCTTACGAATGGTACACAAAATACAACATTCGCCGTTACGGTTTTCATGGCACCAGTTTTCTTTATACGGCGAAACGGGCGGCCGTTCTGCTCGGCAAATCTCCGAAAGAGACGAACCTGATTATCGCTCACATCGGAAACGGGGCCAGTATGTGTGCTGTTAAAAACGGCGTCTGTATCGATACGTCGATGGGGCTGACGCCGCTGGAAGGATTGATGATGGGAACCCGTTGCGGCGACATCGATCCGGCCATTGTTCCGTTTATGATGGAGACTCTCGGCTGCAGCGCCAAAGAGATGGACGCCATCCTCAACAAGTCGTCGGGAGTTTTGGGAATTTCCGGGAAATACAGCGACCGCCGCGACGTTCAGGCCGGAGTCGATGCGGGAGACGAACGGGCAAAGCTGATTCTTGAAATGGAAACATATCGAATTAAAAAATACATTGGCTCTTATATGGCAGCTCTCGGACGGGTAGACGCTATCGTTTTTACGGCCGGCGTCGGGGAGATGAATCCCGCTTACCGTGCCGGATCCGTTTCCGGTTTGGAAGGATTCGGAATCAGATTGGACGGAAGACGCAACAGCCTTTCGCGGCTGAGGGCGGCCGAAACGGTGATCTCCGCAGACGATTCCGCCGTGAAAATTTTTGTCATTCCGACCGATGAAGAATTGGTGATGACCGAAGATACATTTGCGCTGATGCAGGGAACTTACGACGTGCACACCAATTTCACGTATTCGTTTCAGTCAAAGGAATACGTCAATAAAGACCGCGCCGCAAAGCTGAAGGCAAAGTTGGCGGAAAATCCGGAACTGAGGGAAATTCTTGCGCTTCCGGAACAGTGGATCTGAAATTGTATGAAACGGCTGCTGATTGTTTTTTGCTGTATTTTTTTCGGCTGTGATTTGGAGAATCAGGGCGGAAAAGTTACGGTTCAATCGCAGACGGTTGCTGTCAGCGGCGATTACGACATGCTGTACACGATGGTTTACGCTGTCCCCGAAACACGCAGCGATGAAATTGCCGGCAAAAACTCTTTCCGCTTAACGGCGCAGACCTCTTCGCGCTCTGTCTCCGCAAACCCGTCATCGGCGGTTTTTTCGGCGAAAGAAACCGGAACTTCGTCTGCCGCCGCCTTTTACGGCCGCTTGCGGGACCGTGAAACCGAACTGTTGAAAAGCGGTGCATCGGCGGTTGCCGCCCGCGCTCTGCAGACCTCCGCCGGCGCGTCCGTCGGAGAAACCCGACAGTTTTGGATTCTTTCCGGTTCTTATATGAAAGAGACCGAAACCGTTTGCCGTAAAATCACTGAAAATTCAATTTTTTACACGGAAGAAAATGCTGCCGCCGTTACGGATGAGCATCTGGATTATTTGGCGTCCGAATTGGAAGAGAAACTGCCGCTGATGCGCGAAAAATTCGGGCGCGAAAGCGATACCGACGGCAACGGAAAGCTGATTTACGTGATTGCCGAAACGGAGGAATCGGTTTTCGGATATTTTTACGCCGTCGATAAGTATGAAGGTAAAACCGGTTCCAACAACGGCGATATTCTCTACATTAACGCTTTGTATTTTTCCGAATTTGAGAAGTACAAAATCGATTTGGCGGCAACGCTGGTGCATGAGTTTCAGCACATGGCGTTTTTTGACACTCTTGTCCGCCTCGGCCGGACGCACTCCGCCGCCGTCTGGATCAACGAAGGGCTTTCCATGCTTGCCGAATTTTTTTGCGGTTACGCGGAGCCTCACGAAAGTTATATAACAGGAACGTTGTCCAATCAGGGTGTTTCTCTGATTGAAGATGACGGAGACTCGGTTGATTACGGTCTTTCGCTGTTGTTTATGCGTTATTTGCAGGAACGTTTCGGTGAGTCGTTTATCAAAGAAATTTACAGTTCTTCGCAAACGGGAACAGCCTCCGTCGAAGAGGCGGTCGGCGTCGATTTCAATACACTCTTTGAGGATTTTGTCAAAATGATTCTTTTGACAGGGCGGAATGTGACGACTGATTCCCGTTACGATATTCCCGCATTCAATTATACTAAAGGAACCGCCGGTTATGCCGAAAACGGTTTCTGTCTTTATCAACTGATTGATGACATCTACGGTACTTTCGGATTTTCTCTGAGCATCGATCTGCGTCGGTCTTACGGCATGAATGTCGAAAATATGAAAAACTATTCGTTTTATCTCTTTAAATGGAGCAATCGGCCGGTAACGCTCTTTCAGTTCGATGCAACGGATACCGTCAATTTTGAGACGGAAGCATTTTGATGATCTGGTTTTTCCCGCTTTTGATGATGAACGCCGCCGACCGCGAACCGCCGCCTCCGCCGCCGATTGTACAAGACGAAGAGGAAACGGTTCACCGTCTGAATGAAACCGAACGGAAGTTTCACAGTCATTTGCGCGATGCGGAAAAAGAGCTGTTGGAAGCAAACGCTCCGTCATCCGATTCATTTGAAGAGAAGTAACAAAACTTTAAGAAAGGTTTAATCTTATCTTAATGTCTGCCTCCGACAGAACAAAGTACAATAAAACGGCAATACAAAAAACGGAGGTCATTATGAAATTCGAAGAACTGCTTTCATCTAAGTACATTATGTTTGCGTTTATCGGTTTGTGCGCCGGGATTCTTGCTTTGACGGCGGTTGAAGTCGGAGATGATTTTATTCCCGCATTAGTGCTTTCCTTAGTAAATCTGACGGCAGGCGTTTTGGTTTTGGTTCAATTAAAACGGCGGTTTGCCCCGACGGCTGTTCTGTTTTTCGTTCTCAGTGTCTTTTCAATTCTTTTTTGTCTAGACGGATTTTTTGAAGATTTGTCAGAAGTGTTTCTGATTCTTTGCGGCGCTGCCGGTTTTTTGATGACACTCGTTTCTGTCTTTCTTTTGTTGGTTTCGTATCAAAAAAAAGACAAAGAGAATTGAATTCATTTTTGACGGACATTAAAAAAGGCGTTCTTCAAAGAACGCCTTTTTTCGATTGTCAGGACAAAGAAACAACTTTGTTTTCTACATTAATTTTAATAGTCGAATTGTCTGTCTTTACCCGCAGAATCGAATCTTTAATGCCGTTGTAATCATCGTCGGTCGTGGATCCGCCGCCGCTGATAAAGTCTTTGATGACAAACGAATCACCTTTGCCCTTTATTCCGACAGAAACTTTGTAGGCGTGTCCTTCAACAAATTGTAAATTGCTAAATGTAAAAACCTTGTTGGTCGAGCTCTCCCCGAGAAAATCAAGCTCCCGCCGCTCTTCAACTTTAGACCCGTTCTGATAATTTTGATCAACAAATTGAATGTACTTGTCGGATGTGTCGCCGTTAAATGCGTTCATGTTGACTTCAAGTGTAGCATTCAGAATCGTTTCATTCAACGTATTGGTCACCTCAATCAACTTTATGATTTCACCTTTTGACGAAGTGTTTCCGCTTTGGAAGTTCACAATCAGATAGGTTTTGCCCGGTTTGATTTGATTCAAATCGATGGAAATTGTGATGCCGGTAATGGCATTGCTGTTGCCTTCTTTGAGCTCTTTATAAGTGAGCGCCGAAGGGGGAATCACATTTTCGTCGGTAGATGTGAGTTCAACGGTGCACGAAGTCGTCCAGCTTGCGTCAACGTTAAACGTTAACTCCTGTACGCCTTCATTGCCGGGAACAATTTGCGATGGTTGAGTACCTCTCCACGAAATGGCGCCGTCTTTGCTGACATCCGTCAATTGTTCAACGACAATCGTGACGGGGGTATCCGGTCCCGGCATGGTGAAACTGTATTCGCCGGTTGCTTCGTTGTAATCGCAGTCGGAATTGAAGATGTAATAGTACTCAACCGAAACCAGCCGCTTGTCGAATTCGATGCCGTCGATTGTGAATGTCACCGTGTCGCCGGATTTAGCGGTTGTGGGACCGTTTACGGTGACAGCGTCTTTTCCTGTTCCTGAAATGGTATAGGTAATTTTATACTCCTGTGCCGGGGAAACCTCTACTTCGGGTGTTTGAGGGCACGAAACGAAGACGGCCGTCAAACAAGTGATCAAAAATTTCATAAAATTTTTCATAAGACCTCCTATGGCCTATTGCCTTATTAATAATATATTCCTGTTTGTGGGGGAAAGTAAAGAGAGAGCGTGTTAAGATTTTAAAATTTTCGCTTTTCCGGTAATGGAGAAGATTTTCGCTTTATAGACGCCGGTGCGGTGAAGACTTGCCTGTATGGCTCGGTCGAAGTTATCCATGTTTTGCGGCGTGTATTTTTTGCAAAGCAGCCGCAGAGCCCTGATTTTTTCCGCTTCGTCGGTCACTTCGGTGCAAATTCCTTCAATCATAGCGCATTCGTATCCGGTTGTAAATTCATCCGAAGCCCGTTGAACGGCGCCGACGCAGACAATGTGAACCGCCGGCGAGTGATGCAGACAGTCGATTTTACGCCCCTCTTTGGCGGTATGAAAATAGAGCGTTTTGCCGTCGAGAACGGTGCTGACGGGCACGCCGTAAGGAAGTCCGCTCGCATCAATCATTGAAATAACGGCAAACTCACACTCCTGTGCCGTTTTCAGTGCAAATTCAGTTGATTGTTCTCTGTCTTTTCGTCTCATAGTTCATTATATCTTAAAAGAGGGCGGCTGTCTGCATTTTGGTGCGTTTTTGTGCGGCCGCTTGACAATCCCTTTGAGGCGTGCTATGTTGAAGCGGATCGTTCGCCGCCGGGTGAACGGTAAACCGCCGGGAGAGCGTCGGCAGGCCGAAGAAGACGCTCTCCGCGGCGGTCTTTTTTTAGGAGGCTGCATATGGCTTGGCTTTTATTGACTGTGGCAGGAGTTTTTGAAGTGGTTTGGGCGACGGCTTTGAAGTTTTCCCGCGGTTTTACCGTTCCGGGCGCAACAGCGGTGACGGTTGCCGGGATGTTCATCAGTTTTTTCTTTTTGGCGCGGGCAATGAAGGTGCTGCCGCTCGGAACCGCTTACGCTGTTTGGACCGGTATCGGCGCGGCGGGCACCGTTCTTGTCGGTATTTTTCTTTTTAAAGAGCCGGTTACGGTTCAGAGGATTATTTTTACTTTATTTTTAATCATTGGTATTGTCGGATTAAAGTTTTCAACGACGTGAAAGGCGGGGGCTGTGCCGGCAGAGAAAACGGTGCAGGAGTTTTTGACGGCTTCCGTTTTGCTTTTGAGGCGGCTGTTTGGCGAAGGCGCGAGCGGCACGGCGGGGGCCGAAGGCCGTCTGCCGTCAGGCAGACCGCGCCCGCCGTCGACGCGGTGCGCAGCGCCAGACGCGCACGCGCCCAAAATGCTTATTCTTTTATCAAAACAGTTCGCCGCCGCGGTTTTTGACTTAAAAAAAAGCAGGGTTTCCCCTGCTTTTCGGACGAAAAATATTATTTTCCCAATGCGGCGGCCGTTACGCGGTTCATCTTTTCGACGAAGGCGGCGGCATCGGGAATCGGGTTGCCATCCAACAGAATCGCCTGGTCAAGCAGCAGAGAGGCTATGTCGCTCTGCAATTCTTCGGAGGCGTTTTCAAACGCAAGCAGAATTGGGTGAGTCGGATTGATTTCAAGAATCGGTTTGAATTCGGGGGTTTCGGTTTGCCCGAGCGCTTTCATCATCTGCTGCATATAGGCTGTCGGCGCATATTCGTCGGAAACAAGACAGGCAGGAGCGTCTTTCAGCACCGCAGAAGCACGAACTTCTTTAACGCGGTCGCCGAGAATCGTTTTGATCTTTTCTGTCAATGCGGTTGCGTTTTTTTCCGATTCCTTTTCTTCATCGGTTTTGAAATCATCGGCTGCGCCGTCGCGGTTGACCGACTTAAAAGGTTTTTCTTTGTAATCGCCGAGCGTCGGCATGACAAAGTCGTCAATTTCGTCGTCGCAAATCAGAACTTCGTAGCCCTTATTTTTATACGCCTGCACCAACGGATTGCTGCGCAGATTGGCTTCCGCCGTTCCGGTAATGTAGTAAATTGCCTTTTGACCGTCTTTCATGCGGGAAATGTACTCCTCGAGAGAAGTCCATCCGTCGACGGCGGTCGATTTGAATCGAACAATTTCCATCAGCGTATCGCGGTTGGCATAATCGCTGTAAAGCCCCTCTTTCAGCGGACGGTTGTAAAGAGTAATGAGTTTTTCAAATTTATCGGGCGCATTTTTGGCTAAATCCAGGATTTCCGACAGTACCTTTTTGACTGAAGCGCTGCGGATAGATGAGAGAATTCGATTCTGCTGCAGAATTTCACGCGAAACATTGAGCGGCAAATCTTCCGAGTCGATAATGCCGCGCAGGAAACGAAGATAAGTCGGCATCAACTCTTTTTCGTCGTCAGTGATAAAGACCCGTTTGACGTAGAGTTTAACGCCGGGTTTGTAATCGGCGCGGTACATATCAAACGGAGCAACTGCCGGAATGTAAAACAGGGTCGTGTATTCGGTGGTTCCTTCGGCTTTCGTGTGCAGCCACAGCAGCGGCTCTTCGCCGTCGCCGCCGATCGATTTATAAAATTCAATATACTCTTCCGGTTTAATCTCCGACTTGGAACGTTTCCAAAGAGCCGACGCAGTATTGACCTGTTTGCTCACCGCCTCATCGATTTCTTTGCGGTTGTCGCCTTCGCCTTCATACTTTTTTTCCATATAATTAAGGAAAATCGGAAAAGCGATGTGATCCGAGTATTTCCGCACAAGCGACTCAGTGCGCCAATGAGAGCAGAATTCTTTTCCTTCATCATTTAAATGAAGAATAATATCGGTTCCGAACGTCTCTTTTTCAGCCGGCTGAATGTCGTATTTCTCTTTTCCGTCACTCGACCATTTGAAAGCCTGATCCGAGAGCGCTTTTTTTGAAACCACTTCAATCTTATCGGCAACCATAAATGCCGAATAAAAACCGACACCGAACTGTCCGATGAGATTGGAGTCCTTGCGGCTGTCGCCGGTCAGATTGGCCAAAAAGTTTTTGGTTCCGCTGCGGGCAATCGTTCCAAGATTTTCGTTCAGCTCCTCTTCGCTCATACCGATTCCGTTATCCGAAACAATGATCTGTTTAGCCGAATCGTCGAGTGTAATCGAAATTTTCGGTTCCCACGACAGAGTTTTATACGCTTCATCGGTCAGCGTCAAATACTTCAGTTTGTCAATCGCATCAGACGCGTTGGAAATCAATTCCCGTAAAAAAATCTCTTTATGAGAGTACAATGAATGGATAATCAAGTTTAATAACTGCGAAACTTCCGTTTTAAATGTTTTCGACATAATTTTCTCCTTGCAACAATATAATCAATTCAGGTCCAATCGGCAACTGCTGCAGCTCCCGAATGCATTTTTGTTTCGCCTTTTTTCGGGCGCGTGCGCGCCGCAAGCGGCGCGCACCGGGCTTTCCGCTGCAATTCGCAGCCTCCCGCGCCTTTAC
>CALXOJ010000014.1 GCA_944390005.1 uncultured Spirochaetota bacterium
GAAGCTCAAAGACAAGCCGAAGCTCAAAGGAAGGCTGAAGCTGAAAGACAAGCCGAAGCCGAAAGGCAGGCTGAAGCCGAAAGACAAGCTGAAGCCGAAAGACAAGCTGAAGCCGAAAGACAAGCCGAAGCCGAAAGACAGGCTGAAGAGGCTAAATCCGAAAGAATTGCAATGCTGATGCATGAAGGCCGAAATCAACTGGCTGCACAGCAGTATGCCGAAGCGGCGGAGAGTTTTGATCGTGCAATCGAAGAAGATCCGAATTTGCAGGAGGCTTATACTTTGGGGGCCCGCGCGTGGTGGGAAAAAGACCGTGATAATCCTCAAAACAGAGCGACTGCCTTGAACAAGACTCGGAAAGCGGCGGAACTCAATCCGAAGGATGCGCATGCTTACGGAATTCAAGGTGAAATTTACGAATATGAAGGGAAGGTTGATGAAGCCATCAAAGCGTATGAAACGTCTTTGAGTTTGGCACCGAATAATGCCCGTTATCTGATGAGTCTCGGTGTTTTGTATTACCGTCAGAAGCAGTTTGCCAAAGCCGCAGCCGCATTTACGTCGGCATGGGATGCCGATCCGAAGATGGCAAAGGCCGGATACAATGCCGGCGTTGCGTATCTGAATGCGGGCATGTCTCATCAGGCCGAAGAAATTTTGACTCGTGTCGTTGCGGCTGATCCTCAAAACGGTACCGTTCACATTGCGTTGGGAAGTGCATTGGAACGCAACGGAAAGACGGCGCAGGCCATTGAATCCTATAAAAACGGATATAACTGTTCTGCTGCCGTTTCACAAAAAGCAGATGCTGCGGCGAAAGCCGGCGTTCTTTACTTTAATGAAGGAAATTATGCCGACGCCGAAATTTGGCTGAACAACAGTTTGATCGTTGCCAAAGAACCGAAAACCGAACATAATTTGGCGCGCGTTTATGTTGAACAGGGACGCGCTGCCGAGGCGCTTCCTTATGCTCGGGCTGCCGCTGACGCCGAACCTCAAAACGCAGTGTATGCGTTTACCCTTGCTCAGGCGTTTGAAGCGGCGGGAGAAACGGAGTCGGCGGTCTCCTCGTATCAAAAAGCGGTGGAGCTGAATCCCGGTTATCTTGATGCGATGATCAACCTCGGTGCTCTTTTCGACCGTTTGCAGCGTTATGCGGAAGCCGAATCGATTTTGAAGACAGCTGTTGCCGAAGACGAATCGAATTTCGAAGCGTGGAACAATCTCGGTAATGTTTACTATCATCAAAAGAAGAATGATGCCGCTGTCGATGCTTATAAAAAGGCGCGGACGCTGCGTCCCGATGACACAACCGTCATTTATCAGACGGCATTGGCTTGTTTTGATGCAGGAAGGATTGCTGATGCGGAAAGGGCTTTCCTTGATTTGATTGAGGCAGATCCGCAAAACGCGGAAGCGTATAACGATTTGGGGAATCTCTATTTTCAAGCCGGAGAAATCGATAAAGCTAAAGATTGTTATCGGAAGGTTTTGGAAATCAATCCGCGTCATCCGAACCGCAGCCGTATTGAACAGAGAATTTATCAGTAAGAGGACGAAAATGAGTTTGAATTGCGGAATTGTCGGCTTGCCGAATGTGGGGAAGTCAACGCTCTTTCAGGCGCTTTCCGGAGCGCCGGCTGAAGCAGCCAATTATCCATTTTGCACCATTGATCCGAATGTGGGAATTGTCAACGTGCCGGATAAACGGCTTGAAGAGATTGTGAAACGAATTCCAACCGATAAGGTCGTTCCGGCGGTTTGTGAGTTTGTCGACATAGCCGGTTTGGTTCGAGGTGCTTCCCGCGGAGAAGGTTTGGGGAATAAATTTCTTGCCAACATTCGGGAAACCGGCGTCATTCTTCACGTTGTCCGCTGTTTTGATAATGACGATATTGTTCATGTCGAAAATAAAATAGATCCGCTGAATGACATTGAAATTATCAATTTGGAGTTGGCTTTGGCGGATTTGGAGACGGTCGAAAAACGTTACGAAAAAAACATCCGTATTGCTAAGGCAAAAGGAACCGAAGCCGGAAAGACGGCTGAGGCGCAGCAGTCGGTTTTGGAGAAGCTGAAAAAAGTGCTGGAGGATGGACGTCCTGTCCGTTCCGTTGTGTTGACCGAAGAAGAAGAGGAATTGATTCGAGATTTACATTTGATTACCGCTAAGAAGGTTCTGTACGTCTGTAATGTTGACGAGTCGGCTTTAAACGGCGGAAACGAGTATGTTCGAAAAACACAATCCGCCGCTGCAGCCGAAAATGCCGATGTTGTTGTTATTTGCGGAAAGCTGGAGGCGGAGATCGCTGCATTGGATACGCCCGAAGAGCGGGCAGAGTTTTTAGAAGCAGCCGGTTTGACGGAATCCGGTTTGGATCAGCTGATTCGCAAAAGTTACGGTCTGCTTGGTTTGAGAACTTTTTTTACTGCCGGTCCGAAGGAAGTGAGGGCTTGGACTTTTAAAAACGGCGACAAGGCGCCTCAAGCTGCCGGCGTGATCCATTCCGATTTTGAAAGAGGATTCATCAAGGCGGACGTATACACTTGCGACGATCTTTTTCATTACGGAAGCGAAGCGGCTGTTCGTCGTGAAGGGAAGTTGAGAACCGAAGGCAAAGACTATGTCGTTCAAGACGGCGACATCATGTTCTTTAAATTCAATGTGTAACAATCGAACGAACGCTTGTTTTCAACTAAATAAACGTTCGTTCGTCTTCTTTTTCTTAGATTTTTCACGAAATTTCATCATGAACAGGGTATCCGCCTTCTTTTAAAGCAGCTTCCCGTCTGTAAACCGGCTGTTCTTCGTCTTTTTCGTGCTGAGCGTAGTAAAGCTGTGCAATGACTTTATCTTTTTGCGCCAGCCGCTTGTAATCCCAGTCGCCGGGAACGGTGCACGGACACCAATGTCCTCCGTGGAGAATCAGCATCGGCGTGGCGGTAAAAATTCTGCCGCAGTGACCGCATTTCCATTGATGCGGTTCGTGCATTCCGTCAAACGACTCGGAAATTAACTCTCCGCCGCGGTATTCGGCGGCGCGTTTTAAATCATCAATAGTATAGTTTTTATCAAAACGAATTGTAAATCCCGTATCCACTTCTTTTGCCTCTTCAAACGGAACTTTGACAATCGGTTCGCTGTTCCAGTCCGGAAGGTCTTCAAAGCGTTTGATGCCGGCGCGATAAACGGCAGCAAAGTGATACGGATATTTTTCTTTCTTTTTAACCCACTTCATCGGTTCGGCGTAAAAATGAAGAAACATCCGCATGAAAATCGGAGGCACAAAACGCGCCAATCGGTAAATAACGGGAATGTGTCTGTTGACTTCTTCAATATAATTATCAAATGAGGTGCGGGCGTGACCGGTCAAACGATTGAGAATTTCCCAGTCTTTAAAGTATCCGCAGTGAAAGTTTCGCTGTGCAAACCAGCGGCGGTTCATCGCTTTCGTCAAATCGACGCCGATCAAACCGAACATTCGCTCTAAAAATTCGAGATAACTGACACGGAATTTCGGTCCGTTTCCGAAATTGTATATTTGACGGTAAGCCGAATCGGGTGCCTCGAGCAGACGCGCCGCACCAAGACCGGCATCATCTTTATATGTTCCTTCCAAAAGTTGATTTAAGGGCTGATGAAACATTAACGGAGCTAACAGCGAAAAGACGTTGGGCAGAGCGATGAAGGTTTGCCGGATAATCATCCAATATTTCAGCCCTGATTCGATTAATGCCCGTTCAGCCTTGACTTTTGTGAGGCCGTAAAAATCGAGCGGACTCGAATAAACCGGATCTCCGACTTTGATGACGTGGTAAGGAGGCAGCCGATCGCCGTAAACAGCAACGCTGGAGGTGTTGATGAACCGCTTTGTCTCTATTCCGCCGGTTTCTTTGATGGCTTTGATGATGTTCAGTACTCCGCCGAGGTTAGTTTCATCGGTTGCTTGAATACTTTTGAAGCATCGAGGCGGAATGAGGGCGGCCATATTGAAAATTAAATCCGCTTTTTCCACACAAAGTCTGACGTCTTCATAATTTTCGATACTTCCCCAATGAATATCGAGACCGGGAACAGAGTCAAACGATTTGGAAATGCTGCGGCTGATGCCTTGTTTTTTTGCCCACCTGAAATTTTTCTTTGACGGACGAAGCAGAAGGATTAAGTGGAATTTTTCTTTATCCAGATAACGGAGGCACGCCGACCCCATGCTGCCGGCCGCTCCGAAAATAACGACGTTTTTTTTTGTTTCGTTGCTCATAGGACTTATCTTATCAAAAAACAGAAAAAAAATACAGGGTTTTCTATTTTGTGCATTAATATTTATATGAGCAATGAATTTTTTGAAGATGATGAAATCAATGCGGCTGCCGGGCGGTTTTTCCGTATCGGTTATGTTTATCCGTATCAGCGGCTGGTGATTCACAACGTTTTGTGCGGGTGCGGTCACTTTGGCGAAGAGGCGCAGCAGGATGTGGTCAGACGACAGATTGTAATTTTGCCGACAGGTTCGGGAAAAAGTCTCTGCTTTATGCTTCCGGGAGCGCTTATCGAGCGGCCTGTGTTGATGATTTTCCCGTTGCTGTCACTGATGAGCGATCAGGAGAGGCGGATTCGGGAAGCGGGGCAGAGCTGCGCCGTTTTACGCGGCGGTCAGAGTAAAAGCGAACGGGAAGAGATCTACGCCGCGTTGAAAGACGGACGGTTGCGGTTTTTGATTGCCAACCCGGAAACACTGCTGGTTCCTTCAGTGGCAAATGCTGTCGCCGAAATTGATTTCGCTCATGTGGTGATCGACGAGGCGCACACCGTTTCCGAGTGGGGCGATACGTTTCGAGGCGCTTATTTGGAGCTGCGTACAATTCTCAAAGGAGTGCGTTTCGATATGCTGACTGCGTTTACGGCGACGGCGTCTTCGGATATCTTAAATCGAATGAAGCCGCTGATTTTTGCCGATGAAGATGTGAATTTGATTTACGGAGATCCCGATCGTGTCAATATTCACTATTCAGTCATAAAAACCGACAGTAAACACGCGGCGTTGGCGGATTTGATTAAACGCGCACAAAAACCGCTTTTGGTATTTGCCCGCAGCCGCAAACGGACGCGGGATTTAGCTGTTTTTCTTCGAGAGGAACTCGGTTCCGATGAAATTTATTTCTATCACGCCGGATTGACGAAGGAAGAGAAAAAAGAGCGGGAGCAGTGGTTTTTCGCTTCGGATGATGGAATTTTGACAGCGACATGCGCTTACGGTCTCGGCGTCGACAAGCAGAACATTCGTACCGTTATCCATTTTGATGTGCCGCCGACAATTGAAGCGTATTTGCAGGAATCGGGACGGGGCGGCCGTGACCGTCAGCAGGCGTTTGCGTATCTGCTGTTTTCGCGGGAAGATTCGCAATTTGCAAAGACGATCTCTGATCCGCTTTTGCGTCGCCGTTACGAAGCTGTTTTGAAATATGCGGAGAGTCAAAGTTGTCGAAGGGCGTTTTTGATTGATAAGCTTGACAAAAAAAGCGAAAACTGCTCGGGGTGCGATGTTTGCGACGGAACCGTCGTTGATCGTTTTTACTTAAAGAATTTTTTTTCGCCGTACCGTTTTCTTTCACGGGTTTTAACTCCGACAGCTTTCGCCCGCGTTCTCCGAGGCGAAGAGTTTTTACCCGATTTCGGAATTTCATTCGGAAAACTGACGTGCGATGAAAAAAACAGTGAAGTTGCAGCTGATTTCATCGATAAATTATATAAGAGGAAAAATAAAATCGATGCGAAAAAAAATTTTTATTCTGCCGCTGTTTTTTTGCGCGCTGCGGTTAAGCGCCGCAGGGTACGAAGTCGCGGATCTTTATCAAAATGATTGGATCAATTTCGGATTTGTCGGCAAACCGAAATCAGTCGTTCATCTGACAGGAAAACCGGGAAAAGATTTGGAAAATTTTTCCGACGCCCGTTTTTATTCCGAAACCGATGTGAATTTTAATAAAAACGGATACTGTTCGATGATTCGATTTAAAGATTTGCCATCCGAAGAGGTGACGTTTGAAAACGTCTTTTCATATCACCGTCAAAACGGTCGGCGGCTGATGTTTTCTTTTTACGGACGGGAAGAAACTGAAATTTTTCGAAAGGTATTTCGTTACGGTGCAAACGGAAAGATCGTTAAAGAAGAAATTACTTATCCTCAAAAATCTTCAAAGCCGACTGATGAGGTTTTGTACCGATACGACGAAGCGGGGAAGCTGGTAGAGAAAACAACAAAGGAGATCCGCCGCGGCCGTACGGTTTTTGTCGAGACTTTTGGTTACAATGAGACCGGCGTGTTAATTCGAAAAGAGACGAGATCTTTAACGAATAAGAAAAATACTGCGGTTTGGATTTACGACGACGAAGGACGGCAAACTTCTTATGAGAAAAGAGACGGCAACGGATCGGAAAAGACGGTTTTCGAATATGCCGACGGAGTCCTTTCTCAAGAAACCGGCTTCCGTAACGGAGAGCAGACGTTCCGCCGCGTTTACCACTACGAAAACGGGGTTTGTACTTCCGAACTGCAAAGCGATGCCGCCGATCGGTTGGTTTCGATTGCTCGTCTGACTTACGACTCAAAAGGAAACTGGATTCGCAAAGTCACCTACCGCTTTTCGGAGGAATCCAAGAGAATCGAGGTTTTCCAAGTCGAGAAGCGGAAGATTACTTACTGAAATCAGATTGAACAACTCTCTCCGTCGCAGAATTTTTCACCTTCGGGCGTCGTCGTTACAAATGAAAAATCGACCGGTCGGATTTCTTTAATGCGCTCTTCGTAAACCTCTTTCGAAATTTCTTCGTAAGGCATCTGCTTGTAGCCGTTTTCTGTCAGCGGCAGCAGACTGATTGCCTTCAGGCTCTCTTCAAACGCCGACAAAACGCGGGCAATGTCTTTCTTTTCCTCTTCTTTGAAAGTTACCGTAATAGAGACGTTGTTGTCTGCCCAGTAATATTGGTAGTCGACGCAGTTTTTGACCTGCTCCCAAATGGTGACATCGCTCTTTTTCCGATCGAAAAATTTTTCATGAACGAGGAATTCAACAACGGATGTTTTCTTTTTTTCCTCTTCGCTTGAACCGTAGATTGAGTACTCAATGCGGTAACCGGCTTTTCGCAGCGCTTCGACCAACGGTGAGTTTGAGGCAATGCGGACGCGGCGAATGTAGTACTCTGAATGCGGGTAGTGAATTCCGGGCGAAACTCCGGGAAGAAGGCTGACGCTTCCCGACGGTTTGACACTGGTGATTTTGATTGATTTCGGAATGCAGAGCCAGTCGGAGTAGATGTCGTCCAGCTCTCTCAGATATGAGTACCCTTTATCGCACCACTGCAGCATTTCCCGCCGGCCGTGACGGACAAACGCATCAATGATACCGGACTGACTGGTTCCGATACGGCGGTTTTTCATCAGAATGGCGTTGGTTTCTTCCCAATGGGTCGGCAGCAGGGTGACCGATTTGGCGTAGAGGTAGGCGGATTTCAACGTCTCTCGGTACTCTTCGTAACTTTTATGGAGAGAGGGGAAGGTCTCCACAAGGCAGCAGAGCTCCATCGATTCGAGCGTTTGCTCTCCGCACGGGTTGACCCCCATTGCCAGTTTATCGACGTTGTAAATCGGATCTTTCAGTCGGCCGTATTTGCGGATGTTGGAGAGCCAAACAACGCCGGGTTCTCCGTTCAAAGCAATCGATTCGGCGATTTTTTCGTAATCGGTCTGACCGATTTCGGCAAAAACCGAATTGTTGCTGGCCCAGCGGTGGGTTTTCATCTCTTCCGGGTAAAGATTGTAGTCTTTCATGGTAACGTAATCGCGGTCGTCATGCGCGCCGATGGCAATTTCGGCAGAACGGCGGACGTTTCCGGCGACCACACAGACGCCGATCATGTTCATAATATCGACGATGTCGGTTGACGAAAGTTCGCGGCCGATGCGTTTATCCAGAAGCGTTTTTACTGATTCAACCAAGCGGACGAGGGGGTCCGGTCCCGAAGCGACGCCTCCGAATCCGTGAATGGGAGCTCCATACGGGCGAATTTGAGAAAAATCGAAATCGGGCATTTTTTGGCCCAGAAAGTAGGCGTCCAAAGTCAGCCGCAGCGTTTCGACCCAGCCTTCACGCGAATCGGGAACCGTAAACGAAAGTCCGTCGGCCGGTCTCGGCTGGCGGATGGTGCATTTTCCGGCGCCTTTTGTATCGAAACCGATTCCGACGCCGAGCATCAGTGCATCCATCGTCCAGGTAAACGCGAGCGAACCGCGGGTTTCGATATCGATAGTGCTGACGAAACCGCAGTTGTTAAGCGCCGCCGATCCTTTTTCAATAATGAAATCAGTTCCCATCATCCACAAACCTCGTCCGGGAGGGAGAAATTTAAAGTTGAAAATTTTGTCAAACATGATTTGTGCCGATTTTTGCGCTTTGTGCGGCTTCCACGGCAGTTTCAGTTTTTGGCAGTGGTCCTGCTGAATACTGAAAACGCCTTCGACGACGCGGCGGACAGTTTCAAACCACTTTTCGTTTCGATTTTCCGCTTCGATGCGGCGGGAATAGGTGCGCAGGTAAACGAATTCGCCGAGCGGTCCCCAGGCAACCGGTTTGTCGGCGTATCCTGCTACAAATTTATCGTCAAGAATGAAAGTTCTCATAAAACCCCTCCCAAATACAGCGTGTTTTTTGGTGTTTTTCAATCGAAAAACACTATATCTGCCGATCGTAAAAAAATCAACCGTTTTTCGGAAATTTTGAATTTTAATTTTTTGAGAAATTGACTGTTGACTTTTATTTTCTTTTCGGCAATAACTGATAATGAAGAGGTTTTTGTTTTTTTGGAAAAATCGATGGTACGAAACGTTTCCGAAGAAATTTTTGCTGATTTTTTAAACGCTCTGGATCGCGTAAAAAATTTTCCGAAGCGCGTGCACGGAAAAATCGGCGGACTGCGCTATTCCGAATTGACGCTGATTTTTGCGATTGGGGAGCTGAGAGAAAAAAACGGAAACGTAATTGCTACCGATTTGGCGTCGTCTTTATTGGTTTCGAGAGCGGCCGTGACTCCGACTATTCGCGTACTGACGAAAAAAGGACTGATCGACAGGAAGGTTGAGTCTTCCGATGGTCGAAAGGCGGGCCTCTTTCTGACCGAAAAAGGCGAATCGGTGCTGAAAGCCGCCCGCGATTACCACTACCGACTGTTTTCCGAATTTGCCGACTCCATTGGAGTGGAAAGGGTTGTCGAATTTACGGTGCTGCTGAATTTGTTTTCTTCTTTTATGGTTGAAAAAATTTAGAATTATACGTAACTCTTTTTGAGGAGAATTGTTTTATAGAAAAATTGTTAAATAACTTAACAAAATTATTCGGGAGAAGCCGATGAAAAAAACGTTTTTTTTATTAACTTTAATTTGTTTTTCCCTGCAGGCGTTTTCAGCTGAAACGTACCGATTGTCGCTGGAAGAGGCGGTTGAGATTGCATTGAAGAACAATTTGGACTTGAAAACTTCGGAAATTGCGTTGAGAACCAAACAGCGCAACAAAAGGCAGGTTTACAATCAGCTGATGCCGTCGTTGTCGACCGGCGTCACACTAAGCCGCTCGAATTTGAATCCGGGTGAAAGTATGCGTAAAATGTTTTCCTCTGGAAGCGGTTCTTCCGGCGGAGCCTCGTCGATGGTTCCTTCTTCCGTTTACCCCGACTGGACGGCTTCGTTTCAGGTAAACGGGACGTTTTCGCTCAATGGATCTTTTTTTACGGCGATTGAAACGGTTCAAAATGATTACATTGCCGGATTGATCACTTATGAAGATGCCAAAGCAACACTGTCGAAAAACATCAAACAGGCGTACTTTGATTTGATTTATCTCGGAGAGAATGTCAATTTGATTCGGGAAAGCTTGGAAATGGCCGAAAAACGGTATCAGCAGGCGCAGCGCAACTACAACAGCGGATTGGTTCCCGACGTTGATCTTTTGCAGGCGCAGGTTTCCATGGAAAACGTTCGTCCGCAGCTGCTTCAGGCACAAAACACTTACGATACGTCGCTGCTGCAGTTTAAAATCAATCTCGGATTGAATATAGAAGATATTATCGAGTTGGACGATTCTGTTTTGGATGCAGCCGATGCGCTTCAAATTGAATTGGACGCGACTAATCTTTCTAATCAGTATCTGAATGACCGCTACGACATTCAGTCAATTCGCGCTAATATCGATCTTCTGCAGGCGAATAAAAAATCGACGATGGCTGCGGCGATGTCTCCGACTTTCTCTGTTTCGGCCGGTTATCTGCCGCGTATCGGAATTTTCGGTTCCGATGTCGCCGATGCGGATAAAAACGCGCAGTATAAAGATTGGCTCGATTCGGGTTCTTTCTCGATTTCGCTCTCCATTCCGATCGATACGCTGATTCCGGGAACAAGAACTTATACACAGGCAGCCGAAATTCAGGATTCCATTGACAGCATGAAAGTCACATTGGAAAACGCGATTCGGCTGGCCGATTTGGAGATAAGATCGCTGGTGATGAACATTGACAACGCCCGCGAACAGCTTGAGGTGCTGCAGTCGTCGGTTACGTTGGCTGAGACGGTTTATCAGCGCTATTCCGACGGTTATCGATTGGGAACGGTCGAGATTTTGGATTTTGAAAACGTTGAGAATCAGCTCAATCAGGCACGGTTGAATTTGGTCAGCGGAAAAGTGACGCTGGCGAAGGCGCTGATGGATTTGGAATACGCTTTGAATCGCAGTTTAAGCGAAATCAGAGAAAACGATATTGAGGAGATTGAACAATGAAAAAGATTTTCATTCCGGCGGCCTTCGCTTTGGCCGGTCTTTTGATTTTGAGCGGATGCAAAAAAGAACAGGCGCAGGAAGGTGAAGCCGTTCAAATTTATGCGGTACGGACTGCTCCTGTTACCGCCGGCGAAATTCAGGATTATATCAAACTTTCCGGTGAAATCATTACGAAAATTAATGTCGATGCTTATGCCGATGTTTCTTACGGACGGATTCGGCAGCTGCAGGTTGACGTCGGCGATTATGTCCGCCGCAACCAGGTTATCGCCTATGTTGACCCGTCGACTCCGGGAACGGTGTATAATCTGAGCCCTGTTGTGGCTCCGATTTCCGGTTACATTACTTACCGAAACGGACAAATCGGTTCAACGGTGACTTCGGCGACGGCTATCTACCGTATCGGCGACCTGACTCAGCTGCGGATGCTGACAAGCACTCCGGAGCGTTATGTTTCCAAAATTTACGGCAATCAAAAGGCTGAAATCACGTTGGAAGCTTTTCCGGGAAAGATCGTGACAGCTCGGGTTGCCGAAATCAGTCCTGTTTTGGATACGGTCAGCCGGACGATGGATGTTTGGCTGGAGTTTACTTCGTCTATCAAAGGATTTAAACCGGGAATGTTCGGAACCGTTAAACTTTTTACTGATTACAAAGACAATATCATTAAATTGCCGGTTGATACGGTCGTTACACGGTTTAATGAAAATTTCGTGTTTGTTCTTTCCGATGAGGCGGTTGAGATTGATAATCCCGATTACATCAGCGAAAGCGAAACGCCGGGCATTCCTCAGAAAATCATGCAGCCGACAGTGGAACGGCGCTTGGTGGAGCAGGGAATTCGGATTGACGGAACTGTTGAAATCACAAGTGGTTTGACACTTGACGACATTGTTGTTATTGAAGGCCAGGGACAGTTGGACGACGGCGTTTTGGTTCGCATTATTAATGAAGATGAAGCGGCCGAAGGCAAAGAGGAAGTCGTCGAAACGGAAATTGTTGAAGAAGTTGCGGAGTAAAAACTATGATAGCAAAAACGGTTGTTAATAAGCCGGTAACGATTCTGGTGCTCTTTGTCCTGATTTTGGGCATCGGCGCTTACGTCTCTTCCGGTTTGGATATCGACCTCTACCCCGAAATGGATCCGCCCGTTCTGTTGGTTTTTACCGAGTATGACGGCGCCGGCCCCGAGCAGGTTGAGGAGCATGTAACCCGTATTCTGGAAGGTAACCTTACCAACGTTACGAATATTAAAGAGATTCGTTCGACGTCGCAACGCGATCAGAGTATGGTTATTTTGGAATTTGAATGGGGAGAGGATTTGGCGGAAGCGGCGGCCGACGCCCGCGACAAAATCGAATTTGTGACGGGAATGCTGCCGGATGAGGCGGAGAGTCCGCAGCTGCTGAAATTTGACCCATCGATGCAGCCGATTGTCTACCTGACGCTGATGGGAAACAAAAACGAAATCGAAATGTACGAGTTGGCGGACGATATTGTCGTTCCTCGTCTGGAGCAGATTTCCGGCGTTGCATCGGCCAGCATCTCAGGTTTGACCGAGCCGATTGTTCGTATTGAAGCGGATCAGAACCGCCTCGATGCTTTCGGATTGACGCTGACGGGTGCCGCCAACGGTCTTTTCAATAAAATTTCCACACAGAACACCAACACCTCCGGCGGTGAAATTGATGACGGTAAAAAAGCGTATCTGGTAAAAACAACCGGCGAGTATGCGTCGTTAGAGGAGATTGCCGACACGGTCGTTTCCGTTACATCAACGGGAAACATGGTCCGCCTCTCCGATTTGGCTGAAGTCAAAATGGGGCAGGAAGATCTTTCGCAGATTGTTACGATTGACGGGCAGAGGTCGATGTCGATTCCTGTCCGCAAACAGAGCGGCGGAAACAGTGTGGCGGTCGCTGATTCGGTTTTGGCTCGCGTCGATGAAATCAACCGCGATCTGCCGGCCGGTGTCAGACTCGAAGTTCTGTATGACAGTACGAAGATGATTCGTTCCGCCATTGATTCGGTTGTGGAAAACCTCTTTTCCGGTATGGCGCTGGCGATGGCGGTTCTTTTCCTCTTTTTGCGGGTCATTAAAAGTACGCTGATTATCGGTTTGTCGATTCCGATTTCGTTGCTGATCACGATGACGTGTATGTATTTTGCGGGATTGACGCTGAACATGCTGACGATGACCGGATTGGTTCTCGGTTTGGGTATGATCGTCGACTCGTCCATCGTTGTTTTGGAAAACGTCTTCTCATACCGTGAAAAAGGCGCGAAGCACAAAACGGCCGCCATCTTAGGCGCTACCGAGATGATAGGGGCTATCACAGGTTCGACACTGACGACGGTCTGCGTCTTCATTCCGGTTATCATGTTCCGGAGCGAGTTGGAGTTCCTCGGAGTTTTGACCGGCGATTTGGCATTTACAATTGTCATCGCTCTGATGTCTTCGCTTTTTGTCGCCGTCACCCTGGTTCCGGTTTTGTGCAGTACTTATCTGAAACTGACACCGCGTTCTCAGAATCCGATCCGCATCCGCTGGCTGGCGAAGGTTGACGATTGGGTTGCTGCCGGTTTGGACAAACTCGATTCCGGGTACCGCGCATTGCTGAAGCGATGTCTGGATAAACGCTGGATTGTTGTCGGCGTGGTCTTTCTCTTCTTTGTGGCATCGATTATGATTATTCCTTATTTAGGATTCGACTTTATGCCGCCGAGTTCGGACGACTCAGTCACTTTGGAAATGACGCTTCCCGAAGGAACCCGCGTTGAAACGACGATGGAAAATTTGGAGGCGCTGAAGCTGATTGTTGATAAAGAAGTGACCGGAACCGAGCGGATCGTTTACACAGCCGGTTCGAGCAACGGTGTGTCGGCGGCTGAAACCAATGTCGGAACGATTCAGTTTATTCTGCCGGAATTTGACGAGCGGACGACGACAGTCGATGATATCAAAGCGATTATGCGGCCGCATTTTTACAAATTCCCCGACGCCATTTTTTCGTTTACTGAACGGTCGATGGGCGGCAGCAGCCACGATATCGACATCGTTATCAAAACCGACGATTTGGATAAAGGAAAACGTATCGGTTTGGAAATCATCGATTTATTGAAAGAGCATGTTCCCGATGTTCTTGAACCGGATATCGATATGAAGGACGGTCTTCCGCAGGCGGAAATTATCATCAATCGTCAGAAAGCGTATGCGTTGGGAATCGATATGTACAGCGCCGGCCGCGAAATTTTGGCTTCCGTCGACGGTATTCAGTGCGGTTATTACCGTACCGGCGGCGACGAGTATGAAATCCATCTGATGTTCCGAGAAGAAGACCGTGCCAATTTGGTTGATTTGGAAACCATTACCGTTTCCAACAGCAGTTCGCAGAAGATTCCCGTTGCCAGTTTCGCAACTGTTGAGGTGACTGAAGGTCCGGTGACCATCAACCGTGAGGATCAAATCCGTGTCATTCACATCGAAGCCGATATGTCCGACAATACGTCGCTTTCGGAAGTGACCTCGCAGATTAAGGCGGTTATCGATCGTTATCTGATTCTTGACGACGATGTCATTATTACTTACGGCGGCGATTACGAAGATATGCAGAACATCGGTATGAAGCTCATTGCCATCGTTTTGATTGCTCTGGCGTTGGTTTTCGGCGTTATGGCGAGTCAGTTCGAAGACCTTCTGAATCCGTTCATCATCTTTCTTTCAATGTTTACGATGAGTATCGGTGTTGTCGGCGTTTATCTGATTACAGGTCAGGCGATGAGTACCTTTTCGATTATGGGCGTCGTTATGTTGTTGGGAATGGTTGTCAATAACGGTATCGTTTTGGTTGACTACACCAATCTGCTGGTCAGCCGCGGAATGCCGATTTACGAAGCGTGCATTGCCGCCGGAGGAAGCCGTTTGCGCCCGGTTCTGATGACCACACTGACGACGATTCTCGGTATGTATCCGCTTGCGGTTTCTGAAGGCGAAGGATCGACGCTGATTCAGCCGATCGGATTGACGATTTTGGGCGGAATGACGACAAACACCATTATGACGCTGGTTTTGGTTCCTTGTTTGTATTATATCTTTAATAAAACCCGTTACGAAAAGCGGCAGCAGCGCGAAAAAGCCAGACGCCAGAGAGAATTGGAAAACCGCCGTCTGATTGAAGAGCGCAGAAAGGAAAAGGAGGCGGCTCGTGAAACGAATTGACATCATCTGCAATAACTCCATTTTTGAAGATGTGCAGGAAATTCTTTTGGAATTGCAGGTTAAAGCGTACACGAAAATCGAAAACGTCCACGGCGTCGGAACAGAAGGACAAAAGTGGGGAGACGCCGTCTGGCCGCAGGAGAACTTTATTTTGACAATTTATTGTCCGATCGATGAAGTTTCCAAAATTGTCGATAACTTTCGTGATTTGAAAACCCGTTTTCCGACCGAAGGACTCAAGTTGTTTCTTTCGGATGCTGAAATGCTTTTATAGGAGAGAGAATGCATAATTCGATTTTGTTCGTTGCTCCCGATTCGGAAAAAAGACAGCAGCTGTTCAAAACGTTGTGGAAAGCGGGCTTTCCTGTTCGTTGCTTTTTGAATCCGGACGATGTTTTTGATTTTGTTCGCAATGATCCTCCTGCTTTGATTTTGATTCAGAATCGTTTGCCTAAAGGAAATACGGTGCAATTTATTTCAGCGCTCAGAGAATTTTCAAATGTGCAAGTTGCCGTGCTGGTCTCAGATTTTGAAGAAAGCGAAATTTCGGCATCGCTTCAAGCCGGAGCGGATACTTTTTTACCGTGGAGTATTTCGTCGTACTTGTTCCTTGATTGGATTAAGGCTCTTTTTCGGCGCATTTCCCGTTATACGATTGACTCCGAACAAGGGAAAATTTTTTTCCGCGGTTTCGTTTTTCATGAGAAAGGGCGCTATCTGGAATATCACCAGCAAAAAATTCGGATTGCTTCCAAGGAATTCGATGTACTGCAAGTTTTGCTGAAGAATCCGGGGAAACAGTTGACGTCAAAGTATATCTATTCTCAGGTGTGGGGAGAAGTTTTCGGCGATATTTCGACTGTCGGCGTTCACATCAAACGCATCAAATTGAAGTTGGCTCGCTATGATAAGTATCCGTTTATCACCAATGTGTACAGATCCGGTTATATGTTTGATAAAAAGTGTCTGGAATCCGTTCCCGGCGAATCAAAAAATTAACGATCCTGTCGGAAAAACCCTTGTCAACGATTTGTTTTTATGTTAAATCATAGACAAGGGAGGTGCTTATGAAAGCTTATTCTTTTATCCTCCTTATGTCACGCCCGAAAGGGCTTTTAATAACAAGAGGCTTCGGCCTCTTCTTTTCGTATTTTCGGAGGGAGTATGTCGGTTCTGGATTACATCAAAGAGAAAGGCGCTGAAAATGTTTCGGAGGGAATGATCGCTTATTGGGCGTCGCTGGAAAAGGTTGCGGAGACGGCTCCGAATGTTGCGGCTTCGATCGTCAAAGAGTTGGAATCGCAGCGTTCGTATTTGAAGTTGATTGCCAGCGAAAACTTTTCGTCGCTGTCGACACAGTTAGCAATGGGGAATCTTTTGACCGATAAATATTCCGAAGGGATTCCTTACCATCGATTTTATGCCGGATGCGATAATGTCGACGATATTGAAGCTTACGCCGCTGAGCAGGCGTGCAAACTTTTTGGAGCCGAACACGCTTACGTTCAGCCTCACAGCGGAGCTGACGCCAACTTATGCGCTTATTGGGCTATTTTAAACGAAAAAATTCAAGTCCCGATGATGGAGCAGTTCGGAGAGACTAACCCGTCGAAGCTTTCACAGGCTGACTTCAATCGAATTCGGGAGAAGTGCGGAAATCAGCGTTTGCTCGGATTGGATTATTATTCGGGCGGTCATCTGACGCACGGTTACCGTTCCAATGTTTCGGCGCAGATGTTTGAAGCGTATTCGTATACGGTCAATAAAGAAACCGGTCTGCTTGATTACGATGAAATCGAACGGCAGGCAGAAGAAATTAAGCCGTTGATTCTGCTGGCAGGCTATTCGGCTTATCCGCGTCTCATTAATTTCAAACGGATGAAAGAGATTGCCGATAAGGTCGGCGCGGTGTTTATGGTGGATATGGCCCATTTTGCCGGTTTGGTTGCCGGCGGCGTTTTGACCGGCGAATACAATCCGGTCGCTTACGCCGATGTTGTGACGACGACAACACACAAGACATTGAGAGGTCCGCGCGGCGGGTTGGTTCTGTGTAAGAAAGAGTTTGCCGATTCCGTTGACAAAGGATGCCCGCTTGTCATCGGCGGACCGCTCCCGCATGTCATGGCAGCAAAAGCGGTTGCTTTTACCGAGGCCAATCGCCCGGAATATAAAAAATACGCTGCCGACATTGTGAAAAACTGCCGGACGATGGCGCAGGCGTGCATGGATTTGGGAATGAAAATCGCTACCGGAGGAACAGATAATCACCTGTTTTTAATCGACGTCACCGGATTTGGTTTGAACGGCCGACAGGCGGAGAGCGTTTTGCGCGAGTGCGGGATTACCCTTAACCGCAATGCGCTTCCGTTTGACCCGAACGGACCGTGGTATACCAGCGGTCTGAGAATCGGAACGGCCGCTGTCACGACATTGGGAATGGGCGAGGCTGAAATGAAAGAAATTGCTTCCGTTATTTGCTTCGTACTGTCGCAGACGAAGCCGACGGAGATTAAAACCGGAGAGAAAGCGGGAACTCTTAGCAAGTCCAAGTATGAAATTCCGGCTGAAGCAGCAAAAGAGGCCAAAGAGCGGGTGCAGAGTCTTTTGCACCGTTTCCCCGTTTATCCCGAATTGGATTTAGAAGCGTTAAAAAAACGGTTTATCGGTTGACTGTTTTTCCGTTTTATGGTATAAAATTACCGGAATCTTTGAAAAAAGAAGTCGTTTTTCGACTTCTTTTTTTGTATCGAGAGGTTGTTTTGAATAAAAATGCGGTTGACGGAGAGTCGGAAGCGGTTATACGATCCGTTTGCGAGGCTCTTGGGTTGACATTCGTAGAAGCGGCAATGCGGAAAAGCGGAAAAACGATGGATTTTTCTGTTGTCATTCACAAAAAAGACGGTGTATCAACTGATGACTGTGCCCGATTGCATCATGCACTTTTTTTAAAACTCCAGACACTTTTTCAAAAAGAAATCGGTTTGGAAATTTCTTCTCCTGGGTTGGATCGGACACTGAAAAGTGAAGAGGAGTTCCGGATTTTTGTCGGATCTCCTCTTCGATGGCTCGAAAAAGGAGCTGCGGATTACCGAAGCGGAATCATTCAAAACGCCGATGAAAGGGTTGTTGTAGTCAGAACGGAGACCGGTGAAGAAGAAACGGTTTGCGTTGATAATATTTTAAAAGCGAAATTGAACGGATAGGAGAGAAGGATGGCTCAGAAATTTGGAGAGGTTCTCCGCGATTTGGTAAAAGAGATGGGCATTTCGGAGGATTTAATTAAAAAGGTAACCGAAGAGGTTTTATTGACGGCATATAAGAAAAATTACGGTACCGTCGATAATGCCGAAGTCCGTTTCAATGAAGAGGAGGAGGGTTGGGTTCCGACTTTATACTCCCAAAAAAGAGTTGTTGATGATGTTTATGAAGAAGTAAAAGAAATCGAATTGGCGGATGCGAAGAAGCTTGAACCGGAAAGCGAAATCGGCGATACGCTGCTTATTGAAGTGGATCCTATCCGCGATTTTGATTATTCCGCTATTCAAGCGGCACAACAAAAAATGAAACAGTTGATTCGGGATATTCAAAAAGATTCTCTCTATTCGGAATTTAAGCAAAAAGAAGGTCAGTTGGTTTTCGGATATGCTCAGCGGGAAAAAAACGGGAATATTTTTATTGATTTGGGACGTACCGAAGGCGTTCTTCCGAAAAAATTTCAATCCCCGCGGGAAATTTATAAGTTGAATGAACGGTTAAAGTGTTATGTTTATGAAGTTTCCAAAAACGGACCTCATGTCTCAATTACTCTTTCCCGGACTCATTCGGAGTTTGTCAGACGGCTTTTTGAAAACGAAGTTCCGGAGTTGGCGGACGGCAGTATCGAGATCAAAAATATTGTCCGCGATGCCGGATTCAGAACTAAAATGGCTGTTTCGACAAGACGCAGCGACATCGATCCGGTCGGTTCCTGTGTCGGTGTAAAGGGAAGCCGTATTCAAAGCGTCATTGCGGAATTGGAAGGTGAACGCATCGATGTTGTCCGCTATGATCACGATCCGAAAAAGTATATTGCGGCCGCTTTGAGTCCGGCGGTGCCTGAAGCGGTGTATATTTTAGATGAAGTTGCCAAAACGGCTTTGGCGATTGTAAAAGAGTCGCAGCTCTCCCTGGCCATCGGCAAGCAAGGTCAGAATGTTCGATTGGCAAATCGATTGGTCGATTGGAATATTGACGTCAAGACGGAAGAACAGTTCGCTGAAATGGAACATTCCCCCGAATTGAAAGAGGTTGTTGAAAAACTCTTCAATCAAGCGGATGAAGTTCAAAATATTCGAGAGCTGAGCGATATTCCTTTGCGAATTGCCGATATCTTTGCTTCTCACGGAATCGAACGAATCGAAGATCTGATTAGCTTGACAGAAGAATCAAGATCTAAAATTTCCGAATTGACTTCTGCTGATTGGGACTTGGTAAATAAAGTTTTGACTGAATCTGTTGATATTGTTGAGGATGAGGAGGTGGATTCTCGCTCATTTGAAAAAGAAACAGAAAATAATCAAGAAGAAATAGAAGAGATTGAAATTTATGAATGCCCCGAATGCGGTCATGAGATTACGGTCGATATGACGGTTTGTCCGAATTGCGGTGTTGGTTTGAGTTTTGAATACGAGGAAGAAGAGTAAAAGAATCGAGAGAGATATGGAAGAAGAGAATAAAAAGAAAACATTGCTGGTAAAAGGGAGTCCATCCGAAGAAAAACCCGCGGGTGAAGAGAAAGCGACTGTTATAGCTAGGAAAAAAGTGCTTAGAGTCGTCGCTAAAAAAGAAACCGGAACCGGGGATGCGGCTCTTTCAGGGGGTGTGCAGCGGAAATCCGATTCAGAAGAGATAAAAACGAAGCTGCCGGAACGAAAAGAGGGTGAAGCTGCAGCGGAATCGATTCCGCCCGAGCAGAAAGAAGGAAAAACATCCGCTAATCTTTCTCCTGTAAAAACCGTTGAGCCTCGTCCGAAAACCAACCCCGATTATTTCGGTTTTGGTCCGAATCGCAACTTTGACCGCAGTTCACAAGATACGAGAAACGGATTTAACCGCGGCGGTCGCACCGATTCCCGTTTCGGAGATGGTCGCCAGGGCGGTTTCACCCGTCAGGGCGGAAACGGCCGTGCTGCTTCGCCGAACGGCGGCCGTTTTCCCGATCGGTCGGGAGCGCCTCGCCCCGGATTCAACAACCGTCCTGCCGGCACCGGCAGACCGTTTGGAGGCAACTATGGACCGTCGCGGCCGAGTTCTCCTGCCGCCTCTTTGCCGCAGAAAAAGGTTAAAAAATTCTACGCCAAAGGCAAAAAAGAGGAAGAGCGGCGCGAACAGGAAGAAATTCTTTTCAGCTTAAAGAAAAAAGAGAGCGTCAAAACCAATTCCGTTCCGAAAGAGATTAACATTTTGGATGTGATTACGGTCTCCGAACTGGCTAAGAAGATGAATTTGAAAGCGTCGGACCTGATTGCCAAATTGATGGCGATGGGAATGATGTGCACCATCAACGATCAGCTCGATGCGGATACGGCTTCCATTTTGGCAGACGAATTCGGCTGTAAAGTTAATGTTGTTTCGCTTTACGATGAAACTGTGATCGAATCGCAGGTCATCGACGAGGAAGATCTTGAATCGCGTCCGCCAATTGTCACAGTAATGGGACACGTTGATCACGGTAAAACCAGGTTGTTGGATGTTATTCGCGAATCAAATAAAATTGATACGGAAGCGGGCGGGATTACGCAGCACATCGGTGCCTACAAGGTGACGGTTCCGACTGGGCAGGAAATTGTTTTCCTCGATACACCGGGACACGAGGCGTTTACCTTGATGCGGGCGCGCGGAGCGCAGATTACCGATATTGTTGTCTTGGTTGTCGCTGCCAATGACGGAGTGATGCCGCAAACTGTCGAAGCCGTCAATCATGCGAAGGCGGCCGACGTTCCGATTATCGTCGCCGTGAACAAAATCGATTTGGCGGACGCCAATCCGGACCGTGTCAAGCAGCAGCTCTCCGAGCTCGGACTGGTTCCCGAAGAGTGGGGCGGAGATACGATTTTCTGCGAAATTTCGGCATTGAAAAAGACGGGAATCGATGATCTGCTTGAAAATATTCTTCTGCTGGCGGAAGTGTTGGATTTAAAGGCAAGCCGCCGCTGTCGGGCGGAGGGCACCGTTCTGGAAACGCGCGTTGACAATGGCCGCGGAATCATTTCGACGGTTATTATCCGTCAGGGAATTCTGAAAAACGGCGATCCGTTTGTGGCGGGCGTTTATTCCGGCAAGGTTCGGGCGATGTTTAATGATCTCGGACAGAAAATCAAGGAAGCGCCGCCGTCTACTCCCGTCGAAATCATCGGTTTTGATGGAATTCCCGACGCCGGAGTGCCGTTTACGGTTACCGAATCGGAAAAAGAGGCGAAGAATATCGCTCAAAAACGACAGGAATTGGAAAAAGCGGTTGAGTCGAAAAATCTGAAAAAGATCACTCTCGACAATCTTTACAATACTTACAAAGAAGGCAGCCTCCCCGAACTGAAGGTGATTATCAAAGGCGATGTTCAGGGCTCCGTCGAGGCAATTCGGGCGGCTTTGGAGAAGTTAAGCAACGATGAAATCCGTCTGAATGTAATTCATACCGGCGTCGGCGCTATTGTCGAAAACGATGTCAACTTGGCAACTGCTTCCAACGCTATCATTATCGGATTTCATGTGCGGCCGATTCCGAAAGCGGCGGCTTTGGCGGAAGAAAAGAAGGTCGAAATCCGGAAATACAGCATCATTTACGACGTTGTCGAGGATATCGAGTTGGCGTTGGAAGGTATGCTGAGCCCCGAATATGAAGAACGGGCATTGGGAACGCTGGAGGTTCGAGATACCTTCCGGGTGCCGAAGATTGGAATCATTGCCGGCTGTCACGTAACGTCGGGTGTTGTCAAGCGCAACGGACGCGTCAGAGTGTTCCGCGACAATGTCGAAATTTACTCCGGAAAAATCGCCTCTTTGAAACATTTTAAAGACGATGTCAAAGAGATGAAAGAAGGGTTCGACTGCGGTCTCGGTATCGAGAATTGTCAGGATATTCGGGTCGGCGACATCATCGAAGCGTTTGAAACCGTCGAAGTTAAACGCCGTTTGAAACCTTCTTCCGAAAAAGGAAAGAACACATGAGCTCGCGGCGTCCCGAACGGGTGGAATCGCTGATCGGAGAAATTGTCGGTTCGCTTTTGGTCTCCGGAAAACTGAAAGATCACCGAATTTCTCCGTTTGCGACCGTTACTTGCGTGAAAGTTTCCTCCGACTTTGCGTATGCGAAAATCGGTATCAGCTGTTTTGACGGCGCGGCGAAGGCAAAAAAAAGCGTTGTCGGTCTGAATTCCGCAAAAGGAATCATTCAGAGAGAATTGGCTCAAAAGATGAGGCTAAGAAACACTCCGGTTTTGACGTTTTTTGCCGATTCATCGCTGGAAGAGGGCTACCTTATTAATAAAAAAATCGAGGAACTGTTGATTGAATCGCCTGTTTCTGATAAATAAAGAGAGTGGGGTGACTTCTTTCAAAGAAGTTTCCCGTGTTCGTAGAAAACTGGGTATAAAAAAAGCCGGGCACGCCGGAACGCTGGATCAGTTTGCTTCCGGGTTGCTTTTGATTTTGACAGGTCGTTACACGAGGCTTGTTGAATATTTTACGGGTTTTGATAAAGTCTATCGGACGACATTTGAATTCGGTAAGGAAACCGATACGTCGGATCCGGAAGGATCCGTTACCGCAGAATCGACGGTTCCCCTTCTTTCCGATATCGAATCGGTTCTTCCTGCTTTTTCGGGTAAAATTTTTCAACAACCGCCTCTCTATTCCGCCGTTCACATTAACGGAGAACGGGCGTATCGACTGGCTCTGAAAGGACAGACGGTTGAAATTCCCGCGCGTGAAATCGAGATTTTTGATTGGAAAATTCTCGACTATTCTCCGCCGTATCTGAAGTCGGAGATTCATTGTTCAAAGGGAACTTATATTCGTTCTTTGGCGAGGGATTTGGGGCGTGCATGCGGTTCTCGGGCGTATGTGAAAACACTGGAACGAACGGCAGTCGGCGGCTTTTCGCTCGCTCAAGCTGTCACGGTTAATGATCTGAAAGAGGACGGCAGCGATGGTTTGCGTGACGAAGCGTTGTTTTCACTGCTGCCGGATTTGGCGGTGTGCCGCCTGAAAAGCGGGGCTGCTGCCGACTTTTTCAACGGAAAGCCGTTTTCGGCGGATGGATTTGAAACGAAACCGCCGTACGGGATTTTCGCTGTGTTTCACAAAAGCCGTTTTGCCGGCATGATGGAGAGGGAAAAAACGGGACGGCTGCGTTACCGTTTTGTGATGACGGAAGATGAAGATCATTGAATGGAAAAAAATCAAGTCCGTCCCTCAAATCCCAGCGACGGTGAGCATCGGTGTTTTTGATGCATTTCACAGCGGACATCAAACGCTGGCCGCCGCCGCATTTGCCGAATCTCAGGCGGCTGTTCGCGTGGCGGTGACGTTTCGCAAACTGCCGAAAAGCAAAGGCAAGCCGGTTTATCCGTTTTCCATGCGGTTGGACGACTTGGAAGCGTGCGGTTTTGATGAGGCGGTTGTGATTGATTTTAATAAAGCGTTTGCGGCTTTATCGGCTGCTGCGTTCTTTGCGCGATTGGAGCAGCGCTATCGGCTGCTGCGTTTGACGGTCGGAACCGATTTTCGTTGCGGTCGACAGCGTTCATCGTCGGCCGCCGACTTGAAATTGCTGCTGCCGCAAACCGAAATTCGATCGGTGATGCTGAACGACGGCGATCGGAAAGTTTCGGCATCGGACATCAAACGCTGTCTGCGGGAAGGTCGTCCCGAGGAGGCAAACTCTGTTTTGGTTCGGCCTTATCGACTGCCGTTTAGGTGGTGCGGACGTCGTTTCGCTGTCAGACGGCGTTCGGGACTGACCGTTTTGGCAAACGGCCGCTATAAAGTCGAAATCGGCGGACAGGAACAAACGGCGGAGGTAAAAGGAGCCTTCGTTCGTTTTGAAAGGGAAATATTGGTAAAAAAACCAATGGAAATAGTCATTTTGTCGAAGGAAAAGGAGTAAAACATGGCATTGACAAAAGAACAGAAACAGGACATTATCGCGAAATTCGGCGGAGATTCGAAAAACACCGGATCCACGGAAGTTCAGATTGCGTTGATGACGGAACGAATTAGGGATTTAACCGAGCACTTTAAAATTAATCCCAAAGACCACAATTCGCGCCGCGGATTGCTGCAGTTGGTCGGAAAACGCCGACGCCTGCTGCGCTATTACAAACGAGTCAACTTGAACGGTTACCGCGATTTGATTGCGAAACTCGACTTGAGAAAATAATTGAAGAAGGTATTTTATGGAAAGATTAACCATCAGAATCGGAAAAGAAGATCTGATTCTTGAAACCGGCCGAATGGCCAAGCAGGCAAACGGTGCGGCTTTTGTCACTTACGGCGGAAGTTCTGTTTTGGCAACTGTTTGCTGCAGTTCCCAACCGACGCCGGGACTCGATTTTGTCCCTCTTCAGGTTGAATACAACGAACGTTATTATGCGGCGGGAAAAATTCCCGGAGGATTTTTAAAAAGGGAAGGACGCCCGAAAGATAAAGAGATTTTGGTTTCCCGTTTGATTGACCGTCCGATGCGTCCGCTTTTTTCGAAAAAATTTGGGCGGGAAATTCAGATTGTTCCGACGGTCGTATCCACCGATCAAATCAATCCGCCCGATATGGTGGCGATGATTGCGGCGTCGGCGGCTGTGACGATTTCCGACATTCCGTTTGACGGACCGATTGCCGGCGTGCGCGTCGCTTATCTGGACGGCGAGTACATTATAAACCCGACATTTGAAGAGATTAAAAACGGACAGATGGACATCGTTGTCGCCGGAACGGAAGAGGGCATCACAATGGTGGAAGGCGGTGCAAAAGAGGTCAGCGAAGAGATCATGCTGACCGCCATCGAAAAAGCGCACGTCGTCATTGCCGAAGTATGCCGTCAAATCCGCGATTTTGCCGCCCGCGTCGGAAAAGACAAGCTGCCGTTGGCAGGAACGGATCATCGCTACGAAAACGAATCGGCTGTCCGCGCGTTTGCCGAACCGCTTTACGAAAAAGCCTCCTTTGTTAAAAATAAATTGGAGCGTCACGAAGCGAAGGCGAAAGTGCGTGCATCGATTTTCGAACAGTTTACGAACGAGACGACTTCCGAAGAAGAGAAGACTCTTTTATCCGCTCTTTGCGACGAGATTGAAAAGGAAGTGGTGCGTCAATCGGTTTTAAACAATGGAATTCGGATTGACGGACGTAAACCCGATGAAATCCGCCCGATTACCTGCGAAGTCGGTGTTTTAAGCCGCACTCACGGCAGTGCGTTGTTTACCCGCGGCGAAACGCAGAGTTTGGGCGTGGTTACGTTAGGGACAACCGATGACGGAAAATTAATTGACGATATCGACGGCGACAAATCTTACGAACATTTTATGCTGCACTACAATTTTCCTCCGTACAGTGTCGGTGAAACGGGCCGACTGACGACGGGACGCCGCGAAATCGGTCACGGTCATTTGGCGCTGCGCGCACTGGAGTCCATGGTTCCCGATTCCAAAGAATTCCCGTATACCATTCGCGTTGTTTCCGAAATTTTAGAATCCAACGGATCCTCCTCAATGGCGACGGTTTGCTCCGGAACGCTGAGCCTGTTGGATGCCGGTGTTCCAATTAAAAAACCGGTTGCCGGAATTGCAATGGGATTGATTTCCGACGGAGATAAAGCGGTCGTTTTGAGCGATATTTTGGGCGATGAAGATCACCTCGGCGATATGGACTTTAAAGTCACCGGTACTGCCGAAGGAATCACCGCATTCCAAATGGATATCAAAATCAAGCGAGTCGCTCCGGATTTAATGAGAACCGCTTTGGAACAAGCTAAGCAGGGACGACTGCATATTTTGAGCATCATGAATCAGACTCTGAGCCGGCCGAGAAGCGAAGTCAGCTGCTACGCTCCGAAAATCGTTTCGATTCGTATCAATCCCGACAAAGTCGGTGCCGTCATTGGCAGCGGCGGAAAAACCATCAAAGCGCTGACCGAAAAGACCTCCTCTCAAATCGTTGTGGAAGAGGACGGAACCGTTCAAATTTACGGAAAAGACAAAGAGTCTGCCGAAAAAGCGATGAAGATGATCGAAGCGATCGCCACCGATCCGAAACCGGGAACGCTGTTTACCGGCGTTGTCAAAAAAATCATGGATTTTGGTGCTTTCGTCGAATTTGTTCCGGGAAAAGAGGGACTGGTTCACATTTCGAAACTGGCCGATCACCGTGTCGAGAAAGTGACCGACGTTCTGAAAGAGGGACAAACTATTCCCGTCAAAGTGCTCGAAGTCGATAAGTTGGGACGAATCAATTTGTCTTATATCGACGCCGTGCGCGAACGGAAACCAGAATGAAAACGGTTGCGGTTCGCGCTGTTTTCAAGGACGGCCGCAAACCGGTTTACTCTTCGCCCCTCGCTGCAGGGGCGGATCTGTTTGCGGACCTCGACGAATCGATTGTTTTGGAAAGTTTGGAGCGGCGGTTGATTCCGACCGGAGTTTTTTTGGAAATTCCGGAGGGGTACGAGGCACAGGTGCGCCCGCGTTCGGGATTGGCCATTAAACACGGACTTTCGTTGGTCAATACGCCCGGAACGATTGATGCCGATTACCGCGGCGAAATTAAAGTAATCGCCGTCAATCTGGGAAAAGACCCGGTGACAATTGCTCCGGGAGACCGTATTGCGCAGCTTGTGGTTGCGCCGACGGTGCAGGCTCAGTTCCTGCAGTGTGAAAGTTTGACCCCGACCGAGCGCGGTGAAGGCGGTTTCGGTTCAACCGGAGTTTGATTTGTGAAAGGGCAAAGACGTTATTGGACGATTTACGGCTATCTGTTTCGAGAGTTTATTCTTTCGTTCATGGTGGCATTCTTTATCTTCTTCGCGCTTTTTTTGGTAAATGAGCTTTTGGTCATCGCATTGAGAATGCAGAAGAAGGACGTCCCGGTTTCGACCGTTTTTATGTTTTTGCTCTATTCTCTCCCTTATGTTTTGTCTTATACATTTCCGCTTTCGACAATGGTCAGTTGTCTGATGGCAGTCGGTCGTTTTCACTCCGATAACGAGATGCTGGCCATGCGTGCCAGCGGTATCCGTTATACCAACATTTTTGTGCCGTTCTGCTTTGCGGCCGTCATCCTGACTTCTGTCTCTTTCGTGATGAACGATTATTTTCTTCCGCTCGGGATGGAGAAGCGTTATTCGCTGCTTAACAAAGTCGCTCTTTCAAACGCCTCTGTCATTTTCGAACCGTACGATGTCTCCGATCCCATTCAGGGAAAAATCATTATCACAGGTGATATTCAGGAGAATTTGATTAAAAATCTGATCATCATCGACAGGGATCCCGACTCCAACCGACGGGTGATTGTTTCCCGAGACGCCAATTTTCGGCAAAATGAACAGCTGGAAGGGGTCATGCACCTGAATTTACAAGAGCCGTTTATGGTGTCGGTTGACAACGATCGGCGCAATGCTTTCAATTACATTCGGGCAAGGGAAGCTGACTACAACATACTGCTGAAAGATTACGTCGGCACGGCTTTTTCTTCTTCCGATCCGTCGACTATGACAAGCAGTCAGGTCCGGGATATGATAAAAGAGGAAAAAGAACGGCTGAACGACAGCCGCGAGCGTCAAAAAGAGAGAGTTTCGTTTCAACTCTATCAACTGCAGTGTCAGTATAACGAAATTTTTGAATCAACGCTCCGTCAGCGTGAGTACCGTCAGGCCGATATCAACTCGTTGGTCAACGATTACGAAAATTACATGACACAGAAGAACCGCAAAATCGGCAATCGGAGTTTATCCCGTCTGGAGACCGAATATCACTACAAATTCGTGCTGCCGACAGGATGTCTTGCGCTCATTTTGTTGGCGTTTCCGCTCGGACTGTTTTCCAAACGCAGCGACAAGGCCGTTGGATTGGGACTCGGCAGCATTTTTGCCTTTGTTTATTGGGTTCTGATTATGATGGCAAAGATCATCGGCTACACTTCCAATTTTTCTCCGGCTTTGATCATGTGGATGCCCAACATTATCGTCTGTACGGCGGGGATTGTCATTTATTCTATCCGTTTGAGGCAATGAGATGATGCGGACGCTTCACAGGATGCTGCTGGTTCAGTTTTTGAAGGTTTTCTCGGTTGCTCTGCTGCTCTTTGTTTTCATCATTGTCTTTGTTGACATTTTTTCGCACCTTTATTCGTATATTGTCAGCGACATTCCGATAGGAAAGATTTTTTACATTACGGTGCTCTACATTCCGAAGTGCATTCACTATTCTGTGCCGATTGCGGTTTTATTTGCCGTCTCGTACACTCTCGGAACATTTTACGCCAACAACGAATTGGTAGCGGTATTTTCATCGGGAATTCCGCTCTCTCGATTTGTTTTACCGCTTCTGATTTTCGGATTCTGCGGCAGTATTTTCAATTTTCTGTTTGAAGAGTGGGTTGTCATCGACACGCTGCGGATGAAAAACAATGCTTACAATGAAGCGATGTATTACACCTCTTCATCTGACGGAGACAAGCAGCGAGCTGCCGTCTTCGACATCGATCAAAATATCATTTATTACGCCGGTTCTTACCGTGATGCCAATCAGGTTCTCAATGATGTGACTTTGATTCAGCTGACTCCGGACGGAAATCTCCTTTCCCGCTCCGACGCCCGTGAAGGCGAGTGGAACGGTTACTTTTGGGACTTTCGGGAAGTGAGGATTCTGGACGTGAATCAGGAGACAAAGGAGGTAACGGAGAGCTATCGGGATACGCTCAGTTCCGAAAAATTCAATAAACCGCCGAAATTTTTTCGAGAGGTAACAAAAGACATTGCCGAACTGCGGCTTTTTGAGGCGATCGATTGGCTGAAAGAGTTGAAGGAGGCCAACGTCGCTAAAAAATACCGCGATGCGCTGATTGAATTTTACAAACGCTTTTCGTTCACTTTTACGACTTTTATTGTTGCGTTGATTTCCTGCGCTCTCGGCAGTCGGTTCAATAAAAATATTTTGCTTTACAGTTTGCTTATCAGTATTGTGACAGCTGTTGTTTACTACGTTTTTCAGATGATTACCGAATTGTTTGCGGCCGGCCGTCTGCTGCCGCCGTTTGTCGGTTCTTGGCTGCCGTTTTTTACATTTTTAATTCTCGGCCGCGTTCTTTTCAGGAGGGCACGAACGTGAAACCGCTGTTTGAAATCCTTCACCGCGATCGGTCGTCGAAAGCCCGTACCGGCAGACTTTTTTTGCCGCACGGAAGCGTCGAAACTCCGGTTTTCATGCCTGTCGGAACCGCCGGAACTGTTAAGGCTATGAATCATGACGAATTGGAACGGATCGGCTGGCGGCTGATGCTTTCCAATACTTATCACCTCTATCTGCGGCCGGGAGCCGAAGTCATCTCCGCTTACGGTTCCCTTCACGACTTCAACAGTTGGCGGCACAACATTTTAACCGACAGCGGCGGCTTTCAGGTCTTTTCATTGGCGCCGTTTCGGAAAGTTCGCCGGGAAGGGGTGCGTTTCAGAAGTCACATCGACGGCAGTTATCACACTTTAACCCCCGAGTCTGTTGTCGATTTTCAAACTGTGCTGAACTCCGACATTCAAATGGTTCTGGACGTTTGCAGCGAAAAAGGAATTTCCGAGAAAAAAGCGAAAGAAGCCGCTTACATCACGGCGGAGTGGGCGCAGCGGGCCAAATCGCGGTGGCTTCAAAAAAAGGAAGAAGGGTACAAAGGGGAATTGTTCGGTATCGTTCAGGGCAATTTTTATAAAGATTTGCGGAAAATGAGTGCAGAAATCGTCAATGAGATCGATTTTCCGGGAGTGGCAATTGGCGGTCTCTCTGTCGGAGAGGAAAAAAACGAATTCAGTGATTTTTTGGCGTATACGGCAGCCTTGCTTCCCGACGAAAAACCGCGGTACGTGATGGGAATCGGAACTCCCGATTATCTGTTTGAGGCGGTGGAGAACGGAATTGATATGTTTGACTGCGTTTTGCCAACCCGAGTTGCCCGCAACGGAACGGCAGCTTCCGATGACGGTTGGATTTCTTTAAAAAAGGAGCGCTATGCGTTCGATCGGCGGTCGATTTCGGAAGAGTGCACCTGCTCGGCGTGTCGGAATTACAGCCGCGGTTACCTGCGTCATTTGGTGAAAGCCGGCGAAATTTCGGCATCCGTATTGATTACCGAACACAATTTAACGTGGTTCTACCGACTGACGGAGGAGATTCGTCGTTCAATTCGGGAAGACCGTTTCAGTGAATTCAAAAAAAGTTTTTTAACCCGTTTTTCCGGAGGCCGCGTATGAGTTCGGAAAGCCGACGAAGCACCTCTGTTTCCGCCCTCGTTGTCATGACGGCGACCATGTTTTCCCGTGTGCTCGGATTCGTTAAAATCGCTCTTATCAGCCATCTTTTCGGAGCGACAGGGAAGGCCGACGTCTTCAATTTCGTTTTTGATATTCCTAACAATTTACGCAAGCTGATGGCTGAAGGAGCGCTTTCTTCGGCCTTTATTCCGACTCTTTCCCAGTCGATTGCGGCCAAAGACGGATCTGACAGACGGCTTGTGCGGACATTGCTGACTTTTCAGGTGCTAATTCTGGTTCCGCTGTGCATCTTGGCGGTTATTTTCAAACGAGAAGTCATTCTTTTTCTATCCGAATACGAAGATCCCGAGCAAATCGAGTTGGCAGCGTCGCTTTTTCAGTTTTTTATTCATTACATTGTTTTTGTCAGCATCTCCGCCGTTCTCATGGCGACACTGAACTCCCGCCGTCACTTTTTGACGCCGGCGTTGGCGCCGATTGTTTTTTCGATCTGTGTCATCATTTCGGTAACGGCGTTTCATGGAAAATGGGACATTTTTTCGATGGCTCTCGGTGTTCTCTCCGGAGGTGTGGCGCAGATTTTGATTCAATTGCCGGCTTTTTATAAAAACGGTTACCGTCTGGCGCCCGATTTTCACTTTCGCGATCCGTATTTCCGGACAATTTTGTGCCGTTGGGTACCGGTTCTTTTTGCCTCCTGCATTTTTTTCGTCAACCAGCTGATCGCCAATAAATTTGCTTCCGGATTGGAAGATGGTTCTGTCTCGGCGCTGAAAAATTCCATCATTTTTTGGCAGCTGCCCCAGGGAATTTTCGGAGCTTCGCTTTCGACGGTTCTTTTTCCCAAGATGAGCCGGGAAGCGGCCGAAAATGATCTCGACGGATTGCGTCGAAGCGTCAATTACGGGTTAACGTTTCTTTTCCTTTTGTTGATTCCTTCATCGCTGATTTTGATTCTTTTCGGGCCTCAAATGACGGCGGTTACCTTGCAGCACGGGAAATTTACGTTAAACGACACGGTTTTAACGGCGCAGGTTTTGGCGTTTTACAGTATCGGACTTTTTTTCAGCGCCGGCTTTACCTTTTTGCAGCGTTTTTTTTATTCGAGACAGAAGTTTGCGCTTCCCGTGGCGGTTTCCGTCATTTTGGTTGCTATCGACATCGTCTGTTCGTTGCAGTTGAAAGAGACATCTTTGCGGGTTTCAGGTTTGGCTCTGGCCAATTCCATTGCTTTTACGGCAGCGTTTTTCATTCAGCTTGTTCTTGTCAAACGAGATTTGAAGAATATCGGGTTTATGAGTTTCCTGAAAGAGGCCGGCAAAGGAACGCTTGCCATGGTCCCTTTCACCGCTTATCTCATCGGTGTCGGATTTCTCGATTATTGGAAAAGCGGTTTCTCTGCTGTCAATTTTCTTATTGCCGCATTGTTGGGCATCGGAGCCGTTTTGATTCTCTTTGCTTCATTTTATCTCTTTAAAATCGAAATTTTGTCCGATATTTTAAAGAGAAGGAGAAAATCCCGTGACTAAGAAACCTTTTTTTTTAAAGGCGATTGTTTTGCTTCTGTTTTTCAGCTTTCCGGCAGCCGCGCAGGAAACTCTTCCGAGTGATAAAACGATAGTCGAAACGCAGTCGGACGACGTACCGGCGGAAACGGCTGAAACAACAGACGGACAGCCGGCTGCCGCCGGAGATTCGGAAAAGACCGCTCCTGCAGCCGCGGCGTCTTCTTCGGCCGCTGCCGCCTCTCAAAGCACGGCGCAAAGTCGGGAACCCGATTATGAAGAAATTTTTCGCTGGGGAATGGATGATCAGATTCTTTCGACATTAAAAACGCTGACTGAAGAAAAAAAGACCGTCCCAGCGGAGTTAATTGACCGACTGTATGCCGAAACGCTCTCGGAGAGCGTAAAAGCTGCCTGTCTCGATTATTGGCGGGAGACAAGAAACGCGCTTCACTATGATGTGGTTTTAGATAAATGGAGCGAGTTGCCGCAGCGAACGACCGCGTTGCAAAGCGCTTCTTTAAAGTATCTGTTTGCGTTTTTGCCGGAAAAACAGGATGAAAAAACCGTCGGCGTTCTAAGCGATGTGCTTCGTTATGCCGATTTTAAGGTGCAGTCGGAGTTGATGGATCTGATTGCCGAAAAGGGGATGACAGTATTTGAACCGGTTTTAACAGTACTCGGGCAAACAAGCGAAGATCGGCCCGCTTTGCAGGCGGCGGTTTTGAAAACTCTCGGAAAATTAAAGACGCCGGACGCATTTGAAACGTTGAAGGCTCGGTTGGCCGATCCCGATGCATCTACCGATATTCGTATGGCGGCTGCCGAAGGGTTGGGCGGTTACGGTACGCCTGAGGCTTTTTTGGCGTTGGAGCCGTTTATGAGCGAATCCAACATTTATTTGAGGTTGAGAGTTTTTCAGGCGCTGCTGTCGACCGACAATCCGAACCTCTCTCATGTCATTGAACAGGGAGGAAAAGATGCCTATTGGCAAATCCGACGCGATGTTTTTCGTTTTATCGGAGATCACAATTTGACCGAATACGCGCCGATGCTGTTGTTTAAGGCGAAAAACGAACCGGAACGCACTGTCCGCGATACCGTTTTGCGGGAATTGGGGAAGATGAAGACGGCGGAAGCGCGTTCTTATTTACAGGAAACGGTTCGTAACGATAAAAATTCCATGCCGACGCGGAAAATCGCTTTCGATGCGCTTGCCGGATTTCAGTACGCTTCTCAAATTCCGTTTTTGATGGATTTGTGGAGCCGCTATAAGGAAAAACCTTCCGGTACCATTGCCGAGCACATGGCGATGAGACTTTCCGTCACCAAAGAGGCCGGATTAGATGTCATGTATGAACTGTTTTTTCTTTCTCCGGTCGGATTGTTTAAGGTGTATGCAATTCGAGGAATTGCTTTGAACGGGTCCTCTTCGTGCCGCGCCGAGATCGAAAAACTGCAGCAGAGTGACCGCAACGATTTGTTGGCGCGGGAAGCGCGGAAGATCGATTACGGAGCTTCGACGACAGAAACTCCGTCAGCAGAAGTTCCGTCAGCAGAAACTCCGACAGCAGAAACTCCGACAGCAGAAACTCCGACAGCAGAAACTCCGACAGCAGAAACTCCGACA
>CALXOJ010000015.1 GCA_944390005.1 uncultured Spirochaetota bacterium
CGCCGTTAACGCAGCATTTTGCGGCTTTTGATAGCAACTTTTGTTCCCGTTTCGGGCAGCGGATTTGAGAAAGCGGCAGCCGCCTGCCGAAGGCGCGAGGGATTGAAGCGGAAATGAGCTGCCGACGGAGAGATGGCGCTGGGCAAAGCGGCAGCTTTGCCGCGGTGGAAGCGCGGGAGGCTGCGAATTGCAGCGGAAAGCCCGGCGCCCCGCAGGGGCGCGCGCCCGAAAAGGAAGAAAAAAACCGCCGGAAACTATCCGGCGGCGCTGTCACTTTTCTTTTTTCGGAATACCGGGGCCGTCAGCGTATTTTTTGACGGCGTCGATTGCCAATTTGACTTTGCCGATGGCGCACGGACCGCCGACACAGCCTCCTTCGCACGCCATGACTTCCAAAAAGTTGCCGGGCATTTTTCCTGTCGCATACATTTGCAGCATTTTGACCGCTTTTTTGTCAATTCCGTTGATAAACTGCGCATTAATGTCGGGAATGTCTTCGCGGCCGGCGTCTTTCATTTCTTTCAGCACGGCGGAACTGACGCCGCACGAAGTGGCGTAACCGCGGCCGGAACTTTTGACGGGACGAGTCATTTCATGCGGCTTAACGGATTCAAACTGCAAATCGAAGGCCACAAACATCGCCGCCAGTTCTTCAAAAGTCAAAACAAAATCGGTGTTGACGTCGATTAGGGCCTCTTTGCGTTTGGCAACGCACGGTCCGATGAAAACCGTCAGCGTTTCGGGGTCTTCCTGCTTCAGCGTTTGAGAGGTATAGCGCATCGGACTGGGTGTTTCGGAGACGGCAGCCGACAATCCGGGAACGTGTTTTTTTACGGTTTCCACGTAACTCGGACAGCAGGATGTGGTCATCAATTTGTCGCCGCGTTTCATTCGTTCAACAAACTCTTCGGCTTCGTTTTCGGAGGTCATATCGGCTCCGAATGCGACTTCTTCCACGCCTGTAAAACCGATTGCTAAAACGGCGCCGGCAATTCGTTCCAACGGCACGGGAAATTGTCCGACAACCGACGGCGCCAACATAGCAGTGATTTTTTTCTTCTCTTTAATGGCTTTCAGTACATCGATAATTTGTGACTTTTCCAAGATGGCGCTGAACGGACAGGCAACCATGCATTTTCCGCAGTAGGTGCATTTGCCGAAGTCGATTTCCTGGACATCGGTTTCATGATTGCGTTTTATGGCGCCGACGGGACACGCTTCTTCGCACGGAATCGGAACGCGAATGACGGCGTGATAGGGGCACACCTGAGTACAGATTCCGCAGTCGATGCATTTTGAATAATCGATGACCGATTTTCCGTCGACTACGCTCATTGCTCCGCGCGGACAGTTGAAGACGCACGGCCGGGCAAAACAGCCGCGGCAGGCGTTGGTTACCAGATAACGGCTGGTAACACAGCTGGTGCAGGCGACGTCCAGCACGCTGAGAATTTTTTCGTCAAACGAATCGCGTTTGAGGGCGTCGGCGAGGTAAGCGCTCAAGGATTTGGACTCGTCGGTTTCGTCTTCAACGCTGATTCCGAGCATTGCCATTAAACGGTATTTTAAAACAGCGCGGTCTTTATAAATACAGCAGCGGGAAGAGGCTTCTCCTTTCGGGCGAATTTCGATTGGAATTTTGTCGATTTTTTCCGCCAGTGTGTCGTTCATAAAATCTTTGATAATCCGAATGAGCAGCTCTTTGCGCATTCGGTTGGCGTCGTTTTTATCCTGCATGAGACGATCCTTTTCTGTGTTCGTAAATTTTTTCAATGATGGATGAAACTGTCGCATTTGACATCATTTCATCGTCAACTTTAACAAACGGTGCGGCGCCGTATTGATTGTCTTTACAGACGCCCAAACAGTGCGAACCGATAATTTCGACATTTTCTTTCAAATCGGCGGGCAGAAAGTTCTCCAAATCCTGCAAATCGGCCGCTCCCAACAAATAGCACGTCGTTCCGACGCAAATAGTCACCTTTGTTTTCTCCATACGCTTCCCCTTTCAAATATAATGAACCGTTACCTTTTTCCGATACTGATTCTCCAAACAGGTTTGTATTCGTTTGATGATGTTGCGGCGCATTTCCAAATCAACCGGCAAATTGGGATCTTGGTGCGCTTCGTTGATTTTTGTTCCGACAATGAATTCGATGACGTCGCTGTCCATCAACAGGTTATAAAAATTCTGAATGACCGGCTGCATTTGCGAAAGCGGCGTCTCTTTTTCGAGCGTCACCGCCAATTCGGTCAAAGTCAGAATGCCCTCCGTTACCAAATCAATGCCTTCCATCTGGGAAGGAGGCGGCAGTCCGCGGGTGCGGTTTTTCAAATCGGTGCGAATCGGAATACCGAGCTCGCGAGAGACGATTTGTGCCGTCGTTCCGCCGCAGACAATTTTCTTTCCGTTGAAATTGCGGAACCAATCAACATAGACTGAATCGTTTTCTTCTTTAAACGGCGGTCCGGTCAGCAGCCGCAGCCGCCGCGGATGACGAAAATAGATGACGGCGCAAGTAATGTCATCCAACGGTTTGCCGCTTTGATCCATGCAGCACGCCTGTCGAACAACGGAACGCGCCAACGAACGTGCCGAAATTTCGGGATTATCGGCAATCAGCTCTTGAATGTATTTCAGGCATCCATCGCGCATCCAGCCGAATTTGTGCGGCTTCATCCCCAAACCTGCCTGCGTAACGCCGTCGGAAAAGAAAATGATACGGTCTTCCAGCTGAACAGGAAACTCCGACAGCAGCAGTTTACGCGACGGCCACTTTTGAGAAAACCGAATTTTTTTTTCGTGTTTGACTTCTTCGTTGTGTCTCAAATGGATGAATTCGGGATTATCCATTTCAATAACCCGCGCTTTTGTGCCGTTGATCAAATCGACGATGGTGAATGTTGCGTAACTGATTTTCCGCACTTCGCATACCGGCAGCGAATCCATAATGATTTCCGAAGATTTGACGACTTCCGTATTGTGGGCGACAAATTTCAGCGCCATGGCTGTTGTCATGTTGGAGAGCAGCGCTGCTTTGATTCCGCTTCCCAATCCGTCGGAGAGAACGGAGATGTAACGCTGTTCGCCCGGAATGATTTCGGTTTTGAAATCGTCTCCGGCAACCGCTTCACCGCCTTTGATGAGCTGACTGTATTCGACTTCGATGAACGCTTCGTCATTGATCATCATGAGCGGATGACTCCTTGTGATCGCCTTCAAACCCTTCGGCCACTTCTCTCAGTAAAATTTCGGTTTCAGCCATGTGTTCGCCGAGGTAGTTAGCAATTTTCTGAACGGTGAATACATTCTGTTCAATGACTTTTCTCGCTTTTTGAGCGATTTGTTCCCGCTGCAGTTCATTTTTGGTCATATCGGTGATAATGGCGCCGACTTGTCGGTGCGGATCAACGTTAAAAATACTGATTCGAAAGATTTTATCCTGCACGACGTAATTGTTGCGCAATACCTCTTCTCCCGATCGAAGCGCCGCTTCGAATAAATCGGAAAACGGTATCAGCCGCCGCAAGTCGGCGTGCTCCAAGCCGGGACTCGCTTCGTATGCCAAACGAGTGCCTTCGTCATCCATCAGTGAGGCAAACTGTTTGTTGCATTCAACGACTTTCAGGTTTTTGTCAACGATGACGACGGCGGACGGAATGTATTTGATCAGCGCGTTGCTTTTGTTTTGCGCCAATCGCTTCAGATAAGAAACGCACATCTCCTTTTCCGCTTTTCCGGAGGCAACCGCCGCCACGAAATTGCGGCAGGTTTGGTAACCGCAGCCGCCGCAGTTCAATTCGTCTTCGGGATTGCGTTTTCCGATAGCCTCTAACCCGGCTTTCACCTGTTCCGGCGTCAGATCTGTTTTTTCAATCGGTTCGGGCGTAAACTGTTTTCGGATTTCCGTCGTATCTTTCCGATTTTCGCTCGATTTCATACAGCCGGGACGGGCGATGCGCAGAATGTCTTCCAATCGGTCTCCGCGGCCGGGCATTCCCGGACCGTTGACGCAACCTCCTTCGCACGCCAGACATTCGATAAAAAGTTTAACGTCTGTGTTTTGCGGCACACTGCCGGAAAGCAGACGATCCATGTTGTTCAATCCGGAAACAGTAAGATAAACGGTTTTTTCGTCATTTTGAAGCGAGCGCACGGTTTCAACCATGCCGCCTTCAAACGCATACAGCCGCCCTTCTTCCGCTCCGACGGGTTCAAACGCGGCGCCCGCCGCCGCTTCGCCGTTTAAGTCGATGCCCTCTTCTGTCAGCCACCGATTCAGCCGTTTGAATGTCAGTGCAATTTCCAAATCACTGTTGGTGTCGTCGGCTTCCAGTTTTTTAGCGGCGCACGGTCCGGCAAAAATCACTTTGACATCGGAGCCGTAGTATTCTTTTAAAAAAACAGCGTGCGCGCCGACGGGAGAAGTCATTTCTGTCAACAGGGGAGAATATTCGGGAATGTATTTGCGGATGTATTCGACCGCCGCCGGACAGGCTGTCGACAGGAAAATGCCGGCATCTGCCTGTTTCATTTCAGCAGCAACGTGAGCGCTGACGATTTGCGCACCGAGAGCGGTTTCGCTGACGGCAAAAAAACCGAGTTTTTTCATCGCTGAAACCATTTGCGCTTCCGAGACGTTTTTAAATGCACTCTTCCATGACGGCGCCAACGAAAGAATGAGTTTCTCTCCCTTTTCCAAAAGATATTTGACGCGGTCGACATCGGAACGAATTTGTTTAGCGCCCGCCGGACAGACTTTGACGCACCGTCCGCACGCCACACACAGTTCGGGAATGACGCTGGCGCTTCCGTTTTTCAGTTTAATCGCCTTAGCCGGACAGTGACGAATGCATTTATAACAGTCCTGGCATTCATTCTCTTTCGTAAAAACAGGATAAAAACCGTTCATAAACTCTCCTTATTTTTGATTATCAAACAAATCTCGGAGAATTTCAAACATTTTTCCCGGATTGACGCCGGTATGTACGGTCTCATTGATCATGACAACGGGTCCCTGGCTGCAGCGGTTCGTACAAAGACAGCAAGAGAGCTCCAAATCCGTTTCATCATGCAGGCCCCGAGCCTCCAAAAAATCTTCAACCACTTTCAGATTCTCTTCGTTTCCCCGCGAAAAGCAGCTGCTTCCCATACAGATGACGATTTTCGGTTTCATGGCTCCTCCTGAAAAGAAAGGGCGCCGTAAAGGCGCCCGTTTGATTTCCGTAATCGTTAAACAGCGTCGCTCTTGCCGAAATAGGCGTTGAGGTACATCTGTTTGATTTCACTGATCAACGGATAGCGCGGATTGGACGTCGTGCATTGATCATCAAATGCATCTTCGCACATTTTATCCAATTTTGCAAGAAAATCTTTTTCTTCGATTCCGTATTCTTTGATCGACATCGGCAGATTCAAAGATTTTTTCATGTTATTGAGTGCTTCAATCAGTTTCTCGATTTTATCTGCATTGGATTTGCCTCCTAAGCCCAGAAAATCGGAGATTCTGACAAAGCGGGAAACCGCCGACGGATATTCATACTGCGGAAAGCTGGCCTGTTTCGTCGGATTGTCGTTTGCATTGAAGCGAATAACCTGTTCCAGCAGCAAAGCGTTGGCAACGCCGTGCGGAATGTGGAACGCCGCTCCGAGTTTGTGCGCCATACTGTGACAGACGCCCAAAAACGCGTTGGCAAACGCCATACCGGCCATAGTCGCCGCATTGTGAACTTTCTCCCGAGCCTTGACGTTGGAAGCTCCTTCCGCATAAGAAGTCGGCAAATACTTGAACAGCACCCGCAGCGCCTCAAACGCCAACGCGTTGGTGTAATCGGTCGACATAACGGAAACAATCGCCTCAATACTGTGGACAATCGCGTCGAAACCGCTGGCAGCCGTCAATCCTTTCGGCATATTCAGAACCAATTCGGAATCAACAATCGCCATACTCGGTGTCAGAGCGTAATCGGCAATCGCGTACTTCACGCCGGTTTGATCTTCGGTAACGATACTGAACGGCGTCACTTCGGAACCGGTTCCGCTGGTCGTCGGAATGGCGACCATCATTGCCTTTTTGCCCATATCGGGGAATCTGTAAATTCTCTTGCGGATATCCATGAACCGCAGCGCCAAACCTTCAAACTTGATGTCGGGGTTCTCATAAAGCAGCCACATGATTTTAGCCGCGTCCATCGGCGAACCGCCGCCCAAACCGATAATGATGTCGGGGTTAAATGCGTTGATTTGCGCAACTCCTTCGTTGATGGTCGACAGTGTGGGATCCGGTTTAACCTGATGAAAGACTTGCGTCTCAATGTGGATTTCTTCCAGAATTTTAATGATGTTGTCGACGTATCCGCTGTTAAACAGGAAAGAGTCGGTAACGATGAACGCTCGTTTTTTGCCTTCCAAATCTTTGAGCGCAACGGGCAAACAGCCGTATTTAAAGTAAATTTTCGGCGGAACGCGGAACCACAGCATATTTTCTCTCCTCTCTGCAACGGTTTTGATGTTCAGTAAGTGTTTGACACCGACGTTTTCACTGACTGAGTTTCCTCCCCAGCTTCCGCAGCCCAACGTCAGCGACGGAGGCAGTTTGAAGTTATAGATGTCTCCGATAGCACCTTGACTGGCCGGCATATTGACCAGCGCGCGGCCTGTTTTCATCGTTGCTCCGAACAAATCGATACGATCGCGGTTTTGGAGATTCGTGTACAGAACCGATGTATGACCGAAACCTCCCATTTCTACCATGATACGAGCCTTATCAAGTCCGTCTTTCCAATCTTCGCACTTAAACATTCCGAGGGTCGGACTCAATTTTTCATGCGCAAACGGTTCGTCTTTGGAAATTTCCGCGGCTTCTCCGATCAAAACTTTGGCGCTTTTGTCGATTTTTACGCCCGCCAATTCAGCAATTTTCCATGCAGGCTGTCCGACGATTTTCGGGCTGACGGTACCGCGTTTCGGATCGATGATAATCGGATCTACTTTTTTCTTCTCTTCGGGGCTCAAAATGTAGGCACCGCGGAGAATGAATTCGTCCCGCACCTTTTGGTAAATATCCTTGTGAACGATAACCGCCTGCTCGGAAGCACAAACAACGCCGTTATCAAAAGTTTTACTCATTAAAATGGAACTGACCGCCGTTTTAATATCCGCCGTCTCGTCAATGATAACGGGAGTATTTCCCGCACCGACGCCGATAGCCGGTTTACCCGAACTGTAAGCGGATTTCACCATTCCGGGACCGCCGGTTGCCAAAATCAAATTGACCAACGGGTGTTTCATCAGGTAATCGGTCGCTTCCATCGACGGCTCTTCAATCCAACCGATGATGTCTTCAGGGGCGCCGGCTGCAACCGCCGCATCCAAAATGATTTTTGCCGCCTTAATGGTCGACGCATTCGCCCGCGGGTGCGGACTGATGATGATTCCGTTGCGGGTTTTCAACGCCAGCAACGTTTTAAAAATCGCCGTCGATGTGGGGTTGGTCGTCGGAATGATGGCGCAAATCAAACCGATCGGTTCGGCAATTTTTTCAATTCCGAATGCGGTGTCGTGCTCAATAACGCCGCATGTTTTTTCGTCTTTATATTGATGAAAAATGTATTCCGAAGCAAAGTGGTTTTTAATAACTTTGTCTTCGACAATACCCATGCCTGTTTCTTCCGCCGCATCTTTTGCCAATTCAATTCTCCGCGCATTGGCAGCAATTGCCGCCATCCGGAAAATTTCATCGACCTGGGCCTGCGTGTAAGTGGAAAACTTTTTTTGAGCCGCTTTTGCTTTCTGAATCACCGTCTCCAGTTTTTGGAGATCGGCTTCGATTTTCGCTTGATCTTTTTCAGCCATGATCTGTATCTCCTTTAATGAATCGATATATTTTTATCGGTTCGTCTTATTTATATAAAATTTCGAAAAAACAGTCAATATAAAAATAAAATTTTATCGATATTTTTTTATTCTTTCTTGTCATTCGTTTCGCATTGTGATAAATTAATGATGTGAAAGAACAACAACGGTCGGGAATTCCATTACCAACCATTAAACGCATTCCGGTTTACGTCTCTGTATTGGAAAAATGGCTGAAAGAGGGCAAAGAGACCGTTTCTACTACCGATTTCGCAGCTGCCTTAACTCTGAAACCGGTTCAAGTACGCAAAGACTTGGCATTTGCCGGGGCGGAAGGCAAACCGCGAATCGGTTACCAAACGGAAGAACTTTTAAAAACACTTCACCGCTTTGTCGGATGGAATAATCTTTCGGAAGCGGTTCTGGTCGGCGCCGGCGCACTGGGAACCGCTATACTCGGATACAAAGGATTTGATCGATTCGGATTGAAAATCAAAGCGGCGTTTGACATCGACGAATCCAAATGCGGCGCAACGGTTCACGATAAACCGGTCTACCCTATCCGCGATTTAAAACAATATGTCAAAAAAAACGGCATCATTATGGGAATTTTAACGGTGTCGGAAAACGGAGCACAACCGGCCGCCGACGCATTGGTCGAAGCCGGTATTCAAGGAATTTGGAATTTTTCTCCCGCACAAATCGATGTGCCCGACTCGATTTTCGTTCAGCAGGAAGATTTGGCTGCCGGGCTTGCCGTTTTGGCCGTCCGCATTAAAGAACGGCAGTAATTACTTAATCAACTCTTTCAGCGATGTTGCCAAGCCGGCCGCACCCTGTAAATCAGAGGGAATAATCACCTTCGTTGACGGCGATTCTGCCATTTTAACCAGCGCTTCAAACCCTTTCAACGCAATGACGCTTTGATCGGCGGACGCATCTTTGATCATCTCAATACCGGCTGCTTCAGCCTCCTGCAGCGCCCGAATCGCAAACGCCTGTCCTTCGGCAATTTTAATTTCGGTCTGTTTTTTGGCTTCGGCGCGCAGAATGGCGGCCTCTTTTTCTCCCTCAGCAACCAAAATCGCCGATTGTTTTTCCCCCTCGGCGCGCAGAATAGCTTCCCGTTTTTCCCGTTCGGCGCGCATTTGCTTTTCCATCGCGTCTTGAATATCCCGCGGCGGCTGAATGTTCTTCACTTCGACGCGGTTGACTTTGATGCCCCACGGATCGGTGGCTTCGTCCAGAATTTCACGCATTTTCGTGTTGATCAAATCGCGGCTGGTCAGTGTTTCATCAAGTTCCAGCTGACCGATTAAATTGCGGAGTGTCGTAGCCGTCAAATTTTCGATAGCACCGATAGGATTGGCGACGCCGTAAGCGTACAGTTTCGGATCCGTAATCTGAAAGTAAATCACCGAATCGATCATCATTGTGACATTGTCCTTTGTGATGACCGGCTGCGGCGCGAAATCGATCAGATTCTCTTTCAGCGATACCCGTTTGGCAATGACGTCGACAAACGGAATCACAATGTGAATGCCGACGTTCATCGTCCGCAGATAAGCGCCGAACCGTTCGACAACGGCCGCTTCCGCCTGCCGGATAACGCGGACGCCTGAAATGAAAAGAATCAGCAGCAAAATTAAAACAACTCCCGCAACAATCGCAAAAACCATAAAAAACTCCCTCCGTTATTAGACTGTCTGATTTTAAAATCAGACTTTCTCCACTTTTAATTTAACTCCTCGAATTTCGACAACGCGAACGTTGACCCCCGTTTCAATCGGCTCTTCTTCATCGGAAAAAGCGCTCCATTCCTGCCCCGATACTTTAACCAGACCGCTGCCGCACGGCGCGATCGTTTTGATGACAACGCCGATTTCACCGATATTTCTGTCAGCGTTTGTCCGAGACGGTTTGCGAATAACTTTTTTCATTACCAACGGACGGAAAGAAAAAAGAAAAATGGTCGAAAGCAGTAAAAAAATAAGAATTTGAACATACCAAGCAAGCGGCGCCGCCCCCGCGTAATAAAAAACCACGTTAACGGCCGCCATCACCAACGCGCCGACAATAAACCAAATCGACAAAAATGCATTGGTCACAACTTCTACGACGACGGCAACAATCAAAACGATCATCCAAATCATGATCCATAATCCGACGGATAAGCCCATAAACACCTCTCTCCTCAGTTTATCCTCTTAAAAGGAAAATGCAAGTAAATTTTTTCAATAAAAACAAATCTTTTGTTTAAAAGCATTTATTCAGCGGCGGAATTTTTTTATAATATTGAAACAGGAGAAATTATGGCGATTTTTACCGTAAAAATGCGCGCATCGCAACAAGGACGCCACACTTCCGGCGCAGAGAAAACCGTTGACGAATCCCGACTGACGAAGACGGTCTCCGCTCTGATTCAAAGAGCAAAAGAACACGAACTCGGGCAGCCCGATTTCATAAATCTAAAAATAGAACAACAAAATCCTTCACAAATCGTTTTTTTGCCGGCATTGCCGGTAACCGACCGGAGAGGCAATTCGATTGAAGAAACATTCCGCATTATGGAAGAAGAACTGGAAAAACTCGGTGTTCCGCAGCCGAAACGGCAAATTGAACGGCTAAAAACCCTGCCGCCGATGCGCGGCGCCGCGGTTTTCGACATTATCAGCGGAGAGCGACTGGATGCCCCGTTTGACCGTGGAATTCGCGTTACGTATATGGACGAAGAAAACGCCTTTTCCGACGGACTGATGCGGAAAAATCCGTTCCGTGAAGCCCTGGTTTTGTCGACCAAAACAGCCGCTGCCGAGGGAATGGTCGCGGAACTTTGCATTTCCGATGATCCGAATTATCTGACCGGATATATTGCCTCCGCCCAAAACGGATACATCCGATTGTCTCCAATGAAACAAAAAGGTGACCCCCGCGGCGGCAGAATTTTTCTGTTCGATTCGCGCAAAGGCCGGTTTGAAGACGCTGTTCGGTTTTTACAGGAACAGCCGGTTCTTGTCACCGGTATGCCGGAACGGCTGTTTCCGACCCAAGACGACTGCGCAGACGTCATCCGCACAAATTTGGAAAGTCAAAAAGCCAACGGACTGCATCGCCGCATCACCGTCATCGATTCACCGCAAAAGAAGAAAATCAGAATCGGAAAGAAAAAACTGCTGCTTTTTTCTTCCAACAACTACCTGGACTGGGCAATGAATTCGACGATGAGATTGAAAACAGCCGCCGCCGTTTTGAAATGGGGGTGCGGAAGCGGAGGCAGCCGGCTGACAACGGGAACACAGCCGCCGCACGCGCGGTTGGAGGCGGCTTTAAGTCAGTTTTTTAGAACGGACGACGCTCTGTTTTTTTCCACAGGATATGCCGCCAATGTCGGAATCTTGTCGGCACTCGGAAAAACCGTTGATGTGATTTTCAGCGATGAATCAAACCACGCCAGCATCATCGACGGCTGCCGTTTGGCAAAAGCAGACACCGTCGTTTATCGGCACAACGATCCGGTTGATTTGGAGAGAAAAATCCGCGGCTGTTCTTTCCGTTCGGGGTTAATTGTCAGCGACGGCGTTTTCAGTATGGGAGGAGATATTGTCCGACTGCCGGAAATTCTGACGCTGGGGAAGAAGTACGGGCTGCTGACGATGATCGACGAAGCCCATTCGTTCGGCGTTTTGGGAAAAACCGGACGCGGAACCGCCGAGCATTTCGGGCTGAAGGAAAACGCTGATTTAATTATGGGAACGCTCAGCAAAGCAGCGGGAGCTGAAGGCGGATTCGTTTGCGCTGACGCTTTTTTAATCGATTTTTTGAGAAACAACGCGCGCAGTTTTATTTTTTCCACTGCGCCGACACCGGCTGATACGGCGGCAGCCGCCGCCGCACTGAAACGCATTCAGCGGCATCCGGAACGAATCCGCCGCCTTCAACGCAATATGAAACTTTTTGAACAAGCGCTTACCGATTTCGGATTCGATATCAGCGTCAATTCCGCCGTTGTTCCGATTCCTGTCGGAGACGAAGAGACGGCGCTTCGGGCCTCAAACCGTCTTCGGCAGCTCGGATTCTGGATTCCTGCCATCCGTTATCCGTCGGTTCCACGGGGAAAGGCGATTTTGCGCGCAGCCTTGACGGCGTCGCATACGGAAAAAGAACTGCGGGCCGCAGCGAAAGCGCTGGCTTCAGTTCTTATCCGAGAATAAAGCGGAACGGAAGGCGGGCGTTTTTTCTTCAATTTCTCCGCCTTCTCCGCCGCAAAAAATCCAACGGGGATTTTCTTCCGCTGCGTAAATCAAATCGTGAGAAGAAACAATGACAATTTTGCCCCGTTGTCGGGCACAGTCGGCAAGCAGTCGGAAAAACGACCGTTTTGATTCATAATCGAGAAAAGATGTCGGTTCATCAAGCAGCAACAGCGGCGTTTCCTGAGCCAACGCGCGGGCGGTCATTACCTTTTGCTTTTCTCCGTCGCTGAGAGAATCAAAAACGCGGTCCTTCAGTGTTAACGCATCTGCCGCTTTCAACGCGGTATTTACCGTTTCAACATCTGCCGCCGACAACCGTCCGCAGCGACCGGTATACGGAGCGCGTCCGAGAGCGGCTGTCTCAAACGCGGTGAATAATCCCATCGACGGAAATCCGGTTAAGACGACCGCCGACACAAACGCCGACCGAGCCGGCGAAAAACAGCGGCGATCTTCCCCGTTCCACAGAACTGTTCCGGAAAGCGGGAGCTGCAGCGCTGCCAAAGTTCTCAACACGGTCGATTTCCCGGCTCCATTGCGGCCGTAAAGAACACAAAAATCGCCGCTTTCAAAAATCAGGCGCTCCGCCGTTAAAACCGATTTATTCGCCCGCCGTTGCCGATAACCAAAAACGCAGTCGACCGCCTCCAATCGATTAATCATAACGGCCTCCCGAACGGTCGCCCAAAAGAGCCACAAAGATAAACGGCAGCCCGAAGAGCGAAAGCACAGGATTTAAAGGCAGCGCTGAGGAAAAAAGCGCGGGAATTTTTGCCGTCAAATCAGCGGTTAAGGTCAGCAGTGCGCCGGCAACGGCAGCAGTCGGAATCAATTTACGGTAATCATCGATATGAAAAAGATCGATAATCAGCCGCGGCGCAGCGATGCCGACAAATGCAATCGGACCGCAAAATGCAGTCACAGCCGCCGCCGGCAGCGAAGAAACCGCTACCAATCCAAAACGCAGCCGCTTCACATTAACGCCACTCGACGCCGCATAGTCGTCTGAGAGTCGGTAAAGATTCAAATCTTTTGCGATACGAATAGAGTAAATCAAAGTGACGGCACAGACAACCATTAAGAACAGCGATTGACTCAAATTCGCAGCAGAGAACGATGCAAAACTCCACGAAAAATAATTCTCCCACTCCTGCGGAGAAGAAAAAAATATCATCAGAGAAATCAGTGCATTGACGCCGTATCCGATCATCAATCCGGCAACGAGCAGCGCCGAATTTGATTTAAGGCGAACCGACAACGCTGAAACTGCCGCCGTCACCGTCAGCGCGCCGACAAACGCCGCAGCTGTTGTTCCGAACATCAGCACGCCGCCGCCTAAAACGACGGCGCCGTAACGAAAAATCAATGTGACTGCCGCCGCGCCAAACGCCGCACCGGAGTGAATTCCCAATACAAACGGATCCGCCATCGGATTACGGAAAAACGACTGTAAAAGAACGCCGGCGATCGCCATTGAAGCTCCGGCGGCAACCGCCGTCAGCAAACGGGGCAAACGGATTTCCGTTAAAAGCCGACCAAAAAGTTCTTTATCGCCGCCAAACCCGACGGATGATGTTCCTATCCAAAGATGAAGAGCGGCCGCCATCAAAAGCAGCGGGAGTAGAACCGCAAGCGTTTTTTTCATTTAAGAATCCGATAAAAATGTGTCGGTTCGCCGCCGCCGGTCATAGCCGCCCAATCTTCCAAAAGCCAATCGGGGCGCAGCGGAGAATAATCGTAAAATCCATTGAAACCGCGTCCGTCGGTTAGCCGATCGTTTACAGCAACACGCGCCGTTTTCAGCGGAGGAAACCCATCCAGCCGCGAATCTCCCAATGCCGAAAGCGCGGCGTTTTCGAATTCCGCACGGCTCTGAAAACTTCCGGAGTGAAGAACCCACAGCGATGCGGAAGAAAATCGGGCAAAAACGCCCTCCAAATCGAATAAAACCGTCTCGGCAGCTGTTTCCGGAGCCAAATAAAAACATCCGCCTTCCCTTGCTGCAGTCGCCGAAAAACTGCTGCCCGACGGCATTCGCCACTGACCGTTTGCGGGAAGATTGAACATCACTTCGGGACGACGTGAACGCAGCGAAATTTTTGCTTTAATATCTTCGTATCGGGATTCGATTTTGCCAAACAAAGCAGCCGCTTCGATGCTTTTTCCGAAAAAAGCAGCCTCCAACTCCGCCCATTGCGCGCGTCCGAGAGGCGTTGTTTCCCTCCAATCCTCAATCGGGACGGGAACCGCTCCGGCAGAGATGATTTTTTCCGCTTCTTTCCAATCACCGCCCGCAGGAGAGAAAAAAACCGCTTCCGGTTTCAATGCTGTCAGTTTTTCGCGATCGAGTTTCATTCCTTCCGCCAATAGTGGAATCTCTTTTCGAGAAATTCGTTCTCGGAAACTTTTAATTGTCGTATAATCACCGTCAACACCGACAACGGCCTCTTCCGCTCCGACGGCTTCCATCAACGCCAGAACGGTCGTCGTGCAGACCGCCGCCCGGCTTAACGGAACCGCAACGCGGAATTCCCGCTCTCCCAAAACGGCGCTTCCCTCTTCCCGGGAACAAAACCGGTAGCGCCAAATCTCTCCGCCCGAAAGAATTTCTGCGGAGACAACTTCACCCTGCCCGTTTTTTTGCAGCGAAAACAGTCCGGCGTGTCCGTAACCGTCGATTTTGGAAACCTTTCCGCAGGCGGCGAACAGTAAAATCGTTAAAAGAAGCGAAAACCATCGGTTTTTCACAAAATTTCTCCTGTTTTAAATACGAATTTCTTTCGAGTGACAAAGCCGCCTTCTCTCGGTGGGAAATGCCACCGCTCGACCACCGGCAGTACGGCGCGGCGGAACCATTCATGCGACGATTGTAAAATTTCTGCCGAAACGACACAGCCGTCGCTTCCAACCGTCAGCTCTACCGTTACCGTCCCGCCGAGCCCCCGCCGCCGAGCAGCCGCCGGATAAGCCGGCATCGGCAGTTCAACGCCTGCCGACGCCTTGACAAAATCGACATTCGGAAGAGCGGAGGGTTCAGCATCTGAATTTTTTTCCGCTGTCGAAGATTCCGCAGGAACAAACTGTTCGGCTGCTGTTTTTTCCGATTCGGTCGGACGAACGGCTTTTGTATCCGTTTCCGGCAGCCGATCTGCCGTTTCAGTGGGCAGAACGGATTGAACGGACGAATCGACATCGGCAGCAAGATTCGGCAATCGAATTTCCGCCGCCAGTCGAATCTCCGCCGTTTCCGGATCAGGCAGGCAGAGCGCCGCCGACAAAGCAGCGCCGTAAATCGATAAAGCGACGGCAATCGAAAAAATCAGACGGAGCCGATCACTCACCGCCGTTGAGAACGGCTGCGCACGCCGCATCAAATCCGGCAGAACCGACTGTTTTAAACGCATCATAAATCACATTTCCGAACGAATCGAACTGCGCTTCGTATCCGTCGGTTCCTTCCGCACACCCGGGAATATCGATTAAACGCAAATAACGCACCGCGTTTAAATCAAGTCGACCGTCCTTAACCGCTTCCCGATCCGCCAACTCGTCAAGATCAAAGAGAGTTCCGTATCCGAGAGGCTTTGCGCCCGCCAAACCAAAAACCGAGTCGGCTTCAATCTGTCCGCCGGAAGAGACTGTTTCCGTTCTTTTTGAAACCGAAGAAAACCGCTCAAAATGGCTGCCGTCACTGCTCACTTCGACAAAAGCCAGTTCCGCAAACACAGAGTTTTCGCCGGCGCTCATTCCGTTTTCAAAGACGGCAAAATCGGGTCCGATACCGTTGCCGGCGGGCGTTTCCCACTTCAGCGTCAGCGAACCGCCGTTTCCGAGGGAAACGACATCGTAAACCGGATCGGAAACCGCTTCCGACTTGTACGCAAGCCAACTGCCGAGCGCCAGCTGCGGATCCATAAACGATGTTAAATCCTTACCTTTAACGTATTCAATGACTTCCGACGCCCAACCGACCGCGGCGGCTGTTTCTGCATGTACAGTCAGCTGTGACACGCTGCCGAAACTTTCGACCGCAATAAAACGGTACCTGGAAACCGCTTCTTCACCGGGACGCCGCACAAAGACCGTGCACGGACCGGTTTTGTCAACCGAAAACGAATCGGTCGCCCGCCAACGGTTTTCGGCGTCCGCAACCGAAGCGTCGGCCGTTCCCGTGACAACGGCGGCTTCGGCGGGTTCAGACAACTGCACCGTTTTTCCGAGCGGAAGCAGTCGTCCCGTGTAAAGGCAGCGCACCGGAGATGAAAAATCATCCGCGGAGGATGGTTCCATATTCATGTACGCCTCTTCATATTCCTGCTCCAGATAAACGGCGGGCGCAGGCGGTTGGTGTTCGGGATCGGAAGGGCAACCGACAGCCGCCGCTGCCGCCATACCGACGATGAAAATTTCAAACCGCATCACTGTTTTTCATATCCGACGGAAGCGTAATCAAACCAACCGTTTGCGCAAGTGATTTTCTCTTCGGCTTCGGCCGCATCGGAGAAAAGCGAATTCACGTAAACACTTTCGTCAGTTGATCCGTTTTTGAATCCTTGTGTAAAAATCCACAAATTGTCTTCCCCACGGGCAAACCGAAAAACATTGTACTCTCCGACTTTACCCGTTCCGTCGCCGTCACTTTTTGTCAACCGAATGACAAGATACCCGAAAAACGGAAATGCTGCGTTTTCGGCAATCGAATTTGCCGGACGCTGTTCACCGCCGTTAAAACTGCCGAACTGTGCTTTTTCAATTTCTGCCTCATAAACGACAGAAAGCGTTTCATTGGAACTGCCGCTTTCGTAGCGGACGGAAGATTCCGTGATCGTGATTTGCTCCTGCCATGGACCGAAATCAGAAGACGCATCCAAAACATAAACGCCGATTAACTCTTTTCCCATTGTTCCGGAAAGCGCTTCGCACGCCGTCAAAATGACTACCGCAAAGACGACGCATGACGAAAAGAAAATTCTTTTCATAAAAACTCCTTTTCGGGCAAAAGAAAAAAATGCGAACAGCGATTTTTAACTCAAACCCGAAGTTAAAAATAAAGATGCCGTACCAAAGTTTCCCGGCTTACGAGCTTTTCGGCGAAGCCTTCCCATCCGAAGACAGTGGCAATATTTCGCTTCTTCTCGATCACGGTTGCGGGTCAGCGCGGGATTTTCACCCGACTTCCATTGAAGTACTCCGGAATTATAGCTGTTTTCTTCTTGTTTGACAAGCGAATTTTCTTACGGAAAACCCTTCCTTTTCCGTCCGATTCATGACATAATGAAGCATGAACAATTCCCGGATTTTTCAGAAAAATCATTCGAAAGCCTGTCAGCTGATGGGAAAGAAAAAGTATGTAAAAGCCATCCCGTATCTTCTGACGGCGCTTGAAGAATTTCCGAATCATCCCGTTGTTATTTCCAACTTGGCAGTCTGTTACTACGAAAGCGGCGATCGGGACGCCGCCGCACGGACGGTCGCAAACGCACGCGAACGGGGTGTTCAATCGGCTGAGCTGGATAATGTCAGCGGTCTGCTTGAACTGCGGCGGCAACAGTACACAAAAGCGCTCGAATATTTTTATGAAGCCTCAAAAAAAGATCCGCGCGTTTCCGTTTATCACAACCACATGGGAGTCGCGCTCTTCAATTTAAAAAAATATCCGCACGCCTACAAAGAATTCAAAACTGCCGTTAATTTAGATCCGCACAATAAAGAAGCCGAACGCAATTTAAACGACTGTGAAGATTTTATCTGATAGCCTTACGTCTCGTTAAACTTCATATTGCCGGAATATCCGACGGAAAACTGAAACAGTGAATCCCACGTTTTATCGTTGAAATTGAACGCTCCCCAGTACTGAACGCCGATTTTCCACTTCCGATCGGATCGATTGTTTTTAAGCGGAAAAATTGCATCAAGCCCGGATTTAAAGCCGAAAAGGCTGACGTTGTCAAACGGCGTCAGATTATGAAAAAAATATGTCGGCCCGAACATAAAATCGACCTTATTTTGCAACCCGGTCTTTACTCCGATTGTTTCTTCCAAATAAAATTCATCTTCCTTCTTATTTAACAGAGAAGATGCGTCAAAATAAAAATCATTATAAAGACGGACATTCCCTTTTTCCGAAAGTTTATATTCGACAGCGGCAAGAGACTCCGTTTCAAGAAAAGAAAATCCTTGATCGCTTTTTGTAAAAAAAGGAATAACCCTTTGTTCAACCGACCAAGTCAATCCGGGAAGACCGCCTCCTTTTAACGAAAATATTGCCGCCAAACGGTGACGGTAACTTATATCTCCGTTTTTCATCGATTGATCCAAACGATATTCCAATCCGAGCACGGTTTTCATATGCTGAGCAAAAGAAAATTCATGCGACATTCCTCCGCCGAAACGATTCCGAAACATCAAATCTCCTGTTTCTTTACTCTCTGACCATGTATTCCTAATATGCAGTTGAAAGAAAATATACGCGCTGAAAGAATACCAATCCGTCGGAAGCAGCGTAAATGTCATTTTGGCTTCATTGCGATTCAGCATTCGATCTGAATACAATAACAGCGGGTTGAAGTCAAGTTCGGTTCCAACGGTTTTCAGAATGCCTATGAATTTCACATCCCAAGCAAACCGCCACGGTAATAAATTCTTCGAAGAAACAGATTGCGAATCTAAAGAATCGTCTTTTGCCTCAATCTGATCCAAAGCGACTCCATCCGCTTCGGAAGCCGAGAAAATTTCATTTAAATTGTTGTCAGTATTTTGTAAATCCTGCGCCGAAATAAACTCCGGCGGGAGGCAAATCAAACAAATCAGAAAGAAAAACCTCCGCCGTTTGTTCATGCTCGATTCCTTACCTGCAAGTCCCGTCGGCGTCAATTCGTTTAACATAAATATCAACAAATCCCGACGCCGCCGATTCGCTGACCGTTAAAGTCAGCTTCGCTTCCTTTTGAACGGGTTCAGCCAAATGGAAAGTATAAACTCCCGCTTGACTGAAACCGTCAAACAATTCACACTCCGGTCTTGCTTTAACGACTTCTTCATCATCAGTCTTCAATTTCGCTGCCGGAATTTTTGCCTTAACAACGCCTCCGGCTGCCGGAATCAAATAAACCTGCACGGTTTTGGCTCCTGTCAATCCGGACAAATCTATCTCGTAACTTCCCGCTCCGTCAATTCCGATTGATCCCGATAAACGTCCTTTTGACGGAACACAGAAATTGACATCCAAAATCGCCAACCGCTGCAAATGCCGGCTCAATCTTTGCGTAAAAGACAAATAATTTTTTTCCCGTTTGGGAGTCCAAACCGCTTCTGCCACAGCGGCCGCTCTCGGATAAGCGGTATACTCAACCTGTTCTATACTTTTGAGGTATTCAGCCCATACGTTGGCTTGACCGCCGAGAACATACTTTTCGTATTTCCCCGCCAATGCCGTTCCGACAGGATCAAATCGGTAAACCGTTTTTAACGGAAGAAAGCCTCCGATACCGAGAAGATTGTACGGCGCCGATTCTTGATAATAATCGAGATAAACAAATGTGTTCGGAGCCATGATAATATCATGTCCCATTTTAGCGGCTCGAACACCCCCGGATTTTCCGCGCCAGCTCATCACCGCTGCATTCGGAGAGAGTCCGCCGTCAAGAATTTCATCCCAGCCAATCAGCTTTCGTCCTTTCTCCGTCAAAAACTCATCGATTCGATGAAGGAACCAACTTTGAACACCGTCGCCGTCTCCCAGATTATTATCCTTAATAAACTGCTGCACTTCCGGTGAAAGGTTCCATTGGTCCCTCGGGCACTCGTCCCCGCCGACATGAATGTATTCGCTCGGAAAAATCGCCATCACTTCCGTTAAAACATCTTCCAAGAAAGTCATCGTCTCTTCCGACGGTTTAAAAACATTGGGAGAGACGCCCCAAATACCGGAAACTTTAACATCGTTGCCTTGATGGCACTGTTCACAACCGAATCGACAACTTGTGTCGACACCTTTGGCAATCAATACATCGTCGGGAATATCTCGAACTCCAAGCCACGGATAGGCGGCAATGGCAGCCTGCGCATGTCCCGGAATTTCGATTTCAGGCACAACCGTGATGCCTCTCTCGGCCGCATAACGAACAATCTCCCGCGCTTCTTCTTGTGTGTAATAACCGCCGTGCGGGGTTCCGTCAAATCGGTGACCGCCCTCTTCCTTTTTTGTAAAGTGTCCTTTCAGAGTTTGCTCCCGCTGAGAACCGACTTCGGTCAACAACGGATATTTTTTGATTTCCAACCGCCACCCCTGATCGTCTGTCAAGTGCCAATGCAACGTGTTGAATTTATGAATCGCCATTAAATCGATGAACCGTTTGACGTCTTCGATTTCGACAAAATGGCGGGCCGAATCCAACATTAAGCCTCGCCATTTAAAACGGGGCCAATCTTCAATCGAGACCGCAGGCACCGTCCATGAAACGCCCGCCTGCACCGTTCCTCCGTAGATTTCCACCGGCAGCAGCTGCTTCAGCGTTTGGTACCCGTAAAAAAATCCCGCCGCATCGCCTGCCGCAATCCGAACACTGTCGGCACTGACGTCCAGCGTATACGCTTCCTTTCCTTTCTCTGCAGGCAGTGCCTCTTCGCTGAGAACAAAGCAGATCGCCGCTTCTTCTGCGTTCGCCGCACGTTTCAGCGTAAATCCGCCGGCCAATCGAAAATCTTCAATCAAGAATTCCGCTGCCTTTTCCGCTTCCGCAGCCGCATAAACCTTCATTCCGAGCGTTACAGTGAACTCACCGCTTCCTTCCGTCACAGACACCGGCTGCGGTATGACTGCTGTCTTTTCGGACTCCTTTCCGGGCTTAATCGACGTGCACCCGACTGCTGCAATCAAAACGAATATTAAAATGCTCTTCCGCACAGTCACCTCAACATATCATATGGAACACCGTTCCATAAAAATTCAAATATTGAGTTTTTATATTTTATCTACACGTTCCGTTTTCGTCAATATACTTCACGTAAATATCGATTTCTCCCGCTGCCGTCAGCTCTTCTACAGTCAGCGTCATTTCACAGTCGGACAACAGCGGATCTTTCATATGGAATGTATAAACACCGGCTTGACTGTAACCGTTAAACAATTCGCATTCGGAACGTTTTTTAATACTTATGACTCCGTCTGCCGTCAATTTTACTTGAGGAATTTTTGCAGAAATAGATTTATCTGCCGGAATCAAATAAATCTGCACGGTTTTGGCACCGGCTGATTCCGGAATAACAATGCTGATTTCGCCGTCTTCCGAAGCGGTAATTGTTGCGGCTTTATGTCCTTTTGACGGAACACAGAAATTGACATCCAAAATCGCCAACCGCTGCAAATGCCGGCTCAATCTTTGAGTGAAAGACAAATAGTTTTTTCTTTCTTTCGGAGTCCAAATCGTTTCAGCTACAGCCGCCGCCCTCGGATAAGCGGTATACTCAACCTGTTCTATACTTTTGAGGTATTCAGCCCATACGTTGGCCTGACCGCCGAGAACATACTTTTCGTATTTCCCCGCCAATGCTGTTCCGACAGGATCAAACTGATAAACTTTATTTAAAGGAATATAGCCTCCCTCACTCAGCATATTGTAAGGAGCCCGTTCCTGATTGTAATTGATGTAACTGTACGTTGTCGGAGACATAACGACATCATGGCCCATTTTAGCGGCTCGAACACCCCCGGATTTTCCGCGCCAGCTCATCACCGCTGCATTCGGAGAGAGTCCGCCGTCAAGAATTTCATCCCAGCCAATCAGCTTTCGTCCTTTCTCCGTCAAAAACTCATCGATTCGATGAAGGAACCAACTTTGAACACCGTCGCCGTCTCCCAGATTATTATCCTTAATAAACTGCTGCACTTCCGGTGAAAGGTTCCATTGGTCCCTCGGGCACTCGTCCCCGCCGACATGAATGTATTCGCTCGGAAAAATCGCCATCACTTCCGTTAAAACATCTTCCAAGAAAGTCATCGTCTCTTCCGACGGTTTAAAAACATTGGGAGAGACGCCCCAAATACCGGAAACTTTAACATCGTTGCCTTGATGGCACTGTTCACAACCGAATCGACAACTTGTGTCGACACCTTTGGCAATCAATACATCGTCGGGAATATCTCGAACTCCAAGCCACGGATAGGCGGCAATGGCAGCCTGCGCATGTCCCGGAATTTCGATTTCAGGCACAACCGTGATGCCTCTCTCGGCCGCATAACGAACAATCTCCCGCGCTTCTTCTTGTGTGTAATAACCGCCGTGCGGGGTTCCGTCAAATCGGTGACCGCCCTCTTCCTTTTTTGTAAAGTGTCCTTTCAGAGTTTGCTCCCGCTGAGAACCGACTTCGGTCAACAACGGATATTTTTTGATTTCCAACCGCCACCCCTGATCGTCTGTCAAGTGCCAATGCAACGTGTTGAATTTATGAATCGCCATTAAATCGATGAACCGTTTGACGTCTTCGATTTCGACAAAATGGCGGGCCGAATCCAACATTAAGCCTCGCCATTTAAAACGGGGCCAATCTTCAATCGAGACCGCAGGCACCGTCCATGAAACGCCCGCCTGCACCGTTCCTCCGTAGATTTCCACCGGCAGCAGCTGCTTCAGCGTTTGGTACCCGTAAAAAAATCCCGCCGCATCGCCTGCCGCAATCCGAACACTGTCGGCACTGACGTCCAGCGTATACGCTTCCTTTCCTTTCTCTGCAGGCAGTGCCTCTTCGCTGAGAACAAAGCAGATCGCCGCTTCTTCCGCGTTCGCCGCACGTTTCAACGTAAATCCGCCGGCTAATCGAAAATCTTCAATCAAGAATTCCGCTGCCTTTTCCGCTTCCGCAGCCGCATAAACCTTCATCCCGGGCGTCACAGTAAACTCACCGCTTCCTTCCGTCACAGACACCGGCTGCGGTATGACTGCTGTCTTTTCGGACTCCTTTCCGGAGTTAACCGACGTACATCCGATTAAAAACACAAAAAATGACAAAATCACAAATGTCTTTTTCATTATTATCACCTTAAATCGATTTTCTTTAGTATATGTTACTTTCCCCCGCTTGTAAAGTCCTTTTTTTGTGTTACAATGAAGCTATGGATGAAAGATATTCGCGAACGGCGCTTTTGTTGGGAGAAGAGGGAATCGAACGCCTGAAAACGCTGTGCGTTGCGGTCGTCGGATTGGGGGCGGTCGGCGGTTTCGCTGCGGAAATGCTGGCGCGCGCAGGCACCGGCACGATCCGCCTCATCGATTTTGACCGCTTTGAAACGAGCAATCTCAACCGCCAGCTGCTGGCAACAACGCAAACCCTCGGACAACTGAAAACCGAAGCGGCTGCCGAACGCATTGCGGCAATCGCACCCGACTGCCGAACGGAAATCCGCACCCTGTTTTTTTCGAAAGAGAGTGCCGACGTTGCACTGGCTCCCCGTCCCGACGCAGTTATCGACGCCATCGACTCGTTGGAAGCGAAAGCCGATTTAATCGAAGAGTGTGTGCTGCGGCATATTCCTATCTTTTCGTCAATGGGCGCCGCATTAAAAACCGATGCCGATGCGATCCGCACCGGCGATTTATTCCGCAGTGAAGTGTGCCCTCTGGCAAAGAAACTGAGAACTCTTTTACGCCGCCGCGTCACGCAAACGGAGGTTTTTTGCGTTTATTCAGTACAGCCGCCAGCGAAAAACGCTCTCGGAGAGCCGGAAGCAGCCGGCGCCCGCCGCCCGCCGGGAAGTTTGGCAACACTGCCGGCGCTTTTCGGAATTCGGTTGGCGCATGAGGTCATTATGCGGGCGGCGGAAAACCGCCTTTGACCGCGGCCGCACGCGTTTAAAACTCAATTTCTGCGGCAACTCCAAAGTGATCGGAAGCGGGAAACCCTTCCTCTTCGTCAAAGCAGAGCCGGCACGATTCGATTTTTTTGAAACCGCGCGCCCACAGATAATCGATTCTTCGCGGAATCAACTCGTCAATATCGTGATAAGTATCGTAAAGCCGCTGTTTTTTTAATTCCGCTTCTTCGGCATAATAGCGGGAAATGTTGGCGTTGCGCAGCGGATCCCATGTAAAACCGGACCCGCTGCCGACTGCCGCAAACGTATCGGTGAAACCCGCTGATTTCATCATCCGCACGGATTCCCAGTCAGGACCCGCATTAAAATCACCGCCGATGACTACGGGTCCATCAGTCGGAACGATTTTTTCAATAAATTCCAAAAGCCTTGACGCTTCCTGCCGTTTTAGACGGACGTCTTCTTCCATTTTTTCCCGCGCCGCCTTGATTTGTTCCAATCCGAAACCGCGGCGGGAAGCGACTGCCGCTAAAGCCGTCGCATCTTTTGCCCCTCCTTTCCATTCGGGACATGCCAACCAATGCACGGCGACCGCCGTCAAACGCCTGCCATCGCCGATTTCCAAAACGGCGGCAATTGCCTGTGTCAGATTTCCGAAATGGAACGACGCATAATCGGAGACAAAACCCTTTCCCGCCAAATGCACCCGACCGGCCGCTTTCATTTTCAGTTCGGGCCGAGCCAAAATAACATCAGCCTCCCGCAAATTGACGGGGAACCCGATTCGGCCGATTTTAACGCCGGAAACACCGATACGGGCGTAAGCATCTGCCTGCAGTTCCCGACGCAGGCGGTTCAGCTGCCGCGGCACAGGATTGACTTCGTTTAAAAACATCACGTCGGCGTCTTCTTTTTTTAATCCGGCAATCAGCTTTTCTTCCCGTGCGCGTCGCTCTTCTTTGGTTTCAAATGTTCCAAGTCTGATTTTTCCGCGATAATTGAAACCCGACCAAACGTTAAGCGCAACAAATTTCACTCTTTCAACCCGATTCCTCGGTCCCGGCAGAGATTTTCTACACTGCGGTCGTAGGTCGCCTCAGCTTCAGGTGAAAAGAAACAGCCGGGTACGCCTTCGTTGCGGTTCCGATGATGAGCTACGCATTCACAGCAAATTCCGTGACGGGGACAGTGATAAGTGCAGGGACACGGTCTTCGATTGTTGCACGCCATAAAAACTCCTTTATTTTCAGTGTAAACGGAGAAAAAGCGAAAGTCAAGTTTTGTTTAATTTTCACCGGCTTGACAGAAATAAAATCGTTTTATATCATAAAAATGGATTCAATATAAAATAATACGGTGGCAATAATGGATCGTTTGCTTCGTTTACTGATGATTTTTTCTTTATCTGTATTATTTTTTTCATGCGAAGAAAATCCTCCCATTCATACAGACACTGAAAACACTGTGCCCGGAGATACAGGAGAAAGCGAAGATGAGGAAACTCCTTCCGATCCGATTGACGAGAAATATCCCAACTGGAAGGTCGGCATTTCCGGATTCGGATTCAGCCCTCAATCACCGAAAGGAACAACTTTTACTATAAAAGAAAAGAAATTTCTCATTAAATATTTAGCGTTGACGCGCTCTATCCTCAACACTCAGGAGTTTTTGGACGCATGGGAAAAAAATAAAGACTCTATCGATTGCGCATCGGAAACCGATTCCTATCCGGGTTCTCCGTATTCTATAAGCACAGGACAGGAATATGACAAAGACAGACTGCTTGAAACAATTCTAAACGCAGACTTTGATGTCCTTTACCGAAAGCACAATCTTGAAAGCAATATCGCTTCCGCCAATGTCGGGAAAAGTCTTTATGTGCGGCAGGGATACGATCCTGATGTGTACGATACCGAATACCTTTGCAATCTTTGGAGCGGCGATTTGACACAAACGCCGCAGGGATATGTTTCCTATCTGTCGCTGATTTTTCATGAAAATTTGCACAATGCGGGAATGGAGCACCATTCGGGCTACGATGCGGTATCGGATATTCAAATGATTCTGTTTAATGTTTTAGTCGGAAATCCGAATAATATTGAAGGCCGTTACGCAGAGCAGACAGCGGAAATCGAAAACAGCTATTTGGAAAAATACGCCCATCTGCTGACCGACGACGAGAACATGCCGTAAACAACCGTAATGCCGAAAATTTTGTCCGACTGCAAACGGCAATTTTTTACACATAGAAATGACTATCGATTTAAGTGATAAGGAGGAATTAATACAATGAAAAAGATTTTAAAGACGGTATTGCCGTTCATTGCGGTTCTGCTTTTTTCATGCAGCGACAAAGATCTTCCGATCATCGGCGTCAACGAAGCCGGCGTTGCTTATTACGTCAAAGCCAACGAAACGCCGAAAAACAAGGCGTATTTACAGCTGGCCGTTAAAGCCGGCAGCTGCGACGAACGGGATGATCAGCGCGGATTGGCGCACTTTTTGGAGCACATGGCGTTTAACGGCACCCGCAGTTATGAAGGAAAGGAGTTGGTCGCCTTTCTTGAATCGATGGGCGTCGCTTTCGGTCCGGAGCTCAACGCTTACACCTCCTACAACGAAACGGTTTACGAACTTGAGGTTCCGACCGATAAACCGCATCTGCTGGATGAAGCGATTGACATTCTTCAGGAATGGGCTTTTCATATCACTCTGGATCAGGAACAGGCCGAAAAAGAACGCGGCGTCATCCTTGAAGAGAAGCGGCTGCGCAATTCCGCTGCTATGCGCGCGCACCGGACAATGACAGACGCTCTGTTTGCCGGTTCGCTGTACGCAGACCGCGATCCTATCGGAACCGAAGAGTCGATTGCCTCCGCCGACCGCGCGCGGCTGCTCGACTTTTACACAGCCCATTACACGCCGCAAAATATGGCGGTTTTCATTGTCGGCGACATTGACGCCGAGGCCGCTGTCGAACGGCTGAAAACCTTTGCGCCGGCTGCCGCTTCCGAACGGACGGACGCAGAAGCGGATTTAACCCCGGGAAAGAGTTGGGCGGAGTTTGCCGCTTCCAGACAGAAAACGGCGCGTTTGGCCGTTCCCTTCGGTACGGAGCGGCAAATCACCGTTTTCACCGACCCTGAACTGACCGGCGCGTCGCTGACCGTGTGGCGCAAACGGCCGCCGCAGCTGCTGGTCTCCGAAGAGGCGCGCCGCGCCGACCTGATTCGCCAGTTGGGCGCCGGCATTCTCTCGCAGACAGTCAACGACCTCATCCTCAGCGGAGAAAGCGAACTGATTTCATTTGCCGCTTACGATTCGCCGTTTGTCCGCACCCTTTCGGTTTTCGGCATGGAGGCCGCCCTGCCGATCGGCGACATTGAAACGCCGCTGCGTCAGCTGATTGCCCTGCTCAAAGGTTTCGGCGCCGGTCTCTGCGACGAAGCCAAACTGCAGCGCGCCAAACAGACCGCTTTAACCAATGCCGACGCTCTCGAAGCGCAAATTCCGACCTACGAATCGCTTGCCTACTTAAACTGGTACAAGGACGACTGGCTCAACGGCCATACAACCGTCTCGGTCGCCGATTACGTCGCAAGCGTCCGCCGCATTGTGCCGACGGTCACCCTTTCCGAAATCAACGAAATGTTTGGCGAATGTTTCAACGGCTCCGACGCCGTCTATTCCCTCGCCGCGCCGTCGCTTCCGTTTGAAGAGGCCGAAGCGCAGGCCCTTATTGAACGGCTGTTGGCTGAAACAGAACCGTTTATGCCTGCCTCGCCCGATACCGCAGCCGAGTTCTTCCCTTATGAACCGGTTCCCGGCTCGATTACCGGACAACGGCAGGTGAAAGAGGCCGGCGCCGTCCGCTACACCCTCTCCAACGGCATCACCGTCTGGGCGCGTCCGTCCGACTTCAAGAAAAACGCGGTAGAGATGAAAGCCTTTCAAAACGGCGGTCTTTCGCTGGCGTCGAAAGCCGAATACGCTTCAGCCCTTCTGTGCGCCGACTGGTTCAGCCGCGGCGGTCTGGGAACGATGAATTCCGCAGAGCTGAAAGCGCAGATGGAAACCCGCAACGCCGCCTGCTCCGTCACCATAGACAACCTGACACACGGCTTTGAAGGCTACGCCGCCTCTGATGAACTGGAAACGCTGTTTCAGTTGATTTACCTTTATTTGATGCAGCCGAATCCCGATGAAGCCTCATTCAATCTCGTCCGTAAAGCTGCCGTTGAAGCCGCCGAACAGCGCGGCAACGACCCGACAGAGACATTTTTTCGCCGCGTTAATGAACGGCTGCACAACGGAAATTTTCGTTACCTGCCGGTTCCTGCCGACGAACTGCGCCGCTCCGAAGCCGACGACGCTGAAGCGTTTTACCGCCGTCTCTTCTCCGCTTCAGGATTCACCTTTGTTTTCGCCGGCGATTTCGACCCTGCAACGCTCGAACGGTACATGGAACGTTACCTCGCCTCCGTTACCTTTAACGCAGAAGCGCTGAACGCCGACCTTTCCGTCTATGAGCCGATCGCCGCCGAAGCCGACAAAGAGACCGTTCGCAAAGGCGCCGAACCGAAAGCAATTGTTCAGCTTCTGTTTGCCGGAGAAACACTGTATTCGCCTGCCGCCGCTCTTGAAACCGTCGTCCTCGGCCGCATCATCGACATGGTCATGCGCGACTCAATCCGAGAAGACTCCTCCGGCGCCTACGCCACTCAAGGCTACGGCGTTCTTTCCCGACAGCCGTTTGAACAGTTTCTGGTCGCCGCCGCCTTCTTCTGCGATCCGCAGCGAGCCGAAACGCTCACCGCCCGCGCTGTTTCCGAACTGAACCGCCTCGCTGACAATCCCCGTTTTTCGGAATACCTGCGCAACAGCCTTGAAATTGAACGAACTTCTCTCGCCTCCGCCGACCGCACCAACAGCCGTTGGATTGAACGGCTCATTCTCCTTGAACAAGGCGCTCTCACCCCTGCCGACATCGCCGGACGCAGCGCCGCTATCGACGCCGTCACCTCCGAAAAAATCCTTCTCGCCGCTCAAACTTTGATGCCGTCCGAACGATTGAAGATATACACCCTTCTGCCCGAATAGCTCTTGTTTTGGGCGCGTGCGCGCGCCGCAAGAGCGCGCGCACCGCGTCGACGGCGGGCACGGCCTGCCTGCCGGCAGGCAGGCAGCCTTGCGGCTCCCGCCGTGCCGCTCGCGCCTTCGTCAGCGCTTCACTTTTAAAGTCGAAAACAAAAAAAGGAGCGGAAAAAACTTCCGCTCCTTTTGGCAAATCATCAGCCTTTAACGTCATCCTCATACATGTTTTTAACGTTCTCCGGGAACCACGCGTAGAAGGCGAAGAACTCGGCGTGCATGATGTCCGGGTTGTCCGGCGTCAGCTTGTCTCTGTGATTATAAATGAGGTTGTGTTTATTACCCCAGTCTCCCAGCTCCGACGAATATTTGACCTGAATCGGCGCATAGGTATCGGCATTTCGATAAGGTTTGATTCCACTCGTCCCGAATGCGGAGTCTCCGGTAGTCAACTCACTCTTCCTGACTGCAGGGGTGTCGAACTTCCAATCCCAATCCTTCGAAAAGTTCCACATCACCACTTTATCCGGCGTCACCAGCATTACCAGATAGAACCAGTCGCCGCGCTGCGCCTGTCCGCCATCACCATACGGGTTAGAAAAGGACGCCGTACCGCCGCCGTTGTCCATCTGTCTCAAATTGTCGGCGGTTGACCAGTAGTTATTGTCGCCGCCTTTAGAGTCCAAACGGTCTTCCCAACCGGGATAGCCGCCGTACCACGCCCAACTGTGAAGAACCTGCCATTGAGTAGTGTTATTAGATACCCACTCGTACATATCGTATTCGTACACCTGCTGTCCGTTCAAACCACGGTCGCCGGCCGGGACGTCGTTTGTGTACGTATCGAGAGAACCATTATTATCAGTATCAATCGCATTGGGGTTTGTCTCACCCTTTGCTCGGCGGGCTCTGTCTTCTCCGCCTTCAGGCATAAACAGCTTTTTTTCACCGTAAGCGCGGCTGAACGGGTTATTGGACTCCGCCCACCACGCGTCCCAGTGAGCGTTGGTTTTGCCGGCGCGGTCGCCCCATGAGTGTTTGATTTTGGTGACAAACAGTCCGCTCGGGAACTGCCGTTTGGAGTGGATGGCTCCGGCAACGCCGTATCCGGTTTCATCGTACAGATTGGTTCCGCCGGGAATATAACCTTTTCTCCCGCTGCTGTCTTCGTTTAAGTTGTCAAGACTCGGATCAAAGTAAACTTTAATCAGCAGCTCGCCGTCTTTGATCTCCACCGCTTCGGGCGACCAATACGGCTGTTTGTAGCGGTCTCCCGAATATCCGCTGATTCCCTCTCCGAAATCCGGAATAAAATCCGGCGTCGTTTTCCCCTCATTGCCGATTTCAGGACGGTTGATTCCCGGGTTCCCGATGTCCCAGTTCTTTTTCAGCGTTTCCATGCTGTCAAACGGATCGTAGTGAGTCAGCTTCAGCGTTTTACCTTCGACTTCGACCGTAGCGGGAATGATGGTCGGCTCTTTGACCTCAATTATTTCAATTTCTTCATCCAAATAGTAGAAGGCAACGTAATCGACGGTGACGGTGACAGCCTCGTTGGCGTTATCACCCTCCGTACCAAAGTAGAGGTAATATGTATCGAAACCTGCCAATCCGTAGTTACCAGGTTTGGCAGAAGAAACCAAATTCCCGTCCATAAACGACTCAAGATCCGATT
>CALXOJ010000016.1 GCA_944390005.1 uncultured Spirochaetota bacterium
CGAAGAAACGGTAACAGCCGCAGAGGAAACGGAATCGGCTGAAGCTGAAACGGCTGCGGAAGCCGCCGACGAAGAAACCGCTGAAACCGAAGCGGCGGCCGAAGAAACGGTAACAGCCGCGGAGGAAACGGAATCGGCTGAAGCCGAAACGGCTGCGGAAGCCGTCGATGAAGAAACCGCTGAAACCGAAGCGGCGGAAATTTCCGTTGATGAAGCTGCAGCAATCGGAGACGAAGTTCCTGCGGAGCCGACGGATGACGGAGACCTTTTCTGATTCATTAAAGCGCATTCGGATTGAATTGACCCGGCACGGCATTTCCCGCCCGGAAGCGGTTGTCGTGCTCGGTTCCGGTTTGGGTGCGCTGACGGATGAGCTGGCCGGCGCCCGCATTTGGAATTACGGCGACATTTCCGGTTTTCCTGTTTCGACTGTGCCGGGACACGCCGGCCGTTTGGCGTTCGGCCGCCTTTCCGGCAAAACAATTGTCTTACTGAGCGGTCGTTTTCATATTTACGAAGGACACTCTTCTCAAACAGCCGCTTTTCCCGCATTGGTTGCAGCCGCGCTCGGTGCGCCGATTTTCATTTTGACCAACGCCGCCGGTGCTGTCAATCCTCAGTGGAAACCGGGCGATATTATGGTCTTTGAAGATCACATCGGGTTTCTTTGTCCGAATCCGTTGATTGGTGCGCCCGATTTTGTTGATATGAGTGATGTTTACAGCCGTAAATTGCGGCAGAAAGCGTTTGAAGCGGCGGCGGCCTGCGGTTTGGATTTAAAAAGCGGAGTTTATTTTTTCACGACCGGACCGTCTTACGAAACTCCGGCAGAAGTCAAAGCCGCCGCTTGTCTGGGAGCTGATGCTGTCGGAATGTCGACCGTTCCGGAAGCAATTGCAGCAGCAAGTCTTGGCTTGCAGACGGCGGCCTTTTCCTGTCTGACCAATATGGCGGCAGGAATCACCGGTGAAAAATTGAATCATAAAGAAGTAACAGAGACTGCCAATCGGCAAAAAGCAATTTTTATCCATTTTATGAAAGAATTTATCGAACGGGTATAAAATGATTTCGACGTTTTTTTTCGATATGGATGGCGTTCTTTTTGATACTGAGACAGAAGTCGCACAAATTTTGAAAAATGATTGTGCTGATAGATTCGGTTATCATTTTTCTGACGATCTGCTGAATCGTTGTCTCGGCCGCAGTTATAACGACTGCCGTAAGCTTTATCTGGATGAGTTCGGAGAAGGATTTCCGTTTACTGAGGTTTGGAGCTACTGTGCTCAACGTATTCGTGAAAAAGCTGACAACGGTACACTGACGCAAAAACCGGGGGTTCGGCCGTTGCTTTCCATGTTGCAGGAAAACAAAATTCCCTGTATACTGGTGACATCGAACGGAAGCCGTCAGGCGCGTTTTTTGTTGGAACGATCTGGGTTGCTCCCGTTTTTTCAAGAAATAATCGGCGGTGAAAGCGTTGCGGAGGGAAAGCCGGCTCCCGATATTTATTTGAAAGCTCTGGAAAGGACCGGCGCCGATCCGAAAAAAACCATCGTTATTGAAGATTCTGTTCAAGGCGTAAGCGCCGCGTTAAGTGCCGGTCTTTCTGTTGTCATGGTTCCTGACCGCGTGAAACCGGATGCGGAAATGCAAAAGGCCTGCACGGCGTGTGTCAGTTCTTTATCTGATGTTTTGCCGGCGTTAAAGGAGAAAGGTTTATGGAGTTAAAACGCTTTGTTAATATTTTACGTTTCTCTCAGCAGATTAAACTGGTGGAAGCATTCATGCTCGGAGGACTTTTTCTGTTTGCCGACATTATTCTGACGGTTTGGCTGACGCATCGATTTCATCCGTTTTTAATTCTCGGTTTGCTGTTTTTAACTGCGTTTTGCGGTTTTCTCTTCTCAAAAATCGCCTACTCTTTTGTCTACAAAGAAACCCGCACCGCATTCCGTGAATCGGGTGAAATCCCCTACCGTCAGTTCGATAAAACTCTTGGCACCTGCGTTTGCGCTTTCCTTATGGTGATGCCCGGATTCATCACCTTTGCTATCGGACTCCTTTGCCTTCAGGAAAATCTTCGCCGTCTTCTCGGCACCGTCGTCCGCCGCCTTTTGGATCTCAACCTTGAAGAGTTGTATAATTATATGCGGCTGTATGAGGTGGAGGTGTGAAAATTTACAAAAGATTTTCTATAATATCGATTGTTTGGGATATTCCCTTCTCGAGAGTGACGGCTGGAGACCAACCCAAATTTTCCAGCTTCTTTGAGGCGAGAACAGCGTTTTTAACTTCCGAATAAGTTTTCTTCTCGGTTTCGGTCATTGTGATGAATTCTGTTTTGATATTTCGGGTTTTTGCAACAATTTCCGCAATTTCTTTCAATGTATAAAGATTTGTGTTATTTGCAATATTGTAAGCGTTTTTGGACATTCCGTCTTTCAACAGTAAAAACAACGCAGCGACAGCATCGGAGACATAAGTATAGGATAAAACCTGTTCTCCCGAGCTCTTAATCTGAATATTTTGCCTGTTGACGGCATTCATCATGAATTGGGACAAGGCTTTTGAGTCCGCTAAATTCATTGTCGGTCCGTAAACACGGCTCAGTCTGGCAATCACAGTATGCAGGTTAAATTTTTCCGCATAACAGAAACATAAAGTCTCCGCTGCTCTTTTGCTTTCGTTATAACAGGAACGAAGGCTGAGTGTATTAACATGTCCGAAAGCTTCTTCCGTAATTTCGCCGGTGATATCTCCGTAAATTTCCGAAGAAGACAGAAAAAGAAATGTTTTTGTATGTTTCTTCACAGCCAGTTCCAGCAGATGATTAATGCCGATGTAATTTGTATGCATTGTTCCTATCGGGTCGGCAGCATAATTCCTTTGGTCCGAATTGCTTGCTCCGTGAATAATAATATCAATATTCGAAAACCGCAAATGAATGGGTTTCAGTAAATCAATTTCTTTAATAATTAATCTTTTATCATTAATGAATTCGGAGAAACGATTTTGAGCCTTCTTTTTATTTCGTACCAGCAGTATTATTTTACACTTTATATCGGAAAAAAGAAGAATGTCCGTAAAATAGGACATAATTAATCCTGTTCCACCGGTAATACAGATTGTCTTGTTTCTAAAGAAAGACAAATCATGATTTTCGCAGAAAGATTTTATTTCCGTTAAATATAAAATGTTACTGTATAGTTTATTTTTCATTTTCGATAATCATCATCCCTTTAAAAAGATCGACTTCGTCGGGAGTTGTTACTTTGAAGTTTTTTTCCGAACCCTTACAAAAATATATCGGCTTGTCCAATTCGACAAGAAGAGTACAGATAGCAACCGAGTCCCGAATATTCTTTTTTTGAGCTTCCTCAAAAAGCGTATTAAGATAACCGAGTTTAATGCCGTGAGGAGTTTGTGTTCTGATTAAAAGATCTCGGTTTAGTAACGAAGGTGCTTTATCGGAATTTTCTGTCGTAAAAACGGCTTCATTAATTCCGATTGCCGTTATGGAAACATCTTTCATATCGGATTGTGCGATACAGGCCGAAATTGTTTCTGCCGAAACACCGGGACGATTCCCGTCATGAATCAAAATAATATCGTTAATGTCGGCATAAGTTTTTATAAAATCAAGACCGTTGTGAATTGATTCAAGTCCGGAATTCCCGCCGGGAACTATCTGCTTTAATTTTGAGATCCCGAATTGTTGTGACATAGCTTTCAAGTACTCTGTCCAACCGTCCAAACAGACAACAATAATGTCGGTGATTTCCGGGTGATTCTGGAACTTTTCCATTGTGTATATAATGAGCGGTTTATCCTTAATGCTCAGGAATTGTTTGGGAATGAATTGATGGGCACGGGAACCGATACCGCCCGCCGTAATTAGTGCAATATTTGCCATACAGGTGATTCCTTAAAATTTTTATTAAAAATAAATCGGTTGATTTTTAGTATTAAAAAAACCGCCTTCAAACGAAAGCGGTTGTCTCGGACGGAAAGAGGGGGATTCGAACCCCCGGTAAGCCGAAGCCTACAACAGATTTCGAGTCTGTCCGATTCAACCACTCTCGCATCTTTCCAATTGTACCCAAGAGGACTCGAACCTCCGACCTTTGGTTCCGCAAACCAATGCTCTATCCAACTGAGCTATAGGTACATTAAACACGGAAAGGGGGGGATTCGAACCCCCGGTACCCTTGAGGGGTACAACTCCTTAGCAGGGAGACCGATTCGGCCACTCTCGCACCTTTCCATTTCGGAGAAACGGGGATTCGAACCCCGGGATGCTTGCGCATCAACGGTTTTCAAGACCGTCTCCTTAAACCACTCGGACATCTCTCCTTGTTTCCCTCTCATTATAACGAGAAATAAAAGAATGTCAAGTGGAATTTATACTTGTAATATTTCCTTAAACTGCGAATATGCTCTTTCCCATGTAAATTGACGGATATATTCATTGCCGGCTTTAGCCAGTTTCGTTCTTAGTTCCTGATCATTTATTAATTTGATTATGTTATCTGCAAGAGCAGGTATATCATAAACAGGAGATTTCAATGCTGTTTTATGATCAATAGCGTATGGGAATCCCCCTATATTTGTACAACAAAGAGCGCAACCGCAAATCATGGATTCAGCCGGCGGTAAAGCCATGCCTTCGCTTTCAGATGCAGCAACAAATATGGATGCATTGTTATAAATTTGGTTATGCGTTTGTTTATCGGGACACCGAAAATAGGAACACCATTCCGGTAGGTCCGGCTGTTCGGGAGTTCCGAATAATGTTACATGAAGTTCGGGAATTGTTTCTTTTACAATTTGTAAAGCTGAAAAGACATCTGACCACCTTTTGACACTGCTCATATGATAAAGCGCAGCAATTTCATAAGGACTGCGGGAGTCTATCGGATTTGTTAATCGAAAATGATTAAAGTCAAATCCGTTATATACTAAATAGGAAGAATTCCCGGAAGTTTTGATTTTTTCCTGCAACCATGGAGCGATTGTGATCTTGGTCAATGAAAGTGAATATGAAGAATAGACTGTATCAGCAGTAACACCATTCCAGTTTTCAAAACCTTGAACAAAATAGTATTTTTGAGATTCGGGAAATTTTTTTATAGAATTCAGTTCAAATGAGGTCCTGATGGCCGTTGCTATGATACGCGTATTTTCAGAATAGTTTTTAAACACTTTTTCCGTTACACGAAAGCAGAAGTGTTTTTTTATCATTGGATTTAAAGGAAACCATGTTCCTGCCTTGTGCGAATGGAACAAAGAGTTTTTAATATATTCCAGAAAACGAATAAAATCTTTAATCCGGCGTTTGAGTAAAAATTCTTTCCATAGAGATATCGCTGAACGGTACGGATATAGAATGCTAACCGGATAACCTTCTGCAGCAAAACGATTTGCATATTCGTAAACAATTTTGTATCCCCCTATCGGATATTTATCACGACTGGGAAGAAAGAAAATAATAGTCGGTTTATTATCTGGTTTCATAATTACATTCTCTGCTAAATCAATAATACTCCCTGATCATAGCGTTTTCAAAACCTTTCACGGCTTGAACGGTCGGTTTAAAACGATTGGCTTCATCTTTGGAAGCGTATGCACCGACAAGAAGACGGTACCATGTTTTTCCGTTAATGTTGCGGGTTTCGATGATTGAACGAATGTCGTTATCGGCAAGCATTTGTTGAGCCCGTTCGGCATTAGCCAGAGTGCTGAACGAACCGGCTTGAATGTAAAAACGAGGACTCATTTTTTTAGGTTGAGGCGCGGCTGCCGGCGTCCGGACGGCGGGTTGAGGCGTTGTTTTCGGCTGAGACTGAACCGCCGGTTTGGGAGCGGGAGTTTCGGCTTTCGGTTTCGGTTGAACAGACGGCTGAGCGGTCTCCGGAATTTCAATACGTGAATAATCGGTTTGAGCTGTTTCAATCGGCGTGGTCTCGACCAGCGACGGCTCTTCCGGGGCAACAACGATTTTCGGTTTATCGGTTTCCGACGGCGGCGTTAGCGGTGTCAGCGCATCAAACGCTTCAGCAGCGGCCTCTTCAGCTGTTTTTTCCGCTTCGGCGTCGGCTGTATCGTTAACGGCGACAGTCACCTTTTCTGCCGGTGCCGGCGAAAAATAGAGGTAGCCGATGCCGCAAAGGGTAACGGCGGCCAAAGAAACGCCCAAAACCGGAATCAGGTACCGTTTGATGTCGGCAGAAATGCGTTTTTTGTCGTCGGATCGGTTATTTTCGTTTTGAATTTCGTTCATTTTTTAAAATCCTTTTTTCCATCAGCCGTTTGAGTTTTTTTTCAAACTGCGCTTTTGTCGTGATATTTGATACAGTATAAATATCGGCTTGCGGAAAAAACTCTTGAACGGAAAAACATTTCTGATAATGAAATCTTTTCAGGAGAGAAAAAAGCGGCCGTCGGTCTCTGCGGGCGCTGCGCCATAATCTCACCCAAAACGGCGCGCGGACAACTAAAACGGCGTCGCAAAGACCGCAAAGCGGCTCGGATCCCGTTAAATTCGCTCCGTTGATCACAAATTTTTCGTCGGGATTTGCCCGAACGGCGCAGATAATCGATTCTTCGATATGCGGATAGAGAAGCGATTCAAGTTGTTTCATTTTTTCCGGCGATGAAAAGACAATTTTCCCCAAACGCGCTCTGTCAACCTTCCCGCTTTCGGTCAGAATTTCCCGTCCGAAGAGCTGCGCTGCCTCTTTGCATGCGCCGTCTAAAACCCGATGCGCTTCCTTATCGGTATCGAAATGAATCCAACCCGATTTTTCCAAGAATGCGGCAGCAAGGTTTTTCCCCGCGCCGCTTTTGCCTGTCAGTCCTAAAACAAAGCCGTCTTTCAATGAATTTCCCCCCAGCTGCAGCCGCTTTCGACCGAGACGCGCAGCGGGATTGATAATTTGACGGCGTTCTCCATTTCGGTTTTCAGAACAGCGGTAAAGGCGGCCGCTTCGTTTTCCGGAACTTCAAAGAGCAGTTCGTCGTGGATTTGCAGCAGCAGACGGGCGTTTGATTTCGATTCTCGAATCAGGCGGTCGACTTTAAGCATTGCGGTTTTCACAACGTCGGCTGCGCTTCCCTGAATCAACGTATTGAGCGCGATCCGTTCGGCTTGATTGCGTTCCGTTTTGTTGCGGGAATTGATACCGAAAATCCGCCGCCGCCGACCGCTGATCATTCGTATTTCGCCGGTTGATTCGGCCTCTTCGATCACCTTTGACAAAAATGTTTTGACGCCGCCGAAGGTTGTAAAATACGATTTAATAAAGTCGTTAGCTTTTGCGAACGGAATTTGCAGATCATTGGAGAGGCGAAAAGCGCTCATGCCGTACATGATTCCGAAGTTGATGGTTTTGGCGATGCGTCGTTGATCGGCGGAAACCGATTCAATCGGAACGCCGAATAAAAGCGAAGCGGTTTGAGCGTGAACATCGACGCCGTTTTGAAATGCGGTGCAAAGTCCGGGATCGCCGGAAAGCGCGGCCAGCATCACCAATTCGATTTGGGAGTAGTCGGCGCTGATAAAAACGCAGCCGTTTTGCGGTTTGAACGCTCGTCGGATGCGTCGGCCGGCTTCATCGCGAATCGGAATGTTTTGCAGGTTCGGATTACGGCAGGAAAGCCGCCCGGTCGCCGTTCCTGTCTGTTGGAACGATGGATAAATGCGTCCGGTTTGCGGGTTTACCAGCTTCGGCAGCGCCTTGACATAAGTGTCGTTGAGTTTGATGCAGGCGCGGTACTCGAGCAGAAGCTGCGGAACGCGGTGTATTGCTGCTAACTCTTGCAAAACATTGGAATCGGTAGAAAAGCCGCCGCCAGCGGTTTTTTTCGTCGGTTTTAAACCGAGTGTTTCGAATAAAACCGATTGCAGCTGTTTGACTGACTTCAGATTGAATTCGAATCCGACCTCTTTGGCAATTTCAGTTTCCAATTCGGCTGTCGTTTTTGTCAGCTCTTCGCCGTAACGGGCCAGTTCTTCGCAATCAAGGCGAATGCCGCGCATCTCCATCTCCGCCAACAGTGTCACCAGTTTCATTTCGGTATTGAAAAATGAATCGGAAAGCGCCGATTCTTCCAGTTTCGCTTTCAGGAAGCCGTAAAACCGAAAGGCAATAAACGCGTCTTCGCCGGCGTAATCGGCGGCTGTCTGCAGCGAAATTTCACCGATGTGTTTGTTTTTCGGGACAATGTCTTTATACGCAATCGGTTGGTAACGAAGCAGCCGCAGTGCCAGAAAATCCATTTGATAGCGGTCAAGGGAGCTGTCGTAAAGCCATGCCGCAACCATGGTATCAAATCCGGGTCGGAATTTGATTCCCCATCGTTTCATGATTTGGTAGTCGTATTTGAGATTGTGACCGATAATGAGGTGTTTTTCGTCTTCAAGAAGCGGTTTCAGCAGCCGGCGGATTTCGTCGGCGTCCTGAACCGGTTTGCCGTCGGCAATCAACGGAATGTACACCGCGCGTTCGCCGTCAACCGCCAGCGAGAAGCCGATCGGTTCGGCAAAAAGAGTGTCCAATCCCGTCGTTTCCGTATCGAAAGCAAAAACGCCGGCGCCGGCGGCCTTTTGAATCCAAGCGGAGACTTTCTCCGGTGTATCGGCGATGTCGACTGAACCGGGACGGAAAACCGCCGGCGGTGCGCCGCCGTCCGTTCCGGAGGATTGTTCCCCGGCAGACGTTCTGCCTCCTCCGGCGGAGAAAAGCGAAGGTTTTTCTGTTTCGGCGGGTTTGAAATTTTTTGACGTTCCGAATTTGCGGATTTCTTCTCTTCGAAAAATAACAGCGGCCTCTTCTGTGTTCAGACGAGAAGTGTCGATTGCTTCGATGTCAACCGGGAGCTTGAGATCGGTTCGAAGCGTTGCCAAGCGGCGGCTGAGAAGAGCGCTTTCCCGTCCGTTTTCCAAATTTTCGCGCGCCTTGCCTTTGATTTCGTCAATGTGGGCGTACAGATTCTCCAGCGTTCCGTAGGAAGCCAGCCACTTTGCGGCGGTCACCTTTCCGACGCCGGGAACGCCGGGAATGTTATCGGCGGAATCTCCCATCAGTGCTAAATAATCGAGAATCTGATTAGGGAAAACGCCGTAGTGCTCTTTTACTTTTTCATCCGTCATCTCTTCGTAATCGCCTGCCGACGGACGGAGAATCGTGATGTTGTCTCCTATTAATTGGCAGAGATCTTTGTCTCCCGAAAGAATGAAGCACGGACGGTTTTCGTTCCGGCACTGAACGGCCAGCGAGGCAATCACATCGTCGGCTTCATAACCGTCGGCGCGCAGAACCGGAATTCCGAGCGCGGTCAGAATTTCTTCCGTTACGGGAATTTGTTCATGCAGATCTTCCGGCGTTTTCTGGCGGTTGGCCTTGTATTCGGGATAAAATTCGTGACGGAAGGTTTTTGTTTTCGAATCCATGACGACAATCAGCTTTTCGCAACGGAATTTTTTGATAAATGGAAAGAGCGAGTTGAAGAATCCGAAGACAACGTTGCGGTTTTTCCCTTTGGAAGTCATCAACGGCGAGCGGATGAGCGCAAAATAAGTGCGGTAAATCAGACTGTAGCCGTCGATTAAATAAAGAGGTTTTTTCATGGAAAAATTATACACGAAAAGGCGGAAATAAGATATAAAATTCTTATGAAAATAACGATTACCCCTTCCCGAATCCGCGGCGAGGCAGCCGTTCCCGGTTCGAAGTCCCATACGATCCGCGGGCTTTTTATTGCGGCGGCGGCCGGCGGCGAATCGGTTTTGCGGCGGCCGCTTTTTTCCGAAGACACGAAAGCGTGTATCGCGGTATGCCGCGCTTTCGGCGCCCGAATTGAGGAAAACACGGAGTATCTGCGGGTTTTCGGCATCGGAAAACGCTTTCATCATGCACTTGACGGAGCAGACGTTCTCAATTCGGGGACAACGCTTTTTTTTGCGGCGGCTTTTGCTTCGTTGATCGGCCGGCCGTTCCGGCTGACGGGCGACAGTTCCGTTTGCGGCCGCAGCGCTGCCGGTCTGCTGAATGCGTTAAAAACACTCGGTGTTGAAATCAAATGCGAAACAAAAGAAGGATATGCTCCGTTTACTGTTTGCGGACCGATTCATTCCGGAAAAGTAAAAATCGATTGTCCGACCAGTCAGTATTTGTCGGCATTGCTGCTGGCTCTGCCGTTGGCTGACGGAAATTTCGAAATCAAAACCGGAATTTTAAAAGAAAAGCCGTATGTCGACATGACCAAACGGTGGATGAACGAACAAATTATCTCGTTTCAAAGCGACGAAAATTATACCGATGTTTTTATTCCGGGGGGACAAATTTACCGACCGTTTGACCGGACAATTCCCGCTGATTTTTCTTCGGCGTGTTTTTTTCTGTGCGCGGCCGCCGTTACACGCAGTCGGCTGACCTTAACCGGACTCGATATGACTGACGCGCAGGGTGATAAGGCCGTTGTGTTTCTGTTGGAAAAGGCGGGCTGCCGCATTGAACTGCAAGGCGACCGACTGACGATTGAAGGCGGCAGATTGAAAGCTTTTTCGGCGGATATGAATGATATTCCCGACGCGCTGCCGATTTTGGCGGTGACTGCCTGTTTTGCCGACGGCGAAACGCGGCTTTTTAACGCAGCGCACACGCGTCAAAAAGAGACAGACCGCATTCGCTGCATGACTGAAGAGCTGACAAAATTGGGTGCGGATATTACGGAACTTCCCGACGGAATGGTCATTCGGGGAACCGGACTTCGCGGAGGCTGTGTCTGTTCCCGAGGCGATCACCGTATCGCGATGGCGTTGGCAGTTGCCGGTTTGGCGGCCGATGCGCCCGTCACCGTTGAGGGCGCCGAAGCGGCGGCGGTCACCTTCCCTGCGTTTTTTGAAACATTGGCGGCTGTCAGCGAAAAACCTCAGCCGGAAGCGGTTAAATTGAAACGTTAATGATTTGCGGAATTTTGCCTTCAGTCGGCAGCGGTGAGCGTTTGCGAGCGACGGAAAACACCAAATGCGGGCGCATCGCCTCTTTACGCTCCTCCATGGCGATTTGGTTATGAATGTTATTGCGGATGGCGTTTTCTTTCAGCGTTTCCAATTCTTTCTGACGCGAAAACACTTCCGGTGCTTCGGAAATGTCTTTCAGCTTTAAATCGTAAATGTGATTGGTGATGATTTTCGAAAGACGGATGATTTTTGAAAGAATGCGCTGTTCGACGTCGAGATGAATCCGTAAATCATCGTATCGTTCGTTTTTTAAATCGATTCGTTCTAAATCTTGAACCCGCAAATATTCGAGAAAATACTCTTTCTGCCGTTCCTGTTGAGATACAATCAAGTCGATGAGTTTGGAGTTTGTTTTCATCCGTTGATGCTGAGCCCTTCGTAACGTCCGGCGGGAGCGGCGGAGGCGTCAGATGCGGCAATTTTCCAGGCGCGGCGCAAATCTTCCAGCATTTCGATAATTTTCGGAATGCTTCCGATTTCTTTATGAATATTGGCTTTCGTAATTTCGCTTCCGAAAAAACAGTAGAGGTTGAACAAATGATTGGCAATTTCTCCCCCTTGATCGAAATTCAAAGAAGCGCTCATCTCGGCAATGATGCTTGAAGCCTTATTGAAAGTGTTGTTGACGATATCGATTCGCGGTTTTTCTGTTTTCAACTCTTCAACTGCTGTCTGCAAATTCCGGATAGCAGCGTCATAGAGCATGACGATCAATTCACTCTGACCGGCAGTTTTAATTCGGTTTTGATGATATGTATTTTGGGGAGAAAGGTTGCTCATGGAGTCTCCTTGCGAACTTTCGATATTAAAATATCGTTACAAATCACCGATAATTTAACAAGCAAAAAGAATTTTTTAAACTTTTAAGCGAAAGCTGTCTTTTGCATGGGTTTCATGGTATAATAACAAAAGAGTGCGTATGAAATACAGATCATTTTTTGGGCGATTTCTGATTCTTTTTCTTGTCTGCGGATGTACTTTCGGAAAAGGCAAAATTTCCGTTGAAATTATTTATCCTGAAAAGACGCTGGTCAACCCCTCTCTCACCGTAACGGCTCAAACAGCCGGCGGTTCGCCCGAAGAAATTACCTCCGAAACCGGCGAACGGATTGAAATTTCATCTCTGGAAGCCGGCAATTACGATGTAACAATTACTCTCAAAGATGGGGAAACTGTCGTTTGGGAAAAGAAAATTTCTTGTCTTGTCGACGGTGCGATTACGACAAAAATTCGCTATGAAATTACGGAAAATGATTTCACTGACTTTGCGCTTTACACACCGCAAATTATTGTAACCGAATTGGGAGAAAACCGTTACCGCGTCGAAATCATTTCGTCGAATTATAAAGGAACGATTCACTATACAATGGCGAATCCGGCCGAAGACCCGACAGCCTCTTCGACCGAATACAAAGCGCCGTTTGAAATCAATTACGACGATGAGCAAGGCAAGGTGATTACCGCCCGCGTTTTTTATAAAGAATTTGACCCATCGGAAGCAGCGATTTTCCACCTTGAAAAAACGGCGACGCCTCAAATCGAGGATACAACGGTTCACCGATTGTCAGACAAACTCACTTTTGCCGTTACGTCGGCTGATCCCGATGTCATTTATTATTACACATTGGACGGAACGACTCCGACGACAGTCATGTCTTCTACCGAAGGTCTTATTGAACTGACACAGCCGGGAACTATTACTGTTAAGAGTTTTAAAGAATCTTACTTGATGTCGGATTCGGTTGTTTTGCCTGTCGAAAGGCTGCCGAAACCGGAAGTCGGAGAAATTACTGAAAATACCGACGGCGCAACTTATTCGATAACATTTGATTACGGTTCTGACGCGCAGGCGATGTTCCTGACCCGAGACGGAACATCCGTTACTGCGGAAAATTGCCCGATGGGAGATGAGCAATCGTTAGCAGCCGGAACGACTTACACTGTTTCCGATTTGCTGCCGACAGAGACTCTGAAAACTCGTTCGATTGCGGAAAATTTCTTTGCTTCCGAAGAAGCGGTTGTGGAGTCATCTCAAGCCGAAACACCCGTCATTCTCGATGCCCGTTCACAGACACGGAATTATGCCGATCCGTTGGCAGTGATGTTTTCAACCCCCGAAACGGATGCAACGGTGTATTATACGTTTGACGGAAACACGCCAACCGATCAGTCGCCGTCTTCTGCTTCGGGAACGGCGGTTGAAGTGACCGACGGCACAACGGTTGTCAAAGCGCGCGCCTACGCGGCAGGAAAATTTCCTTCCGAGACGGCAGAACAGGCTGTCTCAAAAGCGGTTGACCCCGTTTCGGTTTCTTTGAGTTATTGGAACCTTCTTGTCATCGAAGAAAACGCATCCGTTCCCGAAACGGAGAAAAATCGCGGACTATTTTATCAAACCGCGGATTCGGGTGAGTTTCTTATTTATGAAGAGAATACCGTTTACCTTGACGCAACGGCGGAAACAACCGTCAGCGCTGTCGGCGGTGCGGAATTCTGTTTTCCGTCGAATAAAGTGAATAACACTTTTCCGCTTTTGGATGTGCCCGTTCCGACCGACGCCCGTTCCGGCAGTACGGCGGCTGCTTACCTCGACCCGCTGACTGTCGATTTAACCGGCGGCGCTGCGGGTTCTCCGGCAACCGAAAAGTATTACGTTACCCGCAACGGCGAAGAGCCGACACGGCAAAATGCGGCGGAAGAAGCGAATCCGCAAGCGGTGACGGTTGCCGCGGGAGAAACACTGAAAGCTGTTGTCAGCGATTTAAATAAAATCACCTCCGCGTCGGCGAGTGTCGACGGAACGCCGCTTCCCAAACCGAAAGTGGAAGTTGCTGACGACGGAACTGTAACGATTGCGGCAGGCGATTCGGAAGAAACACCTGCTCCTGCCGCTTCTTTTTATTATAAAATAAATGACAAAACTCCGTTTTCTTCGACTGCGGCGGGAACGTTGTATGATGAAACTTCAAAACCGCAGCTTTCTGCCGATGAAACGATTTATGTCGTTGCCGTCGCAGAGATGCATAATCCGTCGGAAACCGCTTCGGTTTCACTTGTTCCGACCGATCCGCCGACGTTTGAAGACGCCCGCGATTCGCTTTTTTATCTGCCGCTTTCGGTTCGAATTAACGGCAATAATGTCCTTTATGGCGAAGGCGCCGACGAAAATTCCGTTCAAAATCCGTCAACGCCGTACACCAATCCGATTGCGCCGCAATCCGGCAATTTGTGGCTGGGTGCAACAGCGAAAGATGACGATAAAACCCGTTCGGAAATCGCTACGCAGCAGCTGTTTGCGTTTGACGCAGCGCCAACGGTTGCGCTTTCTCACAGTTCGCCGCAGTTCAATATTGTGACAATCACGCCGCCTACAACGCCGGCCGGTTTAACGAGTGCGGTTTCGCTTTATTATGTTTTGGGAGGAGATTTTACAAGCGGAACGGTTTTGACGTACACAGCTCCCGTTCCGATTCCGTATGAATTATTGGCTGCTGCTGCGGCTGCTCCGGTTAAAGTGAAGGCCGGTGCCGAATTTGCGCATCCGTCAACGGAAGCATCTCAGACTTTCAGCCGTACGGAAAAACCGACTGTCTCCGATGCCCGCGGTAGCGATTTTTATAAGGCGCTGCAAGTAGCGGTTGCCGCCGGTACGACCGATAATACCGCCTCTGTTTATTCTTCAACCGATGAAACAACGTGGACGGCTGCCGCTTCTCCCGTAACGGTTGCCGAAAACGCGTTGCTTTACTTTATGGCCGCCGTCGACGGAAAATTGACATCCGAATCGGTTGAGGTCGACGGAGCGCCGTTGAGTGCTCCTGAGGTAAGCGTTGATGCCGACGGAAAACTGACGGTAACAGCTGCCGCCGCAGATGCAACGGTGACCGGGCTGGAATTTTGGTACTTGATCGATTCCGACGATTTTGAAACGGGGACGCCGACGAAATACGAAGCCGCTTCCGCCCCGAAATTGAACGATGGTCAAACCTGTTATGTTGTTGCTGCCGCCGAAATGCGCAATCCGTCAACGCCGGCTGTTTATAATATCGAAACGCCGCCGGAAGAGACGCCGGAGGCGCCGACAGTCACCGATTCGCGGACGGCAGACGGGGCTCCCGGATCATATTTTGATCCCGCAACCGACGATTCCGGCAGCATTACTTTGAATATAACGCAGGCAGAAAGCGTCCCGGTTTACTACACATATAATAGCGGAAATGAAACTCAAGTCAGCGGCAACAAGGTGACAGTCTCTAAAAGTCAGGTCGGTACCTATGTTTTCTATGCTAAAACCGCCGACGGAACGCTGTCCGATGAAGTAACGGTTGAGGTGAAAGTTTTACAAGAACCGCAGTTTGAATATGATTTATCGGTTCCATCGGCAACGCTGGTAAGTCCCGACGGCGCAGTGATTTTGTATGAATTAGAACAGATGAAAACAGATGTCAGTTCAACATCATCCGTATTTACAAAGTTTGATGATTTGATGGAATTGCCGGGCAAAACATTGACAGCTGTTGCGGTCGACGAATTCTGTTTCTCTTCTCCGCAGATGAAGGAGGAGATTCCGGAAGATCTCCCCGATCCCGACGAACCGGTTTCTCCGCCGACGGTCACCGATACGCGGACGGCAAGCGGAGCGCCCGGAGAGTATTTCAATCCGCGCAATGCGGGCGGCAGTATTACACTGCAAATTACAGCCGCGGAAACGGCTCATAAGCTCTTTTATAAAAAAGACGGCGGAAACGAAACGGAGGTTCCGCCCGGCGGACAGCTTTCCCTCTCTCAATCCGACGCCGGCACCTATGCTTTTTATGCGAAATCGGCAGACGGTTCAAAAACTTCTTCAGAAGTGACAGTTGAGGTGAAAGTTTTAGATAAGCCGGTACTCTCTCAAAATGGCGATACAGCCTCTCTCTCTTCGCCCGACGGCGCTGATATTCTGTACGAAGTTGCGGACGGCAGCTTTACTCTTGTTTCCGAAAGCTCGTCCGTTTATACATCGGGAGTCGACTTGATCGGCAAGTATGTTTCCGCCGTGGCGGTTGCTGAGTTCTGTTTTTCATCCGAAGAGCTGCAGCAGCAGGTGCCGCAGCCGCCCGCCGACAACGTGACCGTTTCGTTCACCGACGCAGGCGGCGATCCGGTTTCCAACGGAACCTTCCGCGAACCGCAGAACATCCTAATCGTTACCGAACCGGCAAACGCAACCGTTATGTACAGTATTGGCAGTCAGAGTTACGATCAGACGTATACGGCGGACACTCCGATTCTCATCGATAAAAACAGCGACATTTACGTGAAAGCAACGGCAGACGGAAAGGAAGCGACCGCCGTGTTGAAAATTCGGCTCAAGTGTCCTAACCCGACGCCTCACTTGGAAGTTTCATCAACTGATCCTTCGAAATACGAATTGACGTTTGAAGATTTCGATACGAGTGAATACCAGATTTATTATACAGAAGATATTGATGATTCAAACGGAACTTTGTATAGCGCGCCGCTTCTGCTTTCGCCCGATGAATCGATTATCGTTTTTGCGAAAAAAGACGGATGGGAATCTTCCGATAAAATTTTGCTCTCAGTTCCTGAAATCTTGAAAAGGAGAGGTTTGACTCATTGATGCGCCGAAAATTCTTTCTTTGTTTATTGCTTGTCGGTTTCGGCGCCTTCGGGTTTGCTCAGGAAAGTGAAAGCAAAAACCCGTTTGCGCAGGCGTTTCCGCCGTCCATGTTTCTTTTCGGTCCTGACTTTAACGGAAATTTCATGCCGTTTTTTCCGAATTCAGCACTCTCTTCGCTGATGAATCCGGCATCGGGAGCACTCAACGCTTCCCGCACTTACGAAGGAAATTTTATGCTGCTCGCCGGGAAAGACTCGTCGCTTTTGGTTCCCGAAGATATTGGAGAACAAACCGATCTTTTTGGGTTTGCCGTCAACGGCGGAGTTTCGATTCCCACTGATGTCGGCGTTTTCAATGCGACCGCTCACTTTTTTTACAGTCACGCGCGCTTTTTTGCCGTGCGGCCGACTCTCGGTGCTTCGTTTGCTTATTCGCGTATTCTGCCCGGAACTTCCGTGGCGCTCGGAGGCGGCATTAAAGGATTTTTCGCCAAAAACCTCTCCGATCAATTTGAATACGCAGTAGCGGGCGATTTTGGTGTGACAGCGTACATTGAATCGGCAGCGGTTGAAGATTTTTATATCGGGGCGGCGCTGCTCAATCTCGGCTACGGAACGCTTTTTTTGAAAGAATCGGAGCAAACGTTCATGCCGCCGTTTGATTTGAACTTCGGTTTGAGTTTTTCGTATTTTCGGCAAGAAAATGTCGATTTAAAGTTTGCGCTGAACGTTTTTGCACCGACCTTTTTGAACGCGTTGGTAACGCCCGAATTTGATTTTTTCTTCCTTGATCTTTTTGGAATTCGGCTTTCGACGACCATTGACTGCTTGGCGCTGGCGGGAAAAACAACATACGCGGAGAATAACCGTTACGGCGCACTGTTTCCTTCCATCGGTATTTATTTCCGGCCGAAACGGATCGAGGATCATGTCACGGGTTCGGCATCGTTCGGAGCCAAAGCGGTTTCGCAGCATTTGTGGACGACGGGCGCCGGATTTACCGTGACGGAAGGGCCGCAGTATCCGGTTTTGGGGACTTCGAAAACACAGGAGGAGGCGTCGGTATCCGTTCAGCCGAAACGGATTAAGACCGAGTTTTACATTGACGCGGCTGCCGTCCGTCGGGAAAAAACGACTGCGACCTTTGAACAAATTCCGGAGCTGACCGAATCGGGCGATTTTGATGCCGTTGTGATTCCCGGTTCCGAATGTGAATTGGCGCGATTAACGCTGCCGTTTTATGTCAAACAATACAGCGATCTTGTTTCCGCTGATTTGCTGATTTTTGCGGAAAACGGCAACGGTGAAAATCCTTCAGTCGTGCTGCCGATTGATTTAAAGCAGTTGAAAGCATCTGACTTCAAAGAAGGTTGGAATACCATGGAAATCGTTTGGGACTCCGACAGTCTTTCATTGCCGACCGGCTTTTATACCGCATACGTCAAAGGATTGAGGGTAACCGAAACTTATGCGGAAACCAACCGCATTCGCTTTTACTTGGATCCCGAGCTCGGATTTATTAAAATTTTCTTCGACTCCGTTTATGAAACGATTTTGCAGCCGAACAAAGACGGGAAAAACCGTACAATTGAGCTCCGTCAAATCGGATCACTTTCCGAAAAATGGGAATACCGAGTCAGCAACGATTTTTTCCCCGATGCTTATGACGGTGTCATTGAAAACGACCGCCCAAAAACCTTCGTCTGGGACGGTAAAACCAAAGAGAAACTGATGCTTCCCGACGGCATTTATTCGTATAAAATTGAAACTATCACTCCGCGCGGCAATAAATTGGAGGCAGAGTACAGCAATATCGTTATCGAAAGCAATTACCGCGAAACAACGATAATCTTTTGGAACAATACCTATTCGAAACGAAGCCCGTCGATAAAAATCCGTGCCTCTTTGGTTGACAGCCGTATCGACGAGTTTAAATGGATTTTTTATGATGTCATTGACGAAAATTTAAAGGTATATTACCGATCGGAAAAGCGGGATCCGGGAGATGAAGTCATCATTGAATATGACGGGAAAGACAACGCCGGCAATGATCTTCTTCCCGGTTCTTACCGTTTGCGTGCGGTTGTTTCAGATAATCAAGGCAATCTCAAAACCGTTATTTCGGATCAGTTTACTGTAAAAGAGTGAGTTCAGCTGATTAAACTTCTGTGAGATGATTGCGCCCTCTTTGAGGGAAAATGCTTTTTCGCACTTTTTCGAATGCAGAAACTTCTGCGCCGGCGGGATCTCTTCGGATTTCGATTTATCAGAATCTGTTTGATATCATTGCCGCTTTATCGATCGTATTCACTGCTGTAATCGGGGAAACCGGGCAGGCGAATAGCGCTTAAAAGCATATGCATGTAAGCTTGATGTCCGTATTCGTTGGGGTGAAGCGTTCCTTTTGTCGAAAAAGCGGACGCTTTTTTTCGATTGACGCCGCCGCCCTGAACAATAACCGATTCGTCTTCCGTTCGGAACCAACGTACATTGCGCGGCAAAATATATTTGCAAAAATCTTCATATGAAGTCGGGAAAAAACCTTCGGAAATCCATTTGTTGCCTTTATACGCTTCCGGTTTGTTTGGAACGCGGTGTTCAGAGGCGTGTTCGGCAAATTCGGGAAAGACGGCGGATTCAATATATTGCCAGCCCAATTCTTCGGAAGTTTCTTTCATGATAGTTCGAAACGGAACTGTCAAACTATCAATGATGGTCTGAGATTCAATCGGATCAATCATCAGCCCCGGGAAAATTTTGTCGACGGAGACAGTTCCCGCCGAAATCGGGAAAAGATAATCAAGCAGACAAATTTGTTCAACACTGACGGCTTCTTTAATGGCTGCGTCTAACTCGGCAAACGCCTGCGGAAGTCCTTCGGTTCCGGGGCGTACATCTTCGGGATAGCCGAGAAAGGAGATCAGTCCGTTCGAGTCGTCCCATCGTCCCGTTTCAATTGCTTCGATAGATCGATTGATATAGTCGTAGTACTTTTTGTCGTTTTTGCTCGAGGAAACCACCAAAATAGTAGCTACGTTTGCAAAGTGAAGGTCATTTCCGCCGATGGAAAGCCACAGCTGATCGATCGGTCGGTTGTCTGCAATCGCGGCCAGATCATCGATTTGCGCTCTGATTTTTTCCTTGCCGAACGCTTCGTCAATCGGCTTGCGTTCACCGATAACACCTTCCTCCACCGTCGCTCCGGAAATTGCAAAAAACACGAATGTGACCGATGAACGAGGATCATAATTTTCGAGAAACATTGCTGCCTGCGGACCCCATGCCAATGCTGAGCGGTGAGCCCGAATGTGTTCTATCGACTGTTGCCCGTTACTGCCGCCGTCAGCCCAAACCGACGGGTTTTTTCGCGTGTAGCGCATTTCCGGAGTGCCTTCACCGGAGGCAAACGAATCTCCCAAACAGGCGATGAAATAATCGCGCACGGTGACTGTTCCCTCCGCCGTTTGACCGTCAAAGGCGACAGTGACGTTGTAGTCGCCTTGTTCAGGAAGAGCCGCTTTCAAACGCGGTGCGGCCGTTTCTTCTTCAATTAAAATGTTTCCGTCGGTACTGCGAACCGTCCAACGGAACCGCTGCGGTCGCTGCATCAATTTATTTAAGTCGCCGCCGCTGCCGGTTAAAAAAATATCAAGATAAAACGCTTCAGGGTGAACGTATTCGTAGGAGTTGGGAATGTCGATTTTTCCGTTGCGGTTTAGGTCGACGCCAAAGCGTTTTTCGGCTTCCCAGTCAATCGAAAATTGCGCAAACACAATGTTTGCGCAATTTAACAGGAGAAAAAACAGCAATAACCGTTTGGGCATAGCGCTCCTCCGGTACAAAATTTTATTTAATTAAAAACAACTTCCAAATCAATCGGTTTTTCCAAAAGGATGAAGTCCATCAGCGGAATTTCAAAAACAACCGTGTTGTTGTTTTCAATGCGTCCGCCTCTTTGAGAAATAATCGAACCGTCGGTTTTGACGCGTAAGGTCATCGAAGCGTTGTCAACCATCGTTCGGATGCGGTCGGGAGTTTCATAAGCGGAAAAAGCTTCGTTCAAAAATTCGTAATAATCTTCGCGGGTTACAGGGTTGTTTTCGTCCAAAGACGGACCGAACATCGTGACCAGCGGCGTCGCCTCTTCCGGCAGAATCGAAACCAATTTAGCGAAATTGGAACGATCTAAAAAGAAAACGAATTTGTATTTTCCTGTCGTGTTCGTGAAATTGACAATATTTTCCAGATCATCGCGGGAAATGGTTCCTTTTTCACGGACTCCGGTCTGCGCTTCTTCAATGACGGAATTGATGTCGGAAAAACCGACCGACAGCTGCGTGTCAGTTTGATCGACGGTATTGAAAGAGGTCAGCTTGACCGTTTGGGATTTCTCCAACCCTTTGCGAACCATCTCTTCCGTAATCATGGCACTCCGTTCGACCGGTTCCGTCGCCATGGTAGACTGCAAATCGTAAACAAAATCAAGCAGCATTTTATCCACGGTAATCGTGGCATCGGCCGTTCCCGAAGCATCTTTTTTAATTGTCACAGTTGCTTTCAGATTGCAGGAAGCCAGCAAAACCAGCAGAGATAAAAGACCCAAAAAGAATTTGTTTTTCATATTTATCAGTTTATCAAATACGGGAAAATTGTCAATAAAAATCCCTTCAATATACTGAAATTCATTGCAGGTTTAGTGGAATTTCCGCCTGTTTCCGTGGTATAATGAGCGGTAAAAAGGAGTTTCGGTATGAAAGGATTAATTATTGCCGCAGGATACGGCACCCGGTTTCTGCCGGCGACGAAAACCGTCCCCAAGGAGATGCTGCCGCTGATGGACAAGCCGTCCGTTGCGTTTATTGTCGAAGAGATGATTCAGTCGGGAATCAAGGATATCGTTATCATCACCTCGCGCCGGAAAAAGTGCATGGATGATTTTTTTGACCGCGAAGTCGAATTGGAACGCGAACTGTCGCTGAAAAACAAGACGGAGCTGCTTGAAAAAATCAAACCGTACCGGGACGTCAATATCTGCTTTATCCGTCAGCAGGAGATGAAAGGCGTCGGTCACGCCATGCTGCAGGCCGAAAGCGTTATCGGCAATGAACCGTTTGTCGTCGCCTACCCCGACGATTTGCACTTCGGGGAAAAGCCGTTGGCAAAGCAGTTGATCGACGCTTACAACGAAAGCGGCTGCACGGTCTTGGCTACGCTCTTCGATCCGCCGGAGCTGTACGCTTACGCCGCTTTGAAGCTGGCTTCCGACGGCGTCCACGTCGAAGATTTGGTTGAAAAACCGGCTCCGGGAACCGCGCCGAGCAGGGAGGCCTCGATCGGCCGCTATCTTTACACCCCTGAAATTTTCGGAGCGCTGCGCCGGGCGTGGGCGGAACACACGGGGCCGGGGGAATTTTATCACGTCGACGGGCTGAAAAAGCTGTGCGCCGCCGGAAAGGTGATTTTCAAACGGGTGGAAGGAGACCGCTATGACATCGGGACTCCCGAAGGCTTCCTGAAAGCGACCGTCGCCTACGCCTGCCGCGTTCCCGAATGGGAAAAGGTTTTGATTGAAGAGGTAAAAAAGCGCACCGGCGGCGAAGGGTAAGCGCCCCGTTTGACCGCGGCTGTTCCCCCTGCGCCCGCCGCCGTTGGCTTTAAAGTTCTCTTTCGTCAATGGACAATCCCAACTCTTTCAGCTGTGCAGCGTCAACGGGAGACGGAGAGTCATCCATCGGCGAAGCCATAACGTTGTTTTTTGGGAATGCAATTACCTCTTTAATGGAATCTTTTCCAGCCATAATCATCACCAACCGATCCAATCCCGGCGCAATGCCGCCGTGGGGAGGTGCGCCGTAACGGAATGCGTTTAGCAGAAAACCGAATTTCTCTTCGGCCTGCTCCTCCGAAAAACCGACGATCTTAAAAATTCGTTTTTGAACAGCGGGATCGTGAATACGAATCGATCCGGAAGCAAGTTCGTAACCGTTGCACACCAAATCGTACAAGTCGCCGATGACTTCACCGGGATTTTCTTCCATTGTCGCCAAATATTTTTCCTTCGGCATCGTAAACATATGGTGGGCAGGATCCCACTTTTGTTCCTCTTCATTCCATTCGAAGAGCGGAAAGTCGTTGATCCAACAAAACGAAAAACGGTTCGGATCAATGAGTCCGAGATCTTTTCCCAACCGCAATCGGACAGCGCCCAACGCCGTAACAGCGGTTTTAAACGGTCCTGCCGAAAAAAGCAGCAAATCGCCCGCCTGAAAACCCAGCCGGTTGGCGGAAACGGAATCGTTGTTTTCGAAAAATTTCGATATGCCGCCTTCCAATCCGGTTTCGGTTGCCTTCATCCACGCTAATCCGGGCGCTCCGTAAATTTTGGCGACCTCTTCCAATTCGGAAATCTTCTTCCGCGAGTAAGCCTCGGCAGCTCCGGGAACGATCAAAAGTTTGACCGTTCCTCCCGCTTCGACGGCATTACGGAACACCGAAAACGAACAATTGCGCGCCGCTTCGGTAAAATCGACAAAAGTCATATCGAACCGCAGTTCCGGCTTGTCGCTGCCGTAAAGGTTCATCGCTTGCGCGTACGGAATGCGGGGAAACGGCGTCGGTAAATCAACATTCAGCGCTTTTTTGAAGACGTGCTTCATCATCCGTTCCGTCACCGAATAAACATCTTCCGCCGAAACGAAACTCATCTCCATATCGATTTGCGTAAATTCCGGCTGACGGTCGCCGCGCGCATCTTCATCGCGGTAACAGCGGGCAATTTGAAAATATTTATCGAACCCCGAAACCATCAGCAGCTGTTTGTAAAGCTGCGGACTTTGCGGAAGTGCGTAGAATTTTCCTTTATGAATACGCGACGGAACAAGAAAATCGCGCGCACCTTCGGGCGTCGATTTGATGAAAGTCGGAGTCTCGATTTCAAAAAAACCTTCCCCGTTCAGAAATTCGCGAACGGCAAACGCGGTTTTGTGCCGCAGCGCAATGCGCGACTGCATTCCGCCGCTGCGCAAATCCAGAAAACGGTAACGCAGGCGCAAATCCTCTTTGGCCTGAGTCTCTTCTTCGTCAATCATAAACGGAAGCGTGTCGCAGCTGTTGAGCAAAACAATTTCCTCCGCCGCCACCTCAATTTCTCCCGTCGCCATCTGCGGATTCACCATGGAATCCGGCCGCTGCCGAACCGTTCCGCAAACGGCAATGCAGCACTCGAATTTTAACGAAGCCGCCGTCCCGCGCAGCCGTTCCGGCGCACTGTCATCGATAACCGTCTGCGTTACGCCGAAACGATCCCTCAAATTGATAAAAAAAAGACCGCCGTGGTTGCGCAGTTTAAAAACCCAGCCGTTAAGAATGACCTTTTTTCCAATATCGGCGGCTGTCAACTCACCGCACGAATGTGTTCGCTGATAACTTTCCATGCATTGAAAATAACACATTCGGGCGAGTTTGTACAGCATAGAATTTTCTTTTCGGGCGCGCGCGCACCTGCGGTGCGCGCCGGGCTTTCCGCTGCAATTCGCGGCCTCCCGCGATTTCCACCCGGCAAAGCTGCCGCTTTGCC
>CALXOJ010000017.1 GCA_944390005.1 uncultured Spirochaetota bacterium
TATTAATAAAAATAAAAATATTACAAACTTTTTCATTTTTTTGTATCCTTCTCATATTTTTCAGTGTAATCAAATGGATTCACTGACTTTAGGTAACCAGGTTGTCATACCCAAATTTCTACTTTAAATAACCGCCGAAGCACCATCCTTTTGTTCCGTACAAATCATTATCATAAATGTCTTTTGATCCCCACTGAACTTTCACCTGTACCCAGTTGTCTGTAATACCGTCTATTGTCTCTTCCCTGCCGTTTGAAAGTATTTTTACACGTGTCCCTGCCGGCATTGCGGTGATAACCGCACCGGATGTGCCTTCTTTTTCCCGGAGCCGCAGGTTTTCCTTTGCCCGATAGACACCGTTTACAATTCTTTTTTTATATATTTCTTCTCCGGATGCGGCATTTTCATAGTCGCAGGTACCGTCGGCATGCCGCGGAAAGGTAAACTGCGACATGTCAAAATCATTCGTGCGGATGGCATCATACAGCGCCTCTTCTTCCTCGTCGTCATAAGCACAGTATGTTGCAAAAAGGGTTTTTCCGTCCTCCAGATAGAGGTAAAGGTAATCCCCGTCAAACCGGCAATAAAGGCTGTACCCGGGCTCGGTTGCCTCCAGTGCGAACCGCATATCATATCCTTCTTTTAAGGCATTTTCGTAGTATCCCTGTGATATACGCACATCTTCGAGCTCCAGCTCATACAAATCGGAGCTTATTTCCCTGATTTTGCATCTGTAATCGCCCAAAATCCATATCCGATAGGGATACGCGCTGTCTCCGGATGTACCGCAGGCAAACTTATCACTTGTTTTTTGCGGCATCTCGTACCAATAGATCATGTAATCTCCGACATGATTAAAAAATTCCGTTTCTGTCCGTGCCATTTGATACAGCAATATAATGTTTCTGTCCTGTCTGTAAATAACCTCGTTATAGTATTCCCGAAACCAGTTCTTTTCCGAAATTCTCTCCTCAAAATCCGTTCCGAAAACAGCCGCTGACAGGCCGGCCAGAAAGACTGCCGCCGATACTGTTTTTTTGTTCATCCTGTTTCCTCCGATTTTATTTTATACGTTCTTTTGGAAATCGTCAAAGCTTTTTTCAGAGTCAACCGCCGGCTGCGTATAAGGTGTTTCCGCAATCTCCGCAGACGACCTGCATTTTCACGGCATGCCAGACCGGGCCGTTTTCGCGGAAATACGGGGAATCAGTAAGCGATCATAAAGGGGCGGTAACTGTAATTCCGCAGTCTCTCCTCGTACTTTTGTATAAGACTGATATTATATTGATCTGTTTCCGTAAGAAGGTCATCGGTATACTCGGAATTCCTTTTGTACCAGGAACAGCTGTCCCACAAAACTTGTAAATCCGGTCTGCCGAACAGACGTCCGTGCCGGGCATAGACGGCGTTTCTCATAACACGAAGAAGGGACTTGTTCTTTAAATTGACCAAATACGAATCCGTCAGTTTGGTATCCAGTTTCGAGAAATCCAACTGCCGTATGTTTTCGGCATAAGTCCAGAACCGGGCATAATGATAAGTCGGATGTATTTCAGGCGGAAGCGGATTTGAATACATTCGGTTTGCCAGCCCCGTCACATCGGGATACTCTTCTCCTATAAATATTTCTGTCTTACCTGCCGATTCAATAATAGGACCGGGAGGTTCCTGTCTTTCGTATATCAGATAACCGTCTTCGTCTGTTTTTCGTTCAATCCCCAGAATGGGTTCAACTTCTCCGTCTTCACCGATCTTCCGATACTGCCCTATTCCGTTTGCCGTTGTATACCCGAACCGTGCCGGAGCATTATTACCCAAATGCCGTTCCATAAGAATTCCGTTTTCATATTTCATATATGAACCGTCATCATTATGAAACTCCAGGAGATCTCCGTCCCGTCTGATTTTCCAGGCCGGCTGCCTGCCGAAAAATCCCCACGCATAAAGTTCAAGCCCTTCTTCTGTCTGTATGATTTCAAATCTTCTTTCATCGGTGCGGGTTTGCGGAGAGAAATCCTGCAGTTTCAGGCTTCCGTTTTTCATAACATACCGCAGTACAACCGGTTCTTTTTCTTTATGGGTTATAAAATTGATTCCTCTTTCAGTTATTTGCAGACTTGTTTTATCTGCGGAAATTTCAAGCCACGGGAATTTCATTACTCCGTCCTCATACAGATGCAGGATATTTACGGATGTAATCATGCCATTTGAAAAATGATACTCGAAAGCACGGGCAAGGTATCCGGTGGTTCCATAGTCAACAAGGCCTTGGGCATAATCCCAATATCTGATTTCCGTTACATACACCCGCTGATGTTTGGGATTGAACTGTACGCACTCATTCCGTGGATTCGGCACCATATTTGCCACAAGCAGATTAATACTTTCTATCTGCTCCCTAGTCAGCTGTCCGGACGCAGAGACAGGCAGTCCGGTGCCTATCATCCGCACCGACAGACACAACACAGAAATGATTTTAAAGGTTTTCACGGTTTTCTTTCTCCTCGTTTTTCGCAATTTCTGCGTCCTTTTTTATAACGAAGACAGTATCAAAATCGGGTCCAGTTCTTTCATCATCAGGTCGGGGTGAAAAAGGCTGTTTTCGCAATGGCCTTTTCCTTTAAAGCAGGTCACCGTGCTGCCGGTAAAATGGGCGGCTATCAATCGGGCCGATTTTTTCGCAAGCATTTCGTTAAAAGCGGATCCGTAATAATAATAAATCTTTGTGTCACCGGTGTTTAAGTTATCACGCAACCGGAAACGGCTTATCCCGTCGATATAATTTCTGACCGTCGTATCCGACATCGCATCAATTACCTGCAGGAAGGGATGCATGTATTTGGGCGGACAAATTTTTTCCGCCTGAGCCAATGTTTTGGGATCTCTTTGCCGGGTTTTACGGGTTACGTTCAGATAGAATCGCAGAATCACATTCTTCACAATCCCTTTGAACGGGACCAAAGGAGAGCCGTCAAAGATTATCTTTTCGATATGCAGACGTCCGTTTTGCCACAGGGTGGCTGCCAAAACGCCGCCCATAGACATACCGAAAACGGCATACACCTCTTTCCCGTAGCGGGACAGATAATAATCCTCCAGTGCTTCGGAAACCTGCAAAAAAGAAGAGAAATCTTTCTGTTTTTGGGGTTGATGGCCGGGCATGACGGGAACGATAATGTGAAAGTCATTTTTATAATGCCCGATATATTCTTCCCATATTTGATACGGACATTGGAATCCGTGGATAAGGATCAGCTTTCTTTTGTTTTTATTGCCGAACTCAAGTATTTCCATTAAAACTCTCCGCGCAATCGTATTCGCATCCGACGCCGGCTGCCTGCACATCGTCGATAAGAACCCACCGGAATCCTTTCCGGCGCCATAGTTTTACATTTCCGTAGCCGTTTCCGCAGTTCCAGAGCCGGCAGTATACTGTTCGCACATTTCGATGGGGCCGTCCCACTCCGGATCGGCAAAAAGCCGGGTTACGTTGCGGAAATCCATGATAACAAAATGCGTTTTGCCATCAGCCCAGCGTAACCTTGTACCTCGGCCTATGATTTGCTTGAACTCTGTCATGGAGCCGATCATTTCGTCAATGACGATCAGCTTGACCATTTTGCAGTCCGCGCCGGTGGAAAGAAGCATTGAAGTAGTGGCAATAACCGGATATTTTGCGGACACGGAGATAAAATAATCGAGTTTGCTCTTGCCGTAATCATCGCTTCCTGTTATGCGTACAATGTAATCCGAATTTTCGGCGCACAGATCGGCATTCAATTTTGTGAGAGCAACGCGCATCCGTTCCGCCGCGTCTTCCGTAGCGCAGAATACGATTGTCTTTGCCATTCTATCGGTTGCTTTGAGATAGTTTGTAATTTCATTCGCAACCATATCAATGCGATCCTGAATAATGATATTGTAATCGTAGTCGCTGTTATTATAAATGCGATCCTCAATTTCGTTGCCGTATATATCGCGCTGACCTTTGCGAGGGCGCCATTCATCGTCAATGTCCGTTTTGACGCGGATCACTTTGAATGGAGCGAGAAAGCCATCGTCAATCCCTTCTTTTAAACTGTATTTGTAAACGGGCTCTCCGAAGTAGTCGATATTGGAGATATATGCCGTTTCCTTCGGCGTGGCGGTCATACCGATTTGCGTTGCGGAGGAGAAGTATTCCAACACTTTACGCCAACGGCTTTCTTCTTTTGCGCTGCCGCGGTGACACTCATCCACGATAACGAGATCAAAGAAGTCTTTATCAAACAATTGTTTATAGTGCGCGAGCGTTTCTTCGTCCGTCTCTTCTTCGGCCGTCTTGTTCCCGACAAGCTGCTGATAGAGAGAAAAATACACCTGATGAGACGTGATCGTCGTGCGGTCATCCTTCGCGAAATTAATTTTATGAATTACTTTTTCGAGCGGCTTAAAATCGCCGCTGATTGTCTGGTCGACAAGATTGTTGCGGTCGGCAAGGTAGAGGATCTTTTGCTTCATTCCGCTCTGCAATAAGCGATAGACGATTTGAAAAGCGGTATAAGTTTTGCCTGTACCCGTTGCCATAACGAGCAAAATACGCTGCCGGCCTTTCGCTATCGCGTCCATTGTGCGGTTTACGGCAACTTGCTGGTAGTATCTCGGAGGATTAGTGTTTTGGCTTGTATAATACGGTTGATGAATGAGCGTGCGTTCAGCTTCCGAAAAACCTTGTCCATTGTTCATTTCGTTTTGATAGCGAGCGAACAATTCTTCCGGAGAGGGAAACTCGTCCAGCGCAATTTCGCGCTCAACGCCGGTAATAAAATCAAATTCCTGAAAGGCGTCGCCATTCGAGCTGTAGGCAAACGGGACGTCGAGCATTTTTGCGTATAACTTTGCCTGCTGCATGCCGAAAGATACGCTGTGATTGTTGTCTTTTGCTTCGACCACGGCGAGCGGATTGTTTTTAGCAAAATAAAGAATATAGTCCGCTTTTTTAGGAGTTTCCCGGCTGACCCGGTTCCCGCGGAGATTGACCTTACCATCGGTGAATTTGACCTGCGTCTCCATCGTAATTTTATCCTGCCAGCCTTTTGCCAAAATCGCAGGCGTGATAAAATTTAATTTGATGTCTTCTTCGGTCATTTGCTTTTTATCTATAATGCCCATAAACGTTCTTCAAAACTCCACTCGTACATTATCTTCCATAACTACCGTTTTTTCAACTTCTTTCCCAGCTATGCTTCCCGCGCCTTTCGTGCTATCTTTGGCATTTGTATGACGGCTTCCGAATGAGCCTTACATATGAATACAAACAAAAGGCTGCAGGTTATTCTCAATCTCGTAATATTTCAGTCCGCTGTGAGCATAATATTTTTCAATCATCTGATTCCTTCCGTTCCTTTCACAACGATCTTTACCGGTCAAAGCAAAAAATTGACAGCTCCGTGAATAATGAAGCACAGCGCGAAGACCATCGCCGCTTGAAAGACGGAGTCCGCGCCGTCGATTGCGCCCGTGATGGAGTCTGTCCGCAATTTGTCGTCCGGCGCGGGAACGGCAAACCAAATCAGATTGGGAAGCATGACGGCTAAAAACGTCAAAAGTCCCCAGAACTCAAAATGCAATTTATACTCCCGCATCGTCATTCAAACCGCTCCAAACATTCCGGCAGGCGGCGGGCGGAAAACGCAGCCGATTCCTCCGATTTCAAGAGCGAATACATCTTCATGTCGATGACTTTTCCGTTCTTGATGGCATTGCTTCTCAGCGTCCCCTCATATGAGAAGCCCGCTTTTTCAAGCACACGGCAAGAAGCAACATTAAACGCGAACGGCTCAGCGTAAATACGAATGATATCGCTTTTATCAAACACATATCGGCAAATTTGCTTTACAGCCTCCGTCATAATCCCTTTTCCCCAATACTTCCGAGCTATGTAATATCCCAATTCTCCGGTGAGTCTGTGAATGTTTTTCTGACGGGTGACGGAAATGCTGCCGATACATTTTCCTTCCGACTCAACCGCAAAGGCAAACATGTCATTCTCATCCGCATCCAGCATTGCGGAAATAAACTCTCTTCCGTCTTCTTCGGCATAAGGATACGGCAATCCGTCACGGAGATTGTCCCGTATTCCGTTATCGGAAAGAATCACCGGCAAAACTTTGGCATCAGAGAAATTCCAAGCTCGTATTTTGCACTCCATTTACCACCCTCCTTACAAAAACTCCGCTTCCATGACCTGCGCAATCTCCCACACGCCGCCTTTGCGGACAAAAACCGTTACATTATCAACTGGAAAATCCTCACTGAGGTTCTTTTCGTTCAAAACCCGCAAGGTGCCACGTCGTATTAGGCTGGCAGAACGCCGTTGCTTCAGCGAATATATTGTACATATTCTTAACATTTGAGACATCCCAGCGGTCTAAAGGCTGATTGAAGCTGGAGGCATAAGAGAACATATCCCTCATATTCTCCACGTTCGAGACATCCCAAGCGTTGAGCGGCTGATTAAAGCTCTTCGCTGCGCAGAACATTTCCATCATGTCCTTTACGTTAGAGACGTTCCATTTTTCAAGCGGCTGATTGAACGCCTTCGCGCGTATGAACATCTGCTCCATATTTGCGACGTTTGAGACATCCCAAGCGTCGAGCGGCTGGTTGAAGCTTTCCGCTGTATTGAACATTCCCTGCATATCGGTAACGCTTGATACGTTCCAGCCGTTCAGCGGCTGATTGAAACACTTTGCAAAATAAAACATATACCGCATACTGCGTACCCTTGAGACATCCCAAGCCTCAAGCGGCTGATTGAAACGCTCCGCACAATAAAACATATGGCTCATGTCCTGCACGTTTGACACGTTCCAATTCTGCAAGGGCTGGTTAAAGCGCACAGCTTCGCTGAACATGTGCGACATATCGCGCACGTTCGAGACGTTCCAGCCGCTGATGTCGTGGTTAAAGTATTTCGCACCGGCGAACATGCTTTCCATATTTTCAACGTTTGAGACATTCCACGTCTCAATCCCTGAAAAGTCTTTGCGTTTCGTCTTTTTGAAGAGGCCTCCCATGTCGGTTATCAATGAGGTGTCGATGTCGCCGAGCGGCAGCTTCGCGTCCGTATCCAGCAGCTCTATCAGCTCGCGTTTGGTGCGGGGCCTGTGCTTTCCTTTTACCGCGACTGTGCGGACGGAGCCTTTCAGTTCCGGATGAGCCGTTTCAAGCTCGCTTCGGTATTCCGCCGTGTGCGTGCTGTCGTAGCGCGAAAGCTCCGCATACGCTTGCACCGCATCAAACTTATCCAGCCTTTCCTTTAGCCTTTCGCGGTCTTTCTTATTTGTGGAAAGGTAGAAGCAGAGCGCCAGCGTCTTGACGTCGGTGAAATTCGGAGCGTACAGGAACATGTTGTTTACGTCGCAGAATCTCGGTATCAGCCACAGATCGAGCGGCTGGCTGAAGCTGCGCGCGCCTTTGAACATCCCGTCGGCCATTTCGACGCGGCTCACGTCCCAGTTGCCGAGCGGCTGATTGAATTTTTTCGCCCCTTCGAACATACGTCCCATCCGCTTGACTTTGCCCGTTTTCCATGAGTTCAGCGGCTGATTGAAATTTTCCGCGCCTTTGAACATGCCATACATAGATTCAACGTTTGAGGTATCCCACGATTCGATATTCCGGTCGAACGCGCGGCAGCCGGAAAACGTATACTCCATCATACGGACGTTCGACGTATCCCATTTGTCGAGCGGCTGGTCAAAGCTCGCGGCAAGGTTGAACATGGTCGTAATGTCTCTGACCTTTGAGACGTTCCAGTCGTTCAGCGGCTGATTGAAGCCGGTGCAGCCGGCAAACATATACTCCATATTCGTTACGTTCGATACGTCCCAGTTCCCTATGGGGTGGTTGAAATGCTCAGCCTGAAGAAACATGTACGCCATCGTGGTTACGTTCGAGGTGTCCCATGTTTCGATGCCGGAAAAGTCCTTGCGCTTTGAAAAACGGAACAGCATTTCCATTGACGTTATCAGCGACGTGTCGATGTCTCCGAGGCGAACGTCTTTCTCAAGAAGCTCCTTCAGTTCCTTCTTACAGCTTGGCTGATACTTTTTTCCCATGTTTCGAGTCTCCTTTCACGGCAGGCTCCGTTGTTTTGTGCGCGGTTTCCGGACAGCCGCGTGTCCGGTTACAGAACGGCACGTTTCGTCCACTTCCCGCGCTTGAACCGTATTACGAACGCGATGGCGCGCGCAATCCAGTCGACAACCATGGCGATCCGGCTGCACATCGCACCCACGGGCGTCGTCCAAGCGAGAACGTAGCTCAGCCCGATCCGGATCAGCCACATCGAAAGCATCGACACAACCATCGTGAATTTCGCGTCGTTGAGCGCGCGCAGCGCGTTCGTCAGGCAAAAGCACGCCGATAAAGTGAGTCTGTCGAATCGACGGATTTTTCTGCATACCTGCTACTTTAGCACATTTCAAAAAATTGTGCTATGAAAAGAAAGTTGGTTTCTTCTCGTTTTAGAAACCGAGTTTCGCGGATTGTCAAACTTCCTAAATTGGTGTATTTTTTATGAGGAGATTTTGAGATGAGGATCCTTTTTCTTTTGCTTACCCTGCCGCTCATTTTTGCCTGCCGAACGACAGAACCAACCGATAAGGCAAAGCGGGAGCATTTGGCTGCAGAGCTTTCCCGTATCGAGAGCAAATACAGCGTACAGATCGGCGTTTTCTTTTTTGACAGTGAAACCGGAGAAACCGCCGCCTATCGCGCAGATGAACGATTTGCTTTTTGTTCGACATTTAAGGCATTGGCCGTCGGATTTTTTCTTCTGGAAGCGGATGAAGAACGGATGAATGAACGAATTTTCTTTACGGAAGATGATCTCCTTTCGTGGGCGCCTGTGTGCCGGACAAAGACCGCAACCGGCATGACAGCGGCGGAAATCTGCGAGGCGGCGCTCCGTTTCAGTGACAATACGGCGGCAAACCTTCTGTTTGATCTTCTCGGCGGTCCGAAAGAACTGACAAAGCGCCTGAACGCCCTCGGTGACTCCGTAACGCTCTCCGTACGCCGAGAACCATATCTCAACGAATTTCTTCCCGGCAAACCGGACGACACGACGACGCCGAAGCAGGCGGCAAGGAGTTTATACGCGCTTTGCGAAGAGCTTAAAGCAGCTGATAACGAAAAACTCACCCTCTTTTTAGATTGGATGAGCGGAAACGATACCGGAAAAACGCTGATTCGAGCCGGTGCGCCGTCCGAATGGCAGGTTGCCGACAAAAGCGGAAGCGGCTCACACGGAACCCGCAACGATATTGCCGTTCTGCACCGCCCGAACCGTCAACCGATTTACGCCGCCGTCTTCACCCGCAAAGAAGAGTTCTCTGCCCTGCCTGATGACCGAGCTGTTTCCGAAGCAGCGGCTGCCGTATTTTCTTCCGGGTTTGCGGAGTGAGTTTTAAAATAAATTTTATTCTCTATCCGAATTTTTTTCGATTGACTCAATCGAATCGAGACTATTTTATGAAATCCCTTATCGCTTTTTCGCCGTCCGTTTTACCTGCTCATGGAAAAACCAATTGACAATCAGAGGAGGAGCGTCAAACGGTCGGCGCATCGTGTCGTCGGCAACAGCGTAATCCAATCCCTCTTCAGCCGCAAAAACGCGGATCTCTTCATCCAAAACTCTCCATTCATCCGAACGTCCTTCACGGTAAATTTCATGATAAAGAGAAATCAAATGCGGATATTCTCTGCGGATAAAATCAAAAATCTCCGTCCGAAATCCGCCGCGTAAGTTGAGATTTTCCAACCAAATCAAATTGCAAATGTTTTTGACACGACGGATAATGGCTTTCACGTCGGTAATTCCCGGAAAAATCGGAGAGATGAAGCAAGTGACGCGGACTCCCGCTCGGTGAAAACGCTCCATAGCCGTCAACCGCCGTTCGATTGAAACGGCTTTATCCATGGCGCTGAGAACTGCCGAGTAAAACAACAATTTCCATTACGGCTCCTTGTTTTCGGACGGCAGTAACCTGATTGCCAATCGGGCGACCGTTTCGACGATGGTCAACCGAGGATAATCGATGCCGGCCCGCTCCATTGCTTTTATCTGTTTTTCCGTCGCCGTTGTGTACGGATAAACGCCGAAAAGAAACGGATAAACGGTATAAATAAACTCATTTCGCTCCTCTGCCGTCATGACGGGAAACGAAACCGCCAAAGCCCTGTCAAGCGCTTCCAACGACCGTTTGTACGCTGCTTTAAACTCAATCAGATTCTCTATACGGCTTCCGTCTTCCATATCATAAATATTCATTGAAAGCAATTTGAGTAAACAGCGGCGCTTCTCAACGGTCTGTGCGAAACGAACGGCAAAAACATCAGCCGACAGCGCGCGCCCGGACTCCGCCAGAGTCTGCAAATCGACCGTCCACAATTCATACTCCCGCTGCAGCAAAGCAAGAAAAATTTCTTCTTTTGTTCGGAAGTAATTGTAAATAGAGGTGCGGGTGAACGACGTCTGCGCGCCGATATCGCGTAAAGTAATTTCCTTAAACGGTTTACTTTCGTACAATCGGGCGCAGGCGTCAATAATTTCCTCTTTTCGAATCTGCGGCAAATCGCGGGAACTTTCAGACATTCTCAAACTTACTTCGAAGCAGGATTGACCGCCTCTTCCGCCCAAAAAGTCGCCCGACCGCCGTTTAACAGCCGTCCCGGTTTCCAATGCGCTTCCGGACAGAGAGTCTTCATCCGCTTTTCGGCTCCCGAAATGCCGCTGCCGCCGGAAGTCGCAAACGGAATCACCGTTTTTCCTGAAAGATGGGCTTCATCGATAAAAGTATCGACAATACGCGGCTCCGTGTACCACCAAATCGGAAAGCCGATAAACACAGTGTCGTAAGCTGACAAATCGCCGACCGACTCAGCCAACGGAGGCCGGCAGCCGCTGTCGTTCATTTCAACGGAACTGCGGCTGTGTTTATCGGTCCAATCGAGATCGGCCACCGAATACGGTGTCTGCGGCCGAATTTCAAAGAGATCGCCGCCAACGGCGCTCGCAATCTCTCCGGCAACACGGGCGGTCGTTCCGCCCGCCGAAAAATAAGCGACCAATGTTTTCATTTCAAACTCTCCTTAAAAACTTCGGCAATTTCCTCCCGGCTGAGAACTTTGTATCCGCCGCTCATCGGAAGGGTCGCCTCAACCAATCCGTCAACCATTTCGGGAGTCGCTCCCAAATCGGAAATATTCATCACCAGAGAAAGCTCCCTCATCCACCGCTCCAACGCCGCCAATCCCTCTTCGGCAACCGCCCGATCGCTCTTCCCGTTCGGATCGACGTCCCACACATTGACGGCAAAGCGCTTAAATTTCGCCAATCCGGCAGGAAGAATCATCCGATAATACGGAAGAGAGACGGCCGCCAGCGTCATTCCGTGCGTAGCGTCGGTGTAAGCGCCGACTGCTTGACCAAGCATATGAACCATCCAGTCAGTCGTCTTTCCCTTAGCAATCAGCGTGTTCAACGCCCACGTCGCCGTCCACATGATGTTGCTGCGCGCCTGGTAATTCTGCGGATCTTTATTCGCGATACGAGAAGAGTGGATCAGCGACCGCATCAACCCTTCGGCAATATAATCGCTGGTATTGTCATCCTCTCCGGAAAAATACTGCTCGCAAATATGATTAAAAATATCGTAGATTCCGGCAACCATTTGATAGTGCGGCAGCGTCAGCGTGTACTTCGGATTAAGAATCGAAAAACGCGGCATAATGCGTTCATCCGCAAAAACATGACCGATTTTGCGATTGGCATTCCGGTTAGTGATGACAGCGCCGGCGTTCATCTCCGAACCGGTTCCAACCATCGTCAGCACGCAGCCGACCGGCAGGATTTCACACTCCGGCTCTTCAAAACGGACGAAATACTTCTCCCACGGATCATCATTGCAGTTGACCGACACGGAAACGGCCTTTGCATAGTCGCAAACCGAACCGCCGCCGACCGCCAACAGCAAATCAGCCTTATGACCGCGGGCAATTTCAACGCCTTCGTAAAGCTTCTCCACCGTCGGATTCGGCATTACGCCGGCAATTTCGGCCGTATTTTTTCCGTTTGCCTCAAGAATTTTCACCACATCGTCATAAATACCGTTCTTTTTAATCGAGCCTCCGCCGTAAATCAACACGACGTTCTTCCCATATTTGGGAAGTTCCGCATTCAAGTACTTCAAAGAATCGTCGCCAAAGTACAATTTAGTCGGGTTGCAATAAGAAAAATTTCCTAACATTGTCGTCTCCTTCTGAAAATGCAATCATTCTGACACGGTGTCAGAACCCGATAAAACGATACTCATTTTCCGCCGCACCGTCAACAAAGAAAACGATTTTTTTCCTGTTTGCCGATACTTTGAAAGCATAAACAAAAATAGAAAGAAAGCATTAGGATTCTTCACCGCTTTCGGTTACAATGGATCCAAGGAGACAATCATGAAACGCTTACTGCCGGCATTTTTTCTCTTATCCGGCGCCGTTCCCATTGCGGCTGCCGAAAACACCGAAGCGATTTTCCGCATCAGCGAAGTTGAAGTTCATTTCGAGTTTATCGATTCCTACGCCGAAGCGGGAAAAGCCGTCGCCTCCGCCTCCGTTGAACGGGAACCCGGCGTCATCTGCATCGTGCCGCTTTGCTCAAAAGATGACCCGACAGTCTTTCGTATCGTCGAAATTTATACCGACCAAAACGCTTACACTGCCCACCTGCAAACGGAACACTTCCGCAAATACAAGAGAGAGACCCTCCATATGATCAAAAGTCTCGCCCTCCCCGATTTCACTCCCGTCAATCCCGAAGGACTTGCCGCTGTTTTCAGAAAAATTCCGATCGCCGACAGCTAACCTCATCCGACGCGTATTTCGGGCGTCCCGGCAGGACTGACGCCCTGCCGTCGGCGCTCTCCGGGCCCGGTCCTGCGGACGGCCTTACGGCCCCCTCCGAGCGCCTGACGCCTTCGCCGACTGCGGTCTTCTTACGCGAAGTGCGGACCTTAAAACCTTCCTTCACCCGAAACCGCACAGAGTGCCTGCGCCGGCAAAAATTTCAGCGGTTTTCCGCATACTTCTCTATTCTCAACCGGACATTTTCTTCCAAATTGCGGTAAAAAAATTGATAATCGTACAAATGGTAAACGCCCTCGGGGAAAATTTCCAACACAGGAGGCCAATCGGCGGCGTCGACGTCGGTAACCTTCAAAGTTCCGCGAACAGGATCAAGGTAAGCACCGCTAAAAGCCGCCTCTTCCCTCAAAATGCGGCCTTCGTAATCGGTAAAGCAGGCGCCGAGATTGAGCGAGCGGTCGGCGGGCTGCGAATCGCTGCGCCAGTTCAAAGGATTAATGGCTGCCGTCGACATTCCTTTCGGGACAATCAGCGAATCCTCAATCTCCGGCGCTTCGGTATTGAACATCACAATAACGCCGAGGTCGTCTGCTGTCTGAGCCGGTTTCAAATGCGGAAACGCCGAACACTCCCGATGGGTCAGCCGCCAGCCGACGGCATAACAGGCAATCAGCCGCCGGGAAAGCGTTTCGTCACCGAAAAACTCCTTCATTAACCGCAGACACATATCTGCGCCTTGAGAAAAACCCGCCAAAATCAACGGACGATCTTCACCCCATTCACTGAGATAAAAAAGAAACGCACGGCGCACATCACGATACGCTTCGCTCAAAAACGGTTCGCGCGCCGCCTCTCCGAGAGTGTAGACGTACAATCCCGCCTGACGGTAAAACGGAGCAAAAAAACGCGTTCGGCCGTCGTAAATGCCCTTTTCCATATTGACCGCACCGAGAAACGCAGCGGCAGCCTCTTTGTCATCGGCAGGCATCAACGGCTGCTCTTCGCTGCCGCTGTAAACCGTCGGAGCAACAAAAAACACATCGGCGGCCCCTTCCTCTTCCGTTTCGCAATACACCCAAGACTCAACCGCTTCGTAATCAAACCGCGGTGAACACGCCGCCAACAGCGCGGCGGCGGCAACAAAGCAAATCCATCGTTTCATACAGTTCATTATAATGAAAACCCAATGTGAAAACAATCCGTCTTCACGTGCAGAAATCCGAAACAAGAGAGACTGAAAGATTCGGTTTGGGCAGCCTCTCTGTGCCGCCGCCGTTGTTCCCCGCGTCAAACAGCAACGGATTCTCAAAAAAACAAAACGCAGGACGCAAGCGCGTCAGGCGCCCGAAGAGGAACGAACGTTCGTCTGCCCGTCCGTCCGACGGCGGGCAGACCGGGCTCGGAGGGCGCCGACGGCTCACTGCCGCAGGCGGGAGCCGGGACGCCCGAAAGACAGAGAATGACCGCGCAGAAATGTTACCAAAAACCGCAGCGGCAGTGAAAACAGAAAAAAAGCGAAGAGAACGCAGACCAAAACCGGTCCGGAGGGCAAATCGCGATAACAAGTGATAAAAAAGGCTGCCGCCGCCGCCGTGAGTGAGATGAGAGTCGAAACAGCCGCAGCCGCTGGGATTTTGCGGACCAATCGAAGAGCGGTCAGCCCCGGAAGGATCATTTGCGCGGTGACAAGAATCACACCGACACTTTTGACCGTCACGACAACATTGACAGCAATCAGCACCATAAATGTGTAGTAAACAAAATTAACGGGAATGCCGTAGACCTGCGCCGATTTCGGATTGTAAGACCAATAAAAGAGCCAACGATAAAAGATACTCAAATAAAAAGTGTTGAGAGCAATCAGAACGGCGGAAGCCTTAAGGTCTGCGGGAGTCATAAACAGGAAATTGCCGAACAGGTATCCGGCAAGATCGACGGTATAGCGTTCATTGAAAGAAAGAAGAATAACGGAGACCGCCATCGAAACGGCGAGAAAAATCATGGTAATGTTCACCTGCTCCGAACGGTTGTTTTTTGTCAGAAAAGAAATCAGCAGCGAAAAGAAAATGACCGCAATGAGAGAGACAGCGGTGACGTTCCACTCGAACAGCAGCGCCAATGCGATTCCCGAAAAGGTAATGTGGGCAAAAGCTTCGCTCATAAACGATACTTTGTTCATCGTCACAGGAACGGAGAGCAGCGATGTTGAAACGGAAGCGAGCATGACTCCGATAAAGGCAGTGAGCAGCAGCGGACTGTCAAACATGATCTTTCTCCAAAAGCCGAACGGCATTCCCAAAAGTTCTGCGAACAATTTCTGCTGAGAGCAGTTCCGGTTTGGTGTGACTGTGGAGGGTTTTGTTCAGACAGACAATGGTATCGGAGGCGGAGACGGCGGTTTGCAGATCGTGAGAGATATTCACGACGGTTTTGCCCTCTTCTTTCAATCGGGTTAAAATCGAATAGAGACGAGAAACCCCCTGTTTGTCAACATTGGCTTCCGGTTCATCGAGAAAAAAGTAATCCGAATCGGCAGCGACGGCACGCGCAAGCAGAACCCGTTGAAACTCGCCTCCGGAGAGCTCGCCGATGAAACGGTTTTCAAATCCGCATAAATCGACGAATTCCAACGCGGCGGCGGTTCTTTTTTTTGCATCGCGCGGCGGAAAGAGGCGCCGCTTCATCAAACCGAGTTTGACGGCGTCGCTCACCGTTGCGGGAAAAAGCGGATCGAAGCTCTCCTTTTGCGGAACATATCCGAAATTGTGCCGTTTGACCCAAAGACGGTGATCAATGCCGTCAATGAGAACGGTTCCTTTATAACCGTTCAGTAAGCCGAGGACAATTTTCATCAGTGTTGATTTTCCCGCACCGTTGGGTCCGATTAGAGAGACAAACTCCCCTTTTTCAATCTTCAGATTGATGTTATCAAGGATGACTCGGCTGCCCCTCTGATAAGTCAAATTTTCAATTTGAATCATAAGCTTCGGAAAGTTTTTCCCACGTAACGGTGTAATAGTCGCTGAAATTCCGATAATCACTGCCGAGAGGATCAATGATGACTGTTTCCAAGTCGCAGACGTCGGCAATGCGTTTAGCGGAACGGCCTTCGGTTTGCGGATCAATCGTTAAAAACCGCGCGCCTTTTTCTTCAATCGCGGAGATTAAATCGGCGGCAGCTTTTGCGGAGAGTTCGCGGCCGGGCGAAGCTTCAACGGGAAGCGCTTCGATTTCCAAAAGTTGGTTTAAGTAAGCGTAGCTGTCGTGCATAGTCAGATAAACAAAGTTTTCAGGAAACGCTCTCCTCTGTTCGCACAGTGCGGATGCAGTCGAATCCAACCGTGCGGCAAAGGCAGCGGCGTTGGCACGGTAAAAATCAGCCGAATCGGAGTCGAGAAGCGCCAGTGTCTCCGCCAAAGACAAGGCAACTGCTTTCATAGCAGGAACCGAAAACCAAAAATGAGGATTAAATGCGGCAGTTTCAGCGGCTTTTTTTGTCTGCGCAAGATCGGCAACGGTTAAAGTATTTTTCAGCGACGGCAAAATCGTTTCAAGCGTTCCTTCCAATCCGGCTCCGTTGAGGATAAATACATCAGCTTTTTCCAAAAAGAGCAAATCGCTCATTTTCGGTGCATAGAGATGCGGTGAAGCGCCGCCTTTCATTAAAAGATCGACGGAAATCTTCTCTCCGCCGATTTCCTGGGCCAATAACGCATACGGTCGAATCGAAGCGACTACCGATAAAACCGACGGCTGCGCTCCGCCGTCAGCGGCTGCCGACTGCGTTTTACGACAGGAAACCGTAGCCAGCAATAAAGCAATCAGAAAAAAAGCTGCGGAAAAACGCCTTACCCTTTGACGCGGACAGACAGAATCGCCAGCAACAGAACGATGTCCAAGATTAATCCCCTCAGCCATTGTGTCAAAACTCCTATAGAAAAATCAGAAAAAACCGACGCTCCAAAAATATCTTTTAAAATGATAACAGTCAGCCACAGCACCATCGAAACCAGAACGGAAATACGCAGAAATCCGGAGTTCACGGTAGAAAACAGCGAGAAGATCATCGCCGCTCCGCACGCTGCCTCTAAAATCGAAATCAAAATAATGTAAACGGCGCTGTCTCCGCCGAAAATTCCGGTCAGTTTAGCGGCAATCATAGCAACATCGGAACGGCCGACGATTCCCCAAACATAGAGAAATCCCTCCAATCCCAATACAATAAAAAAGACGGAGACGCACAAATGCAGAAAAAATGCGACTCCGAAAACCGGTCGACTCATAACTCCTCCTGATTTTCGCTTTCAAATTCTATTAAGGTAAAGACCGGGTAATGTTTCAGTGCTTCCCGATACGGTAAAAACGGCAGCCCAATGATGCAGCCGACGGCGGCAATTTCGGCGCCGCACTCTTCGATCATTTCGCAGCAGGCGGCAAGAGTTCCGCCGGTCGCAGCCAGATCATCGATCAAAAGACATCGGCCTCCGCGAGGAATATCGTTTTCATGGACAGCCACAACGTCCTTTCCGTACTCAAGAGAAAAACTCTTTTCCTTTACTTTTCCGGGAAGTTTATTTTTCTTTCTCACCGGAACAAAAGGAATGCCGAGCTTTAACGCCACGGGGGCTCCGAAAAGAAATCCGCGCGCTTCAACCGAGGCAACAAAATCGGGCGAAAACTTCTTGGCCTCTTCACAAACCGCATCAATCATCTCCCGGTAAATCTCCGGATGTAAAAAAACGGATGTAATATCAAAGAACAGAATTCCGGGTTTTGGATAATTGGGAACTTTGCGTATGATTTCTTTCCATTGTTTTTGCTTTATTGAATCCACGGACGAACACTCCTTGTTTCCGATTCGACAGCGGCCGACGGCTTTTCAGGTTTAGTAAAATTGGGTTCCATAGGGGGAAAATCGAGGCGGAAAAAGTCGGAAAAATGTTCAGCATCGAACGAAGAGTTTTCCTCGTTCTGCTGAGAGTTTTCCTCGTTCTGCTGAGAGTTTTCCTCGTTCTGCTGAGAGTTTTCCTCGTTCTGCTGAGAGTTTTCCGAGTTTGGTTGGGAGCTCTCCGAGTTTGGCTGGAAGTTGTCCGATTTCGGCTGGAAGTTGTCCGATTTCGGCTGGAAGTTCTCCGATTTCGGCTGGAAGTTCTCCGATTTCGGCTGGAAGTTGTCCGACTTCGGTTGGAAGTTGTCCGACTTCGGTTGGAAGTTGTCCGACTTCGGTTGGAAGTTGTCCGA
>CALXOJ010000018.1 GCA_944390005.1 uncultured Spirochaetota bacterium
AAGTTCCTGGTGAAGAAGTTCCTGGTGAAGAAGTTCCTGGTGAAGAAGTTCCTGGTGAAGAAGTTCCTGGTGAAGAAATTCCGAATTCTTCGCATAAGGTTCAGCTCCGATTGCGTTTTGATATTACCGACTCTTCCGGCGGATTGTGGCAAGATAATTTTACCCACGTCACCGGGTTGGAGTTTCAGTACGACGCATTCGGAACAACGGCCAGCGGTTACTTGATTAACGGTGCGAAGCGTCCCGAGGGCTACATAGCAAACTACGGTTTTTGCGGCAAATACGGAATCACGGATAGCTCCATGTTTTGGGATAAGCGGGACGTTGCTCGATACAAATCCGGAATCGATTATTACATCGGAGACGAATCGCTTTACGTCATGTCTCAGTCTGCCGGCACCACAACTGCCGTCGTTTACTTGATTTTCTTTTACGTTCCGGCCTATCTTTATGCCCGCGAAAACGTCGAATTTACCGTTGACTGGGAAGGGTACGACTCTCAGACATGCGATCCTGTCGCCCTTTTTCATTTGAATGTAACGGACCGAGTTTGGAGCGCCTCGTTCGAGGGATTTCAGCCGCGAACGGATCATAATGCGCCGTAAACATTTTAACATTCCGAAAGAGTTTTTATAAAACGGAAGTGTAAAACGTCGTCGATTTTCTTCCGCAGATAAAAAAAAAAAAAACGGATCCTCTCGGATCCGTTTGCGGCCGGCCGGACTTGAACCGGCACGAAAGTACATTCACCAGCCCCTCAAGCTGGCGTGTCTACCAATTTCACCACGACCGCAGGCAATTCAGTTGCTTCATTCTATCGGTTTTCCGGAATTTTGTCAACCCCGGACGGACTCTTCCGAATTCTTTTGCGGTAAGTTGTCATTTATCGATTTATATGGTATAATTATATTATCATGAAAAGAGCTTTGGGGCTTTTTTGTCTAATACTCCTTCTTGGCGGCTGTGCGACGGCACGTCTGTTCCGGCAAGCATCAGAGGCGGTTTCCGACGGTTTTTTTCTGGACGGCGTTTATACGGCGGCAGAGGTTTTAGATCAAAAACCGAATCACAGGCGGGCGGCTGCTTTGATTCTTGAAAACTATACGGCTGCTTTGGAAAACGGAGAGGCGCTGTTGTCACAGGCCGATTTGAGTGAAGAGCCGACTCGAACGGAGGAGCGGGTACGCATTTACGAAAAGCTTGTCAAAGTTGTTTCGACAGCGGCTGGAATCGGCGCGCAGAATGTTTCTTTTCCCGATTACACCAAGGATTTGAGTGAAGCGCGCAAAAACGCGGTGCGCCTTTTCCTTTCATATGCCGAAGATGCCGTTGATTACCGCGATACGCATTCGTTCGGTTTGAAAGCGTTGGGATACGCTGCGGACGACGACAAAGACGCCGTGCGCAAACAGATAGCCGAATTTTTGTACCAAAAAGCCGCTGTAATGGCTGCGTCTTCCGCTGAAGCCGATCTTTTGCGGGCGCTGGACTGTTTCACCGCCGTCACCGAGTGGGTGCCTTCATATGCCGACACTTCGGAACGCATTTTGACGGTTCGAACCAAATTGGCGGAGATTTATTACGCTCAAGCAGTTGATTTGTCTGTTGGTACATCGCGGGAGCAGTTGAAGGAGTCATTGGCACTCTTCGAAAAAGCCGACGGATACGTAACCGGATACAAAAACAGTGCGGCTTACATTGCTCGATTGCAGGAGCGTTTGACAGTCCGCGTTTTTTGTTATTCGCCGGCTTGGGGCGGAAGCGGTTCGTATTGGCGTTCCTCCCGTTTCGGTTACTTCAACGGAACGGCGGTGGCGTCCGAATTTCGACGAGAGTTGGAACGGCGGGTGAGGGGCAACCGTTACATTGATTTTCCAGATTACGGGCTGACCGCGGCTGTTTGGAACAGCGGTCTCTACTCGGTTCAGACAAATATCCGCGATGCGGGCGGCGATTACCTCATTGTCGTAACGTTGACGCTTCCTTCCGATTCGGGAATCCGCAAACGCACGCAGGACCGTTTTCGCAGTTATCGGGTGCCGTCCTACCGCGTTGCCGTGGAGGTTGACCGCAACGGTGTTGTGTCGAGGGCTTCCTCCGCAACTGTTTCCGAGTCGGCGTACAACCGTTTGAGTTCGCTGACCGGCAACCGCGCCGCGTTTGAATCGGCGCTGCGCAGGGAAGGCGTTCATTTGAATACGCCTTCCTCCGGAAATTGGTATTACCGCACTTACACCGATTCGACGTCGGTGCAGGTGACCGAGCGCGAATATGTTTTCGAGTTTGAACTGCGGGGAACGGCGGAGGTGATCGACCTGTGGAGCGGCCGGACCGTGTACACAGCGCGCGAAACCAAAACGGTTTACGGTTCGGCGGGAAAAGAATACATCAACCTGCCGTCTTCGCTCTCCCATCTGAAAACACCCGGTTTCCGTCCGCATTACAGCATCGACGAGGCGCTTTCGGATTCCGAGGTGGAAACGGTTCTCTCGCGGTTGGCTTCGGAAATTGCCGTCTTTCTGGAACGTCAGACATAATTTTATTTCGTTTTTCATAATGAGGAGGTAAAATATTATGAAAAAACTGCTGTTGGTATTGGCCGTTTCGTTGGCGGTCATGGGGTGTGGTGAGTTTTATTATGCAGTCGGTGTTGTGGCTCCGAATTTTAATTCGGCGACCGGAAATGACCGCGGTCTGCTGGTTGCAAACGAGACTCAGGAAAATCTGGTTGCGTTTCACGGTTCCGTTGCAAGAGAAAATTTAATCGGCGGTATCCGGGCGACGGAATCAAACCATTATTTTTCGTTAAATGTGAAAGAAAATCCGAATCCGGGTGCTTTTAATCACACACACGATTTTGTTCTGGTTTTGGTTAAGAATGAAGATTATAAAACATATTTCTTTAATTTAAATGAAGCACCTGTTTTTGCACAAATTTACGTGACATACAACAAAGATACGGTTTCGACTTATAAATATACGATTTCAAAGAATCTGGGCGGAAAGGGTAAGTTGATTATTAATAATATGTCCGAAATGGATGCCGATTTGCGTTTGAACGGAATTAACGGTGTTTCGATCGGATACGCACCGGCTCAGCACAAAAATACGGAAATTCAGCTGGAGCCGGATACGGATTATGAGCTGTATGTTGTTTTTCGTCGTTACAGTCCGAAGCTGAAAGAGACAGTGACCTACTATCCGACAAAAACAGTCGCCTCCAATGAGATTCCTGTTTATTATACTTTTAAAATCGGTGACTCGGAAGTGATTATCGATTTAATGAAAGATTTTGTTCAAATCGATCCGACCAATTATTCGTTCGATTATGCTTACCTTCAGGTAAATAATGGATTTAATAACGGTGTTGAGATACGCAACGGAATGTCGGTTTTGGCGACAGCGAACGGAACCAAATTTATCAATTCCGGTGACAATTATTCTTTTCAGTTAAATCTGGCCAAATCAGGCTCCTCTGTGACGGCTCCCGAACAGGAATTTGCCGCACTTCAGATTGTTTCGGGACCTTTGTATAAACCTGTTGATAAAATAACAATGAAAGCAGGATATATTTATCCTTTGAATATTTCGACCGGTCCGGATGGCGGTATTGTATACGAATGGCAAGCCGAATATGCTATCGATCTCGGCGATATTTTTGCAGAATAATTCATGAATTGTTTTCGAGTCGTGGCGGCCGCTTTGGCGGCTGTCACGCTGTTTTCCTGCGATCCGACACGGGAAAAACCCGACCCGGTTCAAATTCGGGTGCAGAATCTGACTCCTTATGATGTTTTCCTACGGGATGCGCCCGATACGACTTTGGAACCGCTGGTACTGGTCCGGTCGGTCGATGCCTTGGAAAGCAGCATCCGGCTTTTCCGTTATCTGCCGGCACAGACCGTCGACCGGCTGACGTTTTATCCCTATTTTTTACTTCCTGTTGCCTCGCTGTTTCATCCGACACTCGATTCGATGATTGTTTATTATGAAGAGTTTTTTGTGACTGATATTTACCTGACTGTGCGCCTTTCCGAGCAGAAGAAAGAATATACGGCGAATGTGAATCAGTGGCCGCGCTCCGTTTCGTATCAAAAAGCTTATGTTGAGGTGGAAAATGCGGGAGAAGCGGCGTGCGAAGTGCTGCGCGGCGGAAGGACGCTTTGTTCCAAATCGGATTTCTTTGTTCGCGGAATCGGGTCCATCAATGAAGAAACCGTTGCCGACGGAGAGACTGCGGTTTTTGCCTTTGATTCGGGATGGGGAGGAAATTTGACATTTCGGTTTTTGTCCGGCAGTGCAGGCGACCGAGACGTTTCTGTTCCCGTGTTGAAGCGGGGGCAAATTGTCCGTATTCGGCTGCTGCCGGCCGGCGAAGTTGAAATTTCTGAAGTTGAGGCTGTTGCGGAGCGGCAATGAAACGGGTTTTTCTTTTTTTGAGTGTGTTTTTTATTTTCTCCTGCGATGGGTTGGAGCGAACGATTGTCATTGCCAATTTGACTTCCCGGGGTTACATCAGTGAATTGACGTGCAACGGATACTCGTTTTTTCTATATCAGGGAAATGGAAATGTTGATTCGCTTGACGATCTTGAGATGACGTTTCAGCCGGGGCAGCGGCGCGAGTTTTGGGTTCCCGACTCCATCCGCGACGGAGATTTGCTTGAGTGGGTGATTGTCTTTTATCACAAAAAAATCGACGATTATTTTGCTTATCCCGAACGTGTGGAAATTCAGACCGAATCGGGAGTTTTTTTCGGTAACGGTGATTGGCTCGATTTGACCGATGATACGGAGGTGTATTCACGCGCCACTGTGAGCGCCGCCTATCTGAGCGATTTGCTGGGAGGCAAAAGCATTTCTGTTGCGGTTCGAAACAACACGGAGTTTTTGCTTGATCAGTTTCGAATCGGATCTCATTCCATCGAGAAAGACGTAAAAGCCAATTCCTCAGAAGATTGGATCGATGTGTACAATACAATCAACGGACGCGTCCAATACCTTTTGTTTCGGGTCAATGGAAGCGGCGGTTTATCGAAATGGGTTCGAATGAACCGGCCGCTTTGGTTCGGTGAAAGTCTTCAAATTACCCTGCAGCCCTCAACTGCTGTCGTAGAAACCGACGAGTCTGGAGTTACGCTCTCTTCGGAACCGATTTTATTGGGGCAGATTTTTGATCCTTTACCGTGATTCGGCTGTCGGAATCGGCTGTATCCCGGGGAAGATTTCCGATTCAATGTGAGTTTTTCTCATAATCTCTTTCAGCTCTTCGGCTTTTTCGGGGTACCGCCGAATTAAGTTTTTCCGTTCCTTGGGGTCGGTGCTTAAATCATAGAGTTCAAAAACCGATCGATTTGAAAACGCTTTCAGCCGCACCAGTTTCCAATTCTCTTTTCTGACAGCCTGCTTTCCGCCTTGTTCATGAAATTCCCAATAGAGATACGGATGTTCTTTCTGCTTTCCTTTTCCGAAAAGTGTCGGCGCGTAAGAAATTCCGTCGGTTGGATATTGCGTTTGAATGCCGAGAATATCGACAACAGTCGGCAGAAAATCCCAAAAGGCGCAAACGTGTTCGCTCGTCCCTTTTTGAATGTTTTTCCCCCATACAATCAACGGCAGCCGGATTCCGCCTTCGTAAACGTCGCGTTTAATTCCACGGAAGCCGCCGCTGCTTTGGAACCACTTCGGATTGCCTCCGCCTTCTCTGTGAGGGCCGTTGTCGCTGCTGAAAAAAATGATGGTATTTTCATGATCTACGGTTTGTAAAATCCGTCCGATATCGCGGTCTGCGAGAGACATCATCGCGGCGAAATTTTTCTTCAGTGCCGGCCACGCCTTATCTCCGTAAAACTCTTCAACGTACTTTTTTGGAATTTGAAGCAATGAGTGGGGAATCGTGTACGCTACGTAGAGAAAATAAGGCGTTTTTTGATTTTGTGATTCTTCAATAAAATTGAGGGCGTTTTCTGTGATAAGAGTATGAGAGTAGACGTGATCCAGTTCGTCTTTTCTCCATTTGCCGTCCTTTCCTTCCCATAAATGGGACGGGTAGTAGGAGTGGGCTTGCAGCTGGCACAAATAGCCGTAAAAACGATCGAATCCGTGGTGAAGCGGATCGCCGTCGCCGTCTTCCCAGCCCGGTGAATTCGGTCCGCCGAGGCCCCATTTGCCGAAAAGGGCGGTTCGGTAATTTGTGTTCTCTTTGATGATGGAGGCGATTGTTTTTTCTGTCAGAGGAAGAGCTTCCTGACCTTCCGGATAATACCCCTTATTTCCGCGGATGACGGCGTGTCCCGTATGTTTTCCCGTCATCAGTGCGCAGCGGGAAGGAGCCGAAACGGGTGCTCCCGAGTAGTGATCGGTAAAAACCAATCCGTTTTCTGCCATTTGCTGAATGTTTGGCATCTTTAATTCGCTTTTTCCGATCAAATCTCCGTATCCTGCATCATCAAGAAGAATAAAGATAATATTCGGATTGTTTTGTCGGCATTCAGGAGTCATGCCGGAAAGATAATCGGTTTCGGTTTGGGCGGCGAGCTGTGCTGAAACGGATAATGAGAGTGTCAATGCGAACGTTTTTTTAATCATAGAAACTCCTTCTTGAAAGTGTAAGATTGAATCGATATTTTGTCAAGAATTGTCTTTATAAAATTCCGCACAGCGCAGCGGTGCTGTACATTCATCCGGGAGATTCTCCAGGCGGCGGGAAAAGAGAACGAAGTCCTCCGTTATCGGCGAAAAAGAGGGCCGGGGAGAGTCGGCTTCTGTTTTCCACGCATTTCTGTAGCGTTCGAAAAGAAGCGGCTGATAAACGGAGTTGTCAGCATCAAATCGATACGGACGGCTTTGCAGGAGCTTTTCGTTTTCACTATCGATTGTATTCAGGCGGTCACAGCGGTTCAGCCATCGCTGTGGCAGCCAGCTTCCCCGGCAGTAGCATTTTCCGCGCGGATACGAAAAATCAACTCCAACGGCATTAATTGTTTTCGGATGAAAAAGTCGGGCAAACGAAAGCGCCGCCGTCGCGACGTTGCCGCCTGCGGTGTTTAAAGGCGGCAGATTGAGAAAAAGGGCAGCTGTTTGGCAAAGCGGGTGAGTGCCTGCACACCAAACGACACGTTGAAACCGCTGCGCAATTTGAGGAAGGGAGGTTAAATCTGAAACTAACGCTGTCTTTTGTGAAATTTTTCCAATGAAATGATAGAGGCTCCATAGCTGGGCGTCGATGGTGACGACGTATTCCGGTTCAATTTCGTTTTCAATGAGGAATGAGTAAGCTGTGTCGACGGCGACAATCACCGATTCGGGCGGACGGTTTTTCAGAAGAAAGAGGGCTTCTTCCGACGAGGGAGCAGCGCCGACGATGTAGACGGTCTCGATCGGTGTGAATTCCGGCAGAAAGCGGTTCGGTAGGAGCTTGTTTTTCATAAAGTGTTTGTGCCAAAGTCGGCCGAAACGCTTAAAAATGGCTGCATCGGAGATCATTCTCTCCAAAACACCATTCAGTCGGCTTTTTATATCGCGCATTCGTTCCGGTGCCGCCGCTTCCCAACCGCGGTTTGGTATGATGCGGTAAGATCGACTGCAAAACGGAAAAAGACGGCGGCTCACTTCATCTTCCCATCCGTCGGTGATTTCGAGAATGGTCGGTGTGTTTTTTTGACCTGATACCGAACGGTTTTCGTAAAGCGGCATCTCTTCGGAAAATGCCAGCACAAAAACACGACGTTTTTCAGTTGCGGCAAGAGTCGGGAGATAATCGGGCGGACCGCCGATAAAAAAGACTAAATCGTCATTTTTTAAAAAGGGGATGAGTTTTTCTGCCTCTTTTTGAGGATCGTATGAGGAAGAAAGAAAGATTTCACCGGCGTCGCCGATAATCACCGGAACGGGAAGACCGCTGCGCGATTCTCTTTTTTCAACGAACACGATTCTGCCACCTTTTCAGGCGCCGCAGCGCTGTTTTTTGAAATTCTTTTGCAGAAGAAATATTGTTTCGGGCACGGATAGCTTCTCGGAACGCCGCTGCTCGGACGGCGGCCGGTAATGCGTCGACTTCGGCAGCCGTTTGAATTCGAGATACCTGTTCGATGGATTCGGTTAAAAAGTTTTGTGCAGCCTCTGAAATTGCCTTTTGAAGCTGCGGCACAGCAGCGAATGCGGTCGCTTTCATCGGGTTCGTCGGCAGAGATTCAAACCATGATGTGTCTTCCTCGCAAAAAACGGCGTTATCTTTGACAGGCGCGCACAAACGAATCGGTTTCACGCCTATTCGTTTGGTTGTTTCTGTGAAAAGATCTTTGAAAACGGAAAGAGGACGGGTGTGTTCCCCGGTCAGAAAACGGTTTTCCGCCGGAGAGAGACGGCAGGCGGTGAGATGTGCTTCTTGAATGGCAAGATGTCCGCGGGCGTACGGTTTTCCGGCAGGCGCGGTCAAATCAAGTCCGGCAAAGGCTTTTTGTTTAAAAGACTGAAAAAAAAGAAAAGCAGAGGCCGTGACAGTCGGCATTTCAGGCAATAGCGGAAAATTTTCTGTGTTCCAAAAAGATCCGCCGGCGGTCTCCGGCGGCAGATTTTGCCGAAATGGAACAGCGGCAGCGTTTGATGCGGGAACGTTTGCGGTTGGCGGTAATATCCAGCCGCAAACGGGAGGATTTAAAAAGAGACAAAGTTTGCGGGCGTAAAATCCGGGATCGACGGCGAAGTAAAAGTCTGCGCGGATTCCGTGCGCCTGCAAAACAGCGGCAGCCGATGTGACAGCAGTCAATAAAAATCGTTCCCGGTAACGGATGATCGACGGAATAACGGCTTCCAGCGAAGGTCCCGGTGCGGCAATAAGAATCGGAGTATTCAAATCTGCCTGTAACATTCCAATTGAGCGGCGGCTTTCTTGAAAGAAGCGCAGTGCGTTGGAGAGCCAGGAGCGGGAAAAAGCGATTTCGACAGTATCGTTTGCCAGCTGCTCTTGCATTGATTTTTTTATCAGCAGGTGAAGACGGTTTCGTTCGTTTTCATAATAGGGCGCTGCCGCCGGCATTTCCCAGACCGCAATGTTTTTAAGCGACAGAAAGCGGTTGATTTTTTCCTCAAAATCAGCAGCCTCGAAGAAAGTCGTCTCTCCGGGACCGTTCCAAACCGATTCGGTTAAAAATCGTTTTTCGGGATAAATGGTTAAAACCGTTTGCCGTCCGCTTTTAAATGCGGCGGCGGTTCCATATCCGAGAAAATCACCGATAATCATCAATGGAACATCGTCGGTTAGTCCGGCTGCCGACAGCAGTTTCTCAGCCTCTACCCAAGGATGGCTTCGGGAGAGCAGTGACCGTGCTCCATCGCGGACGGTTTTGACTCCGGATAAATTCGTTTCGATGCTAAGGTTTTCAGGTGAAAAATTCGTCGACAAGGTCTTTCTCTGCAATTAAAGAAGGATCGCTTAATACCGTCCGTACGTCGATTTTTACTTCATGAGGAAGGAGGTCTCTGAGAATTTCAAAAACGTGGAATCGAATAGCTGCCGGATCAGGATAAAAGGCGTAATCAGAAAGAATGAGCAGTTTTCCGAAGTCAACTCGGATGACGAGCGACCGCGAGGAAAAAAGCGTCATGATGCGATTGTAAATTGCCGCTTCGGCTTGCAGAGCGTCGGAAAAGGAGAGTGCTGTGTAGTCGGTTCTGATAAAATGGATAATCAGGCTGTTTCGGCAGTGTTTAAAAAAATACTCGCACTTTTTTACAGCCAACAAATTTCCCGATTTGAAAAAATCTGCTTTCAAAAGAGAGAGCGGTAAAGGGTTTGATTCCGGCGTATAGTCCGACGTTAAATAGAGAAATCTCTCACCTTCAAGAATCAGTTCTTCACATAAAAATTCCTGCTCGGAATGATCTTCACCATGAAAATATCGTTCTATTTTCTTTGAAGTCACAAACGGTTTCCATTCAGCCGGAATTTTCAAGCGCGAGAATACGGAAAAGCTGTATCCTTCAATATAAACCGGAAGGAAGCCGTTTTGAACGAGGTGCAGTAAGACGGATTTTTTTGATTTTCGAATGCGGTTAATCATTCTGAAAATATGGAAAATTTTATCGCATGAAAATTCTTTCATGCTGACGGGAAGATTCGATTCCTGCATTTATTCCAATCCTAAATCGGTAAAGAGCTTTCGGTATGCGGTGTATTCCGGGGAGTGCGTAAACTCTTCAATTTTTTCCTGAGGAATTTCGCCTAAAACCTTTTCGATGTGTTGAATTAACTCTTTGACTTCCTTTTTTAAATCTTCGTCGGAATCGTTTTCGCTGTCATGGTCAAAATTTACTTTTTTTTTTGCGGACTCTTCGTTTTCAAATCCGAAATCCAAGTCGTCAAAAAAGGAGAGGTCATTTATGTCTGTATCTTCAGAGACGGTTTTTACCTCTTTTTCATTATTTGCGGTGTCGGAATTTTCATCTCCTAATGTCAAATCAAAATCTTCATCGGAAATATCAAACGCAGCAAAAGAAAAATTTTCTTTCGGTTCTTCGGCAATCGAATCTTCAGTAATCGAATCTTCAACAATCGGTTCTTCGACAATCGGTTCTTCGACAATCGGTTCTTCGACAATCGAATCTTCGACAATCGAATCTTCGACAATCGAATCTTCGACAATCGGTTCTTCGACTGTCGAATCTTCGACTGTCGGTTCTTCGATAATCGGTTCTTCGACAATCGGCTCTTCAACTGTCGAATCTTCAACTGTCGAATCTTCAACTGTCGGTTCTTCGACAATCGGTTCTTCGACAATCGGTTCTTCGACAATCGGTTCTTCAACTGTCGGTTCTTCAACTGTCGGTTCTTCGACAATCGGTTCTTCGACAATCGGTTCTTCGACAATCGGTTCTTCGACAATCGGTTCTTCGACAATCGGTTCTTC
>CALXOJ010000019.1 GCA_944390005.1 uncultured Spirochaetota bacterium
GCTGTGCTGTGCTGTGCTGTGCTGTGCTGTGCTGTGCTGTGCTGTGCTGTGCTGTGCTGTGCTGTGCTGTGCTGTGCAAGAACAGATCATTTTGTTCTTCCGTTTAAATGTCTGCTCATTTTATCTTATAAAGAAGAATTTGTCAAGAACACTGATTGTATTTTTATGAAATTTCAATTTATCACCCGCTATCGGGCGAAATTTTTGAAATCAGCCGATTCAGCCAACTCTCAGCGGAACAACGCCACTGTTCCGCTTTCGGCTGCCATCGATCCAATATTTTCAGATAAAGCCGTTCGAATGTGTTTTTTCGAATCAAGTCAATAATGACTCCCACTGAAAAGACGGAAAATTACCTGACACGAAAACCGAGTCAGGCAATTCATTATGACAGTTCCGCGAGAACCGCTTTGAGTTCCTCTTCCGGCGGCAGGCTTTCAGGGACAAACGGAATGCCTGTGACAGTTTCGAACGCGTTGATATATTTTTGAGCCAATTCAAGGCGAACGTCATCGGGAATGGAGGGCGCTTCACCGTTTCCGGAAAAACCGCGTTCCATCAGCCACTGCCGTAAAAATTCCTTGTCGACTTTGCGCTGATCTTTTCCTTGTTCAAAATACATCTCATAAGTGTCGGCGTACCAATAACGCGACGAATCGGGAGTGTGAACTTCGTCGACCAGCACAACGTTTCCGTCAGCGTCAATCCCGAATTCATATTTGGTATCAACTAAAATCAAACCGTTGCGTGCTGCCGTTTGCGTTCCGCGGGCAAACAGCGCAAAAGCCGCCGCTTCTACCTTCTCCCAAACATCAGCCGGCACCAGTTTTCGGTTTAAAATCTCTTCACGGGAAATCGGTTCATCATGAAGACCGATTTCCGCTTTGGTTGACGGCGTCAGCAACGGTTTTTCAAACTTTTGATCGCGTTTGAGTCCTTCCGGCAGTCGAATTCCGGAAACAGGACGTCCCTTTTCGTAATCACGCCACGCCGAACCGGTCAGGTAACCGCGCACAATGACTTCAACAGGGAGCACTTTGCACTGTTTCACCAAAACCGTACGCGCCGTTACCCGTCTAATGATGTGATTGGGAATAATATCGGCCGTTTCGTCAAACCAAAAAAGCGCCATGCGGTTAAGCAGCTCTCCTTTGCACGGAATCGTCGACAGTACGCGGTCAAAAGCCGAAACGCGATCACTGGTTGTTATCAACAGCTTGCCGTCGAGAGTAATAATATCCCGCACCTTTCCCATGTAAATTTTCGTTCCTGCAGGAAAATCTTCGGCTTTAAATCCCGAAAAGGTTCGATTCAAATACGGTTTCAAATCCATGACGGCTCCTTACGGCAAATCGCTTTCCCGTTCGATGATTTTTCCGATTAATCCGTAGGCGAATGCTTCGTCAGCATTCAGCCAATAATCGCGATCGGTGTCTTTTTCGACAACTTTCAGCGGTTTTCCGGTTTTTTCGGCAATGATTTCATTGATTTTCTGTTTGGTTTTTTCGATTTCTTTAGCGTGAATTTCGATTTCAGTAGCCACGCCGCGCATTCCGTAGCTCAGCGGCTGATGAATCAGGTAATGCGAATTCGGCAGTCCGAAACGGTTTTCTTTTTCCGCTGCCAGTAAAATCAGCGCTCCGGCGCTGGCTGCCAATCCCATCGCAATTGTGTAAACTTTCGGTTTAATAAACCGAATCATATCGTAAACGGCAAAACCGGCATCGACGTCACCCCCGGGAGAGTCAATGAAAAACCGAATCGGCTCATCAGATTCACCGGCTAAAAGCAATAACTGACGGATTGCTTTTTCCGCCGACTCTTTGTCAACCTCGCCCGAAAACAGAATCGTTCTCGTTTTTAAAAATTTTTCGGACAAACCGTCCTGTTGAGGCGTTTTGTCACCGTCTTTCCGTTCTTCGTTCATTTTTCCTCCGAATTCAGAATATCACGGGAGGAAATTTTTTTCAATAGCGAATCGAAACGGCGTTTTGCGGAAAAAATTTTTCCTGCGTTTATTGCGTGCGGCCGCTGTTTCGGATAAAATAAAAGCATGAAAGTTGTCATGGCAAACGATCACGGAGCTGTCGGTCTCAAAAAAAGGCTCTGCGCGTATTTAACATCAAAAGGAATTTCGGTCGTCAATCTCGGAACCGATGACGAAACAGCGGTCGATTACCCCGATATGGCGGAAAAAGCGTGCGCAGAGTATTTAAACGGCGGTTACGACTTCGGTATTCTTTTGTGCGGAACCGGTATCGGTATGAGCATTGCCGCCAACAAAATTGACGGAATCCGCGCCGCACTGCCGCAAAACGCTTTTGCCGCCCGCATGGCAAAAGAACACAACAACGCCGATTTTCTCGTTTTCGGCGGACGGATCGACTATGTCGATTCACCTGAAATGATGATTGACGCCTTTATCGGCGCCGAATTTGCCGGCGGCCGCCATTTACGGCGAATCGAAAAGACAACCAATGCAGAAACCGGATTCAAACACATCGTCATGTGGTCGTTTAAAAGCAGTTTAACGGAAGACGAAAAAAAATCCGCATTCGGAAAAATCAAAACCGAATTAGAAGCGCTCAACGGCCGTATTCCCGGTTTGCTGTCTCTGAAAGTCCGCTCGCCTCTCCCCGCTTCATCAACCGGCGACATTTTACTGGAAAGCATTTTGACCGACGAAAACGCTCTCGCAATTTATCAAACGCATCCCGACCATCTGAAAGCGGCTGACTTCATCCGTTCCGTAACGGAAAACCGTGTCTGTGCAGACTTTTTTCTTTAAATCTCGGCGGTGAAAGCGGATGAATTTAAAAGACCGTTTTTTTCAAAATGCCCGCAAACCGCACGGATTCCTTGGAAAACTGATGATGCTCCGCATGAACCGCCGTCATGAGCCGCTGTACCGTTGGGGGCTCTCATTTCTCGATATTCGGGCGGAATCGCGGATCCTGGACATCGGCTGCGGAGGCGGTGCGTTAGCGGCGCTGCTTTTGAAAGAGACTGAATGCGAATCTGTGGATGCTATCGATTATTCCGAAGACTGCATCGCCGCAACAATCCGACGCACCCGCTTTGCCGGCGACCGCTGCACCGTAAGACTCGGCGATGTCGGCGCACTGCCGTATAAAGACCGTTCATTTGATATTGCAACCGCATTCGAAACCGTCTATTTTTGGCCCGACTTGAAACGGTCATTAAACGGTCTTTACCGCGTTCTGAAGCCGAACGGAACACTCCTGATTGCCTGCGAATTGAGCGCGCCGAACCCGATTTTGTGTGAACGCATTCGGGGAATGAAAATTTACACCGCAGATGCTTTGGTTGATTTTACGGAAGCGGTCGGTTTTTTCGACGTTCGTGTTGAACAAAAAAACGACTGGTTTTGCATTATTGCCCGCAAAAAATAGGAGATAAAGGTTGTTTTTCTTACTAAAAACGGGTATAACATATAGTAGTAGAAATGATTAATCCTTTGTTTCTTTCTCATTTAAAAGAAAACATCGATTCGCAAATCAAAATCCTGATTTTTTTCGGCGGATTCACTCATATCGGCTTTTTTATTTTCGGCATCTTTTTCGGAATTTGGCAAGTGTCGGTTTATTCGGGAATTGCCGCCATTGTTTTTCTGTTCGCCGGTGTTTTTATTCACATTTCGAATTTCGTTGTTTTCTATGTTCTGACTTTTATCGAAATCATCATCAACGTTGTTTGGTTGGAATTTTCAGTGAACACATCGCTGGGGTTTCCGCTTTACTTTTTTGTTTTGATTCCCGTTTCGATTTATATTTTGTTTACCGAACACAGCCGCTGGTTTCGGATCATTTTTTTGGGTTGTTCGTTTTTCGCTAATATTTTCGGATACCTGTTTTTTCAAATTTTATCATCTCTTATGCCGACAACGGATATTTCTTTATCCGTTCTTTTGACGTTTTCGGTATACAATACCGTCTGTGTCGGTTTTATGATCGGATTTTTGTCTTTGTACTTTATGCTGCACATGCAGTCGCAGTTTTCCATTATTGAAGAAGAAAATTCGGTTTTATCGGAAATGTCGTTCCGCGACGAACTGACCGGACTTTACAACCGCCGTTTTATGAAAGATTTTCTGGAAAAAGCGTTTGCGTCGTCGGACAAAGAATTTTGCGTCGCCATGTCGGATCTTGATTTTTTCAAACAATTCAACGACCGTTTCGGTCATGAAGCCGGCGACTTGATTCTGAAAACAACCGCTTCTCTGCTTTCTCCTTATTCCGAAGAAACAAAAATTGCGGTTTGCCGCTGGGGCGGAGAAGAATTTCTGTTTTATTTTCCGATGCCGCCGCAAAACGCTGAACTCATTTTAAATCAAATTCGGGAAAATATTGAAAAATCGGTTCTCGCGTACAAAGACAAACTGCTTCAAGTCACCATGACTTTCGGAATTTCCGATTCCGCAAAAAACTACGGTTTGCTTTCGCAGATGATTGACGATGCCGACAGCCGTCTTTACCGCGGAAAAAACGAAGGCCGCAACCGCGTTGTTTTATAAAAAACCCGGTACAATCAATGCACCGGGTTTTTGTACCCAAGAGGATTCGAACCTCCGACCTTTAGATCCGGAATCTAATGCTCTATCCGGCTGAGCTATGGGTACTTTTTCACATTAAGACATTTTTGGCGGATTTAGTCAAGCCGTCCGTTTCCATTTATCCGCTGCTTATTTCATCCCCCGCGCCGTTTTGATTTGATCATAAGCGGCATTGATTTTCGCAAACCGTTCATTTGCCTCTTTCTGCACCTCGGGACCAAGCGAAGCCACTCGGTCGGGGTGATATTTAACGGCCGCTTTTTTGTAGGCTTTTTTCACCTCTTCATCGGATGCGGATTCACTCACTTCCAGAATGTCGTAGCACGCTTTCAAGTCGTTGCGGTACATTCCGCCGGCAGAACGGTTTTCCGCTGCCGAAACGCCAAGAAGGACGGCAATCCGTTTAATGAGATTTTCTTCCTCCAAAGTTTCTGCGCCGTCGGCTGCCGCCAATCCGTGCAAAAAGTGAATAATCAACAGTCGGGCGGACGGATCAAAAATCTCGGAAATCTGCCGGCAGATCTGCTCAACGGGGACTTTCTCCGACACAAAAATCTTCAGCCGCTTCATCATACGATCGGCCGTGGCCGGTCCGAATTCGCGGATGAAAAATTCCTTGGCAAACAGAACTTCGGCTTTCGAAACGACGCCGTCGATTTTGATGACTTCCGCCGCCAAACCGGAAAGCGAGAGAAAAAATGCGTCGCGGGTCGACTGTTCCGCCTTCTTCCTGATATCGATCTGCGACTTTTCAATAAAAACACCGAGAAAATAACCGATAATTGCGCCGATCGGTCCGCCGATGACAAGTCCGAGCAGCGCCAATCCGAATCTCATGCCGATTTCTCCCGTAAACGGCTATATTTGCGAAAACGCGCTTTTCCAGGCAGTTTCGATTTCCGAAAGTTTCAGATTTACGACCGTTTTTCCGCTGCGTGTAATGCGAAAATCGTCAGAATCTTCAACCGTTCCGATTTCGGCAAACGCCGAACCGGCCATCGTTTTTTGAAATTCTTCCGCTTTTTCCGGCGCAACGGTGACCAAAAACCGCGACGGTGTTTCGCAAAAAAGCGTCCGCGCCGTTTCAAAGCCGGCCGCCTCTTTGACCGCGTCGAGATTCAGCGTACAGCCGAAGCGTCCGGCAAACGCCGACTCCGCCGCCGCTACCGCCAATCCGCCGTCGGAAAGGTCATGGCAGGAACGCAGCAGCCCTCGACGGATGGCCTCTGCCGTACGCTTGTAAAGCGGCAGTGCGGTTTGAGTGTCGACGGAAGGAACGTCCGCATACGCCGCGCCGTTGATTTTTTCGAAAGAGGTGCCGCCCATTTCCCCGCGGGTGGCGCCCAAAAGATAAATTTTATCGCCCGGTGTTTTGAAATCCGATGTTTGAGAACGGCGCACATCGTCCGTAATTCCCATTAAAGAGACCAAAAGCGTCGGCCGCACCGAAACTTTTTTTCCGCCGAGGTTGGCGTCGTTTTTCATCGAATCTTTACCGGAAATCAGCGGCAGCCCGTAAGCCAGACAAGTGTCCTGCAGCCCTTTGCAGCAGCGCACAAGCTGCGCCGCTTTAAAACGACCGTCGGGCGTCGACTCCGACTCCACCGGATCCGGCCAACAGAAGTTGTCCAAAGCCGACGCTTTTTCGGGATTGCCGCCGAGCGCAATATGAGCCCGAAACGCTTCATCAACCGCGCATGCTGCCATCTGATACGAATCTAAATCGGAGTAACGCTGACAAATTCCGTGAGTCACCGTCAGGCCGCGGTCAGAATCGTAAACAGGGCGCAAAACCGCACCGTCGGAAGGTCCGTCGCTTTTCTCCCCGATAAACGGCTTGACCACCGACTGCGCCTGAACTTCATGATCGTACTGGCGAACCAGCGGCTCTTTCCCGCCGATAACAGGATCTGACAGCAGCGCTTTCAAATCGTCATTGTAAGACGCTTTTTCGGGGAAAATTTCCTTTTCTCTCTGCGGCGCCTTCCATTCAGCAAGCAAATTCATCTTCGGCAATCCGTCGTGAATAAACGCCAACTCCAATTCACAGACCGGTTTCTGATTGTAAAAAAGCTCAATGAATCCGGAATCGGTAAACTGACCGATAACCGTCGCCTCCACATCGCGCCGCGCCGCCAACGACAAAAATTCATCCAGCGTTTCGGCAGGAACCGCCAAACTCATCCTCTCTTGCGATTCGCTGACCCAAATTTCCCACGGAGCCAAACCGGCGTATTTGAGCGGACATTTGTCGAGATCGACGCGGATACCGCCGGCGTGTTCAGCCATCTCTCCCAATGAAGAGGAAAGTCCGCCGGCGCCGTTGTCGGTGATTCCGCAGAAAAGCGACCGATCGCGGGCTTCCATTAAAAAGTCGTTGAATTTTTTCTGAGTAATCGGATCGCCGATTTGGACGGCCGAGGTCGGCGAGGCTTCGTCGAGCGCCAGCGAAGAAAACGTCGCGCCGTGAATGCCGTCCTTACCGATGCGTCCGCCGATCATTACGGCAAACGCTCCCGGTTCAATGTGTTTAATCCACGCCCCTTCGCCATTGATTTGCGCCGGCAGAATGCCGCCGGTTCCGCAAAAAACCAACGGTTTCCCGATGTAGCTGTCATCAAAAATGAACGCTCCGCCGACAACGGGAATTCCGGACTGGTTCCCGCCGTCGATGATTCCGCGGTGAACGCCGCTCATCACCCGCCGAGGATGGAGCAGTCCTTCGGGAACCTCTTCATCCTTCGTATTCGGATCGCCGAAACAGAGGACGTTGGTGTTGAAAATCGGCCGCGCCGACTTTCCCGATCCCATGATGTCGCGGTTGACGCCGACGATGCCGGTGATGGCGCCGCCGTAGGGATCAAGAGCCGACGGAGAGTTGTGCGTTTCGACCTTAAAACAGACCAGATGATTTTCATCGAATTCGATGATTCCCGAATCGTCGGAAAAGACCGAACGCAGAAACGGCTTCCGAGGCGCCAGCAAATCGGTGGTTTTTTTGATGTATTCCTTAAAAAGCGAGTGAATTTCTTCGGTTTTTCCGTTTTCCGTGTAAAAAACGTCCGCGTTGAGAATCTTGTGCTTGCAGTGTTCGCTCCACGTTTGGGCAATCATTTCGAGTTCGACGTCGGTCGGCTGCGGCGGCAAACCGCTTTCCTTCCGCCGTTTCCGAATATCGCCGCGGCGGTAATACCCGCGCACCGCCTTCATTTCATCAAGCGAAAGCGCCAAAAGCCGTTCGGCAGAAAGCTTTTGCAAACCGTCGTCCGAAAGCGAATCGATTTCAATCACCGCCGCTTCGGCAGGACTGACCGCCACTTTGTACGGATAGAGCTGCGGAAAACGCGCTCCGGCGGCAAACTCGTCCGCCGTCAGAACCGTCGCCCGTTCAATTAAATCGTTATGGAGAAAACGGGTCAGCCGGTACAGCTGCGCCTCCGAAAGCGGCTGCCTTGACCGAATGCGGTAGCACGCCGCCGTCTGCACCGCCGTTTCAAGCGGCAAACGGGAGTCTGTAACCGTCTCAATCGCCTTGCGCGCCGTCACCGCCACAGGATTGGAAACGCCGGCTTTATACGTCACCTCAACCGCCGCGCTCCACCCCGGAAAAAAATTCTCCTCATCCGGTGAAACATCAACGGCAATCCGCTGCGCCACCCGATCCGCAAACGCTTCAGCCGCCTGCTGCGGCGACAGCCCGCCAAAATCGGTCAAATAAACATCGCTGACAGCGACCGCCTCGATTTCGTTCGAAACCCATTTGCGCAATTCGCGGCAAATCTTCAACGCCCGTCCGTCATCGGCCGGATTTTTATAAAAAACCTCGATTCTCATGCGCCCATTCTATCACATTTCAGCCGATTGTACCAGATGCGTTTTAAAGCTCTTGTTTTGGGCGCGTGCGCGCGCCCCTGCGGGGCGCCGCGTCGGCGGCGGGCGCGGTCTGCCTTCGGCAGGCAGCCTTGCGGCTCCCGCCGTGCCGCTCGCGCCTTCGGCAGCGCTTCACTTTTAAAGTCAAAAACAAAAAAAGGAGCGGAAAAAACTTCCGCTCCTTTTTGGCAAATCATCAGCCGTCAACGTCATCGGTATAGACATGATATTTACCTGACTCCGTGTCCCACGCGTAGAAGGCGAAGAACTCGGCGTGCATGATGTCCGGGTTTTCCGGCGTCAGCTCGTTTCTGTGCTTATAAATGAGGTTGTGTTGATTGCCCCACTGTCCCAGCTCCGACGAATATTTGACCTGAATCGGCGATTTTCCGTCGGCATCGCGGTAAGCCGCAGGCGCAGCGGAGTTGCCGAATGCAGGATCCATATTGGTCGTCTCGGAACAGGAAACGGCCGGTGCACTGAAGTCCCAATCCCAATCCTTCGAAAAGTTCCACATCACCACTTTTTCCGGCGTCACCAGCATTGCCAGGTAGAACCAGTCGCCGCGCTGCGCCTGTCCGCCGTCATCGTACGTAGTTGTACCGTTTCCTGTACTACTACCCTTTGGTCTAAAACCACCTCCGCGCACATCATTGCTACGTAGGTCGTTGGTGATGTAGTAGTTTCCGTTATTCGCTCCGCCGTAAGTAACTCCTTGCTCCATACGGTCGTCCCAACCGGGATAACCGCCGTACCACGCCCAAGCGTGAAGAACTTGGTATTGTGTTTTTGGGCCATAGCCAGGCTGTTGATCTATTACTCCTCCGACCCACTCGTACATATCGTATTCATACAGCTGTTCGCCGTTAACGCCTCGGTATTCTAGAGCAGGCACTTTGTCTTCAAAGGTTTTAGTACCGCGGCGGGTCGAGTCATCAGTGCCCCAACTAAACAGTTCTTTCTTTCCATATTCTTTCGAGAACGGGTTATTGGACTCCGCCCACCACGCGTCCCAGTGAGCGCTGGTTTTGCCGATGCGGTCGCCCCACGAGTGTTTGATTTTGGTGACAAACAGTCCGCTCGGGAACTGCCGTTTGGAGTGGATGGCGCCCGCCAATCCGTAGCCGGGTTCCGCGTTGGCTCCGCTCCCGGGAATAAAGTTATCTCCCTCCGGCTCCGTTGGCGAGGTCGTTGTTGTCGAAATATTTTTATTTGGAATTGTCTTATCATAGAAAACTTTAATCAGCAGCTCGCCGTCTTTGATCTCCACCGCTTCGGGCGACCAATACGGCTGTTTGTAGCGGTCGTTTTCGTAACCTTTGATTCCGTCGCCGAAGTCCATCACTTTGCTGAGGGTTTCACCCATATTGCCGATTTCGGGACGATAGATTCCCGGATTCCCGATGTCCCAGTTCTCTTCCAGTGTCTCCCAACTGTCAAACGTGTCGTAATGAGTCAGCTTCAGCGTTTTACCTTCGACGGTGACCGTAGCGGGAATGATGGTCGGTTCTTTGACCTCAATCACTTCAATTTCTTCGTCCAAATAATAGAAAGCAACGTAATCGACGGTGACGGTGACAGCCTTGTTGGCGTTATCACCCTCCGTACCAAAGTAGAGGTAATATGTATTGAAACCTGCCAATCCGTAGTTACCAGGTTTGGCAGAAGAAACCAAATTCCCGTCCATAAACGACTCAAGATCCGATT